>CAYTOA010000027.1:34483-50918 GCA_964439265.1 uncultured Chitinophagaceae bacterium
GATGAGTGCCCATCGCACCATCTTCATCCTTAACCCTGAGTAGTCTGGCAATTCTTCCAGGCTGCGCCCAATTGCACGTCCCTTCCATGCGTTGAGACGATAAATAAAACTGGACGATCGGGTCGCGAAGTTTTCGACAAATGTCGAGCGCGGCCTCGCGGTCCTCGGTCGGTATGTACGCATGGAGCGCCTGATTTCCCTGCCAGTCTCCCGAAAACACTTTCGGCCGATACGTCTTTTTGCCGTACGCTTCCCATGCGATCTTGTACGGCATGAAGGAATATTTTCCGACACCCAGCAGCGCCCACCAAAGACCTTTTGAGATCCATGCGTTGATCAGCGTTCCTTTTCGATTTTGAAGTACGGATTGCTGCGATTGCAAGTAGTCATAGAGCAAAGGTTCTTTCTCAAGCTCGGTTTCATCGAGCGGCCTGCCGGTCGCCGCGTCATACGGGAGAAGGACGTAGCGCTTTGGAATGGGTTCAGGATGCGCAAAATTTACTTTGTCCAGCATTGGAAAGAGATACTTCATCGGAAGAATAACGTTCTTAACTTTCGCGTTACTTACGCATGCGATGCTATCGTCGAGGCGGACGGTCGAGTCGAAGATGAACACGCTGTTCGCTCCGCATGTATTCACTCCCTGCCGCGGCTTCGATTGTGCAGAAACTTCGATCTTCGAAAACGACTCAAAGGCTCGAAGGGAGATTCCTCCGTCTCTTTCGATGCTGAGCGGATCATCCCGGCGGAAAGCCGGCTGCGCCGAGTGCTTCGCCCATTCTCCTGATTCGAATTCAAAATACGGGATTGGAAATGCCTGCTTCTTGTCACGCTGAAAGGCGACCAACCCGTAACGAGTTCCGACCCCTTCGAAAATGGATCTGTTTTTGAAATCGTGCACGCGTTCGACGGAGAATTCAGTTGCGCCGAGACGGTATGCTCTGAACTGCCGATGGGCAGCACCGTTCAACAACAACGAAAGCGGCATGAAGAAATACGCTTTCCCATTTTCTTTGAGACTCTCAATGAGGCTTTTCGCGATCACGACGGCCGCGACGTCGATCCGTGATCCTCCCAGCAGCAGCTCCCGGGATTGAGATACAAGATGATAACGGAAATAATACGGCTTCAGAATCTCCTTATAGTGCGGCGGCAGATCGTTAAAATTCTGCCACGGCGGATTCCCCACGACAATGTCGGCTTTGACCGTGTTCTTCGAAAGAATATAGTCCCCGCATCTGAAATTCTCACGGGGGAAATCGATACCATACACACTTTTCATTTTCAAAAAGAAGTTTCGCGTGAACGCTCTTTCCTTCTCAACGCCGAAGAGGCGCTTCAGCATGTCATTTGTTATTGGAAGATGACCGTCATATGCAATCGAAACAAATGCTTCGAGATAGCTCCCCTCGCCGGCCGTCGGGTCAAAAACGACGGCGCCGTCCAGCCATTGTTCGAAAAGCCTGTTCTCCGCGACAACCCACTTCGCCCATTGCAGGGGAGTGAAGAATGCGCCTATCGGCTGGCTTGGCATAATGTGTGAAAGGTTATAAGTTTTAGGTTGTAAGTTATACGTAATAGCTTTTCAATTATGCCCCTTCACCTTTCACTTTTAACTTTTCACTGATCACTGTTCACTGTTAACTATTCACTCCTACAGTCCCTCTTGCGCAATTTCGTACGCAAAGATCGCTATCGCGATGGCGCCAAGTTCGAGTTCGCGCGGATTAACCTTGTCGATCGTATCCTTATCCGAGTGATGGTAGTCGAAATAGCGTTGGTTTTCGGGGGTCAGGCCGATCATCGGAACGCCGGCTTCTGCGAGGGGAGAAATATCGGCACCGCCGCCCCCTTTGCGTATCCGGTCTGCGCCGATGCCTTCAAGTGCACCCGAAAGCTTTTTGAGTTTTTCAAACCTCACGGAATCAGTTGAAACCCCAAACCCGAGTGGCGTAAACCCGCCGGCGTCGGTCTCGATCGCTGCGATATCTTTTTCGCCTGCGGGGCGCTTTGCTGCTGCATAAGCTTTCCCACCGCGCAGCCCGTTTTCCTCATTCATGAAAAGAACGCATCGGATCGTCCGTTTTGGTTTTAGTCCAAGATCCTTCAGCAGGCGGAGCGCCTCCATCGACTGGACAGCACCGGCGCCGTCGTCGTGCGCCCCCTGCCCTTTGTCCCAGCTGTCGAGATGTCCGCCGATCACGATCACGTCGCCCGGCTTCTCCGAGCCCCTGATTTCGCCGATGACGTTTGACGATTCGACATCGGGAAGAGTTTCACAGTTCAGGACGATCTTTACTCGGACCTTCTTGCCGGTTTTCAGCATTTCGCTCAGCATGTTCGCCCCCGCCGTACTCACTGCCGCCGAGGGAATTTTCGAGACGCTGTCGACGTAGTACATCGCGCCGGTATGCGGCACATCGTCGATCGCAAGCGACATCGAACGAACCAACGCGGCAACAGCGCCCACGCTCCCGGCGTAAATCGCACTTCCCGCACGCTGATCAACGGCGCCGCCGTACGCTTCCATCGTCTGCACTTTCGTCGGGTCCATCGGGCGATTATAGAAGATGATCTTCCCTCTCGCTTTCTCACCGAGACTTTTTGCCTCATTCACCGAATGGACTTCGATCACCTCGGCTGTGATCCCTTCCTCAGGGGTTGCGATACTCCCGCCAAGTGCGCAGATCGTAAGAGGGGTTTCCTTTTGGCCGTCAAGGATCGATGCGCGTTCGACGTTTCCTCGCACCCAGTGCGGAACCATTACCGGCTGCAGGTAAACGCTGTCAAATCCGCACTGAAGCATTGTCTTCTTTCCCCACTCGACTGCTTTTGCCGCTTGGGGAGATCCGCTGAGACGGCTGCCGATCGTGCCGGTCAGTTCGGAGAGCATTGTAAATGCCCGCAGGTCGGTCAGCCCCTTGTCGGATATCCTTGATGCGGCTTCGACGTACGGGCCTGCCGGCGCCGGCTGTGCGAAAACGGATGACGGCGTAATATTGAAAAGGGTGAATAGTGAAAGGTAAATAGTGAAAAGTGAGAAGGGGAAATTAAAGTGCATGACGGGACCGTTCAATCCAGCCTCCTGAAATTAATTGATAAAAGTTCGCAAATAAGTTCCTACTCGATCGCAGATCCCTCGCTCTGTTCGGGATGACATATAGTAATATGAATCCCCTTCATTCTGAAAGCACAAAGCAACATCATTGTCATTCTGAGGAGCGTAGCGACGAAGAATCTACGTCAACGCAGCATTGTCGATCTGCGATGCTATGGTGTCGTAGATCCTCCCGAAGGTCGCGAAGCGATCCCTTTGGGAGATGCCTTCGGCATTCGCTACGCTCAGGATGACATGCTGTAACTAACTCCACGTTATTCTGAATGAACAAGGCATTTTCAAATCGTAAATCGGAAATCGGCAAACGAAAATCGCAAGTTACTTCTTTGAACTGAGGTTTTTCCTGAGCTTCTTGTACGTTTCCTGCATCGATTCGGACACCAGCTTTGTATCCGCCAGTGTCGGCATGAAATTCGTGTCCCCGGTCCATCGGGGAACTACGTGAAAATGAATGTGCTGGTCGATGCCGGCACCGGCAACGCGTCCGAGGTTGGCGCCGAAATTGAAGCCCTGCGGCTGCATCGTTTTTTCGATCGCCTCCATCACGAGCGCGGAAGCGGCCATCACGTCGGCATGTTCTTTCTTCGAAAGGCGGCTGAATTGCCCGGTGTGCGTGTACGGGATGATGAGCACGTGCCCGCTGTTGTAGGGATACAAATTCATCATCACAAAACAAAATTTCCGACGGAGAAGGATGAGACTGCGCGAATCATTCTTGCTTTTTGCCGCGCTGCAAAACAGGCATCCCTTGTCTTCTCTTTCCTTTGATTTGGAAAGCGATCCAATGTATTCCGAGCGCCACGGAGAGAATAGGCGTTCCATAATTTCCTTTCAGATTCTGCTTGTGTGAATATATGGAGGTTAATTGACATTTCCAATTTACGATTGCCAATTTACGATTTGAAATTTCTTTGTCCCTTCAGATTAATGTGAATTCCAAACACTATATGTCATCCCGAGCGGAGCGAGGGATCTATGACACTAAAGTTTCTCGGATCGACGATGCTGCGTCGATATAGATTCTTCGTCTCCCGACGATCACGAAGTGATGCCTTCGGCAAAAACGTCGGGATCCTCAGAATGACAATGATGATGCTTGGTCAAAGCAGAATGCTAAGGAACACTTCCATAATATGTCACGCTGAGCGGAGCGAATGCCGAAGGCATCTCCCAAAGGGATCGCTTCGCGACCTTTGGGAGGGTCTACGGCACGGAAACTTCGGGGAAATGCGGTGTTGCTATGACGTAGATTCTTCGTCGCTTCGCTCCTCAGAATGACAGCGATGAAGCTTTTTTCGTTCAGAATGATCGGCATTCATGATACGATATGTCATCCCCAAACGAAAAAGCCTCCGTTATTGGCGGAGGCTTCTCATTCTAAAATATCAGATCGATGTTACTTCAGCAGCATCATCTTCTTGATTTGTGTCGACGTGCCGCTCTTTAACTCATAATAATAGACTCCGCTGGAAAGTCTCGACGCGTCGAAAGTAAATGTCTGCGCCTGGCTGTCGTTGAACTCTCCGTCCGCGAGCGTGGCCACTTCCTGACCGAGAACGTTGAAGATTTTCAGGGTCGCATGTCCTTTTGTTCCGAGGACGAATGAGATCTTCGTGGAGGGGTTGAACGGGTTCGGATAGTTGTTGTCCAGCAGCACCGTCCCCGGGGTAATGCCGACGGTCGCCTCGATCGTTTGACCATAGGCAAATTTCCCGTCATGGTCGATCTGCTTCAAGCGATACGAATATTTTCCGGCGCTCACCGATGCGTCGGTATACGAATAATTCTGCGGCGCATTCGACGTTCCATGCCCCGCAACAAACCCAACCTTCGTCCAACTATTTACTGTTAACTGTTTACTGTCGTTTGCACCACGCTGTATTTCAAACCCGGAGTTATTGATCTCTGTCGCCGTCTTCCATGCAAGCGATACTTTGCCGTCGAGGACTGCCGCCGTGAAAGATGTCAGCTCAACGGGCAGCGGGGAAAATGCCGCCGTAAATCGTAAGACACGAGTGTTGTTCTGGTCAGCCACCCACAAAAAGCCATTGTTATTATCGATCGCCAACCCTGCCGGTCCATTGAGACCATTCTGTGTCGTGTTTGCACCAAACGAAGTAAGAGAACTCTGACCAAGCGCGGCATCCGCAGTATTATTTGTGATCGATGCCGCGGAATCGTAGCATAAAATCCGATTATTGCCGTAATCTGAGATGTAAAGGCGTCCTAAACCGTCTACCGCAAGGCCATTGGGAGAATTGAGATTATGTGAACCGTGACCGATAGGACTATGAGCAGTAAATGAGGGTTGACCGATAACCCCATCGGCTTTTGCACCATTGAGTTTGGTGGCAGCGTGCAAGAAATAAAGAACCCTATTATTTCCATTGTCGGCCACGTAGAGTGTTCCTGCATTATCGATCGCAACGGCTGTCGGGCCGTTGATTGTTGAGTCCGTACACGTTCCGAGGCCGGGACTTGTAAAATTCCGCGCACCTAGTACACCACTCGCCATGGAGCCATTTGTTAGACTCGTCGCGTTATCGAATCGAAGTACTCTGTTGTTTGTCCAATCTGGAATATAGAGATGCCCCGCGTCATCGATTGCTCCTCCATAGGGAGTTGTCACCGTCGAACTCGTTGTCCCTCCGCCCCCAGTAGTAAAATTCGGCTCGCCAAAAACCGCACTGGCTGAGGCAGAGCCGCTTGTGATATTCTGCGCATTGTCAAATCGGGTCACTCTGTTCGAACTGAACTCCGAAACAAATAATGCCGTTCCGTTCGGCGCAACGCATAGACCCGACGGACTGTCCATTCCCGTTTGAGTAATATCCGCATCTAGAGTAACAAAACTCCCTTGACCAATAACAGCCTCGGCAGGGTCATTGCTATTTATACCCGCGGTGTTCCATCTCAGCACGCGATTGAAGGATTGATCGGCGACATAAAGCTTGCCGTTGGCGCCATCTACCGCAACACCATAAGGTACCATCGTTGTTGTTGACGGCGAACCGGGATTAGTAGCAGTATTGAAGTTGGGCTGTCCCAGAACAATCGATGCGTTATCACCCGTGTTAAACTGCGCCTCAGCCGAAATCCCCACAAAGAGGATGGCCGCAAAAAGAAGTAGAATGGTTTTCATAGTTTTATCCAAAAGTAAGTGAATGATGTGAATCAATACCCTTGAATATGGCGGCGCAGCCATCTCCTGTGAAGCGGGGATTGTTTTTCTACAACAAAATTAGAGAATGTGGAGGGGAATGTCAAGGGGAAGCGGGCGGGAGTGTGACGGGGGACAGAGGAGCAATTAAGAATTAAAAATTAAGAATTAAGAGATATAGGAGTCTTGCTAAAGACCGTTTAAAACCATCAATTATTAATTCTTAATTGTTAATTATTAATTTGTGTCTCCTTAAGCCGTTTTCGGAGCATCGTGTTTCGCTCCCTTACTTCGTCATTGCGGACGGCGATGGCGAGGGCTTTCATTTCCCCGACGAGAATCAGGAGTTCCCGCGCCCGAGTTACGGCGGTATAAATGAGGTTGCGCTGCAGCATTATATAGTGGGATGTCGATACGGGGACGATTACCGCTTTGAATTCATTTCCCTGACTTTTGTGGATCGTCATTGCATAGGCGAGCGTCAGTTCATCCAGCTGCTCGAAGGTATAGTCGACTTTCTTCCCGTAAAACTCCACGATGAGGATCCCGTCATCCTTGTCCACACCGGCAATGCGTCCGAGGTCGCCGTTGAAGACGTCCTTGTCGTAGTTGTTTTTCGTCTGCATCACCTTATCGCCCATCAGGAATTTCCGCTCGCTCCCCTGCCAGCAGAGCTTGGAGTTGCCGTTCAGCGCGCGCTGCAGCTCCTTGTTCAGTTCGCGCACGCCCGCTGCGCCGTTGTGCATCGGCGAGAGAACCTGGATGTCGTCGAACGGGTCGTATTGATAATTTTGAGGGAGGATGGTGGAACAGAGGCGCACGATGGTCTCCTGCATATTCTCAGCCGAGGTTTCTTCGAGCAGTTTGAAGTCGGGGGAGAAGACCGGCATTTCTCCGGCGTCGATGCGGTGCGAATTCGCGATGATCGTGCTTTCTTCGGATTGCCGGAAGATCGTGTCCAGCCGCACGGTGCCGATGATCTTTGCTTCGATGAGGTCGCGCAATACCTGTCCCGGGCCGACGGAAGGGAGCTGGTCGACGTCGCCGACGAGCACAAGCTGCGCCTCGGGCTTCAGGGCATCGAGAAGGGCCGAACAGAGTTCGATATCCACCATCGAAACCTCATCCACGATGAGCATGTCGCACTCGAGCGGAAAATCGCTTCCCCGCCGGAACGTTCCCGACACCGGCTCGTACTCCAGCAGCCGATGGATCGTCTTTGCCTCGCGGCTGGATAATTCCGACAGTCGTTTCGCCGCGCGCCCCGTCGGCGCGCAGAGGAGGTAGTTCACTCCAAGCTCGTCCGCAAGTTCGATAATGCCGTTGACGCACAATGTTTTCCCGGTTCCCGGCCCGCCGGTGAGGATCGTGATCGGTTTTTGGATCGAATGGAGGATGGCGTCCCGCTGCTTGGCATCGAACTCGATCCCATGCCTCTTCTCGATGTGCGACAGCGAAGCGAGAAGCTTGCTCTCGGAAAATGGTTTCGATCCTTTGCGGAGAAGCTGGCCTATCTTGTCCGCAGAGTCGATCTCCGCCTGGTGAAGGAGAAACGGAAAAAGGTTGTCGTTCTCGGCGGCGAGAAATCCGGTGCGGATGCTTTCGTCGATGGCGAGGTTGATCTTCGTCTCATCGACGACGAGAAGTTCCGCCGAGCGGCGGGCCAATTCCTCTCTCGGAAGATAACAATGGCCGGCCGCGCGGCACGCATCATTGAGAACGAACCGGATGCCGGCCTCGAGACGGTACATACTTTCCGGCTGAACGCCGACGCGCTGGGCGATCGAATCCGCGATCTGAAAGCCGATACCCTGAACATCCTGGATCAATTGGTACGGATTGTTCTTCACCACACCGGCTGCTCCTTTGCCGTACGCTTTGAAAATTCTGATCGCCTGGCTCGTGCTGACGTTGTAGGACTTGAGGTACGTCATGACGTCCTGCATTTCCCGGAGCGACGAAGCGGATTCTACAATTTTTTCGAGCTTCTTTTTTCCGACGCCTTCAACTTCCATCAGGCGCTCGGGATTTTTGTTGAGGATGTCGAGTGTTTTGATGCCGAATTTTTTGACGATACGCGACGCAAGTGCAGGCCCGACGCCGTAGATGAGCCCGGACGAGAGATATTCTTCGACGCCGTGGAGCGTGGTCGGCTCCTTCACCTCATAGCTTTCGAACTGAAATTGTTTCCCGTATTTCGGATGCGTCGTCCACGCACCGGTAATGCCGTAGTCTTCCCCTTCGCGCGGCTCCATCATATACCCGACGATAGAGACGGATCCTTCGGACGTCTTGAGAGCGCCGATGAGGTACCCGTTTTCGTTGTTGGTGTAAATGATTTTATAGAGCGTTCCCCGAAGCGTAAGCTGATGGCGTTCTTTTTGAGGCGGCATA
The DNA here is from genome assembly GCA_964439265.1 of uncultured Chitinophagaceae bacterium. Taxonomy (GTDB): domain Bacteria; phylum Bacteroidota; class Ignavibacteria; order UBA10030; family UBA8401; genus JAGVPT01. The sequence goes on from CAYTOA010000027.1 coordinate 43,156, forward strand.
ATGCGAATTTCTTCCCCCTGTAATGAATTAGTGTAAAACTTAACTCTGTGTCACTTTGTGGTTCTCTGTGCCGCTCTGTGTGAAGAAAAAGAATTACACAGAGAAACACAGAGGAGGCACAGAGTGACTCAGAGGTTATATTCTTTCCCTCACTGCATGAAAGACCTCGTTGACGGAAAGGAGATTCATGCATTCCATGTAACCATTTCCGGTCCGGTTACAGACGTCGAGGTGGCATGGATGGCATGGAACGTCCTTCCTGAGCGCAATATTCTTTGATGATCCTCCCGGAAATGCCGATGTGTACGGGAACCAAATATTTTCTTCGCCGGGGCCGAAGAGGCCGACCGTCGGCGTTCCAACTGCTGCAGCGATGTGCATCGGACCCGAATCGTTTGCAACGTAGACAGAACAGAGAGAAAGGATCGCTGCCAACTGGCGAAGCGGAAGAACGGGAAGCGACAGCACTCCGCCGACAGCGGCTCTTTCAACTTTTCCCGCCGCGTCGGTGTCCTTCGGTCCTTTCGTCAGTATGATCTGTGCATGCGTTTTTGCGATAAGGGAATCGGCCAGATCGGCGAACCGCTCGGCCGGCCACAATTTTGCAGGCCACGATCCCCCTGGATGCAGGGCGACGATCGGCCGGGCAAAATCGATTCCCTGCCATTCAAGGTAACGGCTCGATTCCTTCTTTTCATCCGCTGTTAAAAAGATCTCCGGGGCAAAATATTTTGCATCGATGCCGGCGGCTTTCAGCGACTGGTAATGAAACTCGACCGCCGATTTCGGTACGCCATCGTCTTTTATCCGGACGGTATAGAGTTTCCCACGCCCCGGCAGATCCCCTCCGACTCGCACGGACGCCTGCGTCGCATACGAAAGAAGGGCGCTCCTCGGATTGCAGAAGAGGTCGACGACAAGGTCAAACTTTTTGCGGTTGAGACGGTAGAAGAGACCCATCTGCTGGAATACCGTATTCCTGCTGAAGTCGATGGAGAAAATTTCGTCGAGGTACGGATTCTGTTCAAGGAGCGACACTCCGCTTTTGTCGCCGAGGTACGCGATATACGCTTTCGGAAACCTGTCACGCAGTGTATGGATGAGCGGCGTCGTGAGTACGATATCGCCGATGAATTTCAAACGCGTGAGAAGAATGCGATGGTACTCTGTTGCCATAGAAAACGTGCGCAGAGGAGGAGTATTGGAAAAAAGACCGGCGCTCGGCTACGTTAAGCCGCAAACATAACACGATCGCGGTTAATATAGCAAAAAAGAGGTTGGGGCTCAATATGAAAAGGGATTCGGAACCGATCCCTCCGTTCCCAGTCCCGAAGGGATCACTTCGTGACGAGGACGTTGGGATGGAGATTCCTTTTTTTCCCCTCGCTCCCAAACTCCGTTTGGGAACGAGGTTCTTCTGCTGTCAACCACAATGGGATTCCAAGGTCTACGATTGCGGGGGGCCCTGTCGAGGCCGATATACTTTCCGCAAAATTGCAATCGCTATCAGAACGACAATGGCAATTCCTGAAATAAGAAGAAGATTGCTTTCAATCTTATCGGCGACCGCCCGCCATTGGTCGCCGACCAGTTTCCCAAGGAATATAAACGTCGACGTCCAAATGAGAGCACCCGAGTACGCGAATATCCCAAAACTCCGGTATCGCAATCCAGACATGCCCGCCGTGAACGCCGTCAGATGACGCACACCCGGAATGAAATATCCAACAACTAGGAGCCATTTCCCAATGCGTTTATACCAGTCTCGCACTACTTCAAGTTTCTTTTCTGAAAAGAAAGGAATATGGAGCTTAAGCAACACCGCCAGACCATAGCGCCGCCCGATCTCGTAGCTTAACGAAATCCCCGCTACACTGCCGAAAAAAGCCGAGAGCATCACATATTGCAGCTCAAGGGAATGCCTGGAAACAAGATATCCGGCAAACATTAGCAGGGTCTCGTCTGGTATGGGGAGGCCGATAATGCCGAGCATCATCGATCCGATCAACGCAACGTAGCCGTATTGTACAACCCAATGAAAGACCAGATCCATAGCACACCTTGATTCCAGATTAGCAATGAACGTCTTTATCTAAACTATTGGAATCGCGCGGAAGGCTGGGTGTTTCTCCTAGCAAAGGAGATCGGCCGGCCGACCGTCGCGTACTTTGAACGACTCACCATTTGTGTCCTGAGTGTTAGAGTCTTGCTGCAACGATGAGACCTAAACCGATGATAAACGAACCGAACATAAATGCCAGGTACCAGGAGATCGCCGGAGGAGCGCCCTTGAACTCTTTGAACACGAAAACACCCCATGCTGTACCGATCATGGTGGACCCTTGTCCCAATCCATAGGAAATTGCCGGACCGGCTTTGTGCGACGCCAGGAGGTTGAAAAGGAAACCCGTATTGAACATCACCCCTCCTGCAAGGCCTATCAGGTGCCGTTTCAATGTTCCGTTTACGACATACCCTCTGAAGGTCGATCTATTTCCGTCAATGGGCCTGACCATAAAATACGTATTCCAAACAAAATTGGAGAGGAAAACACCGACGGAAAAAATAAGCACAGCCGAATAGGGAGTAAGTTTGCCGGCCTCGGGTGAATTGAAATTTAATGTCATGCTGTCGGCGACGAAGCGATAAAAGAATCCCATGATGATTCCGCCAATCATCGAAATGACAATCCCTTTGGTCCGAGAAGCGCTCTTCGCCGCTCCCGCTTTCAACGCAGCGACGACGTTGACTGCCATTGCCAAGACTACCAGCAGTACTCCGCCAAACAAAAGGAGCGGATCACCCTGAGGCTGTTTTAGATAGTTTACTGCAACGCCGATCACCAGCGCCAGTCCCACGCCGACGGGAAATGCAATCGATAATCCGGCCACGGATATCGCAGCGACAATGAGGAGATTGGATATATTGAAGACTATACCTCCGACAAACGCAGAGATGAATGAGGCGAGGCCTGTCTGCCCGAGGTCTGCGATGAAGCCTCTGCCTTCAACGCCGGTGCTGCCAAGTGACAGCCCGAAAAGAAGTGCTGCGAGAATCAGGCCCAAAGAATAATCCCAGTAGAACAGGGGGAAGGGCCACTCGGCTGTCGAGATCTTCGACGTGTTCGCCCACGATCCCCAACAGATCATTGTAACTACACAGAACGCAACGGCAACGGAATATTCATTTATGATGTACATTCGTCAGGACCTTTCAAGAATACTCTCGCATTGGAATAACAGGGAGTTATTGGGGAGCGCGGCGACGGGCGATTTGTTTGAATCGGGCTCGATAGGCCTTGCAATAAAACCGGTGAAAGTAGATTCAGGGGAGGTGTTGCAGTTTCGGCTTATTGTCTCCTCCACTGGTTGACGAATTCGCTCCAGATAAAGCTGTTCACAGAATACGATGCGATCTCAAAATAGCGTTCATTCCCGTGGGAATAACTTTCCCGAAACGGTATCGTGAAACTTCGATTATTCCCGATGTCGTAGTACCACACTTCAGTCAAGAGTCCCTGGCACTCGACATAATCCGGCGCACCGCAGATAATATACGAAATTCCCATCGGAGTTCTCCATCCTTCAACGCAGGATGAGAAAAGAAGATTTGCTTCCTGGATACGGTCATAAAATTCCTTCCGCCGTATGCTGCCGCCATGGTCTTCCCAAAAAACGAGAAGACGGCGGAGACGCACGTCGAGCGCTGCTCCGGCGCGGATGCTGTCAACCTCATGGGGCCAGGCAATGTACGAGAGAGCAGCGATCTCATCTTCGATGCCATTCAGGCTTGGAAACGACGGCCGATAGACGGGAAATTTTGCCGTGCTCACGCTGCTGTCGGTAATTCCGTTCCGGACGTCAAACACTTTTCTCGTCACGGTTGTTGATCCTACCGCCAATTTCGGAAAATACTGAAGGACCTGGAGAACGCCGTCGACGGAAGAAACGAATGTCGAATCGGAACGATAGTAGACCGAATCCGGCGGGCGCATGCAGTATGTCATCCGCAAATTGTATGGAGGAAGAATCGAGACGAGTTTCGTGTCGGCGGTGTCGCCGCCGGAAGGCATTGCGTATAATAGAGAAACCCGCACGGTATCGCCCCGTTTGACGTTGTAGAGCTCCTGGAACATCCCGATCGAATCCCTGGCGTACGACAGGCCGGATGGAAACAGCGGTGTAAGTGAAATGCCGTGCCGTTCGGAGCGTGCATCCTCGAACATCAAGTAATCGCTCGCGTCAAAATCGTCTTTTGAAAAGCTCCTCACCTCCACTCTTTCTCGGAGGCGGGATGAGAGATGTGAACGATTGTCGAGAACGATAATGTCCAGGAGGTAGGCGCCGGGAGGGGCGAATAACATTTTGAGGAACGCGTCATGGAGGGGAGAAACCGTTTCGGCGTACGACTTCGCCACAACCGTGCGGTCGACGTCGTTGGCGCGGACAATCGAGCCGCTTTCGTCGCGGAGGATGAAAGAAACTGCGTACGATGCTTTGAAGACATCGTAGTCTTTTTCGAAATGGATTCGCGAGTACGGGATCCGGAAATAGATATCGAGCCTGTTCCCCTCTTTCGTATTCACATTGAGGTTGAACGTCTCGCATGCCGGCTGGGAATTCTGCCTCGCTTTTGCGTTATAGTAACATTCGCCGGGAACATTCGTGCTTGATATGCACCCGGAAAGCAGCGGCCCGGCAATGGCCAAGGATAACGAAACTCCCCTCACTAGAGAGGCGGCTATTCCATTACCGACGATATCCAATCGCATCGTTCGATCCATCCTCCAATCTGGTGCAGCACCGTCGGAGATTGCGTGAAATTCTGGGCTTCCCAGAACATGCTTTTGGCCTGTTCAAACTCTCCCGCCCGGTACGACGCTTCGGCACCGTTCATGAGGCAATGAAGCGAGAGAACATTGTCCGTCAGCTGCGTTGCGGCGCCGCGAAACGCCGCGGCGGATTCGCGGTAATGCTTCGCACGGAAGAGTTCGGACGCCTGGAGATATTCGGCGGCCGCGCGGGAATCGTTGAAGCTGCGAAGCGATCCCAGCAATTCAGCGCGCGAAGAGTCGGACGTACCGAAGTAGAAATAATCGCGGAGCGCCAGGTTCAACCGGGGCTCTTTGACGATCATGCACCGAAGGGCTGCCGCCTCAGAAAAAGGACCGCTGTAATTCATTCCTTCGATATGATGGTACACTTGAAGAGCCCGCGGAACATCTCCGAGAAACCATAATGCATCTCCGAGCAGGAGCAAGACTCCGGGGTTGAAGCGGAGCATCGAGCGTTGATCGAGCCCTTCATACACATCGACAGCGTCGTGAAATTTTTTCTGGCCGATAAAGGATTGGAGCAATCCCCGGAATGCAAACGATGTCTGTGCATCGCCGAACGACGCCGAGAACTCGCTTTCCGCCTTGACGAAATTTTTTACCCGGATCGCCTGCACGGCATTGGTATTTCTCTCCGCGGTGACGCGCGCACACGTCTTCCGGAATATCGATTGCTGGGCAAAGAGCGTCTTCACCGTCTCACCGGGAAGCGCCGAAGCGTTCACTGTTTTCAAAAAGTCTTCCCAATCTGCGATGAGCATGTCGAGGGAGACCCCATACACTTCCACGAAATGCCCAGCCGGGAACACTTGTTTGAAGCGGTTCACGCCAAAACGGTCGATAAGATACTTCGTAAACGATGCGGCGACAACGTAGGCATACGAGCCTTGCTGCACGGCAAATCCCGTGTAGCTAAAAAGCGCAGCCGGATCGCCGAGGAGTTTTTCGTGCTGCATCGCCGCCGCATACTCATGGGGAGAAAACTCCTCCCAATTCCAGTCGACGGCGGTTGCAAAACCTTCGTTCAGTCCCATGCGGTCGCTGGCATCGATCACCGGCAGTCCGACGTTCGCCGCAAGGACGTGCACAAGTTCATGGCGGAATGTATCCTCGAATGAATCGAGCGTAAGGTGAATTTCCTTTCTCCACGGCTTCGCGATGTTCGTTGTCGACGTTCCGATAAAGCGCCGTTTTGCTTCGCCGGATGGATAGAGATACACCGAGATCTTCGCTCCCCGTTCGAGCGATTCTTTCATCCGGGAAACGTCGATGGCGTACTGGTATTCCGCCTCGGCTTTCAGAAACTGAATATCCTCTCCGGCGACTTCGTCCTTCGGGAAATAGAGGACAAAATGCCTTGTCGTTGCCATCCCTCCCAATTCCGATTGAATGTCGGAAGGAGTGAATTGAAACCCGAGGGCGCTCTGCTCAAAATGACCATACACGAGAAGAGAAAGACACAGCGCGGCTCCGCCGTAGAGCAGCCGGTCCCCTTTCCGGACTTTGAACGACTGGACATTTTCGTACAGCTTGTAATCAGACCAGAACATTTTGACGGAAAGGAAGAACACTATGATACATAACAACGATGCGATGAGGGTGAATTCGCGGTACAGAACCAGGGGCGCAAGAGTGTTGAGCGTTTCGTCGTAGGTGATGCCGGGGAAATACCCGAGCACAAAATTGTATGCGAAAAGCTGCGGCTCCGTATACGTGATAAGAACGATCTGAGCGAGGATGGCAAGTATGAGGAGGACAAAGATCGTGCGCGTGCGGCGGAAGAGTATCGTAAGAGGAAGCGCCAGCGACACGCCAAAGATCATTGAACAGAATGGAAGGAGCGCGTAATATTCCAGGCCGCCCGCGAAGGAGCAATTCTTTACCGCCAACGCGTTGGCGGACATCACCGCGAGTGGAATAAGCAGCAGCACGCCATTGACGATAAAGTAGTGAGCGACAACCAGCAGAAATTTCCTTCTCGATATCGCCTGGCGAACATGAATTCTGAGAAATCCGATGGTCAAGAGTCCGCTAATGAGCACCGCGGGAATCGTCATCACCGCTGAGAACTCATAGCCAAGGTAGTTGAACAGCGGGATCTGTGTGAGCGCGCCGGCGATCAGAAAATAGATCAACGCGGCAGTACGGACAGAATGCAGGCGGAAATATGCGAGAAGAATCTTCATTGGAGCGGAATAAAAGAGTTAAAAGTGAAAAGTTGTAAGTTATAAGTTGTAAGTTTTACGTTATACGAAAAAGGAACTTCATAACGGTCCAATTTTTCACTTTTAACTTTTAACTGTTTAAATAATCTTGATCATATCTAAAAACATCGCCAGGAAGAAAACCGCGAATAGAAGAATAAAAACAGCTGAGATACCGGATTTTGTGATCATCTCTTTTGTCCGCTCCACGTCGATCGCAACCCTCGGATAAGTCTTGACGGTCATATCGCCAGTGACCGAAGTCTGACATGAGAGGCGGATATTTTTTTCTATCCGTCGGGCATAGAAAGGAGTGCTGCTGATCAACGTCTGTTCCTCGTCTTCCCTTCTCGCGGACGCCCCTTTCCCGTCGACAATTTCCACCCGGCAGGTGCCGCATAATTCAAAACCCCTGCAGTTGATCAGTTTCGCAATTCCGATATAGGGAGAAACGCCGTTGTTCAACAGCGCGCGACGGAGGTTCGCTCCTGCCGGAACTTCGATGGACTTGTTCTCATTGGCAAGCGTAATGACTGGCATGCGGCACTCGCTCCGAATTAGTTTTTTGGTGTGTGGGATTTTCGACTGGATTAAAATATTAAAAATTGCGGAGGGAATCAAGAAGGAAGGAATGTGGCAGTTCGCTACTTTGCTTAATCGGCCCTTCGACGCGTCCCGATAAAAAGCATCGGGACTTGCTCAGGGTGAACATACCACTTTCATCC
>CAYTOA010000028.1:0-36682 GCA_964439265.1 uncultured Chitinophagaceae bacterium
CATCCGTAAAAAGACAAAGCCCTGAACTTACGTTCAAGGCTTTGTTTTGGGCTCCGCGAGTAGGGCTCGAACCTACAACCCTGCGGTTACAGTATATCCGACGTTTTCACGCCGGCCTGGACTATCTCATCATCCCACTGTTGCTGGGAGTCGGGCGCTTCTGAGGCTTATTGGCGAGAATCCTCATCCTCTAGTCTCTGCACGTTTTCCGCTACGATCTTTCTCTTCACGGAACTTCGCTCAGGATTACCATCTTCTGCAAAAGCAGAAATTAGGCTTCCCTGAATTCACCCGATTATTCAATCCCGATTACTCGGAAAGGCTGCAATACCCGCGTGAATTTCTCGATGACAATTTGCGCATATCATTGCGCATTTGTCTAACTCCTCTTGCACCTTGATCCAACTTCTTGTGTATCCTTTTGAAGAGATACCGAAGTCTTTTTTATTTAGTTCAAGATGATGGAATTCGAGGGCCTCTGCACATCTTGCATAACCGCAAAGTTCACAACGACCGCCTTTGCATGCAATTGCCTCCGCTCGAAGTTGCTTTCGCCGCTTACTGACTGCGGAAATAAGATACCTTCTCCTGTCGGCATATGTGCGGGAGTCTTTCATCACGCAGAACCTACAGCCGCATGCTCTACCATTGAGCTATCGCGGAATAGAGCATTGAATTCATACACCACTTGCATAATCTCCCCTTGTACTGCAATTATTGCGAAATGATATATTACATTCAACTCCAAAAATATATCCAAAACATTCCAAAAAGTCAAGACACAATCGGCCTTTTAGCAATGAAATCGCAGATTCTTTTGGCTCAATTTCGATTTCTTGACACCCCCTCTATTTTTATTTATATTAACACTAGGAATTTGCCCGTGAAACCTCTTTGCGGGAATGTGTGTTTAAACAGGGGAAGTGTCAACTTACTAATTTTGAAGGAAAGTAAATGGAAGGAAATTTCTCCAACCGGGTACAGGATGTCATCCGATTAAGCCGAGAGGAAGCCCTCCGGCTCGGGCATGATTATATCGGAACAGAACATTTGTTGCTTGGAATCATCCGAGAGGGAGAAGGCATTGCGGTGAAAATTCTCCGTAATCTCGGATGCGATCTCTACAAGCTGAAAAAGGCCATCGAAGATACCGTGCGGACTTCGGGCGGTACGCTGACTATAGGAAATATTCCGCTGACAAAACAGGCTGAGAAGGTCCTTAAAATCACTTATCTCGAGGCAAAACTCTATAAATCCGACGTGATCGGGACGGAGCACCTGCTCCTCTCACTCCTGCGCGATGATGACAATATCGCCGCGCAGATCATGCATCAGTTCAACGTCCACTACGACGTCGTGCGGAATGAGCTCGACAATATCATCAGCGGCAAGCCGTCGGCGCCGCCTCAGGCTCACCAGGCTGCCGAGAAGAAACAAGATAAGTCGAAAACGCCTGTCCTCGATAATTTTGGCCGTGACTTAACGAAACTGGCCGTCGAAGGCAAACTCGACCCCGTTGTGGGGCGCGAAAAAGAAATTGAACGGGTGGCGCAGGTATTGAGCCGCCGTAAGAAGAATAATCCCGTGCTTATCGGAGAACCTGGTGTCGGTAAGACCGCGATCGCCGAAGGACTTGCGAATCGCATTGTTCAGAAGAAAGTTTCGCGCGTTCTCCATGACAAGCGAGTTGTCACGCTCGACCTTGCCGCACTGGTTGCCGGTACGAAGTACCGCGGTCAGTTCGAAGAGAGAATGAAAGCGGTGATGAACGAGCTTGAAAAAGCGAAGGACGTCATCTTGTTCATCGACGAACTTCACACGATCGTCGGTGCGGGTGGCGCCTCGGGTTCGCTGGACGCGTCGAATATGTTCAAGCCGGCCCTCTCGCGCGGAGAACTGCAATGCATCGGCGCTACAACGCTGGACGAATACCGTCAATACATCGAAAAAGACGGCGCGCTCGACCGCAGATTCCAAAAGATCATGGTCGACCCTACAACCGTTGACGAAACGATCCAGATTCTGAAGAACATCAAACATAAATACGAAGAACATCATGGAGTGCGATACTCCGACGAAGCGATCATCTCCGCAGTTCGTCTGAGCGACCGCTACATTACCGACAGGAACCTTCCCGATAAGGCGATCGACGTGATGGACGAGGCGGGAGCCCGCGTGCATCTTGCAAACATCGTCGTCCCGAAGGAAATTCTCCATCTCGAAGAAGAGATCGAGAAGATCAAACAGTCGAAAAACCAGGTCGTGAAAAATCAGAACTTCGAAGAGGCAGCGCGGCTGCGCGATCTGGAAAAGAAATTATTGAGCGATCTCGAGATCGCCAAACGCGAGTGGGAATTGAAGGCGCAGGACACGGTCTACCAGGTGGGCGAAGAGAGCGTCTCCGACGTTGTGGCGATGATGACCGGAATTCCTGTCAATAAGATCGCCGAATCCGAATCACAGAAACTTCTGAAGATGGATACCGTGCTTCGCACGCAGATCATCGGCCAGGATGAAGCGTTGACGCAGCTGACGAAAGCGATCCGCCGGACCCGTGCCGGATTGAAGGATCCGCGCCGCCCGATCGGTTCCTTCATCTTTCTCGGCCCGACCGGCGTCGGCAAGACCGAAATGGCGAAAGCGCTTGCCCGTTACTTATTCGATTCCGAGGATGCATTGATCCGAATCGACATGAGCGAGTACATGGAGAAGTTTTCCGTGTCCCGGCTTGTCGGAGCGCCTCCCGGATATGTCGGCTACGAAGAAGGTGGACAACTGACGGAAAAGGTCCGCCGCAAACCGTACGCCGTTGTGCTTCTCGACGAGATCGAAAAAGCGCATCCAGACGTTTTCAATATATTGCTCCAGGTGCTCGACGACGGGATCCTGACCGACAGCCTCGGCCGCCGTGTCGATTTTAAGAACACGATCCTGATCATGACCTCGAACATCGGCGCCCGCGATATCAAGTCAAGCGGCGGATTCGGTTTCGGCGACAATTCCATCCAGGATAAATACAAAGCGATGAAGAACGTGATCGAGGAAGCGTTGAAGCGGGTGTTCAACCCAGAGTTCCTCAACCGCGTCGACGACACGATCGTCTTCCACTCTCTGGAAAAGTCGCACATCATGAAGATCATCGACATCGCCACGAAGGATCTGTTCAAACGGATGAGCTCGATGAATATCACGATCGAACTCAACAAGCCGGCGAAAGAATTCCTTGCCGAAAAAGGATTCGACCCTGCATTCGGTGCGCGTCCGCTCCGCCGTGCGCTCCAGAAGTACGTCGAAGACCCGGTGTCGGAGGAGATTCTGAAAGGGAAATTCAGCGACGGAAGCAAGATCAAGGTAAAGTTCAACAAGAAGACTGAACAGTTGAAGTTCACCGATGCGAACAAGAACCGGAAGAAGGAAGAACCGAAAAAAGAAGAAGAAAAGAAAGCGGACGTGGCGTAATAAGGAATCATCTCGTGTACATAAAAATCCCGTCGAGCGATGCTGGACGGGATTTTTTTATGCTGATCAGGGCTATTTTTTCTGCCGGTAGAATCCGATGAGGTCTGTGTTAGCGGGCGTTCCGCCAAGCTGCCGGATCATCGAGGTGATCTGTCCGCGATGGTATGTGCCGTGGTTGACGAGGTGCTGGAGTGCCTGCCACAGCACATTGCTCACCGGTTCTCCCTTAAAGTTCAAGAAGGTGAATGTTTCTTGAAGCTGCTCTTCGTTGAGCGAATGAATGTATCCAAGCATCCCTTTCTCTACCTCTTCCCATTTTGATTTGACGGCGCTGTATTTCGGCATGTCGGCGATCGTGAGGAATTTCGGGTTGGCCATGCCGATGAGCCGCTGCAGCCAGATATGTTCCGCCGCGCAGATATGGACGAGCGTGCCGTGAAGCGTTCCAAAGCTTGTTTTGAGGTCCTTGGCGAGCAAGTCTTCCGAAAGCGGGTCGACAGCACCCAGCATTCTTCCCTTCGCCCAGTAATTGAATTCGAAAAGCAGGTTGATGTCGTTGAGGTCCACGAAGTACTCCTTAGTTGTTGTTCAATTCATGTGACTAGTATTACACAAAATACGCAATATGATTCTTATTTCGCTCCTACGGAGCTTCAATCGAATGCTGGTTATTTAAACTACAAATATTTCGTCCCTCCCGGACTAAAAATCTGTTAGCTATACCGAAATTGCAAAAGTTATCAAAGCTCCGATAGGAGCGATATATTTGTGGCAATGCGCCAAACAATATCAATCAAGCCCCGCTAGGGGCGGCATATGAGAAGGTATTGACCTCGCCGTAACGGGGAGGAAAAAGGAAAACGAACAAATAATCAAAGAGCATGATTAATACATTACATCTCATGGCTCCGTAGGAGCCATATGTTTGTAACATCGCATTGAAATAGTCCAAGCTCCGTCAGGAGCGAGATGAAACCATCGTCGTCTTTTCATCTATCCAATTAAACAAATAGTTGGGGTCAAAGTTCACGCGAAACTTTTCCAGGAAATAAATGTACTCATCCTTGAAAGAGGTCTTCCGATGATGCCGTTCCTGATCGTCGATATAGCGTATCACTCGGTCAAGTTGTGAGTCGGAATATGAGAAAGCGCCAAAGCCTTCTTGCCAGTTGAATCTTCCTTTCACCCAACCCTTCGAGTTTACGAATCGAGAGGAATTTGCCTTGATGTCCCGGACGAGATCGGAAAGAGCGATATCTGGTTTGAGGCCCAAGAGGATATGAACATGGTCCGGTACACTGTTGATACGCAAGAGTATTTGGCTTTTGTTTTTAATGATACCACTGATAAATCTGTGGAGCTCTTCCTTGTGCTCGGGTCGCAAAATATTATGTCTTCCTTGAACGGCAAAAATAACTTGGATATAGATTTGAGAATATGTATTTGCCATAGATCCCCCTAAATACATTTCGCTCCTGACGGAGCTTATTAAATGGCTTTTGTTGATTCTACAAACATGTTGCCCCTCTGGGGCAATCCTCGCGAGTTCGGATCCCTTATGTCTCTTAGACTGATTTCGCTCCTGACGGAGCCTCTTGAAAGATTCTTGCCCATCGACCTTTAACATGTTGCCCCTACGGGGCTTCATATTTGAAAGTCGGCCACATTGCCGCTCCGCGGTTTCATCCGCGGAGAATGATAGAAATGACGGGAATGTCTTAATCGTCTTTTGAAAGATTCGATTTCAATTTAGCGAGCAGTTTCAATGCTTCAAGCGGGGACATCGAATCGATATCGAGCTTGCTAATCGTCGCGCGCAGCTCGTCATCCTTCATCTCGAACATCGTAAGCTGGATCTTCTCTTCTGCGTTTCGGGCAATCTTTCTCCTGCCGCCGGCGTGCAGATGGATGGCATCTCCCTGAGGTTCTCCGTCTTCTGTGCCATGCGGACGAAGCTGGGTATCTTCAAGGTTGTTGAGGATCTGTTTCGCCCGTTCGGTAAGTTCCTCCGGCAAACCTGCCATCTTTGCGACTTGGATTCCGTATGAATGGTCGGCCGTACCGGGAGTGACGGTATGAAGGAATACGACCTTGTCGCCGTACTCCCGCACATCCACCTTGTAATTTTTGATGCGTGGAAAAAGCTCCGCCAGCTCGTTCAGCTCATGGTAATGAGTAGCGAACAGTGTTCGCGCGCCGATGTGTTCGTGCAGGTATTCCGTGAGCGCCCAGGCGATGCTGATGCCGTCGAAGGTGCTGGTGCCGCGGCCGACTTCGTCCAGAAGGATCAGGCTTCGCGCTGTTGCCCGGTTGACGATGTTCGCCGCTTCGTGCATCTCAACGAGGAACGTGCTCTCGCCCAACGCAATGTTGTCGCTCGCGCCAACGCGCGTGAAAATATTGTCCACCAGGCCGATCACGGCCTTCTTTGCGGGCACAAAACTTCCGATTTGCGCAAGCAGGACGATCAATCCGACCTGGCGCAGGTAGGAGGATTTCCCGCTCATGTTCGGACCAGTGATGATGAGAATCTGTTTCTCGTTCGTGTCGATCGAGACGGAGTTCGAAACGTACTGTTCTCCCGCAGGCAGCAGGATCTCGATGACGGGATGTCGTCCCTCTTCGATGCAGAGCTGCGTGGAGTCGTTGACCTCCGGAAGAACGTAGTGATTTGCTGCGGCGACCTGCGCGAGCGATATGAGGCAGTCGATGACGGCGATCTGCAGGGCGTTCTGCTGGATGATTCCGGCGTGGGACGCGACGAGCATCCGCAGATCGTTGAAGAGCGCCGTCTCCAGAGCGAGGATCTTTTCCTCTGCATGAAGGATCTTTTCTTCATACTCTTTAAGTTCCGGCGTGATGAACCGTTCGGCGTTCGTCATCGTCTGCTTGCGGATGTAATCGGCGGGTATCTTGTCCTTGTGCGTGTGAGTGATCTCGATATAATAGCCGAACACATTGTTGAAGCCGATCTTGAGCGACGAGATTCCCGTTCTCTCGCGCTCCTTCTTCTGCATATTCGCGACCCACTCCTTTGCGGAGTGCGCCAGCGTTGTCAGTTCATCCAGCTCTGCGTTGAAGCCGCGACGGATAACGCCGGCGTCTGCAAAATTCGGCGGAGGGGCGTCAACGATTGCCCGCTCGATCGCGTCGGCGACACTGTCGAGCGGCTGGAGTGCCGAGTTAATTTCAGAACAGGGAGCAGCGGCGACTCCGTTGAGAATGGTTTTGAGGACGGGTATTCGCCGCAGGTTCTGCTTCACGGCGACCATATCGCGCGGGGTCGCTCTCCCCGTCGCGATCTTTGCGATGAGGCGCTCAAGGTCTCCGATCTCAGCGAGCTCGGTGGATATCTTTTTCCGTGTTGAGTCATTTTCGACAAACGCTGAAACACCGCCCGACCTCCATCGGATCTGGTCAAGGCTTTTCAACGGATGGGAGATCCATTTCTTCAGAAGCCGGCCCCCCATGGGGGTGAGGCATCGGTCGAGCACCGAAAAAAGGGTGCCGTCGGATGTTCCGCCGAACGACGAGGTGATTTCAAGGTTCCGTTTTGTCGACGCGTCGAGAACAATACTGTCTGAAATGTCGTGAGGAACGATCTTCTGGATATGGGCGAGATTGGCCTTCTGCGTCTCATTAAGATAATGCATGACGGAGCCCGCCGCCGCTATGCCGACCGACATCTTATCGAGGCCGAACCCTTTCAACGATTGCGTGCGAAAATGGCGGACCAGGGTTTCGTAGCCGTAATCGAAATGAAAGACCCAATCGTCGATCGTGGTATACAGTCCGCTGTAGCATGTCCTCAAAAGCTGCTGCAGGGCATCCTTATCTCTTTTCTGGACAATGATTTCGGAGGGTGTAATGGAATTGATCTGCTGTTCAAGAGCGCGGAACGGAATTTCTGCCGCAGCAAACTCACCGGTAGAAATATCCACGTACGAAAAGCCGATGATGTCATCGCCGGTAGCCACAGCAGAGGGAAGAGCGATAGCGGCAAGGTAATTGTTCTGCCTCTGATCGAGGACCTTATCCGAATACGAAACCCCCGGCGACACGACCTCGGTCACGTCGCGCTTGACGATTCCCTTGGCAAACTTCGGGTCTTCCAACTGTTCGCAAATCGCGACGCGAAGCCCGGCTTTCAGCAGTTTCGGCAAATAGGTGTCGAGCGCGTGGTGGGGAAACCCGGCGAGGGGCGTCTCGCCCGAAGCGCCGTTGCCGCGCCGCGTGAGCGTGATGCCGAGAACGCGCGACGTGACCTTCGCGTCTTCATCGAACGTTTCAAAAAAATCCCCCATCCGGAAGAGAAGTATCGTGCCGGGATACTTCGCTTTGACCTCTGAGTACTGCTTCATGAGCGGCGTTGACATGACAAAAAGGTATGGAAAAATCGGCGGGCAATCAAGAACGGACCGTTGCCCAGACCGATGCAACACGCAGCTTGAATTTTCTAACCGCCAAGACGCAAAGAACGCCAAAGGTTTTGTTGTACTTCATACTTAAGCTTTCTTGGCGCACTTGGCGCCTTGGCGGTTAAAATACAGGCCTTTTTTCTGGAAGGCGGGAACTCATTCTGTCTTGTTTCTTCGCGATTATGTCGTTACATTTTATTGCCAAAATCATCAAACCCTGACAAAGGAATCATGAATCAACGACAATTACATAAGACAATTGAAAGTTTTGACAGCAGAAAATTCGACTCCAGCGAAGAACTGCTTAAGCATGTTCTTCATCAGATCGTGCAGAATGACAGGATAGAAATTCAAGGGGGGCGTGTCTGGAAACTGAATACGTCAAAATACGCGTACGAGCTTGTCGCGCAAGTCGGAGCGATGGAAAAAATCAAGCCTCACTTCCTCGTGAAAGTGAATGAATACCGTGTCTTCAAAACGCTGCCAATACAGCGAACCATTGTTGCCAAGGAGACCAATGCCTATCTCCGCAGCAAAGGGATTTTTAAGTATTCGGCGACGGGAGTGGGTGAACTGGTGAAGGTGAGGGACGGAGAGCTGTACCGGTACGTGATGTCGTTTAATACCGACTTGACGCACGACCAGATCGCGCCGACGCTGAACATTATCGGCATCGCTGTAACGTCGATGCTGAAAAGCAGGCATATCGAGCGGAAGACTGCACAGATTGAGAAAGACCTTGATAAGGCGCGCGAGATCCAGCGCAGCATTTTGCCCGAGCACGAACTCCGGTTCCACAATTACGAAATGTTCGGCATCTCGGTTGCCGACAGAGTTGTCGGCGGTGATTTTTTTGACTATATCGTAAGCGACGACAACGACCGCATCAGCATCGTCATCGGCGATGCTGCAAGCAAGGGAATTTCTGCCGCCGTTCAGGCGCTCTACGTTTCCGGTGCACTCCGTATGGGCGTATCGTACCAGACAAAGATCACCGCCCTCATCCGAAACATTAACACACTCGTTCACAGGGCGTTCAGCGACGACAGGTTCCTTACCCTGTTCTATGCCGAACTTATCAACGATAAACACGGATTGTGCGTTTATGTCAACGCAGGCCATCCCAACCCCATTCTCTACCGGGCTAAATCGAATACAACAGAAGGACTCGAATCGACAGGGAATGTCATCGGCCCCTTCCCCGACCAGGCTTTTCAAAGCGAGGGGATTATGATCGCGAAGGGGGACGTTCTTTTGCTGTTTACCGATGGAGTAACGGAAACCATGGATGTTTCCGGGAACCAATATTCGGAAAAACGTCTGGTCGATAAGTTATTGGAATTCAAACAGGAGAGCGCAAAGGATATCGCGCGTTTGATTCTCGAAGATGTAGAGAAGTTCAGCGCAAAAGGGAAGTATTCCGACGATAGGACGATCGTTGTAGTCAAAAGGATCAAGTAGTGTTGTGGCCAGGGTGCGAGTTTTAAGTTGTAAGATTCAAGTTCTAAGTCGTAAGTGCTGCGCTCTTGGCTATTACGAATCAGTCATCAATGAAATATATTCTTAGAGTATTTAACTTATAACTCAAAACTTACAACTTATAACCTTTACCAACAACCAACAACGTACAACCAATAACTTACAACCTTCTACACCGCCGTGCCTCCTGCCGCAAAAATAATTCCTGAAGTTCATACCGTCCATGGCGACGTTCGAATAGACAATTATTATTGGCTGAGAGAAAAGACGAACCCGGAAGTTATCTCCTACCTGGATTCCGAAAACGTCTATACCGAATCCGCCATGAAATCGACGGAAGAATTCCAGGCTGCGCTTTATAAGGAAATCCTTGGCCGCATCAAACAGACTGACCTGAGCGCGCCGTACAAATACGGAGAGTACTGGTACTACACAAGGACTGAAGAAGGAAAACAGTACCCGGTGTATTGCCGCAAACGCCGGTCGATGGAGTATGAGGAGCAAATTACGCTCGACCTTAATGAGCTTGCCATAGGACATCAATTCCTCGGGCTTGGGTTATACAAGATCAGTAACGATGGAAATTTGCTCCTCTACTCGCTCGACACGACCGGGTTCCGCGAATACCATGGATACGTCAAGGATCTTCGAACGGGAGAAGTCCTGCCGGAAGGCCTCGGGCAGGTAAATTCAGCAGAGTGGGCATTAGACAACAAAACGATCTTCAATGTGAAGGAAGACAATGCGAAACGCCCATACAGAGTGTACCGGCATACACTCGGAGCGTCAAATGATGAGCTCGTGTATGAAGAAAAGGACGAGCTCTACAGGGTGTGGCTGAATCGCTCCAACGATCACAAATATATATTTCTCTACACGGAGAGCTCTATCACCAGCGAAGTTTGGTATCTCCAGAGCGACAAAGAATCAGACGAGTTTGTTCTTCTCCTGGCAAGGGAAGAAGGACATGAGTATGCCGTGGACCATCGCGAGGGACTTTTGTATATTCGCACAAACAAGGAAGCAAAAAATTTCCGCCTTGTCACAGCCCCTGTTGAGGACCCCTCTCCACGCAAGTGGAGAGAGCTTGTGCCTCATCGGTACGACATTAAGCTGGAAGATGTGGCGTTGTTCAGGGATCATGCCGTCTTCAGCGAACGAAAAAATGCGTTGAATACACTGCGGGTGCTCGATTTCCGCACCGACAAGATCCTGAACATTGATTTTCCCGAGCCCGTGTATTCTGCCTTTGCAAGCACAAATCCAGAATTTAACACCACGAAATTCCGCTACAGCTATCAATCGTTCATCACGCCCAGTTCGGTTTTTGAGTATAACATGGAGTCGGGAGAGATCGTGCTGCTGAAGCAGACGGAAGTTCTCGGCGGATACGACCCCGACCGATTTATCTCCGAACGTGTTTGGGCGAGAAGCCCCGACGGAACGGAGATTCCCATTTCACTCGTCTATAAAAGAGGGATGAAAAAGGATGGCACCAGTCCGTTACTATTGTACGGTTACGGCTCATACGGCATTTCGATCCCTGTGGATTTCTCCATTCCGCGCCTGAGCCTGCTGGACCGGGGAGTTGTCTTTGCACTGGCACATATCCGCGGCGGGGGCGACATGGGGGAACAATGGCGGGATGATGGAAAAATGATGAAGAAAAGAAATACATTCACCGATTTCATCGCATGTGCAGAGCATTGTGTGAAGCAGGGGTACACTACGTATGACCGCATAGCGATCGAGGGGGGAAGCGCCGGCGGGTTGCTTATCGGAGCAGTGCTGAACATGCGTCCCGATATCTGCAAGGCAGCCCATCTTGCGGTGCCGTTTGTAGACGTCGTCAATACAATGCTCGACACAACGCTGCCGCTGACGGTCGGGGAGTTTCTCGAATGGGGAAACCCGAACGTAAAGGAGGAGTACGACTACATGAAAACGTACTGCCCCTACACAAATATTGAAACAAAATCGTATCCGGATATTTTGATCACCGCATCGCTCAACGACAGCCAGGTCATGTACTGGGAGCCGTCGAAATACACGGCGAAATTGCGCGCTATGAAAACAGATTCAAATCTATTGCTCCTGAAAATGAATATGGGAGCGGGGCACGGCGGCGCATCGGGGAGGTACGACGCCTACAAAGAGCAGGCGTTCGTGTACGCATTCATATTGAAAGAGTTCGGGATAACGAAGTGAGCTGCTCGGCAATAGCCGTTCGTTGACCAGCAACGCAAGGGGTTCCTTCCCACTAGCTGTCGGATGCCTAACCTGGGAGATTGAAAATTTCTTAAACAAACAAGGACGGATCCGGCAGCATTCTTTCGCGAGACATTCCTTTTCGGCCCAAAATGTTTGATTCTCTATTCAAGAATTTCTATATTCACGCATCAAAATTTCAGAGACGATCCTACTCACCGACCATCACAGGAGGTTCTATGAAATATAGAATTATTGGTCTTATGGCTGTCTTCTTCGTCGCGGCATTTTCAAACACCGCTGACGCACAACTGAAAAAACGTATCGCCGTTTCGCGTTTTGACGATCGCTCCGGCTGCGGGTACAATCATGTCGGCGTCGGGGTTTCGGATATGTTGACAACCGCTCTGGTAAAATCGGGAAAATTCGTCGTCATTGAACGTGCGGAATTTGACAAAGTGCTCGAGGAGCAGAAACTTGGCCAATCCGGTGTCGTGACGCCTGAATCGGCCCCAAAAGTGGGAAAAGCTCTCGGTGTGGAGTTGCTCGTCATCGGCAGCGTGAGCGAGTTCGGAACCAAGCAGAATACCGTCTCCGGCGGTGTGTCATTATTCGGGGGCGGGATCACCAAGAAAACGGCGCGGGCGGCAGTTGATATACGCCTCGTCAACACGACCACCGGAGAAGTTGTCGCGGCTGAAAAAGAAGAAGGCTCGGAATCTACTACAGGCCTCAGCGTGCGGTACGAGGATATGGATTTCAGTGATGCGAGCAATTGGAACGACACCGATATCGGCAAAGCGTGCCGCGAAGCAATTGACGGCGCCGCCAAGCTCATCGTAGACAATATGGAGAAAATACCCTGGTCCGGAAAGGTTCTGAAAGTCAATACCGACGGAACTCTGCTGATGAAACCTGGGTCGGAAGGAAACGTGTCGGTCGGCGACGAGTTCGTCGTCTTCCGCGAAGGCGAAGAATTGAAGGATCCTGATACGGGCGCATCGCTTGGATCCGAGGAAACGAAGGTCGGTTCGATCAAAGTTATCGAAGATGCTCTGAAGGGAAAAGCGAGCAAGGCAAAGATCACCGATGGAACGGAGATCAAAGTTGGCGACATCATACGGCAGAAAAAGTAAATTGGAATGCATAATACAGAATTCAGAATACGTTATTCTGAATTCTGTATTATGTTTTCAAGACATTCTCACCTGTAAAATATGAATACTTTTGAATGGACGCCCGAGCTCCGGTTTCTGGTCGCGCTCGCCCTCGGGTTTCTCGTCGGACTGGAGCGCGAGAGCACGAAGATCGAAGAACAGAAAATGGTGTTCGGCGGAGTGCGCACGCACCCGATCATCAGTCTGCTCGGCTTCGGCTGCGCGTGGTTCTACAAGATCGGCATAGTCTTGATGCTGCCGGTCGGTCTGATGTCCGTCGCCGCACTGACGGCAATTGCGTATGTCGCCAAAATCAAGGTCGAACGGTATGGGTCAACGAGTGAGATCTCTGCTCTCCTTACGTTCGTCACGGGCGCGCTTGCGCTCCTCGTCGATGTCTGGATCGCAATGGCGATCGGCGTCGTCAATACGATCCTCCTTTCCGAAAAAGCTGCGCTCGAATCGTATGTCGAACGGCTGAACAAGGTGGAATTTCTAGCTACAATAAAATTCCTCCTTGTTACCGTCATTATCCTGCCCGTTCTTCCGGACCAGGAATATACTCCGTTCAAACTCAACCCGACGACCATCTGGAAAATTGTCATCCTCGTATCGTCGATCGGGTTTGTCGGTTACTTTCTTTCCAAAAAGTTTGGACAGCGAATCGGGATGTGGCTTTCGGGAGCCCTCGGCGGGGTCGTGTCGAGCACCGCGTTGACGATGGCGGTAGGGAGAATTGCACAAAAGAATCCCAATCGGGCCATGGAAGCACTTCAGGCGTCAGTCCTTGCGGGGAGTGTCATGAATCTGCGGATCCTGATTCTCATCTGGGTCATCAATGCCAGCATCATTCCCATGCTTGCATGGAGGCTGGTGCTCCTTTTTTTCATCGGGGTCGCCTTGTCAGCGCGAATTATTTGGCGGAGCCCGGCTGCAAGTCAGGACGCGGTTCCTATACTGCAGAACCCGTTTGAAATCCGCCCGGCGATGGCGTTTGGTGCACTATTTGTGATCCTCTCCGTCGTCACCGGGCTCGTTCAAAAAAGTTTTGGAGACAGCGGTGTTCTCGGACTTTCAACGGTTGTCGGCATTACAGACGTCGTGCCCTTTATCCTCTCTCTTATCCGCGGCTCGGATGTTTTGTCGAAGATAGTCGTCCCCGCGATCATCATTGCGTTGTTAAGCAACACCGTCGCACGAGGAGTGTATTTTGCCGTCCTGTCGCCGACAACCAGGAAGGAAACTGCGATTACGTACTCTATCTGGGCACTTCTGCACGTGCCGTTCGTGTTCATACGATTGTAGGATTTTCATTTTACGGCGCCACTCGTACTTTTTCTGTCCCTGATGAAAAAAATTAATCTTGCCATCTTCTTTTCGATCGCTCTGTCGGTCTATGCACTCATCAATTACTATATCTTTATCCGGGAATGGGAGGCAGGCGGGTTTCAACAGATATGGAGGACGGTCTATGTCGCGGCGTTTCTCGTTCTCTCGCTTTCGTTCATTGCCGGAAGAGTGCTCGAGCGTTTTTCGCTTTCCTGGCTCAGTAGTGTGCTGGTGTTGCTCGGGTCCTTCTGGCTCGCGGCGATGGTTTATTTTTTACTTTTCGCATTTGCGATCGATATCATTCGGCTTTTGAATTTCATCGTTCCATTCTTTCCTTCATTCCTTACTGTTAATCCCGAACGAACAAAAGAGACAACATCGTTTGTCGTCATGGGGGCAGTGTTGATAATTGTTGTTGCCGGCTACTTCAACGCCCGCTCGCCTATCGTCAAAACGCTTGAACTGTCGATCCACAAGAACGGCCGTGCGTTACGATCACTCAATATCGCCGTCGCTTCCGATATCCACCTGGGGACGATCGTCTGCAAATCCAAGCTTGAAAGAATTGTCGCGCGCATCAACTCCCTCAAGCCAGACCTTGTATTGCTTCCCGGCGACGTTGTGGACGAAGACATCGGCCCAGTGATCAGGAATAACCTCGGCGAAACGCTTCGGAAAATTGAATCGAAATTCGGTGTTCTTGCCATAACCGGGAATCATGAATATATCGGCGGAGTCGAACCTGCGTGTGCGTATCTCACCGAGCACGGCGTTACGATGCTGCGCGATTCGTCGGTAAAGATCGGCGACGGCGTGTATGTTGTAGGAAGGGAAGACATCAGCATTCGCGGGTTTACCGACAAGACTCGGAAACCCCTTGCCGAGTTAATGGCCGCCGTTGACAAGAGCTACCCAGTGATCTTGATGGACCACCAGCCCTTCCGCCTCGAAGAGGCAGAAGTCAATGGAGTAGATCTTCAGCTCTCAGGTCATACCCACCACGGCCAATTGTGGCCGTTCAATTTTATTACGAAAAAAGTTTATGAACTAAGCTGGGGCTATAAGAAGAAAGGAAATACTCATTACTACGTCTCCTGCGGGGTCGGAACCTGGGGTCCCCCGATCCGCACCGGCAACAGGCCGGAGATCGTTAATATTAAATTGATCTTTGAATAAGCGTCCGGCAAGAATATAGGACTACAGACTATACTAGCGCAGGTTTTATCTCCTCCCCGTTCTCTCCGTAACCATCTCTACCGCATTTGAATAAGCCCAATAAAAGCCGTATTTTAAATATTAGTTTAGGAAGACGAAAATCATGCCGTCTCAATTGCACACACTCTTGTGAAGGAATCTCCTGATGAAGTACACTAAATTGCTTGGAGCATTTTGCCTCAGTATCATACTGTCGGCATGCCAGAGTACGCAGCATAGAACAGAATTGAAAACGCTCCAGGACAGCGTCAGTTACAGCATTGGCTTGAATTTTGGTAAGAACCTGAAGAACCAAAAGATCGACATCAGTCCGGATGCTTTCGCCCAGGCGCTCAGGGATCTGAGCCCTGACGGCAAACCGGTTTTGACCGATGACCAGGCAAGGTCCATCGTGATGGCATTCGAAACCCAGACGATGGCCGTCCATGCCGAAAAGAACAAGAAAGACGGGGACGCTTTTCTTGCTGAGAACAAAAAGAAGGACGGAGTTGTGACGCTTCCGAGCGGACTGCAATATAAAGTGTTGACGATAGGGAAGGGGAAAAAGCCGACTGTCACAGATAAGGTAGTCGTGAACTATCGCGCTATGTTGTCCGATGGAACGGAGTTCGACAACTCGTATAAGAACGGTCAGCCTGTGGAGTTCCCGGTAGGGAACATTATTCCAGGAATCTCCGAAGCGCTGAAGCTGATGCCGGTCGGGTCGAAGTGGCAGGTCGTTATTCCATCCGAGATGGCGTACGGCGCACGGGGCAATGGCCAGCAAATCGGGCCCAACTCTGTGCTCGTATTCGAAATTGAACTTCTGGGAATCAAGTAGTCTCCGTTCACCAGCCGACGTCAAGAGAAAAGGAAAATTACCGCTCGCCAAGACGCAAAGTCGCAAAGTGGACCAAAAAACAATTTTGCCCCTTGGCGACTTTGCGTGAGGTACTCTTTTCGTTCCGCCTGGCCTAATTTGCACTCTCAATGCCGAAAGAGCAAACCAAGTATCAACGAATCTGGGAAACGGTGAAACAAATCCCCAAAGGCAGGGTTGCATCGTACGCAGACATTGCCGCACTCACCGGGCTCCCCGGACAACAGCGTCTTGTCGGGTACGCACTCCATCACCTTCCCCGCAACTCGGCCGTTCCTTGGCAGCGGATCATCAACGCACAAGGAAGAATCTCCTTCCCTCCAAGAACCGCCAGATTCAGAAAACAAAAAGTGCTGTTAGAAAAAGAAGGAGTGGTTTTTGAAAAGGGGAAGGTCGACATGGAGAGATTCGGCGTCATGGCTTGGCTGGAACGGAACTCATGATGCAAAAGAGAAACGGATCCGACACGGTAGGAATTCTTCTTCAGATTATCGAGGAGTCATATCATCTGCGGGCCTGGCATGGAACGAATCTTCGTGGCTCGATCAGGGGCGTCACAATTGAAGAGGCTGTATGGAGGCCTGCCCCAGGCCGCCATAATATTTGGGAAATTGCCGTCCATTGTGCGTACTGGAAGTACATCGTGCGGCGGAGAATTCTGGGTGAGAAAAAAGGCACATTCCCGTTAAAAGGAAGCAACTGGTTCCCGCGTCCGCTGGTCGAAAGTGACAAAGCCTGGCGCGCAGATATTGCACTCCTCGAGGAATCTCATCGATCACTCTGCAGCGCAGTTGCCGGACTGACTACCTCCACTCTTAATAACAGACCATCCGGCAGCAAGTGGACAAACCTTCAGAGCATTTCTGGAATCGCATCGCACGATGTGTACCACGCCGGGCAGATTCAACTCCTCAAGCGCCTTCAAAAATAAAAATCATTATCGCAAATCCCGAATGTGAAAGGAAATTCCATGAAGACGATTCTTGCCATTGTGACGACTGCTGTCATGTCCTTCCTTCCCCTGCTCAGCCAGGATCGAGCGACCTTGCTCGACAATAAAACGCGAGACCTCTTGCACGAATCCCTCAGCGGCGAACTGGCAAAAGAGCACGTGTACCAGATCACGAGGTATCATCGCATTCAGGGATCACGACAGTACAGGGATGCTGCCAACTATGTCCTTGGAAAACTTCGCAGCTACGGGTTTTCCGAAAAGGACGCCTATATCGAAACGTTCAAATCAGACGGAAAAGTCAATTACCAGACATGGCAATCGCCATCGGGATGGGATATTTCTTCGGCAGAATTGCGCATGGTCGAACCGTACAACGAGAGGATTGTCGGTTACCCGGAAATCGCGATGAGCGTGATAACATATTCCAATCCTGGCGACGTCACGGCCGAGCTTGTGTGGGTTGGCAGCGGAGAACGGGACGAAGATTACGCTGGAAAAAATGTGAAAGGGAAGATCGCACTTGCGACGGGCTACGGCGGAACGGTCCACCGTCTCGCGGTTCTCAAGTACGGTGCGAAGGCCGTAGTCTGTTTCCTTGACGATGACCGTGCGAAAGAGCATCCCGACATGCTTCAATACACCGGCATGTGGCCGCGGACGGATGAATTGAGCCGCGTGACATTCGGATTTAACCTTACCAACAGGCAGGGAACAAAGCTTCGCGATATGCTTCTTTCGGGAAAGAAAGTCGTCGTTCACGGACAAGTGAAAGGAATAGGCCTTGAACCGTATTTCATGGATGTTGTTGTCGCTCACATCCGAGGGACGGAGCGCCCCGACGAAGAACTCGTTTTCAGCGCGCATCTTGACCATCCGAAAGAATGCGCAAACGATAATGCGAGCGGGTCGGGTGCCATTCTCGACATTGCACGCACACTGAAGGAATTGACGGGAAATGGAAGTTTGGCGAAACCCAAACGTTCGTTCCGGTTCTTGTGGGTGCCGGAATGGAACGGGACGATGCCGTACATCGACGTGCATCCGGAACTCGTCGGCCCGGCGCTCGGTGGAAAATTTCTTGCCAATATCAATATGGATATGGTCGGTGAAAATCTTGATCTCCTTCATTCTGAAATGGGAATTACGAGAACGCCGGATTCGAATCCTTCCGCGCTCAACGACGTCGTCGAGAACATGGCGCAGATGGTCGATCGTATGGACATTCGTACTCCGCGCGGGAGCCTGTCTCAATTCAATTACCGCATCACACCGTACGGGGGGGGCAGCGACCACATGATGTTTATTGACAGAAAGATCCCTGGCGTAATGTTCAGCCACTCCGACTACACGCACCATACCTCCGAAGATACGCCCGACAAGGTAGACCCTGTCGAGCTGGAACGGAGCGAGATCATTTCCACCGGGGCGATGCTCTACCTGGCGAACCTCACCGATGATCAGGCGGTCGACCTTGTGTATCTCACATCCGCGAACTCTGCGAAACGCCTGGCCGACGACGGCAGGCGAGCCCGCCAACTGATCGCCGCTTCGGCCGGAAAAGATCCCGACACAGCATGGGCTGAAGCGGTCAACATTGTTGAACATCGGGCGGGCTGGGAAACTGAGACACTTGAATCAGTGTTGACGTTCAACAATAGCAAGAATGTCGGGAGCGACGTTTCCTCTGCGGCGGAGGAAATTCAACGGCAAAAAGAATACTTACTCAAAGAGCTTTGGTCGGAAGCTCTTCAGCGTGGCGCCAATGAGAATCCGCCGGCGATCGCAGACACTCCCGATAAACGGGTGCCCGTACGGTTGACGCGAGGGCCGCTCGATTTCGGGCTACCAGCGAGCAAACTCAAAGGTAAAGACTCGCTTTACTACAGTTCGCCGGAATTCAATCTCAGCGCAGACGAACGGTTCGAACTTGTAAATTTCATCGATGGAAAGCGAACCGTCTCGGAAATTCGAGATGCTCTAAGTGCTGAGTATGCGCCCCTTGGGACCAAAATTGTTGCCCGCTATCTGGATGACCTTGTGAAAGTGGGAGTGGTGCGGTGGCGGTGAATGTCGATATGAGTTACAAGTTTTAAGTTTTAGGTTATACGTTGTAAGTTATAAGTTCTAAGTTATAGGATTTTCGTATTGTATTAAAAATTAAGGAGATGCAAAATAATACTTATCGCTTATAACCTAAAACTTAAAACCTATAACCTATTACTTACAACTTCCTCAGACCAATGAACAGATACATTCTACTCTTACTCTTTCTCATCGGCGGCAACGCGGCGGCGCAGCGGATCAGCGGAGTATACAGGTTTCACATGGGGGTGAAGGACGGCTTCAATGTGTGGATTGTTGATGGCGCTGTCGTTCGCCGCGATGTGTATCCTTCATTTTTGTATGGCGGAAATCCTCAACGCTACCCGTTCATTCCCGCAAAAGAAATATGGATTGACAATTCCATAGCGGCTGAAGAATACGAGTACACGCTCGCCCATGAATTGTTTGAGCGTTCGCTGATGGCCCGGCGGGGAATGTCGTACGACGATGCACACAATCGCGCTCTGGAAATCGAGCGCTCCATGCGCCGATCAGACGACTCCTCGTCGCGTGCGCACGAAAAAGAGCTTCCCCGTGTTTCGCCGACAGATTGCGACGGCGTTAAAGAAATTGCGGAACTCCCCGATTCGATAATCCTTCGCAACGTTTATCGTGTTCCGCTCGGAGACAGGGAAGGCATTTCCGTTTGGATCGTGGACGGCGCTGTCGTGCGCCGCGAGATTTATCCCGATTTTGGGCTCAGCGATAATGACCTGGCATGCCATTTTATTCCTGCAAACGAAATCTGGATCGACAGCCAAATTTCGTGTGAGGAAACGGAATTTTCTATTGCAACGGAATTATTCGAACGCGATTTGATGGCAAAGGGCATTCCATATGACGCTGCCTACCAACGAGCGATCACGGCGATCGGCGGATCACGAAAAAGAGCCGCCGATTCAGCCCGTCATAAACCGTCGCTGGTCATTCCTAAAGTGCTGGAACGGGACAAGGGAACGGGTGACGAAAAATGAAATTCCCGCTCTCGTGTTCCCCCTAAAAAGGAGAGAAACTGCCGATGCCTTCCCTTTCCTACAAGGGGAGAGCAAGGGTGGGGTCGATGAGCGTTCCCAACTGGAAGTTGGGAACGAGGTTACCAGATACATTCTCTCAGATAGACAAAGGATCAATTGTATGAAACGTTCTCTCTTACGGTGCTTAATACTTATTGCAGGGTTTCAACTAACGTTCGCCGGCGGCGGATATAAAGATCCACAGACTCCGGTCGAACAAAGGATCGACGACCTGATTTCAAAAATGACTCTTGAAGAGAAGATAGATATGTTAGGCGGGACGGGATTCGAAACCAAACCTAACGCCCGCCTGGGTATCCCCGAATTGAAGATGACCGACGGCCCGGTCGGCGTTCGGTGGGGAACATCGACGGCGTTTCCCGCAGGAATCATGCTCGCCTCGACGTGGGATACGGCGCTCGCGGGAAAATACGGATGGGCGATCTCACAGGAAGCAAAAGCGAAGGAGCGTAACGTCATCCTCGGCCCGTGCATCAATATCAACCGCGTTCCACAAGGGGGAAGAAATTTTGAAAGTTACGGCGAGGATCCGTATCTGACATCACGCATTGCGGTGTCGTACGTGCGTGGAGTTCAGGGGAGCAATGTCGCTGCCACCGTCAAACATTACGCTACGAACAACCAGGAGTGGGATCGCGGCCGTATCAATAACAAGGTTGGTTTGCGTGCGTTGTATGAAATTTATCTCCCGGCATTCAAAGCCGCCGTTGAGGAAGGGGGAGCGCTGGCGGTCATGTCCGCATACAACAAACTGAACGGCTCTTTCTGCAGCGAGAATACGTTTCTCTTACAGGATGTATTGAAAAAAGAATGGCACTTCCAGGGGCTTGTCATGTCCGATTGGGGAGCCGTGCACAGCAGCCTTGCGACTGCAAATGACGGCCTCGACCTAGAAATGCCGACCGGTGAATTTCTCAATAAGGACAAACTTTTTCCGCTTATCAAGTCCGGAGCCGTGACTGATTCAACGATCGATGGTAAGATCCGGCGAATTCTCCGCGTCATGTTCCGGCTCGGCCTCTTCGATCAGGTTTCTTCAAAAAAACCGCAAGCCGATGACGCCCCCCAGCGCTCAGTCGCACTGGACGTTGCACGAGCAGGAATTGTTCTGCTGAAAAACGAACACAATACCCTCCCTCTCAATATGTCGGCATTGAAGTCGGTCGCTGTGATCGGTCCGAACGCCGCAGTTGCCCGCACCGGAGGGGGCGGAAGCTCGATGGTGAACCCGGCGCCCGCTGAATCGCCGCTCGGTGCGCTGAAAAGGATGTATGGAAAATCGGTGACGTTCAATTATGCCGTCGGGGCGGAACTCCCCGGGGGAATAACGCCGATCAGCCCTGACCTGCTTTCTCCGCCGAACGAACCGGGAAAGAACGGCTTGCTCGGCGAATATTTCAATAATATAGATCTGCGGGGCGAGCCTGCCGTGCGCCGGATCGATACGACGGTAAATTTTGACTGGGGAGAGAAAAGCCCTGCAGAAGGAATCGGCGCCGATAGTTTCTCAGTCCGGTGGACGGGAAGCATCCGTGCGGCAGAATCCGGCACGTTCGAAATCTCTGTTGCAGCGGACGACGGCGTTCGATTCTATCTTAACGGTCATCTCTTGATCGACAACTGGAGCGATCATGCGGAGGAATCTCGAAGCATTAATTACGCCATGGAAGCGGGAAAGTCGTACAGCATAAAAATGGAGTATTATCAAAACCTGGGCGGAGCCGTTGCGCGTCTCGGGCTTACGAAACCGAGCGATGATAAAATACCTGGTGTGATTGCTCTCGCGAAACGGTGCGATGCAGTGCTGCTATTTTTGGGTGATTCGCAGCTGCTGGAATCGGAGGGTTTTGATCGTCCCGCTCTTGACCTGCCGGCGGCCCAAGTGAATCTGATCAAGGCCGTCGCAAAAGCAAATTCTCATACGGTCGTCATCCTTGAGGCCGGCGCCCAGATCGTGATGGAGAACTGGATCGACAACGTCAACGCGCTTGTCGAAGCGTGGTATCCCGGGCAGGAAGGGGCTCAGGCCATCGCCGAGGTTCTTTCCGGAACGACCGATCCTTCGGGCAGGCTGCCCGTTACCATGCCGAAAAGATCGGAAGACTGTTCCGCGTATGGTTCGTATCCGGGAGCAAACGACGAGACGGAGTACAGCGACGGCATCCTTGTCGGCTACCGGCATTTCGATACGAAAAACCTCGCGGTCAGGTACCCTTTCGGCTACGGATTGTCGTATGCAAAATTTTCGGTCAGCGACGTGAAGATCGCACCGGTTACCGCGAGCATGGATAACGAATACACCGTGACTGCCAGCGTTGAAAACACGAGCGCTGTTGCCGGAGCAGAAGTGGTGCAGGTGTACATTCACGACGACAGCGCGAAAGTTCTTCGCCCGGAAAAAGAATTAAAGGCATTCGCAAAAGTCTATTTGGAGCCGAAGGAAAAGAAGAATGTCGCGCTCCGTCTTAACACGGCGTCATTTGCATATTATGACGACATGAACCGCCGATGGGCAACATCGAAAGGAACGTACGAAATTCTTATCGGGACATCATCGCGCGATCTGCCGATCAAAGAGACAGTACGATTGAAGTGAGCAATGGCGTCACATTGGAGAAAGGGTTCCAGCGCTTCCGGAATGTTACAGGTGCACGTCGAATACGATTCCTTTAACAGGCCGTCTTTCGGAAGACCATGATCGTCAGGTCGTCCGTCCGCTGAGCCTTCGAACGAAATCGCGTGAGGTCATCGACGCAAATGCGGAGAAGCTCTTGCGGGGCGCGGTCCGATTCACGCGAGACGAGCGCAGAAAGTTGTGCTTCGCTGTACTCTTCACCCTGTTCATTTGTGCATTCAGTGAGACCGTCGGTATAGAGGAAGAGAACGTCGTTGTTTGAGAGCCTGAAGCTGGTCAGTTGATACTCGGAATTGAAAAACGTCCCGAGGGGCAGCCCCGTACTCTCGATCGAACGGATCTGACCGCTTTTTACAACGAGAGGATAACAATGACCCGCGTTACAGAGTTCGACGTTCCCTGATTTGTCCAGCTTCCCGCAGACGAGGGTTGCAAAATTCGCCGAGAGCGTGCTTTCGCAAAAGAGCCGGTTTGCGCGCGCGACGAGTTCATCGAGCTTATGGCTGGTTGAGAGGAGTGTTCTGAACATTGCGTGGAGATGCGAGACGAGGAGCGATGCCGCAACGCCCTTGCCCGAAACGTCGCCGAAGAAAAAGTATGTCGACCCATCGTCGGCCTTGACGATGTCACAGTAGTCTCCGCTCACCGGCCCGAGCGGCGCATAGTGATAGCTCGTTTCCCATCCGTCAATGGTCAAATCGTGAATGGGTAGGAGCTTGCTTTGGATTTCCGAAGCAAGCTGGAGGTCTCGCTCGATCGCCCGCTGCTGCGTTTCGGACAGGTGCGAAAGGCAAATGCGGACGAGGGGTTCCGAACGAAGATATTCTTCCTCGATGGTTTCGTGGCAGACTTCACAGATGCCGTATGATCCGTCGTTCATGCGCTCGAGGGCCGATTCTACTTCCTGAACGAGCCTTACGAGTTGAGGAGTTTTTCTCTCTTCGCGTATAAATTCCTGCAGCCGGTCACGGCGCTGCAGCAGCTGTGCCTGCATTGTCGAAATGTGAGTGTGGTCCATGGCAATTATATCGGGGCTCCTCAATGTTACGGATTCTCGGGGGAAAGGTTTCGACGGAGCCAGCGCCCTCCGGCTGGATTAGCGTTATTACAAACAATCTCAACGAAGTTAAATTCAAACAGGTTCCCCCGCAATTGTTGCTAAAACTGATATCTCGCATCGGCCAAAGTCTTACACAAAGGGAAAAGTTTATGCCCAAACCCCGTGAAGAAAAACCTCTGATGATCAAATGCCCCAATTGTCACCAGACGCACGAACCGGATTTCAATGAAACGACAAAGCGGTATGTTTGTCCTCTCTGTGCCGCGTCGGTGGATATGCAGGTCATCATCGAAAAGAAAAAGCGGGGGATTAAATAAAAAAAGTTGATGAAGATTGACCCAAGTACGCCCGATTCAGAAGGAGTCCTTAGGATCCGCTTTTTTCTTGTTCCCAAACTCTATTTGGGACCGGACCTTGAGGGAGGATCCTGTCAATAAAGGATATTTTTCGTTCCCAACGAGGGCGCTTTGGCGTTTCACTCCATTGATCCTTTCTTGCTTCTCTCGCCAATAATCACTAAACTTTCGAACACAACGATAGCTCTGCTGCCGACGCGATGAATTGCTGTCTCAATCTCGTAAGGAGAGTCATCATGGTTCGACCGATCACAATTCTGAAGAGCTGCTCTCGCCTCCTTTTTCTTTCCCTCGCTTTCGCCGGACTTGGATGCCTTGCAAGTGAAATGACGGAATTCAAGATCACGATGAATGAAGATGGAAAGAGCGGAACAATTATCTCAATTATGCGTAATGTTCAATCAGACGAAACTGAAGAAGCAAAACAGGCAAAGGATTTCGACGAGGCGGTCCGGTCATGGAAGGATGATGATTATCTCCTCGACCGTGTGCATGACGGACTGTACGTCAAAGAGCGCGATCTTGCAGTCGAAGAGAGCGTTCTCGTCTGGAGAGAAAAGGCGATCTTTGCCGACCTCGGGGACGTTTTTAAACACGAATTTCAAAACGATACGCTGAGATTCGTTATCAAAAAGGATCAGAGCATCGTCGCGACAAACGGCGCTGTCATTCCGGGGAAGGACAGCACGATCGTCTACTGGTGCATTACAGCATCAGAGGATATATTCCTGAAGACGAGGGAGAACGATTTTTCTCCTAAATCGGATTTTGCCGCCCGCTTCAAAGCATACATGAAAGCTCAGAACTGACAACAGGAAAAATGACATCCGCATTATTTTCTCGACAGACGCTTGTGGGAATAAAGAACTCCTTTACAAGCGGTACGCTGCTCATTTTAATCGTTGCCCTCGTCAAATTGCTGATACATTTCTATACAAACGCATTCGTCGGCTACGGAATATTTCGCGATGAACTTTATTATGCCGCATGCAGCGATCATCTCAGCGCCGGGTACGTTGACCAGCCTCCCCTCTCGATTTTCGTTTTCGCGCTGAACAGATTGGTCTTCGGGGATTCGATTTTTGCAGTTCGAATTCTCCCGGCCATTGCTGGCGCCGCC
The DNA here is from genome assembly GCA_964439265.1 of uncultured Chitinophagaceae bacterium. Classification (GTDB taxonomy): domain Bacteria; phylum Bacteroidota; class Ignavibacteria; order UBA10030; family UBA8401; genus JAGVPT01. The sequence continues at coordinate 25,388 of CAYTOA010000028.1, forward strand.
ACAGTTTTTCTCACGGGTTTGATGGCGCGGGAATTCGGCGGCGGCAGGTTCGCACAGGGCATGGCCTCGATCGCCGCACTCGTTTCGCTCATTCTTCTTGCTATGGATGGTTTCTTTTCCATGAACGCGTTCGACTTGCTGTTCTGGGCATGGTCGACCTACGTACTCATCCTATTGGTGAAGACCGGTGATAAAAAATACTGGCTCCAATTGGGATTACTTCTCGGCCTCGGTCTGCTCAACAAGATCAGCGTTCTGTGGCTCGGGTTCGGGATCTTCGTCGGAGTTGCGGCGACAACCGAACGGCATTGGCTGAAAACTGAATATCCGTACATTGCGGGAGTGATCGCATTCGCGTTCTTTCTTCCCTTCATCATCTGGAATGCGACGCACGGCCTCGCCGATCTTGAATTCATGCGTAATGCATCGGGAGGAAAATATTCATCTCTCACGCCGAAGATATTTCTCCTCGGGCAGATATTGGGTCAGAACCCGGTAACCTTCCCGTTGTGGTTGTCGGGTCTTTTCTGGCTTCTCTTTTCTAGGAAAGAGCGCCGGTTCAGGATCATCGCGTATGTCTACCTGACTGTGTTGATTGTTCTGATTGTGAACGGGCACAGCAAGCCCGAATATTTATCGCCGGCGTATCCCATGCTGTTCGCCGCAGGCGGAGTTGCCGTCGAACAGTGGACCGCAACGGGTATTGCGCGATGGGTCCGGCCGGCATACGCCTTCATCGTTGCCGCCGGCATCACACTCGCACCCCTGGCAATCCCTATACTGCCCGTTGAATCGTACATCAGGTATGCGGATGCACTTGGCGTCAAACCATCAACACCCGAAGGGAAAAAATTAAGCGATCTTCCGCAGTTTTATGCCGATATGTTCGGCTGGGAAGACAAAGCGGCGGCAGTTGCAAAAGTATTTCATTCCCTCTCTCCCGAAGACCAGGCGAAGTGCGCAATTTTTGGAGACAACTATGGCCGGTGCGGTGCGATCGACTTCTATTCGAGTAAATACGATTTGCCGAAATCGATCGGCCGGCACAACAATTATTGGATCTGGGGTCCAAGGGAGTATACCGGCGAACTTATGATTATTCTCGGCGGGGACTTAAAAGGAAAAACGGATATATTTGAAAGCGTTACCATCGCCGATAGTGTAATGACCGAACACGCCATACCATATGAAAACAATCTCGCGATCTACGTCTGCCGGAATTTGAAAATGCCGCTGAAAGAAATGTGGCCGCAGCTGAAGCATTATGATTAGCTTGACGGTGATTCATTCCGTTTTTCAATCCTCATCACTGCAAATCTCATGATCATTGATGCATTAGAGAACGCTGAAAAGTATTATCCGCTCAACCCGCGATTTGCGGAGGCCTTTCTCTACCTCAGGACGCCGGCCGCGCGAATTCTGGCATCTAACCGCGAAGAAATTGATGGAGAGAACTTGTTCGTTATTGCGAGCCGGGGCATGGGAAAGCAGAAGCCTGAAGTAAAGCTCGAGGTGCACAGGATCTACATCGATATCCATTATATTATTCAGGGCGTGGACGTCATGGGCTGGAAGGCCGCATGTAACTGCCGCGAGGTGCTTTCACCGCACAACAGCGAGAAAGATGCCGCGCTCTTCAACGACGAGCCGTTGATCTGGTGCGCTGTCCCTTCCGGTGCGTTTGCCATGTTCTTTCCGGAGGACGCTCACGCGCCGATGGTCTCCGACGGCGAAGTCCACAAGTTGATAGTGAAAGTTGCTGTCTGAGTTAATCGGCAAGAAATGAAAATATAAGAGATTTATGACATTCCACGAGCAAATAAGAAATGCCGGCGTTGTCGGATGCGGCGGCGCAGGTTTTCCTTCGCACGTTAAGGCAGCGTCTGCGGTCGAATTTGTTCTTGCGAACGGCGCAGAATGTGAGCCGCTCCTCCATAAGGATCTGGAGTTGTTGAAGCGTGAACCCGATGCTGTCGTAAACGGAATGGTTCAACTGATGTCGTCAACAGGAGCGAAGCACGGGGTCCTCGGCATCAAGAAGAAATACGAAGATCAGCTGGGCGGCGTCAGGTCGTCGCTGGAACGGACGGATATCGAACTGAAATTGCTGGGAGACTATTATCCGACGGGTGATGAATACGTCCTTGTTTATGAAACGACGAAGCGGCTGATTCCGCCTCAGGGAATCCCGCTGGACGTGGGCATCGTTGTCAATAACGTGGAGACACTGCGTAACATGTTTTATGCCGGCGAAGGATTACCCGTTACCACAAAGTGTATTAGTGTCGCAGGCGCGGTCAAAAACCCATCGACGTTTACTGTTCCTATTGGAATCAGTTTCGCGGACGTCGTTGCCGCGGCAGGCGGCGCATCGGTTTCCGAATACGCCGTGTTCGTCAGCGGCATCATGATGGGAAAGCTTTCTTCGGATATGAGCCTCCCCGTGACAAAAACGTGCGCCGGTTTGGTCGTCTTACCGGTGGAACATCGGCTGGTATCAAGAAAAAATCTGCCGGAAAAATCGAAACACCGTATAGGTAAATCGGCATGCGATCAGTGCAGTTACTGCACGGAGTTCTGTCCCCGTTACCTGCTGGGATACGATGTTCAGCCGCATAAGGTGATGCGGAGCCTCAGCTTCACCGCATCCGGCGAAGACCTCTGGAATCAATGGGCTCAGCTCTGCTGCTCTTGCGGTCTGTGCACTTTGTACGCATGCCCGGAAGATCTGTTCCCGAAAGAAGCGTGTGATAAGGCGAAGGTCGACCTCAATGCGAAAGGAATACAATGGCAGGGCAACAAGGAAGTGAAACCGCACCCGATGTATGACGGCAGGCATGTACCGCTGAAGCAGTTGGTCGGAAAACTTGGCGTGAGAGACTATGATGTGCCCGCGCACTACCGGGAGACAACGTTTTCTTCGGCTCGAGTGCGAATACCGCTGGCCCAGCATATCGGAGCACCCGCAATTCCGGTTGTAAGATCGGGAAATGTTGTAAAGACAGGAGATGTCATCGGCGAGATCCCCACAGGCAAACTTGGCGCCCGTGTTCATGCGAGCATTGACGGCGTTGTCACCCTGCAGAACGAAGAGATCATCATAGAACAAAAATAACCGTGAAGGAGAAGCATGCCAGAAATGAATTCCATCGGCTTGATCGAACTTTCCAGCATTGCGGCCGGATACCTGGTGGGCGATGCAATGCTGAAAGCCGCAGACGTTGAATTGCTTCTCTCCCGAAGCATCTGCTCGGGGAAATATATTGTCATGGTCGGAGGCGACGTTGCCGCCGTACGGGCGAGCGTTGACGCGGGGACGGTCAGCGGCACGGGCATGGTGATTGATACATTCGTTATTCCAAACGTACACAAGGACATTTTTCCGGCCATCTCCGGAGTATCTCATGTGGAGATGCTGGACGCGCTTGGAATCGTCGAGGCGTTCAGCGTTGCGTCGTTGATCGAAGCTGCGGATGCCGCGGTGAAAACAGCAAGCGTCCGTCTCATCGAAATACGCCTTGCGATGGCCCTTGGAGGAAAAGCATTTGTCACATTAACGGGGGATGTCGCTGCCGTACGGTCGGCAGTCGATTCGGCCGGAGCGGTATGTTCGGAGCGCGGCCTGCTCGTCAACAAAGTGGTCATACCTAATCCACGGAAAGAGCTTTTGAACGAAATAATTTAACAATCAACAATGAACAATCAACAATGATCAATGTTCATTGTTGATTGTTCATTGATCATTGACTCCTATGTCTGACGAAATCGTTCTACGTACTATCAACCTCGGTAAGCGTTATAAGAACCGCTGGGCCGCTGAGGATGTGAACCTTGAAATTTACCGCGGCGACGTGTTTGGATTCCTCGGCCCGAACGGCGCCGGAAAGAGCACGACGATCCGGATGATCTTTTCACTCATTCAACCCACTACCGGTTCCGTCGAACTGCTCGGCCACAGTCTTGAAAACGAGAGAGAAAAAGCGCTTGCGAAAGTCGCCGGCATCGTTGAGAAGCCTGATTTCTATCTCTACCTTACCGCGTTTCGCAATATGGAGATCGCCGGATCCCTCACTCTCGGGAAGACTCCGCAAAAGAAAAAAATAATGGACTCGCTGTCGTTGGTCGGACTACAGGAGAGGGCGTACGACCGCGTAAAGACGTTTTCACACGGCATGAAACAGCGGCTGGGGATCGCGCAGGCTCTTCTTTGCGACCCCGAACTGATCGTGCTCGACGAGCCGACGAACGGACTAGACCCGCAGGGCATGAAAGAAGTCCGCGAGTTGATCGCGCGGCTTTCCAAAGACCATGGGATGACGGTCTTTCTTTCATCCCACTTGCTGAATGAAGTGGAGCAGGTCGCGACGCGCATGGCGATCATTAACAAGGGGAAGCTTATCGTCCAGGGAAGCGTTGATGAACTGCTTCGTGCCAGCGCAAATAAAATATTGATACATGCCGAGCCGCGAAGGAAAGCGCTCGGCGTGATGAAAAAAATCAAGAGCGTCAGCTCTGCAGTCGAAGATTCTTCCGGTATTACCGCATCGGTCGAGACCAGGGACATTCCGGCCGTCATCTCGAAACTCGTGGCCGCAAAGTGCAAAGTCTTTTCCGTTCAGCAGCAGCGTTCGCTGGAAAAGTATTTTCTTTCAGTGACTGAAGAGAATTAAACGATATTCCCGGGTAGGAGGCCCATGTTCAACCTTATTTATTACGAACTTTTTAAAACGTATGCAAAATGGCGGACCTACATCGGTTTCATCGCCGTGGTGGTCATCATCCCGCTGGTGATGTGGGCGATGAAAGTTGAAGGGGGGCGATTCATCCAGTATCAAATGCGCGCGCTGCAGAACGATTTTTTTATTACCGGAAATCTCTTTAACGGATGGATCATCGCTCAACTGATCATGAACAGCCTGTGGGTGCACGTCCCGTTTCTCATCAGCCTCGTGGCGGGCGACCAGCTCGCCGGCGAAGCAACGGCAGGGACATTTCGACTGACGCTGATACGTCCTGTATCAAGGGGTCGCATTCTCAATTCCAAATATATTACAACGCTCCTCTATACGGCGTCGCTGGTCGCTTCGATTGCCGTGCTCAGCGTCGGGCTTGGCCTGTTGATTTTCGGCAGCGGCGATCTCCTTGCAATCGACCGCGACATGCTCACGATATTGCCCGAGGCGCAGCTGTGGCCCCGCTTTGCCCTTGCGTACGGCCTCGGGATCTTATCGATGTGGGTCGTGGCTTCGCTCGCCTTTCTCTTCTCGTCGTTCGTGGAAAATGCGATCGGCCCGATCATCGCGACCATGGCCGTGATGGTCGCGTTGCTTGTCATTTCAAACCTGCCGGTCGGGTCGGTTGAGCCGGTCAAACCGTACCTTTTCACGACATACGGAAATGTATGGCAGCAGGCATTCAAAAATCCTCTCGATTGGGGGACCATCGCCAGATCATGCAGCGTGCTCGCTGCGCACTGCGTCGGCTTTTGGCTGATCACACTTTATGTCTTCCGGCACAAAGATATTCTTTCATGATCATTTTTCACAAACGCGCCATGGTGGTTGATGCACATTCGCCAAAGCCTCGCTGAGATCAAAAACGGTTTCCATCCTGCGTTTTGGGTGGCAAACGGAATGGAACTGTTCGAACGTCTTGCGTACTACGGACAGCAGATCGTCTTCATGGTCTACCTCCGCAATAGACTCGGTTTCACGGAAACGCAAGCAGGCACGCTGTCGGGGATCTTCGGCGGATTAATTTATCTCCTGCCGATTCTCGGCGGAACGCTGGCAGACAAATGGGGCTTTCGCCGGGCATTCAATATTGCATTTTCAATATTAGGGCTTGGTTACTTTCTTATCGGATCGCTTGGCATGTCGGCCTTCGCAGGAGTCTACGGCGGATTCTCGCTGTACTGGCTTCTTATGGCGTTTCTCGTTTTCACCGCATTCGGGGGGTCCTTTATTAAGCCGTCCGTGCTTGGAACCGTGGCCGTTGCTTCGACTGAAAAGAACAAGTCGTTCGGTTTCGCGATCTATTACTGGCTGGTCAATGCCGGAGCGATGATCGGTCCGACCATCGCGTATTTCGTGCGGGACAGTTTCGGAAACGAGTTCGTCTACCTTGTATCTTCTGCGAGCTGCTTCGCAATGCTTGCCGTCAATCTCATACTGTACAAGGAAGTAAAGGGGGACAAAACAGGATCGACGGAATCACTTGGAAAGAAGATCGCGAATCTTTTCGTCGTCCTAGGCAACTTCAAATTTATGATCTTTCTCCTTATTTATTCGTTGTACTGGATCATCTTTTGGCAGGAGTTCATCATCGTTCCCTACTACATCACCGATTATATCGGCAAAGAGGCGCCGTATGAGATCGTGCAATCGTGGGCGGGCGCAGGAGCGATCATACTTTTCCAGATTCCCATCAATCGGCTGACAAAAAATATTCCGACACGCACCGCCATTCTTATCGGTTTCGCCGTCTCATCGTTCATATGGATCATCATCGGCATCCATCCTTCTATTCCGACGATCGCCGCCGGCATCGTCGCATTCGCGATCGGGGAAATGATCCAGGCTCCGAGATATTACGAATACATTTCCGAGATCGCGCCTTCCGGACAACAGGGCCTATTCCAGGGTTATGCGTTCCTGCCGATTGCCATTGCCCGTTTTGTCGGGGACCCGATTGGAGGATGGCTCTATCAAAGCGCAAAACAGGCGGGCGATCCATCGAGGGTATGGTGGTCTCTTATCGGAATAGGAATTTTCGGAACGCTTTGCATGGCGCTCTACAATAAATATGTTACGATTCTCGAGGCAAAACAGGCGCTGCGAAAAGCCTGAAAAGATATTTCTGGAGGAGACGTCAGGAATCTATTTGTATTTGTTTTCGCCGCTGCAACCGGCGAACTCATCCCTTTGGGTTTTGCGCAAGACCTGATGAAATTCTAATCTATAATTACACGAGGAAAGCGATGAAAAGAGTTCTTCTTGCCGGTGCGCTGCTGTTGATGGTTGCGATCCGTCCTTCATACGGTCAGACACCGGCCGCGGCAGAGATTCTTCAGAATATGAAAAGACAATTCGAGACGGTAAAGGATTATACCGCCCAGCTGAAGGTGACGGTTGATATGGAGAAGATGCAAATTCCGGAGATGCTTGTGACGGTCTATTTCAAACAGCCGGACAAGATCCACATCGAAGCGAAGAATTTTGCGATGGTCCCGCGCGAAATCGCCGGAATGAACCCGGCGCAGTTTATTGATAAGTTCGACGCAACGGTGGTAGAAACCAGCCGGAAAGAAAATATACCTGTGTACAAATTGCGCCTGCTTTCAAAGCCGGAAAAGGGAAAGCCGATCCGCGAGAGCTATATCTGGGTGGACGGCGCACGGTGGGTTGTAACGCATTTTGAATCAACTCCGTCGGACGTAAGAAAAGTCGCGGTCGACTTCGAGTACCAAACCGTGGACGGCAAATATATGCTTCCTTCCAAGATCGAAGCGCATATGGACAACCAGCAGCCTGCCGATTCATCGTCTGAAAAAATGTACAGCCCGCAGCGGCTGCCGCGAAAAGGGAGCGCGACCATTCTGTATTCGGATTACAAAGTAAACACTGGTTTATCTGACGAGATCTTTCAGAAGAGAGAAGAAAGCGGAAAGCGGTAGCGTGAGTGTTCGGACCTAGAGAGGCGCCGAAAGAAATTTTCGTACCGCATCAAAAAATTTCTCCGGCTCGTCGAGCCAGGGAAAATGCCCGCTGTGTTCCATCATCGTCAATTGAGAATGGGGAATGTTGTCCGCCATCATTTCGGACCACAACGGCGAAACATGGACATCATGCCTGCCGCCAATAACGAGCGTCGGAACTGAAATTTCTGACAAGCGATTCCTCACGTCATACCTGCGCAATTCGTTCATGACAAAAAATTGATTTCGCCGCGGATCGAATTCCGCATCTGCAAATATCGCATCGATCGTTTTTCGGGATTCCTCCGTTTGCGCGTCGTACTGGTAGATCACGCGATTAAACTTCTTTACCCGTTCCGGCTGCGGCAGTGATCGGATTTCCTCTGAGAGCTTTTCGTAGCGGGGATACATCGGATGGGTAGGGTCCCGGAATGTCCCTTCGTAGAATTGTCCCGTCGGCGAAGAACAGACGATCACAAGATGATCGACATGCTCTTGATGCGCGAGCGTGTATTCGAATGCCGTCCATCCTGCCGCTGATTGCCCCATGACATTCCATCGTTCGATTCCAAGGTGTTCGCGCAGCTTCTCCATGTCGCCGACAAGCGTTGGAATCCCGTACTCGTTCTTTTCTTTTACTCCCCCGGATTTTCCCGTCCCGCGGGGGTCCATGCGTATAAGGGTGAAATCTCGCCCAAGCTCTTCCAGCGCAGTCCATCGGTGGCCGTCGATGCCCCACGTTACCGGAGAGAGCATGAGCGGTTCACCGCTCCCGCGGACGGAATAATAAACAGTTGTCGTCTCAAGCGAAAGCTGAAAAGCACCAGTTTCCATACCGTAATATACAAAAGAAAATATCATGGTGGTACAGCCCTTGTGATTAGTGCCGTTTCTAATATTAAATCTTGTATTATAACCGCAAAGGACGCTAAGATCGCAAAGATGTTTTTGTAAAACAAACTATGAAATCCTCGCGTCCTTAGCGTCCTTTGCGGTGTAGTAGTTTTTTAAAAATACAATATTTGTTTTGGGAAATGGCACTAGGCAGATGCGGCTCCCCCCGCTCTTGACTTTTGTCGTTCTAAATATTATTTTAGACACACCTAAATTTAATGGAGAACATGCCAAGCATCAGTGTCGAAAATTATCTGAAAAATATCTACGAGCTCGAATCCGGCGAGAAGAAGGTCACCACGACCCTCCTTGCGGCGAAGCTGAGAATTTCACCGGCGTCGGTTACCGATATGGTCAAAAAGCTTTCGAAAAAAGGATTTCTCCGGCACGTTCCGTACAAGGGGGTTGAAGTGACGGAAAAGGGGAAGCGTTCAGCACTCAAGATCATCAGGAAGCACCGGCTGTGGGAGATGTTTCTCGTGGAAGTTCTCCACTTTTCGTGGGATACGATTCACGAAGAAGCGGAGGAGTTCGAACACATCATGTCGGAAAGGATGGAAGAAAAGATCGACGAGGTCCTGGGCTGCCCGAAGGTGGACCCCCACGGCGATCCTATTCCTCAAAAGGACGGAACGATCAAGAAGATGAACCTCCAGCCGCTGGGCGAGGCAGAAGAAGGAGCGACGGTACGGGTTCTGCGCGTCAACGACTCGAACCCTGAAATGTTGCAATACGCATCATCCATCGGACTCTCTCTTAACAAACGGATTGTGGTAAAGCAAAAAAACAAGTTCGATAATTCAGTGATTGTTAGGATTGGCCCAAAGGAGACAGTTATCAGTTCTGTGCTATCACATAATATTTTTGTCGAGGGATGATGGCGTGCAAGGAAGAATATGAATACTGATAAGGCCGATCCCAATACAGCCAAAGACAACAGCGAGCCGGGGCCGGACACAAACCACCTTTCATTAGAAGGAGTACACGGCACGGTTGCAGTGCCGAAGCATGAAGCCGGCTTCTGGAAGAACTGGCGCGCATTTGTGGGGCCTGCCGTTCTCGTCAGCGTAGGTTATATGGACCCCGGTAACTGGGGGACCGATCTACAGGGAGGAGCTCAATTCAAGTACGGGCTTTTGTGGGTTGTTGGAATGGCCAGCCTCATGGCGATCTTCCTGCAGGTGATAGCCGCGCGTCTCGGCGTTGTGACCGGAAAAGATCTTGCACAATGTCTTCGTGATTGGTATCCCAGTTGGACCCGCTGGCCCAATTGGCTATTTTCGGAAGTTGCCATCGGTGCGTGCGATCTGGCTGAAGTTCTCGGCAGCGCGGTCGCGCTCAATCTGCTGTTCCACATTCCGCTGTTCTGGGCGGTCATCATCACAGGCCTCGACGTGATCCTCCTCCTCGGACTGCAGCGTTTCGGGATGCGTACTATTGAAGCTGTCGTTCTGATCCTTGTCGCGACGATGGGTGCGTGTTATTTTATCGAAATTTTCATTCTCGCACAGACGCAGCCGAGCTTTGCGGAAATGGGAGTCGCCTTATTTTCTCCGAACTTCCGCCAAATCGGAATGATCTATGTCGCGATCGGCATTATCGGCGCAACCGTGATGCCGCACAATCTGTATCTTCATTCGGCGCTCGTGCAAAGCCGCAAACTGCAGAAGGATGAAGCATCCATACGGCAGGCTGTTAAGTTCAATACGATCGACTCGGTGATCGCGTTGACGATCGCTTTTTTTGTCAACGCTGCTATTCTCGTGCTTGCGGCAATAGTGTTCTATGGGAAGGACACTGTTGCTGCAGCCGGCGGACAGGTAGTAAAACTAGCAGCCGAGAGCGACTGGATTCGAGTGGCGTACCTCACACTTGCACCGCTGCTGGGGACGGCTGTCGCGAGCACATTGTTCGCGGTGGCGCTGCTGGCGAGCGGCCAAAGCAGCACGATAACCGGTACGCTTGCCGGACAAGTGGTGATGGAAGGCTTTATGCATTGGAGGATCAAGCCGTGGATACGGCGCCTCATCACGCGCACGCTCGCCATTCTGCCGGCGGTGTTCATTATCGGTATCCGCGGCGACAGCAGTGTCACAGACTTGCTGACGCTCAGCCAGGTTGTCCTGGCACTCCAGCTTCCATTTACAATGTTCCCGCTGCTTCAGTTTACAAGCTCCCGAAAGAGAATGGGGACCTGGAAAAATGGCTGGTTTTTGCTGATCGCCGGCTGGGGGAGTGCTATTCTGATAACTATTATGGATATTTACGCACTCCCGGATTCGCTGGCAGCAGCATGGCGCGTTATCATCGGCGGATAATTTTTTGACGGCAAAAGGAAGCAGCAATGTATAAAACAATCCTCGTGACGCTGGACGGAACGCCGACAGACAGAGCGATCATCGAACACATCAAGCAGCTCGCCCGATTTATGAAGAGCAGAGTCGTGTTGCTGCATGTCGCCGACGGATGGGCAGCCCGTACGTTCGGTTCCGACGCGGTCAGCCCGGAAGTAGGAGAGGATAAGGCATACCTGGAGAAAGTGACAACGGAATTCCGTTCCGACGGGGTTCCTGCCGAAGCGGAGCTAGCGTACGGAGAGCCCGCAGAAGAAATTGTTAAGTGGATCCAGAAGAGAGGATGCGACCTTGTCGCGATGAGCACGCATGGTCATCGTTTGATGGCTGACCTCTTTCTCGGGACAACGG
>CAYTOA010000028.1:36782-49509 GCA_964439265.1 uncultured Chitinophagaceae bacterium
GCGATGAGCACGCATGGTCATCGTTTGATGGCTGACCTCTTTCTCGGGACAACGGTGACAAAAGTCCGGCACGGAGTCAGTGTGCCGGTACTGCTTCTTAAGGCGAAGTAAGAATCAATTAACAATGATCAATGAACAATCAACAATAAAGGTACAGAACTTCTTATGATCATTGATCATTGTTGATTGTTCATTGAAGCGTTACGCTCGCTCGACATTCTTCAGTACAATTAGCCCTTCCGCAACGACTTCTTTTAAATGCGGCAGAACTTCTCTAATTTTTTCCTCCTCATCGATAAACAAAATCATAATAGGACCCTCACCCGACGCACCAATTTTTCGGGGGTAATGGAGATGCCGTTTCACGCCGTACCCGCCCATCGCTGCGAACACCGACGCTCCTTGTATATGATGATGAAGAAGATACTTCATAATGTATTGATACAACGATTCATCCTTGACCATGTCGTCTTCGTCCAGGAAGATTGTTACTTCGGTCATATCAGCCTCATGGTTCGGTTGGTGGATGTTGGTTCTTGTTGCTTTTACGTCTCACGAAAACGAGATACACCGCAGGCAGTACCAACGGAGTCATGATAAGTGCGGACGACAATCCGCCGACGATAACGGTAGCGAGAGGGCGCTGTACGTCGGAGCCGATGCCTGTGGCCCGGGCCGCTGGTATGAGTCCCAGGAGCGCAAGGAGCATCGTCATGAGATTCGGGCGGAGTTGGATTACGGCAGCTCGCTTCACTGCATCGAACAGATTCAAGTCGAGATCCTCCATCAGCCGATTGGTTCGCGAAACAAAGAGAACGCCGGCGATGATCGAGACGCCGAAGAGTGAAATGAATCCAACGCCCGCCGAGACATTAAAGCTGTAACCGCGGATCAACAGCGCTGCGATCCCGCCGATCAGCGCAAAGGGGATGCTCGCCATAGCTACGCCGACATGCCAGACATTTCTGTACATGGTGAATAGAATAAGAAAGATAATGCCGATCGTAAGGGGTATGACGACGGCAAGCCGTTTTCCCGCCCGCGAGAGGTTCTCAAATTGCCCTCCCCATGACATCGAATATCCTTTTGGGAGGGAGATCGCCGCGGCCACCTTTGCCTGAGCCTCTGTGACGAAGCTCCCTTGATCGCGCCCTCTGATATTTGTGCGCACCGAAATCTGCCGCATCCCGTCTTCCCGCTGAATGATCGTCGGACCGTCAACAAGCTTGATCGTTGCAAGCTGCGAAATCGGGATCCGTCCTCCCGAAGGAGAAAGGACGAGCATGTCGCGCACCGATTCTATCGAAGCACGGTATTCGGAAGTGTAACGGACGACAATATCGAACCGCTTTTCTCCTTCGTACAGCTTGCCGACGATCTTTCCCCCGATCGCCGCCTCTATCATTTTCTGAACGTCGCTCACATTGATTCCGTAGCGAGCGACCGCCGTCCGGTCGATATCGACCGTCAGCTGAGCCTGATCTCCTTCCTGTTCGATGCCGCTTTCGCTAGCGCCCGGGATGGTTCGTATGATCGCAAGTATAGAATCGGCCTTCGAGCGCATGAACTTCAGGTCTTCGCCGTTAATCAAGATAGCGAGGTCTGCCACGCTTCCTGTAACCGCTTCGGTAACGTTGTCAAGGATTGGCTGCGAAAAAGAAAATTGAGCCCCGGGGACGGATTCCTCGAGCTCGCTCTTGATCTGTCTGAGCAGATCTTCTTTTGAGATCTGGCTGCTCCATTTCGAGTAATCCCGCAGGCCGACAAAAATCTCGAGCCGGTTCGGTCCGTACGGATCGGTTCCATCGTCGTTTCTGCCCAGCTGCGTAAGCACAACATTGACTTGTTTATGGCTGCTGATCACCCTTCTGATGATCGGGCAATACTTCTCTGCTTCCCGCAGTGATATGCCGACGGGGAAAAAGCAACGGATGTTCAAAGACCCTTCATCAAGCTCCGGAAGGAATTCCGTGCCGATCTTCTTTGCTCCAAGGGCAATGACCATCAGAACAACGACGCCGGACACTGCGACCGTCGCAATGGAATGCCGCGTCAGCACGCCGATGATCTTTTCATATTTCCGTTCGATCCATTCATACATCGGGTTGTGCCACTCGATGCGGCCGGGGTGTTCTGAATCAAAGTGCTTGCGATAGATCATGGTCATGAGCACCGGGATCGCCGTGAGTGCAAGGAGCATTGATCCGGTTATGGCATAAGCTAGTGTGTACGCCATCGGCGAGAAAAGTTTGCCTTCCACGCGCTGGAATGAAAAAATCGGCAGGTAGGCGAGAATAATGATGGTGATCGAGAAAAAGATCTCTCTTCCTACTTCCTGAGCCGACGAGAGTGTAAAACGTAAAATGCCCTGCCTGCGTTCCTCGGCCGTGGCATCGCGGTACCGCCGCATGATATTTTCCACCATCACGACTGCGCCGTCGACGATAATCCCAAAATCGACCGCGCCCAGGGAAAGAAGGTTGGCCGGGATGCCCGTGAGTTTCATCATGCTGAACGCGAAGAGCATGGAGATCGGGATCGTCGTCGCGACCACAAGGGCGGCGCGTACGCTCCCGATGAAAAATATCAACACGATGATGACGATGGAAAATCCCTCGAACAGCGTGCGCGAGACCGTATCGATCGTGTAGTTGACGAGCTCGCTCCGGTCGTACGTGATGTGAAGCCGGACTCCCGATGGCAACTCGTTTTCATTGATTTCGTTGACACGTTCCTTCAGGGCGTCGACGACGTCGGATGGATTTTCACCTCTTCGCATGGCGATCAACCCCTGGATGCTTGAGTTCACGTCGACGCGCGACGAATCACTCGGCTGCAAAGTGTATCCGAGAATGCCGGCGGGAGGAAGGGGAAACTCCTCAACACTCGCCAGGTCATGGATAAACACGGGGACTCCGTTGATCGACGTGACGACAATATTCTTGATGTCGTCTATCGTGTGGATGGCGCCGATCCCTCGCACAACAAACCCTTGCCCTCCCCGCTGGACGATATTGCCGCCGGTATTGAGGTTGTTTGCGGTAATTGCGTCGATCACATTTTGAACGGAAAGATTGTAGCGCTGCAGCCGGTCGGGGGATGTGATGACATGGTATTGCTTCACCAAACCCCCGAAGTTCACTACGTCCGCGACGCCCGGAACCTGTAATAACCTCGGCGTCACAACCCAATCTTGCAGCGTTCGCAGATCCATGGGGGTTTGGCTTCCGTCGGCTTCGATGACGTACCGGAAAATTTCTCCTACCGGCCCAGTCAGCGGGCCGAGGGACGGGCTGACGCCGTCGGGCAGGACCGCGTCGTTCAGTTTTTCGAGTACTCTCTGCCGCGCAAAATAGTCGTCGGTACCGTCTTCAAACGTCAGCTCGATGACCGAGAGTCCGAAAATGGTTTTCGAGCGGCGGCTGATAACGTTCGGGACCGCGTTAAGCGCGCGTTCGATGGGAAGCGTGACCTGCTGTTCTACTTCTTCGGCTGCGCGTCCCGGGAACAGGGTAATGACGGTTACCTGCGTATCGCCGATGTCGGGATACGCTTCCTTTCTAAGAGTAACCCACGACCATGCGCCGATCACAATGATGATGACGACGAGCGAAAGCGTCGCAAGCCGTTGATTGAGAGCAGAGGCGAGTAGTTTTCGAATCATAATAATCTGAAGTTATTTGGCTTGATTCTTCGTGGAATTATTAGAAGCCATCTCAAAAATGATTTTGATTGAGAATGCACTTGTAAATGTCATGCTGAGCGTAGCGAAGCATCCGCGACACCGAAGCCTCGTAGATTGATAATGCATGATCGTTATGGATTCTCTCGAAGGGACTCCGCTTCGCTTCGTTCAGAATGCCATTTTTTGGATCTTTTGAGATGACTTCTATTAGTACCCAAAACTGAGTCCTTTGAGAAGCATCGTCCCGCTTGTTACTACTCTTTCCCTCTCGGAAATACCGTTGAGCACCACGGCGCTCAGTTCATTGGCGTTGGAAATAGTGACCTTGCGCCGGCTGAATTCTCCCCCGGAAGATTGGACAAAAGCGTAATCGTTCGCATCGACGGTCACGATCGCATCGAGCGGCAAAAGGATGACATCACGCTGCGGATAACTGAAATCCACGCGGGCGAACATTCCGGGAAGAAAGCGTCCGCTCGGATTCTGGAGCGTCACCCGGACCTTGACAGTGCGGGTTGCCGGGTCAACGATATCGCCGATGGCAGCTGCTTTGCCGATAAGTTTCTTATCAGGAAACGAGGAGAACACAATCTCCACATTCTCTCCTTTTTGCACCTTGTGAAGTTCTGTCTCAGGCACATCGGACATCAGCCATGCCGTTTGCGTTGCGACAGACTCGAGCTCGGCAGGATTGAAACCGAACGCTCTCAGTCTGCCTTCCATTTCACCCATTGTTGCTCGGGCATTCGCCGCGTCAGTTTCAGCCTGATTCAGGTCGCGCGCCGTTGCCCCCTGATTGTTGTACATCTCTTTGACATGAACGAGATTTTTAGATGTGAGCTCGACGTTGGAGCTGCTCTGACGGTACTGGGAATACAACGTTGTGACATCCGGAGATTCGAACAGCATGATGTTTCTCGATGAAGTGGCGGCAGGTGAAATAGTCGCGACCACCCGCGCGGGAGCGATCACGGAGACCTGTGCCGTCCCTTGCTTTGCTTCCGTTGTTTGTATTTGCTGCAATCCAGCCGACTCTGATGGAAACCTGATCGTCCGTCCGTCGTCGGAGACGACCGGCTTTCTCTCTGATTCCTGTGCGATCGAACCCGCGTCGCTTTTTTCCTGGCAACCGGTGTTCGGAAGCATTGCGAGCATCACGCCGAGAAGCAGGGTGATATTTTTGATGAAGAATGTTGTGGTTTTCATATAGTATATTCCTTGTAAAATCAATTGAACCGTGAAATGATTTACGGATTGATCAAACTCGTTCCAGCGGCATAGTTCAACCCTTCGAAAGCATCAAGCCGCGCGTTTTGGAGTTGATTCATTTGCAGCATGCTTGTCCTGTATGATTCGTAAAAATCCGTGAACTCGATGATGGTGATATTGCGCTTTTGATAATCGGCATCCATTCCTTCTACCAGTGTTTTGTACTCTCTAGTGAAGTTCTTATCGAACGCCTTGAAAAGGCTGTCGGTGTCGACCGCTCTCTGGTAAGCTGTCGCAACTTCTTTTTCAAGCGTTTTCCGTGAGTACTCGCGCAGCAGTTTGTCCGCCTCCAGCGTATTCTCGGAAACCTCGACGTTCCCTTGGTTCCTGTTAAAAATCGGGAGATCGATCGACAACGTCAGCGCGTAATAATCGGGGACATAATTTCCTGCGCGAGAATATGTCCCGCCGACAGTGAGGTCGGGGATCCTCATCGCCTTTTGAAGCGAGAGATTCGTTTCCTCGTACTGAATCTGGGCCTCCGAGTTTCTGTAGTCCGGGCGTTTTTCGAGCGCGGCAGCTATGACGTCCTGAAGCGAAAGACTTTCCATCTGAAGACTGTCGACCGCAGCGTTGTCGAGTTGCGGAACGAAATATGACACGGACCCCGAAGTGTCGTGCAGAAGAATGCCCATTCTATGCTCGATCTCCGATATTTGATTTATCAATCCAAGCCTCTCGCTTTCAAGTGAGAAAAGGAGAGATTTCAGGCGCAAGACTTCCGAAAGGAGAATAGACCGTTTCTCGTAGATGGCTTCCGTTGCCGCTACCGTCCTCATTACGCTGGGTATCGTCTCATTATAGAAGGCGAGGGACTGCTGCAGGAAATGGAGGTCGAAGAAATCGGTACGGAGTTCATACTTGAGCGCCCGAAGGAGGTCGTAAAAAGAATTCTCCGTGATCCGGGAATTGATCTCTGCCAGCCGCATTTGTTTGCCGCGTTTTCCAGCGAGAAGGATCAATTGCTGCAGCTGAACTTCCGTGTTTCCGGTTTTCGTCACGTCGAAGTACCGCCTGGTGAACTTGTTGTAGGCGTTCTGTTCGATCGAAAGATTCGGATTGTTCCAAAGGTCCGCCTGATCCAACGCCGCTTTCGCAGCATCGACGTTAAAGCGGCCGGCCAGAAGCTGCAGGTTATTTTTCAGAAAACGCTCTTCTGCCTGTTGAAGAGAGATCGCTGCAGTATTCGTCCGGGCCGCAGGCGTCTGCGCAAGGGCAAGAGCATGGGCGGCCAGATAAAGAGCGCCAATGACCTTCATTGATCTCATCATATATCGTCTACGCCTTTATTCATGCAAATATTGGTGTTCTGAACGAATATCCGCGCGGGAGTTCTTCGCGATCCTGAGTTCGGGTACGCGAGGAAGTCCGCACTATGGTTCCGTTCAAATAGGCCTATTCTGGGAATTCATAAGAACACGGAATTCTTCGAATAGGAACGAATGCAATTTGGGAATAGCGGTCAGCGTGAAGGCTGAAAACGTGCCCCTCGCCGGCCAGAGGAAATGAACGCTGGAAGAGTTAAATCAGGAGGGTGCAATTGCGGAGATAGAGGGAATGCGTTGGTTCTATCGACTTGATCGAGATGTGAATTTCCGGGGGAAGTATCACTGATGATTCGGATGCGAGCACAGGGCTTGCCGCAAGCGAATCGCTGTCCTGGTCATACACGATTCGAAGAGGGGGTGTCGGCTGGGGTGTTTCTTTGCTATGAGAAGGCTGTGGAAGGGAATGTGAACGAACAGGCATATCATTCGAAACGTGCGTCAGCAATTGAGCATCGGTTTGGGAATCGTTGTCCTCGTCGGAGTGAACAACGATCGTTCCAGGCAATAAATCGTCGAGGTTGGCACCGTCCGCGAACAATGCCGCGATAAAGAGCCAGGAAACGGCAATAAATACGACCGACTTGTTGCTGGTAAATTTGTTCATTGGATAAAGATTCTTCTCTCGAACATCATCGCGGGAAACGCTGAGTCTGAAACAACGCTACAACGATTTAGACACCTCGAACTTCTCAAAAGTTCCCTTTTCTTGCGGCGATGCCTGTTTTAATAGAGCGAATGATTGCCACCACCAAAAACAGAGCTCCAAGAATTGCCACCACCGACGACCCCGCAGGGAAATCGAAATTCGCCGAGAAATAGAGGCCAAAAAAACTCCCGACGGCACTGACGGTGAGGGCAACGATCACAGCGGCGGATCGTTTCCGCGTGAGAAGGATCGCTGCAACCGGGGGAATGATAAGATAGGAGAACACGGGAATGACACCCGCGACCCGCACAGCCAGCACGATGGACAATCCGATGGAAAGATAGAAGAGAAAATTCCAGAGATTGAATATTCCGATATCCTCGATCTCGTGATTTTCGAACTTCTCGGTCAGTTCAAAGAATTTCTTCCTAAAAATGAAATGTGCGACCCCGATAATGCCGAACACAATTGCCATCGTCATGATCTGCGACGTCGTCACGGTAAAGACGCTGCCGAAGAGGACTTCGGAAATATCGGATTCACCATGCGGAGCCTTGGAGATAAAGAGCACCGTTACGGCCGAAGCAACGGCATACACGATGCCGATGATCGCCTCCTGCTTCAGCCGTTTATCTTTGATCTTGATGAACGACAGCAGGAATGCGCCGACCATGGTGAAGATGATGGAAATTATTGTCGGGTCTTTTTCGAAATAGTTTGCCACCGCCACGCCGAGCATCGAGATCTGTCCCAGAGCGAGGTCGACGAAGACAATTCCCCTTCCGACAACATGGACGCCCAGGTACGACAGCAAAAGCCCCATGATGATGCTCACTTTCAGAGCATTGAAAATGAAATCCTGCGTAAACATATCAAACATTGATCTCTCCTTCTAGTGTTCGTCGAGTGTGCTTATTGAACGGCTGCGGCGAGCAGCGCGACATCGTAATCGAAAAGGTCGATATACGTTTTCACTTTATCGTTTGCACCGACGGATGTTGCCAGCGTCACGACTTTTCCCCCCGCGTTGCGTGCGACAAGGTCCGCCGCATCGGAGGTAAAGTACGGTGAATTGATGATGATCTTGATATTATCCCGTTTCATTTCACCGATCACTTTTGCCAGCTGCGACGGCGTCGGAGGAATGCCGGGTTTTGGCTCGAGGAAGTCGGCAATGATGATGCCGAACCGCTGCTCAAAATAAGGCCATTCGTTGTGGTAGACGATCACCTTCATGTTTTTGAACACGCTGGCCTTGGCGGTCCACTCCTTGATCTTCGAATCGATCGTTTCGTCGAAGTGCTTCAGGTTTGCCGTGAATTCGTCGCGGTGGTCCGGGTCAAGACGAACAAGTCCGTTGCAGATATTTTGTGCGATGATCTTTCCGTTTGCCGGGTCGAGCCAGTAATGAGGGTTGCCGAAGATGTGAATGTCGCCTTCACCCCTGTTGAGGGCGGTCGGAACCTGGAGAAGAGGAACGTTGACTGATGCATCCACATAACCGTCTCCTCCTTTTTGAATCTTCGCGTTGCGCGAACTATTCAAGAGCGGGGGGACCCATCCGGTTTCCAGGTCGAGGCCTACGGTCACGAACATGTCGGCGTGAGAAAGCTTCAGGATATAACTCGGCTTCGGGTCGACAAAATGAGGATTCTGGTACCCGGTGGCAATCGCGAAGACATCGACGCGGCTGCCGCCGATAAATTCCGTGATGCTTTTCAAATCGGTGAGCGTCGTAACAACCTTTATCTGGCCCAAGGCGATTGAACTAAGCGCCACGCTTAGCAGAATGAAAACTGCAATTATCGATCGTGAATTTTTCATTACGTAGTTTTCTCCAATAGAATTAATAATGCTGTGATGATCAATATGCGTGCGCGCCATGACTTCCGATGACGAAAATTGCCCTTAAAATGACCTGGTTCGCGTCAGCGGCGTAACTGCGGTTGTCCCGCTGAAACTCCAGCGCGAGAATCTGAAACTCTGTCGGTTGGAACCTTATTAATAACGAGGAGACACGATCCTCATTGCTCTTGACGCCAGGAAGCGCTGAATAGTCGAACTGCGCGCCGAGAAACGTTCTCTTCTCTATCTGATACTCGACGAAACTATAGGCCCCGTACGTCTGGACATTCGCCGCTTCAAGCGTCGACGTTTTACAAACGATCGCTTCGGTCTGCCATGTGAACGACTGGAAGGTATTGAATTGTACAGGCTTCCACTTATAGGTGACGTCGATTCCCCCCATGGTTGTCGTGAATTGCTGGGCGTTCACGCCTGAAAGTCCCGACAATCCGATTTCAACCGTGGCGTTATCGGTAAGCTCGAAAAAGTTTTTGAGATGCCCGACGTACGTCATTTTGTCCGCATTTCCCTGGTCGAGCGTAGTATTCAATTCGCTCCGGCCGACTTCAACATCCAGCTCCTGGTAATAATCCCATGGGTTCGGTACGAGCCAGCTTGCCGAAACTCCTTCCATAAAAAGCCCCTCATCCGTAAAGTAGCGCGTCAGCATCGAGGGAAAATCGACAAAGCTGAACGCGTGTGGATGGAGCGTGTTAACTTTGGTAAAGTGCGGCTTGAACTTTCCAAGCGTCACTTCAAGACTATAAGGAAGGTCAATCGACGTAAGCGTTGCCTCCTCAATGTCTGAACTAAAATTGCCGCCCGCCGTATCCTTGCTGAAAGAGAAGAGAAAGTTTGCCCGCGCGTACGGGTCGACCACCGATGCCATCTGCACTTCCAATTGGTTGAAATACAATTCAACGTTCCGCTTTCCATCGCTGTTGTACAATGATCGGAAATCGCCGATCGCGCTCATGTCGGGATTCGTTGTCGGCGCACTGCGGCCGGCTGCGGGGGCTGCCGTCGGAGGAGCGGCCGGCTGCATCTGTTGCTCGAGTTGCTTCATCAAAACGGAATCGACGGCTGTAGAATCGCGCTGTGCAAAGAGGCCGATGGGAATCAATAAAGAGAAGAAAAAAATAGATATAATATTTTTCACAGCGCCATCCCAACAATGGTTAAAGATTACCGGATTTCTTCCGGATGTCAATTACGCAATTGTAAGGAGGGGAGGAGGAGCTCGGCGGGAGAATGAAGTTAATAGAACAAAAGAATGCGAGGCAGAAAAAATCAAGGATCGCGCGACAATTCCCTGAGTAGAGCACTCCAGGGAGAACGGCGATGAAATAAAAAGGGCTCTCCCCGCAAAGAGAGAACAAGTGGAACACGTTTCCGCGTGAGAAGCGTCGATATGCTTGCAATGAGAAGCGTCGGCATGAGTGGCCAGGCTTGTTTTACCCGAACCGAATGCGGAATCAACGTCGCCGTGAGGCAATACAACGATCGACAGACTCGCTGCATAGACTGCGAGAAGAATGAAAGAAAAGATTCGACGGGGATTCATTGGCATTGAGTCTAATGTATTGAAATGAAACGAATTAGTCAACTCGTGCCAGTTCCAGTAAATAATCTTGTATTTCACCGCCAAGTTGCAGAGAATGCCAAGAGTATTGTAATCCTTTATACTCATAACTTCTTGGCGTCTTAGCGGTAAAAAAATACAAGCATACTCTTGAGAAATGGCACTAGGAAGTGGGGCTACATTGATACGGTGTTATGGCCCGATTCAGGGATTCAGATTGAAACCTGGCTCTCAACCACTTTATTTCATTGATTCTCCTGTTGTTTACCCCTACATTCGTTTACATACGATCACCAATGTCGGGGGACTTTCCGATTGATACGTCCTCTGTATTTCAGTTGACACCTACCAACCGACAAGCTCTCCGATCCTCTGTTTCAGTATCCCGATGGATGAGGAATTGTCCGATGAAGATACCGATGTCCTCCTCTCTCACTTCGTTCACCTCACCACGACGCACTATGAAAAGCGTCGGGACATAAAATCAAAGAAAGAGGGATTCGTTTGAAATCCAGAAGAACAATGATGGAGCTGTTCACATGAATAGGAGCTTTTATGAAAACTATGATAACGGCAGCTGTGTGCTTTCTCTTAAGTGCAGGAAATAGTTTTGCTCAAACCGATTCGACCCAGCATCCCGGAGGCTTTGCCCAGCATGGTGCAGTGACAGGTTTCGCCCTTCTCAACTCGAACTTCTACGCCGCTGTGTATGACAGCGGGGTATTTCCGATCTCCGGTCCTTCTCTTTCAGGTCAAATTCCTGGAGCCGATAACGTGATCACGAGTTTCTCTTCAAGCGCAACCGTTTTGATCGCCGGCATTGATGCTCTTTCGGGAGACAGTGCTCAGCACAATGGCACGGACGGCGGAGTATGGGAATACAATGGTTCGTGGACGAAGATCGGCGATCCGCAGAATTCGGCAAGCGGGCTTCCTTCGCATACCGTTCCCGCAGTCGCCTGGGACGGCACGTATGCGTTCGCAGGACTTCCCGGGTGTGATTTGAAAAGCGAGAGCCCCAGTTTTGGCGGAGTCTGGCGCTCGATTCCCGGTGCTCACTGGGATTCATGCTTCTCCGGGCCGATGACCGATTCTTCGTTTGTCGCGTCGCTCTATGTGAGCGGCTCGACGCTTTATGCCGGAACTCTGTCAAGCGATGTCCCATCATACGGCGCCAAAGGTTTTGGAAACGGCGGAATCTTCAAATCAACCGATCATGGCAATTCATGGAACGACATAAGTTATGATTTACCCAACAGAGATATCATGTGCATCGCCGTTCAGGTGGACTCGTTGCTCTACGTTAGCACGCTTTACAAAGGAGTTTTTCGCATGAAGATCGGCGCCAACAGCTGGACCCACATTCCTTTCCCCGATTCGACAAATCCAGTTTCTTGTTTTGCCGTCGACAGCCTTGATGATTATCTTTTTGCGGGGACGTTTTGCATCGACAGCCTTCACTACCGACATGGAGTGCTTTGGCTGCCGGGGGGCGGTGCGAGCTGGCAGCCGGTTTTCGTGCAGGGATTAAAAGATTCTACCATTGTCTCTGCTCTTGGTATCTATAACAATACATTATATGTGGGAACGGGGGGAACCTTTGGAATGCTTTCACAATATGACGGAATATTTAGCGTGTGGATTCCAATTGATGGAGTCCGGCCGCCGGTGAAGATGCCTTCGATATTCACGCTCGAACAGAATTATCCAAACCCGTTCAACCCAACGACCGAAATTAAGTATCAATTGCCGTCAAATGGTTTTGTGACGTTGAAGGTGTACGATGTGATCGGGAGAAATGTCTCTACCCTTATCAGCGAACGGCAGAACGCGGGGGAACATTCAGTTACGTTCAACGCTGTCGGCTTGCCGTCGGGGGTGTATTTCTATCAACTGACCGCCGGGAATCTTGTTCAGACTAGGAAATTAATGTTGATCAAGTAGTAATGCAGGATAAGTCTTATTATTAGAGGCTATCTCAAAATCGCTTACTCACGTTCTTCTCAAGGAACACTGAGAGATCATTGTCATTCTGAACCCTCGACGAGTCGTCTATCTACGATTCTACGAATCGTAGATTCGTTGAACGACCCTACGGGTCATAGACCCGTAGGGAGTCGTCGACCGTCGTTTTTTAGACGGGGTGAATGCCGAAGGCATCTCCCAAAGGGATCGCTTCGCGACCTTCGGGAGAATCCATGACAATGACACACCTTGAATTTCCAAGGCTTTCATGTTATGGATGCTTCGCGGAGTCTACCCCGCTGAAAAGCGGGGCTCAGCATGACATTGACGACTGCTTTCTGTATAGAAACCATTTTTGAGATTGCCTCTAATCTATTTTGCGTCGGTGCGGCTTTGCGTGAGATAAA
>CAYTOA010000029.1:0-28270 GCA_964439265.1 uncultured Chitinophagaceae bacterium
TTGAAATCCTTTTGGCGAAAGCTGGGGCGCTGGTAAAATATTATTCATCTCATCCTCGTGCCCTCCAATATCTTCAAGCCTCCCTGGCAACGTACGATTGCGCCGCTAACGCTCTGAACATGCTAAGGAAAAGAATTACCACTCAGGATTCGAAACTCTTTCTTGAAGAGCAAAGCTTTGCTTTGCACGAAAATGCGATCCGCGTGGCCATGACGCTTTTTAAAAGCACCAAATCACCACGTTACAAAGAATCAGCATTTACATTCGCGGAGAACAGCAAGGCCAACGTGCTGCTCGACGGTCTCTATGACTCGGAGGCAAAACAATTTTCAAGCATTCCTGATTCCATCATCGAAAAAGAAAGAGCGCTAAGAATCGGCCTCGCCAACAATGAAACCCAGCTTCAAAAGGAAAATGAGAAAAAGGGAATGGAAGACAGCACAAAAATTTCGGAGCTCCAAAACAAATGTTTTGCTCTGACGAATGAAGCCCAGAGGCTGTCGGCATTTCTTGAGAACACCTACCCGCGATATTATGATTTGAAGTACAAACACCATACTGCAACAATCAACGAGATCCAAAGTGCGATCGATGAAAGAACGGGAGTCGTCGAATACTGCGTCGGCCAGCGTTCTATCACGACCTTTGTAATTACGAAATCGTCCTTCGACGTGCTGATTGCTCCAACCCCCTCTAATTTTAGAGAATTAACAACGAATTTTTATGGAGCCATTAAGACGGTAAATGAAAAAAACTATCTGAAGGCAGGGTCCGAATTATACGAACTTCTTCTGCGTCCGTTGGAACGAAAATTAGCTCATAAGAAGAAGCTTCTCATCATCCCTGACGGCATTCTATATTATATACCTTTTGAAGCGCTGATCGCCAAAGCGACCATCAATAAAAACAAGATGGTGAATTTCACGAAATTGGATTATGCTATCAATCGGTACGAGATCTCATACTCTTACTCCGCTACGTTTTATTTAGACCGCCTCAAACAAAAGGATACCGTCGCAGCCAGCAAATTGAACTTCGTCGGCTTTGCACCTGTTTTCAAGGACACCGACAGCAATGGTGTAATACTCTCAAACAATGCTCTTGTATTAGAAAAGGACCGGTCGGCCCTGCGCGCAATTACCGTCGAGGGGAAACGATTCAACGAGCTGAAATATTCTGAACGGGAAGTTTCTTCGATAGCCGAAAACTTCCAGAAAAAAGGAAGAACAGGAACGAGTTTCTTGTACGACGACGCCACCGAAGATAATTTTAAGTTGAATATCGGGAGGTATTCATGCGTACACATCGCAACCCATGGATACATCAATGAAGAACATCCCGAACTCTCTATGCTCCTTTTTTCTCAACCTCACGATAGCACGGCGACGGAGGACGGAATTCTCTATGCAAGTGAAATGTATAATCTCACATTGAACGCAGACTTGCTCGTGTTAAGCAGTTGCGAAAGCGGTCTTGGGAAGTTGGTTAAGGGAGAAGGAGTTATGGCGATCACCCGCGGATTCTTCTATTCCGGCGCTCATAATATTATTTTCTCCCTATGGAAGGTATACGATAAGCAGACGAATGAACTGATGACGGAGTTCTACTCCAAGGTGCTTGAAGGAGAAACGTTTGCTTCAGCGTTACGAAAGGCAAAATTGCGGCTAATCTCGGATCGGTCAACGGCATTCCCTTCGAAATGGAGCGGATTTATTCTCGTCGGCGAGTAGACGCCGTATCATTTTACAAAGAACTTCCCAACGTATAATAGCTCATCCTTGTGCTCGAGCTTCCAATAATACAATCCAGGTTTGAGTTTCTCCGAGTAAAGAAAATTCGACCGTTTGAGGCTGGAACTTTTTAAGACATCCTCTTTGTTCGAGAGGATCGTAATCGTAACAAATTCAACCCCCTGCATTTTCCATCTAAATAAAATCTCTTTCTTCACAATTTCGTTGTTTCTTGGAGATACCTCAAAGGGGGACTCGGAGCGTGACACTGAATTCACAAGATTTTCCAGGTTAGGCGATTCCGAAAAATTATCCGCAACGAGTACCCGTCGTGCGATCGACTCGTCATTATTTGCCGGAACTTTTTGGATACTAGGCTTTCCAATTAGCGACGACACTGATGAATTGGGTGGGTCAGACGCTTTCTCGATGACAAATCCGAAAAGATAAAGCACAACGCCGAGACTGATTCCTACGAGGAAAATCGCCGCGATACGATAAGCAATTGAGAATCTGGCAGCCGTTTGATTATCAATGGCCTCGAGATACGGGTGCGGCTCTGCCTCACGGCATGATTCATCTTCTGTAAGCGAAAGAGTCTCTAGAATTTCAGCTTTGCATTTTTCACACTCGTCAACATGTTCAAGAACCTGTTTCGCCAATAAATGAACCTTATTCACCCGAAGAGCATCAACAAAAAGTGCGTATCCTTCCTCGCTTAAATGCGTATCCTCGCCGAAAAATCCGTGCGTTGTCATCATCTCAATTCTAAGCATCAGTTTATTCACGATTATTCTACATACATATATATATCACTTTTCAAGTAAAAACGGAGAAAAAAAGTCGTCAATCAGAATTTTGAGTGTCTCCTCATTGTGGCTTCGTCGTTGAGGATTTCCGTTCAGTAATCTAAGAATTTCATGGATTTTGGAATCAGTCCATTTTCTTACCGCATCGACTGAATTCAATCTCTTTTCGTTCCGATTCATGACAGGGGTTACCGTCTTGAATATCTCAATGTCATCCACCACCTCATAATCTGCTCCAAAATGTGCCAATAAATTCTCGAGATCTTGGGTACTGCATCCAGGATACCATGCAAAAATGTCATCGTTGGTCAACGGAATCCTATAATGCAGTTTTAGACATAGCAGAAGTTTTGGGCGTTGATGATGATAAAGGCTGAGAATACGCCTGAAACGCCGAGCCTCTTCTTCAATAAGAATTTTCTCATCGCCGCGCGTTCTATCGATCAGGCTCCCATCATTTTCTTGCTCTATTGTCACTTCCTTCTTGTACTTAGTATGCTCCTTCACGCAAATATTACGGACGATAACAGAAAAATATGTCTTAAAGAGAGACATCCCGTTGTATTGAGATTGCATGGCAGGAATCTTGACAAGCAGAGTCGACGTAATCTCCTGCACGATGTCTTCAAAATCGCATGCCTTGAACATGCCGGCAAGAATATACTTCTTCACAATGATCCTGACGGTCTCCTGATATTTCAGGATCAGAAGATGAGGGTCGGAGCGAAGCAATATGATATCTCTTTCGTTGTCCGTCATAAGTCTATCTTACACCCGAAAATAAAGGGGGAAAAATTTTGCCGCGGAATGACATGGTATTCTTCCCTCTCGCCATGCCGTTTCGATGAGTCTATTCAAATCGGCATTTCACGTGATTTTATCTTCCCCCGTTCATCAATTCGCAAATTAATTGCCTAAGGATGGTCAGAGATTGACCGTAAGGGGGGAGCTAGAAGTGTAATTCATAGTGTGGGCCCTGCAGGACTTGAACCTGCGACCCGCTGATTATGAGTCAGCTGCTCTAACCAACTGAGCTAAGGGCCCAAATAGCTTGAACGCCAAGAATTTACAACAATTTGGCCCGAATATCAATCGGAATTCCATGAAGCGCAATGCGAATTTTTGTCAGCATTTTCTTCCATGGAAGCTGGCGCGCCGAGAGAGAGCCTCCAAGAATATGCTTGACTTAGAGGCATCGATTGATTAATTTTATATACGAATTGGAGACAACCGGAACACTTCGAGGTTGCTTTACCTGCCAATTTTTCACCGTGACGTTTTTCATTTGATCCAAAAGCTTTTCGAAGGTGAAGGGAGTTTTACGCATGAGTAAAACAAAATACGTATTGCATTTTTGTGTTTCCTGCAACAAAGAGGCCAAAATGGCCATTGTGGGGTCGATGGAGGGCGAGGGGAACAAGGTCTGGTACCGGTGCACCCGATGCCACCACAGCACCATGATCGATGCCTTAAAAAGCCCGTCGGAAAATAACGTCATAAAATTCAGCAAAGAAGACTGCATCAGCTATTCACCGGAACGAAGTTATACGGTCGGAGAATTCATCTACCACTCCGATTGGGACGATATGGGAAAGGTTACAGCAAAGGAAAAGACGTCGAGCGGCGGACGGGCCATCCTGGTCACGTTCGAGAAGCTCGGGTCGCGTCGTTTGATCGAGAACCTGCCGGCAGAGTAAATTGCTACAGTTGATCTTAGTGCAAATTCGAGGAGGTGATTGTTTTTGGTCGGCATAGTTGTCAATGAAAATGAACCGATCGACCGTGCTCTTAAACGCTTCAAGAAAAAATATGAGCGGTCGGGCGTTTTGAAGGAATTCAAAAAGCGGACGTTCTTCACAAAACCATCTGTGAAAAAACGAATGAAGAAAGTCAAAGCCATTCGGCGTTCCCAGCGCGCGGATGCGGAAGAGAAGATGTAATAAGAAAACCCATCATGATGACCTCATGATGGGTTTTTGGTTTTGATCAGATTCCAACATTCCCTTATTCCCCCCCTTCCCCTGTTCGAAAATCACACCATCGTCCATTCCCTATTCATATCCGGCAGCTTTCTTTTTTTTACGCTTTCACAGCTCGAATGGATTTTCGTATTTCTTCTTCCCCTGATTCGATTGGGGCCGTGCCTTTCTGTCCCGCGGCGCGCTGATGACGGAGTCAAGGTCGATCTTGCGGCCTTGCGCCGGGTTCTCTCTCCAATCCGGCGGCGATGGAGGAGTGCTCTGATCGGATTGATCCGGCGGCGCTGCCTCTTCGTCGAATATCTTCGGAACACCCGGCATTTGATGCATCTCGTACTGAAACTGCACGGCTCTGGGTGCCCGCGCGATCACTTCGAACGGCATTGCGCTCGGCTGGGGTTCCAGGGCATTATCCTCTACCTTGATGCTGAAATAATTCGAGCCGGAGAAAACCCGAAGGGACGGATTCGATCTCCTCTGTCCGCGCGTATGCACAGCGAAATCCCTGATCAACGAGCGCGTCCGTTCATTCATCACGCGGATTTCCTGCGTCGTCATCGCATCGTTGCGGAGAATCTGCTGAACATTGATGTTCACGCGGGCGATAGAACAGCTGTCCGGGGTGATCACGACAAATTGCTCCATACCGGCAGGCCTCGGCATTTGCGGGGCCAATGCAGGTGACGGTGCGGGCGTCGCCGGCGGTGCCGGCGCAATGACGAACGTGTACGGCGACCCCGACACGGCGAGATATTTTTTGAATTTTCTCCGCTGCGGTAATTCCAAACTCGCAGCAATGTTTGACATCATCGTCCGGTTGAACGCGGCAAGGTCGGCATGCACGGCAAGCGATTTATTCTCTCCTAAGAATACCGATTGCTGGATCTTGTCTCTCGCTGTCGATAAAATAGAGTCGACCGATTTCAGCTGAGCCGGAGTCGCGTCGATATCCCTGCAAAACTGTGCGACGGTAACAGAAGGACGATGCTGCACCTCGCTCTTCGCAAACTCGATCCGCGTGCCGTTCTCTTTGCTTTCGTCCACACGGAGCGCGGTCTTCGCTTGCGCGTCGATGGGCAATGTTCCAAACAACGCGAACTGGAGGACCTGATCCTTGTCCAGATTGGTGAAGAGCGGCATGAGTTTGCCCTCGAGGATGTTCCCCTGATACAACTGCTGCACTTGGTCTTTCTTCTCCGAAAAATATTTCGTCAGGAGCGCGCGCTGTTGAAATATTATCACACCGCCGAGAGCGGCGATCAAGACAGTCAGCGACGCAGCGAGCGGAAGATATTTTCGCGAGAACGGAAAAACGGTTTCGGGCCTCGCCTTTTGCCGGTCGAGCCGGGCCGAAAGCTGAGACCAGAACCATTCGTTCGGAGTAACGCCGGGCTTCGACTTTAGAAGCTGCTGCTGTTTCTTCCATATCTGCAACTCCAACGCCGCATCGGGATTGTCCGTAAGATACTTCTCGAACCGCGTTTCTGCATCCGCGTCGAGCGCACCGTCGAGATAAAGCGAGAGCAGGCGCCGTAATTCTCTTGTAGAAATTGATTGCATCGTTCTGTTCCTTCCGTCGTTATGCATCAAGCAAAGGCGCGAGAATGCTCCGAAGCATCGCGCGGGCCCGCGAAAGCCGCGACTTCACCGTGCCGACCTCGCATTGCAATATTTCCGCCATTTCCTCGTATGATAAACCATCGATGTCCTTTAGGACGATCGGAATCCTGAATTTATCAGGGAGCTGCTGCAAACCCTTGTTCACAAGTTCCTTCGCCGAATTGTCCTCGGGAAACACCCGGATCTTCGATTGAAGCTCGTCGCTCGAGGCATCCAGCATCGAATGGAGCGAGAAAAATTTCTTCGTTCTCCTCTTCCGCAGTTCATCCCGGCTTTTGTTGACCGTGATGCGGTACAACCAGGTATAAAATGACGATTCGAACCGGAACCGCGGCAACGCCTCGTACACACGGATGAAAACTTCCTGCGCTATGTCGTCGACGAGAGACCCTTCGTTAAAGATTGAAAAGATCAGATTCCGGACCCGTTGAGAGTACCGCTCAACAAGAATTCGAAACACTTCTTCCTCACCGCTCTGAAAAAGTGTGATGAGAACATCATCGCTCTTTTCGTCGAGAGAAGACTCGGAAGCACGAAGAACTGCCTGGTTAACCATCCGCCGCGGTATGTTATTAGATTCACTCATTTAGACGAGCTTTTGGTGGATATGTTCCCGGGAAATATACTGAAGGACAGGGCTAACGGCAAAGACGAGGGGGAAGGAGGAAAAACGAACAACGGAGGATGGCCTCCGTTGTTCTGAAAATTGCACCCGTCAACTACACTGCGGGCGTTGTAGGAGCTTCGTCCTTCGTCTGTGCTTTGACTTCCTGAACTTCTTTCCGGATTTCCTGCGCCTTCCGCTTCAGTTCATTCATCGACTTTCGAACGCGGGTTCCTGCCGATTTATTCCCTTTATCGTAGAATTTGATGAAATCCTTCTCAAAGCTGTGGACCAGATCTACAAGCTCACTGAATCGACTCATTGATACCTCCTAATAAAGTTATTGTTATGCCAGAAGAGATCTGACAGGTTCTTAGTTCATGTTGCATACTTCCGTTTATCTTTTACCCTGAAATACTCCTTTTTCAACTTATCGAGATTTTCAACTCGATGGTCGATCAAACGCTTCAGCTTCCGGGGTTTATGCTTCGCCAGAGCGTACGAAGTGAGGATCGGCATCGCAACGGTCGAATCCAGGTAGGCGACGACCGTATCCGGCAATTTATCCGGGTCAATTTTGCCCCAGCTCACAGCCTCGGACGGGGTTGCTCCAGAAAGCCCTCCGGTATCAGGCCGCGCATCGGTGATCTGGATAAAATAGTCATGCCCTTTTTCTTCAATTCCGAGCACTTCCTGTATCTGAGGCTCAGTCTGAAGCATAAAATTCTTGGGCGATCCTCCTCCAAAAATCAAAACTGCGCTTTTGCCCCCGCTTCTCTTTGCATCGAAGACGATAGAAGCGGTTTCGTTAACATCAGCAAGAGTGTCAAAGCTCAGCTTGTTCCCTGCAATTTGCTGCTCAGCAACGTTCATCCCTATCGAGCTGTCCGCTGGCGATGAAGTGTAGATCGGAACGCCATATTTGTAGGCAGAAGCCAGGACACTGCTCCTTTTGATTCCGAGCGCCTTTTCCCGTTCGTAAACATACTTCCCTGCTTTGTAATGGAAGTCAGCTGTGCTCAACGGTCGTTGAAACTCCGGAGACATGATCACTTTACGATAAAAAGCATCGGTGGAAAGGAGAACATCGTAGTCGAACAAAATGTCGTAGATCCGAATGACGCCTTCACGCCTCAAAATTCTGTCATCAATAAATGGATTTCCCTGGTGGAGTGTCTTTCCGATGGCAAAGTGCGTATCGTGATAGAGATTCGCACCAGTGCTGACTATCCAATCGACAAAACCCGCCTTCATAAGAGGAACGATGCACGACCCACCCAAACCAGCCGGGGTCAACGCACCCGTGATAGTCATCCCGACTGTCACGTCTGAATCGAGATATTTCTTCGCAAAGAGCTGGCAAGCTTCTCTGAGCCGGCCCGCATTATACGCCTGAAAATAAGAATCGACAAGCTCAACGACTCCAGCGTCCTTCGTGATAGGCTGGGGGATAATAGCTCTCCCTTTTAAATACCTTGACTTAGAAGCCATTCTTAGTCTTTTCCTTTTAAGGGTTTACTTAACTCTTTCTGGGTATAAGAAAAGATATTTTGGGCTAAGAGTCAAGTGAAAAGATGCGAAAACAGTTCAATTTTGAGGATATGAAGAGAAGCCAAATTTTACTTAATTTCGAAGGCCGTTTGGCGAATTTTGGATAGTTTTAGCAGGATGGCGGCAAGGACGAAGTTGAGAAATGACAGCACTATTCCGCTACTTGAAAATGAAGCAAAATTTGTAACGAAGAAGGTATTTGATTCTTCCTGGCCTCGGCTCAACAGTGCGGCTGAGAACGTCAACAATCCGATCCGAAACGAATAACTCACCCAGATCGATTTTGAGTACAGAAGAAAAGCAGAACATACTAACCCAATGGAGAGAGAATTGATGAATCCCGAAAGAACCGACACAATTCCTGAATCCTGGTTGTGAAGAAGATCGCCCAATGAGTAAACTCCCCAGAGACATGAAACGAGCAATGCCGAAATGAAGAACCGTCTTTCATTAGAAATTGCGTTGAACATGAAGCCTCTGAATAGTATTTCTTCCAGCAGGACAACGAAGATAGAAAAGAAGAGTGTGGCGGGAACGTCAAAGATTGTTGCCAGAAGAAAAGTGGTCGGGTTGTCGGCTCCCTGGTATGTTGCGGCTTTGACTATCAAAGCTGCAGCAATCAGAGTAGTGAAAAGAAGGAGGGGAGAAAAGAATGCGAGAAGATTATCTCTCCAGGACCAACTCCATAAGCCAATTTTGCGGATCTCAAAACCGACGTTGAATTTTCGGTTAATCACGTAACAGAGAACCCCTATGGCAATGGTCTTTAAGTCAAACTTAAATTCCCAGGCGTAATACTGAGTCCTAACCCCCATCTGGAAAAGAACTTCCGAACCTAACAGGATAAGGAAGACCAATGCCAACAAAAGATAGAATAGCTTGGTCTTCCCTATCGATTCTGAGTTCACTTTTTAATTAAGGAGAGATTTTCACCCTACCAACACACTTCCACCGTTCACATTCAAAATTTCGCCCGTAATGTGTCGAGCCAAGTCAGATGCGAGAAAGAGAATCGGACCGGCGATATCGTCTCCGGATGGAATTCGTCCCAGGGGAATTCCTTTGACAACTTCTTCCATTAGCCTCGGATTGCGGAGCACTTCCATGCTCATGTCCGTCTTCACCCATCCCGGAGCAACGCTATTGACGTTGATGTTGTAAACTCCAAGTTCCGTGGAAAGCGACTTTGTCAACGAAATGATCGCACCCTTTGTTGCGGCATAATGGGAATGAAATGCTTCGCCGCGCTGTCCAGCAGTACTCGAGATATTTATGATCTTGCCGAAATGCCTCTTCTTCATGTACGGAACGACCGCATTGATCATGTAAAAGGTTCCGTCCAGGTTGATTTCCATTGTTTCGTGCCACACTTCTTCGGTGATCTTTCCAATCTCGCCATATGTCCAAATGCCCGCGTTATTTACCAGGATATCAATTTGGCCGAATTTCTGAATCGCCTTTTCGGCTACTTTTTTCGCATTTTTCGGCTTGGAGACGTTTGCTTTCATCATAATGCACTTGCGCCCAAGCGAGACTATCTCGTCCTGAACTTCTTTTGCCGCTTTTTCATTGGTGTTGTATGTGAAAACGATATTGGCGCCCGCTTTTGCCAAAATTATTGCGGCCGCGGCACCAATTCCCCGTGAGCCTCCCGTTACAATTGCTACCTGATTTTCGATGTCTATTATCATTTTTCCTTCTTTATGACTGATCTAATGTGAACTTGCAGTTTTTCCAATATCTGGGATTATTCTCCTCGTAAATATACGAATTAGATGGGCAGTCTGCAATGAAATTATTTAGACTAAACAAGACTAATTTAGTCCAGTTTGCGAAATCTTCATATTTTCAAAGATTTTCATTGACTCATGCATATATGATCCTTATCTTTATTTAGATTTAGTCTAAATAAAAGGTTGGTACGGATGTTGCCTTTGTCTTTAAGTAACCGTGCCATTGAACTGATGATACCATGGACATCGAAGCGGCAAGAGATAGCTTTACAAAGTTTCTAAAAGCCGGCAGCTATAGAATAACGCCGGAGAGATTCCAGGTCCTAGAATCTATCATGAGCAACGACGGGCACTTTGACGCGGACGGTCTTTTCCTCCAAATGAAATCGGGAGGTTCCAAAGTCTCACGAGCGACGGTATACAATACCCTCGAACTTCTTCAAGACTGCGGCCTGATCTCAAAGTATCGGTTTGGAGAAAATCATTCGAGATATGAAAAAGCATTCGACCGTCCGCATCACGATCATTTGATATGTCTGGAATGCGGAGACATCATTGAATTTGTCAGCGACAAGCTTTCGAAGATCCAGGCGGATGTTTGTAAAGTCAATTCGTTCAAACCACAGAGCTCGACCCTCCAGATTTTTGGGACGTGCAAGAAATGCCAAGAGAAAGAATAGGAACACATGAATCAATCAACGAGATCGCTCTCTGAAATTCCCGCCGGACGATACGTTCGTATTCACCAGCTCCAGTCACAGCCGGACGTTTGCTTCCGTCTGCGCGAAATGGGTTTCTGCGAAAATGCGATCGTGAGGCTCGTCGTCAACGGCGAGGGCAATCTCATTTGCGAGATATGCAACACTAGAATCGGACTAAACCATGCGCTTGCCGACGATATCATTGTCTCTCAGTTCGAGTAGCCCATGGCACGCATAACTCTCAATACCCTGCTCCCCGGTGAGCACGGAATCATTGAACGCGTGGAATCAGCGGCGTCCTCGATCCGTCTGAGACTGCTCGAAATGGGATTAACAAAAGGAACAGATATCGAGATCATCCGGTTTGCCCCGATGGGAGATCCTATCGAGATTTCCGTCCGGGGATATCGGCTGTCTCTTCGCCGCGTCGAGGCTGAATCCGTCATCGTCCTTAAGCATTCCACATGATCAAGACCGCACATACTGAAATCCGTGTCCGTCATATCGCGATCATCGGGAATCCGAACGCAGGGAAAACCACGTTGTTCAACGCTCTGACCGGATTGCGGCAAAAGGTCGGAAACTACCCCGGTGTAACGGTTGAAAAGAAAGAAGGAAGGATAGAATTCAGCGACGGCAGTGAAGCTGTACTGCTCGACCTTCCGGGCACCTACAGCCTTACCGCAAATTCTCCGGATGAAAAAGTTGCCACGGACATCCTCCTTGGCCGAGTCGACCATACTCCCCTTCCCGAGCTGGTGGTCTGCGTCGTTGACGCAAGCAACCTCGAGCGCAACCTGTACCTCATCAGTCAGATTATCGACAACCACCTTCCGGTCGTCATCGCACTCAACATGATCGACGTTGCGACGCGCCAGGGTCTCATCATCGATGTCCAGAAATTATCGGCTGAGCTCGGAGTAAAGATTATTCCGACCGTAGGAAGTAAATCAATTGGTATAGAAGAACTGAAGGCGGCCATCGCGAGCCGCGTTGAACCCTCCCGCAAATCGCGGCAGTGGATCCTCCCTGAGCCGGTGCAGCGCGAATGCGATGAACTCAAGGGGATGCTGCAGTCGATGCACCATCTTGCGGAGCCTCTCGCTTTCCATGAGGCGATCGTTCTCCTGACATCGACCGCAGCATTATCCGAGCATGATGACCGGTATGCGCCAGAGTTAATCGACCATGTAAAGAAAGACCGGCTGGTGCTGGAGAAGCTCGGCATAGATCGGAATTCGATCGTTGTCGAATCGCGCTATGAATGGATCAAACGTGTCTGCACTTCGTCCGTTGTTTCCCAGCGGAGGAACACCAACACGACCAGCGACAAGATCGACCGGGTTCTCACGCACAAGGTGTGGGGGTTCGTCATCTTTATTGGATTGATGGCCGTCATGTTTCAGGCAATTTTTTCGTGGGCGAACATTCCAATGCTCATGATCGGCGATGCGATCAACTGGATAGATTCGCAGATACTGCAGGCGATGCCCGCCGGGGACCTCCGGGATCTTATCGTGAACGGAGCGATTGCCGGAGTAGGTGCCGTCGTTACTTTTCTTCCGCAAATACTTTTTCTCTTTCTCTTTATCGGATTCCTTGAGGACACCGGCTATATGGCCCGTGCGGCGTTCATCATGGACAGAATCATGAGCAAGGTCGGACTACACGGAAAATCGTTCATTCCCCTTCTCAGCTCTTTCGCTTGCGCGATCCCCGGCATCATGGCGACGCGAACGATCGAAAACCGGAAAGACAGGCTCGTCACCATGCTGGTCGCGCCGCTGGTCAGCTGCAGCGCGCGGCTCCCCGTCTACGCTCTCATGATCGCTGCATTCATCCCCCAAAAGCGCATACTCGGAATTTTCTCGCTTCCCGGCCTCACGCTCGTTTCAATGTATTTGCTGGGTTTGACTGCGGCGCTCACGATGGCGTGGCTTTTTAAGAAGACTCTATTAAAGAGCGAGACGCCGGCATTCATCATGGAGCTTCCGCCGTACAAGATGCCGTCGCTGAAATCCGTTTTCCTTCATATGTGGGAACGTTCTGCGTTATTTCTGAAGCGCGCCGGCACGATCATCCTAGGTGTGTCGATCGTCCTTTGGTTCCTTGCTACCTACCCAAAAACGGAAAATGCCTCGCCATCCCAGAGTTTGGACCGAAGCTTTGCAGGCCGTGCCGGACACTTTATTGAACCGGTCATCAAGCCGCTCGGGTTCGACTGGAAGGTCGGCATCGGATTGATCGGCTCGATCCTGCAGCGCGAAGTTTTTGTAAGTACGCTTGGAACAATTTACAACATCAGGGATGCAAAGCAGGATAGCGGGATCATGTCGTTGCAGGAACATCTTCATAAGGATACGGACCCGGCGACGGGGCTGCCGACCTTCACCGCGCTGACCGCCATTTGTTTAATGGTGTATTATGTCCTGGCCATGCAATGCATGTCCACCGTTGCCGTAATGCGGCGCGAAACGAACGGTTGGAAGTGGCCGATTTTTCAAGTCTGTTATATGACTGCACTCGCATACGCAGGAACCTTTGTTGTTTACCATGTCGGCCTCTTATTAAAGGTGTAGAACGATGGGAGATTGGCAGCAATTAATTTCTCTGGGCATCGTCGCGGTGAGCGCGGCGCTTCTGGTGCGGAATCAACTCCGGAAGCGGAAGCGTGCGCGCCTGAATCCCTGCGATTCCGGCTGCGGCTGCACTCCCTCAGCACCTCCGGATAAAAAGCTTGTAGGACGTGGAACGTAATAGCCAATAACCTTTTACCATAACAAAAAAATGCATTGCCGCTTCCTGGCCAAAGGCGAACGGCAATGCATCAAATCAAAAGGAGCGCGTTGAGCACACTCCCTTCGCTTTTAATGTACGGAAGAAGCGATGGTTTGTCAACACGGGCGCGCTCCGAACTATCATCGAGGAGTGCCGTATGATATTGCCGCGCAGTTCTCTTGTTCTCTTTTTCGTCCCTTTCATTTCACATCTCTCCTTTTCCCAACCGGCTTCTGAACAAACGCACAACGACTCGCTCAATTCCGCGCCGAGGACGCATACGCAAATTATTGACATCAACATCAAAGCAACGTCCCAAAATAATCCTGCGGGAAAAGCACAGGGTAATAATTCATCCTCCGATTCCACCTACATCATGGACGAGTTTATCGTATCCGGCTACAAAGCAATGGATGGAATAGGTCAGATGAAAGATTATTCCGGCGGGATTATTTATGCGGGAATGAAAAACGAAATAATGGAGATTGACACCCTCGACGCCAACAAAGCGATAAACAACACGCGACAGATTCTCGGACGAATACCCGGAATTGACATCACTGAAAATGAAATGGGAGGATTCACGGCAAACGGAATCGGCTTCCGTGGATTCAATCCGTACCAAAGTATTGAGACCAACACGCGGCAAAATGGATACAATATCTCCGCAGACCTGTACGGATATAATGAAGCATACTACCTCCCTCCAATGGAAGCAGTCAGAAGTATATCAATTATGGAGGACGGTTCCGCGTTGGCTTTCGGCCCGCAATTAGGCGGAGTTGTAAACTATGAATTGAAAGACGGCGGGCCAAATTCTTTCCAGGTCAATTCCTCTCAGACTGGCGGGAGCTACGGACTCTTTAATAGTTTCAATTCCATCGGCGGCACTGACGCAGCTTTCAATTATTATGGCTTTCTTCAGTACAGAAGCATGGAAGGCTGGCGGGAAAATTCCCAGCAAACACAATGGTCCGGTTACGGAAGCCTGAAATATGATCCCGATGAAAATTTGCATCTCGGATTAGAATACACACTTCTGCGCAATAAGATCCAAATGCCCGGCGGCGAGAACGATTCAATGTTTTACGCAAACCCTCAAGGGTCGCTTCGCAGCCGAAACTGGCTCGACAGCCCGTGGAATATCCTGGCTTCTCATATTGACTACAAAGTCAATGATAACGTGGCTTTGAGTCTCGTCTCATCCTATCTCTTCAGTCAGCGCAATTTGGTGTGGAAAAACGAAGACGTCCCCCCCTACGTTCCTGATGCCATCACTTCGAGCCTCACCTATGCGCCCCGCGAGGTCGAAGAGGAATTTTTCAATACGTTCACAAATGAACTCCGGCTCTTATCCGGATACAATTTCCTCGGTCAGAACCACACATTCTCGTTCGGGTTGAGGTACGCATATTCGCATCTTGTAAGGAAGGACGGCGCCGATGGAACAACTGGATCGGATCTCGATCTGACCACGCTTTCACCGTGGGGACAAAATATGAATTTTCACACGACGAACATCGCTCCATACATTCAGAACATCTTCGGGATCAGCGACGCATTGAGCATAACGCCGGCGTTACGCTTTGAATATTTGAGTACTACGGCAAACGGTTACGCAGAGAACCAAGGTGGAGATGCGAGTCAGCCGTACATTTATGTCAACAGCGAAAAACATACACGATCATTCTTGTTGGGATCGGTCAGCGCGGCGTTGAACACTTTTGATGCAGGCGAAATATACGCCAATATCAGCCAGTCATACAGGCCGGTCACGTATAATGATTTGACTCCATTTGGCACAATCGCAAGGATCGATCAGAACCTGAAGGATGCTTCGGCAAATACTGTTGATGTTGGATACCGGGGAATGGTCGACAACTTCCTCAATTTTGATTTAAGTTTCTTTTACGTGCATGTCATGAACGACATCGGAATTGTCGAGCAAAGGGAGGATACCTCTTCGTATCAATTCGAAACCAATACCGGAGCGGATGATCACAAAGGAATGGAAGCATATGTGGAACTGAATGTTCTCGGCGGTCTCGTGCCGAATGATGAATTCGGAAGGCTGGGCGTCTACGTTTCTTTTGCGTATACAATTGCACGATACACGTCGGGCGAATATTCCGGCAATTACGTTCCGTATGCGCCAAAAGTTGTCGAGCGTTTCGGCCTTGACTACAGCCTCAAAGGCTTTTCCATTAATTTCCAGTATTCGTACACGGCTTCCTGTTTCAGCGATCCGGGCGATACAAAATTTTCTTCCGGCGGGTTAGTGGGAACCCTCCCCTCATACAGCGTTGTCGATCTTTCGGCAGCATACAAAGTGGCAAAATATGAATTCAGAGCAGGCGTAAACAACTTGACGAATGCCACATACTTCACGATGCGAACGGATGAGTATCCGGGCCCGGGGATCATTCCCTCCATCGGACGAATGTTGTATGTTGGATTGTCGGAAACGATGTAATACCACCTTCGTTCACCGACAATGACATCTTTCTTTGGAATTATGTATATTGTTCTTATTGTCAATCGAGGAGCCTATGGAAAATCAAACCGAACAAACCGCAGAAGTTACCAAGGAACGAGTGTACGAAGCGTTGAAGGATGTCCACGACCCCGAAATTCCGGTCAGCATTGTCGACCTGGGTTTAGTCTATGATGTCAAGATCATCGACGGATGGGTGGGCGTGAAGATGACGCTGACGTCCCCGGGATGCGGTATGTCTACGATGATCGCCAATAACGTACGCGACCGGGTAAAAAAAATTTCCGGCGTCAGTGACGCAGACGTCCGAATCGTGTGGCAGCCCCAGTGGAACCCCGCAATGATCGCCCCCGAAGCACGCAAGAAGCTGGGGTGGTTGTAAAAATTTTCACTTGTATCATGAAATAGAAAAGGCATCTCACTGTGATGGAGATGCCTTTTCTATTTCATGAAGTCGTTTTTGGTTAACGGCATCACACATTAAACCGAAAATGCACGATATCTCCGTCTTCAATGAGGTAATCCCTTCCTTCTATATGAAGCAGCCCGCTGTCTTTTACTGCTTGCTCGGTCTTCAATCTGATCAAATCTTCGTATTTCATTATTTCGGCACGGATGAACCCTTTTTCAAAATCGGAATGAATTACTCCCGCAGCCTCCGGAGCAGTTGCGCCTTTTCTAACCGTCCAAGCATGAACCTCTTTCGGCCCAGCCGTAAAAAATGTCAGCAGATGCAATAAGTCATATCCTTCATGGATCACTTGCTGCAACCCGGATTCATGCAGCCCCAGCCCCGAGAGAAATCCGGCCCGCTCTTCAACCGGCAGTTCGGCTACTTCGGCTTCCACAGCCGCGCTGACGACTACAACCTTGGCGCTCTCCTTCTGCGCGACCTCTTTCACCTGCGCAACGTATTTGTTCGACCCCGCCACGTCTTCTTCATGGACATTGCAGACATACATCACCGGTTTGTTCGTAAGCAGGTGCATGTCCCGTATCCAAAGGCGCTCGTCGTCGTTGTCGAGGGAGTAATACCTGGCAAGCCTTCCTTCAAAAAGATGATTCTTTAGTCGCTGGCAGAATTCGTACTCCGCCCTGAATTTCTTTTCGCCGGTCTTTGACCTCTTTTCAGCTTCCGATGTTTTTTTCTCGACTGTCTCAAGGTCCTTGAAGATGAGCTCGGCTTCGATCACTTCGATATCTCTTTTCGGATTGACGTCTCCGTCGACGTGAATGATGTTTTCATCATCAAAACACCGGACGACGTGTGCGATCGCATCCACCTCGCGGATATGCGAGAGGAACTGATTTCCAAGCCCCTCCCCTTTGCTGGCTCCTTTCACTAAACCTGCAATGTCTACAAATTCGATGGCGGATGGAATGATCTTTGCAGGACTATAGATGCCAACCAGGCCGTCAATTCTCGGGTCGGGGACGGTGACGATCCCCACGTTCGGGTCGATCGTGCAGAACGGATAATTCGCAGCCTCCGCACCGGCAGCGGTGATCGCGTTAAAGAGGGTCGATTTGCCTACGTTCGGCAGTCCGACAATGCCGCAGTTAAATCCCATTGAAATAGTTAAAAATTGAAAGTGAAAAGTGCTTGTTACTTATCGTAAGATACGAAAAAGTTGAGAGGTTTAAAAACGAACAACACATACACCCTTCGCTGAAAAAAGTACTTGCATAATTATACATCTTAATGTATATTTATACCCTCGAATTTCAAAGGACATTCTTCTATGAAAGTATCAATTGTGGGCGCTTCGGGATATTCCGGCGCCGAGCTGATCAGGATTCTGCTGAAGCATCGCGATGTCACGATCTTGAACGTGTTTGCGCATAGCAGCGCGGGAAACCGCGTGGACGAAGTTTACCGCACCTTCCGCGGACAAACGGACCTTGTGTTCGAACGATATTCCGCCGGTCAGGTTGCCGATGCAGACCTTGTGTTCATCGCTCTTCCCTCGGGAGAAGCCATGCATGTTGCGCCGGAATTGCTGAAGGCGAAGAAACGGGTCATCGACCTTGGCGGGGATTTCAGACTGAAGGATCTGCAGGCGTACCAAAAATACTACCAGCGGGAACATGTTTCGGCTGAATATCTGCGGGAATCGACGTACGGCTTGCCGGAATGGAACGCCGCTCGGATAAAAAATGCAAACCTCGTCGCCAATCCCGGCTGTTATGCCACAAGCGCGATCCTTCCGATCATCCCTATTCTAAAGGAACACATTGCCGAAGAAACGGGAATCGCGATCAGCTCCGTTTCTGGCGTCTCCGGTGCAGGAAGAAGCGCTTCGCTCGAATACTCGTTTTCTGAAACCAATGAAAGCGTCAGGGCATACAAAGTCAGCGTTCACCAACATACGCCTGAAATAGAATCGTGCATCGTTGAGAATACATCTCCCGGTGTTAAGGTAACATTCGTTCCCCATCTCATCCCTATCACGAGGGGAATTTATTCTTCTATTTATCTCCGGTTAAAAAAGAAGATTGAGCACGATGACATTTCATCTATCTATAGAAAATATTATGGAGACGCTCCATTCATCCGTGTGGACGGCTCGACAATTCCGGAAATCAAAAATGTCAATTACACGAATTTCTGCGATATCGGTTTTCGTATCGATGAAAGGAACAACACGCTTGTCCTTCTCAGCGTCATCGACAATTTAATAAAGGGAGCGGCAGGCCAGGCTGTGCAAAATATGAATATCATGTTCGGGTTCAAGGAAACGGAAGGGCTTCTGTAACAGTGAAAAGTGAAAAGTCAAAAGTTAAAAAGATCACCGGAGGTGTATGTGCGCCGAAGGGATTCACCGCCGCCGGTGTTCACTGCGGGATAAAGCAAAAGAAAAAGGACATTGCGCTCATCGTCTCCGATGTCCCGGCCTTCTCTGCAGGAGTTTTTACCACAAGCGCGACCAAAGCCGCTTGCGTAACGCTCGATCAACAGCAGTTACGGAGATCGCTCTTTAGTTCGGCAATTCTGGTGAATAGCGGCAATGCAAACGCGTGCACGGGAAAACGGGGAATGGCCGACGCGCTTCAATCAATAAAAAAGACTGCCCTGACGCTACACATCCCTCCCTCCCACGTGCTCGTCTCTTCAACAGGCGTCATCGGACAGTTCTTGCCGATGAACCGAGTGAACAAAGGAATTGTCGCAGCGTCAAGGCTATTACGAAAAGATGGCAGCCATGACGCGGCCGAGGGAATTTGCACAACCGACACGTTCATCAAAGAATACGCCGTAGAAGTGCAAATCGGCGATGTGCCGGTCCGGATCGGCGGCATCGCCAAGGGCTCGGGAATGATCGCGCCGAACATGGCAACGATGCTGGCGTTCGTGACCACCGACGCAAACATTTCACACTCTCTTTTGAAAAAGACGCTTCGCCGCGCCACAGCGGTGTCGTTCAACCGCATCACCGTGGACGGCGATACCAGCACGAACGATATGGTTCTCGTCCTGGCGAATAAGAAGGCGGAAAATGTAAGATTGTCAGAAAGTTCTCCTTCATACGCTCACTTCTATAATGCGTTTGAACACGTTATCGTCGTCTTGTCGAAAATGATCGTG
This sequence comes from uncultured Chitinophagaceae bacterium, assembly GCA_964439265.1. Lineage (GTDB taxonomy): Bacteria > Bacteroidota > Ignavibacteria > UBA10030 > UBA8401 > JAGVPT01. The sequence goes on from CAYTOA010000029.1 coordinate 19,586, forward strand.
AAGGACGGCGAAGGCGCTACAAAATTCGTTGAGGTTAATATCAAAGGCGCACAATCAAAAAAAGAGGCAGAGGCAGCCGGGCGGACGATTTGTAACTCATTATTAGTAAAAACTGCGATCCACGGAGAAGATGCGAACTGGGGGCGAATTCTTGCAGCCATCGGCAGATCCGGGATAGATTTTAATCCAGACAAGACAGAAATATTTTTCGGCGGGCTGCGGATCCTTGGGAAGAATTACAATATTTCCTTCTCCGAAAAACGGGCCAAAGAGATCCTGCGCAAGAATGAGATATCGATCACCGTCGAGCTGCATGCCGGAAATCACTCGGCAACATTATGGACATGCGATCTTTCGAAAGGTTATGTCGACATTAACGCGAGCTACAGAAGCTAGGGTTGTCTGTTTTACGTTTTACGTCTCACGTTCTTAGGTTTAAGTAACTTTTGCAGAAGAAATGAAAAAAGAAGAAGTTCTCATAGAAGCTCTCCCGTACATCCAGAAGTACGAAGGGAAAACATTCGTGATCAAGTACGGCGGAGCGGCCATGACCGACCCGCTGCTCAGGGAAACGTTCGGCAAAGATGTGACGATACTCCGGAAGATCGGGATCAATATCGTCATCGTCCACGGCGGGGGAAAAGAGATCACGGAAATTGCCAGGAAACTGGGAATCGAAACGAAATTTGTCAACGGACAGCGCTACACCGACGAAGCCATGGTGGAAGTCGTCCAAATGGTACTGGCGGGCAAGATCAACAAAGAGATCGTCAATCTCATTAACTGCAGCGACGGCGATGCGGTCGGCCTTAGCGGCGTAGATAACATGCTCCTCCGCGCCGAAAAAATCGTTGACGGCGGAATTGATCTCGGGTTAGTCGGAAGAGTCACCTCGGTCAATGTTCCGTTCATCGAATTACTGCTGAAGAACGGTATGATGCCGGTGATCGCTCCGCTCGGCGTGGGAAAAGAAGGAGTGATCTATAATGTAAACGCCGACCTCGCTGCCGGCGCAATCGCCGACGCGCTCAAAGCAGAAAAACTTGTTTACTTAAGCGACATCGAGGGTGTCGTGATCAACAACGAGCGCATCTCCTCAATGACTGAAAACGAAGCAGAACGTCTCATTGAACAGGGAGCGATCTTCGGCGGAATGATCCCAAAGGTACGGTCGGCGTTCAAGACGCTGAATGCCGGCGTCAAGAAAGTCCATATCGTTGACGGGCGAATAAAGCATTCCCTCCTCCTCGAGATCTTCACCGACGAGGGAATCGGGACGCAAATGGTGCGCGAAAGCATTTCCAAGAAAGCGGGCGCGAAGAAGTGAACAAGGCGAAAAGACATCTCGCGATCAAGGAGATCATTCTCTCGAAAGCGATTCCCAGCCAGGAAGATCTCTGCGTTGACCTAAAGAAAAGGGGTTTCGACATCACGCAGGCAACGCTCTCCCGCGATCTCAAGGAACTCGGCGTCGACCGCATTCACTCCGAAGAGGGCATGCGGTACGTTCTCAGCACGGAGGGGGAAGAACGGAAAATGAAGTCAGTAATCGGGTTTGAGATCACGAGCATCGACGCCAACGAAGCAATGATCGTGATTCGGACGCTTCCGGGGAGAGCGCCGGGAGTCGCGTCGTTCCTCGATTCACTCCATCATCCGCATCTCCTCGGAACCGTTGCCGGAGACGATACCGTCGTCGTGCTGCCGTCGACGATCAAGAAAATTCACGCAACCCTGAAAGATGTTCGGGATGCCCTCGTGGAACGCGCGGGGCGGCACTAAAACAAGTATGCAGATCGCACACAGCACCTCTTACCAACCATAAGGAAGAATCATCGTGAAGAAAGAAAAAATAGCCGTCGCGTATTCGGGCGGCCTCGACACATCCGTAATCGTAAAATGGCTCCAGGAAAAATATGATGCGGATGTCATTACCGTCACAGGAAACCTCGGACAGCAAAAAGAGCTTGTCGGAGTCGCCGACAAGGCTTATAAAACGGGAGCAAAAAAGGTCTACATTCAGGACTTGAAGAAAGAGTTTGTCGAGGATTATATTTTTCCGGCGCTTAAAGCAGGAGCGCTCTATGAACACGTCTATCCGATGGCGACATCGCTTGGGCGTCCCCTGCTAGCAAAAGCGCTGGTCGACGTTGCAAAGAGGGAGAAATGCACCGCCGTTGCCCACGGCTGCACCGGCAAAGGGAACGATCAGGTTCGCTTTGAGGTCTCGGTGATGGCGCTCGCGCCGGAGCTGAAAGTTCTCGCTCCGCTGCGCGAATGGGAATTCAAATCCCGCGAAGAAGAGATCGCTTACTGTGAGAAACATGGTATTCCTGTTTCAGCGACGAAAAAGAATCCGTATTCAATAGATGAAAATATCTGGGGAACCGCGATCGAATGTGGAATTCTTGAAGATCCGATGGTCGAGCCGCCGCAGGACGCCTACCAGAGAACCGTTGCTCCCGAAGACGCTCCGAATAAAGCGACCTACGTCTCGATCGAATTCAAGGAAGGCATTCCGATCGCCCTGAACGGAAAAAAGATGGACGGCGTCTCGCTCATCGAACAGTTGAATGCGATCGCGGGTGCGAATGGAATCGGCAGAATTGATCTCGTCGAGAACCGGCTCGTCGGCATTAAATCGCGCGAAGTCTATGAAGCCCCCGCCGCGGTGACGCTCCATTTTGCGCATTGCGAACTGGAACGGCTCACTCTGGATAAAGAAGTCTTCCATTACAAATCCAAACTTTCGGACGACTATGCAACGCTCATTTACAACGGGCTTTGGTTCTCTCCCCTGAAAAAAGCGATGGATGGGTTCATCGATGAGACGCAGAAGAATGTGACCGGTCTGGTAAAAGTTCGGATGTACAAAGGAAACCTTACCGTCGGAGGCCGGACGTCCCCCTACTCCCTTTATGATACGCAACTTGCAACCTATACCGTCGACGACACTTTCGATCATTCGGCCGCGGAAGGGTTTATAAAGATCTATGGTTTGCCGTTGAAGACATTCCACAAGGTAAATAAGTCCAATGTAGGAAGAGCGAAAAAGCTGCTGAAGAGGAGGAAGTAATCAGTAGCCAGTAAGCAGTAGGCAGTAGGCAGTAACCAAAAAAAGCCATCCCGGAATGAAACGGGCTGGCTTTTTTATTTGTTCAAGATCACAATATGGAGGTCGTGCCCCGGAATTTGTGCAAAAGTATTGCATTTTAAGTTCTGATTGTTGATTTTTGTTCGCCTATTTCAACCCCTTCATTGCCACACTCTAGGAGAAACGTATGTTTCGCAACCTTCGCTTGTCCACGAAGCTGCTGATCACCTTTGTTCCGATATTCATCGTCGCCATCGCCGTCAGCGGCGATGTGAATATCGTGTTTCAGGAAGACTTGATCCAAAAACAAGCGCTCCAATCGGCAGGCCAAAAGGCGCAAATAGTGCGCGAAGCTCTTGTCAATCAAATGGTCGAGAATCAGCAGGTAAAGGACGAGTTCCTCGACCGCATTCAGCATGTCGCCGGGCTGAACAACCTCTATATAAGGATGTCGCCCGAGAACCTTCACCTGCGTGATTTCCTGGAAGATACATCCCGGGCTGCACGTCTGAAGAAACGAGTGGAACTGGCTAACTCGAAAGATGAGATCGATACGCAGTACGGCAACGAAGTTCTGGCCACCGGCGAACAGAAATGGCTGCGCACCGGCGACAATTTTCGGGCAATGATCCCGTTCAAGGCGGAGAAAAAATGTCTTTCCTGCCATGAGGTTCCCTTGAACCAGACGCTCGGCGTTGCGCATATCGAGTTCCCTCTCACGGACGTCCTCGCCTCAATTAAAGAGAGCTCCATTCAATCGGGATTGATTTCTCTCGGATTCTCGCTGTTCTCGATTGTTCTCGGGTTCATCTTTTATAGAACGCTGATCCAGAAACCGATCCGAAAACTGGAAATTGCTGCCGACGAGATCGGAAAAGGAAATCTGAACTACACCATGGAAGTCTCGGAGGCGAAAGACGAACTCGGCAACCTTTCGCGGACGTTCGACCAGATGAAGAATGCCCTTAAGCAAAGCCAGGAAGCGGTCCGAATGTCGACGGTCGGGCAAGTCGCTTCGTCGCTTATCCATGATTTCCGATCGCCGATGAAAGAGATCCTCTCGTCGATCGACCTGATCCAACGGGGCCAGTTGGACGAAGAAAAGAAGATGCATGCCTGCGAATCGGCCCGCGCCGCAGTTCAGCTGGTAAACAAGATGACTCAGGATCTGTACGACTACACGACGGGGGAATTGAAAGTCGAGAAGAAACTCACAAACGTTCCCCAACTCATGCGCGCGGTTCTGTCGGAGGTCAAACCGGACCTCGACAGGGAAAACATCTCCTTCGATACCTCGGCTGGTTACGATGGAACTATCATCCTCGACCCTGACCGGACACGGCGCGCTCTTGTCAACATTGTAACGTACGCACAAAATTACGTCGCTCAAGGCGGAATGATCCGTCTTTCGAGCGAAATTATCGGCAGCGAATTAATTCTGAAAATCACGGACAACGGGAGCGGAATTCCGAACGCCTTTAAAGATAAGATATTTGAACCGTTTGTAAAGATCGTCAAAGGCAAAGGCGTCGGGATCGAAATGGCGCTGGCAAAGCGGATGATTGAAAAACAGGGAGGGCGAATTCAAGTGACGTCGCAGGAGGGAAAAGGAACCACCTATTCCATCGTAATGCCGATGGTCGGATGAGAGAAATTCCAGATTTTTGATCTAGTCGAGAGAAGGGTCTCACGCAAAGCCGCAAAGCAATGATAGGACAGAATCTTCGCGCCTTTGGAGCTTTGCGAGAGACATCTTTTCCCGCCTTGATATTCTTGAGAAAATGAAGTACCTTATTGCAGGAAGATGAGGTTTTGATTGCAGAATGTAGGAATTCTAACGGCTTTTGTCTTTGGCTTGCTCTCCTTTGTATCTCCTTGTGTGCTCCCGATAGTGCCAGGGTACATCTCCTTTATTTCAGGCGTTTCGCTCGATGAAATGAAGGGGGTGGAACAGAACAGGTCCGCACTCCGCTCGATCATCCTGAATTCGATTTTTTTTATCTGCGGATTCACGATGGTCTTTATCCTCCTCGGGGCAACGGCCACGACGCTTGGGAAAGCATTCAACGATTACTATTCAACGATCAGCAAAGTTGCCGGAGTACTGATCATCGTATTCGGTCTCCACATGATGGGACTGTTCAAAATAAATTTCTTAAACTACGAACAGAGAATTCACGTCCAACAAAAGAGACTGGGAATGTTCGGATCGTTTCTCGTAGGCACCGCATTCGCCTTCGGCTGGACACCCTGCATCGGTCCGGTGCTTGCAGCGATCCTTGTGATCGCCAGCAGGCAGGACACCGTCTACAAAGGAATAGCGCTCTTGGCAAGTTACTCGCTCGGCCTCGGTATCCCGTTCTTTCTGACGGGAGTGAGCATCAACCTTTTCTTTTCGATGTTCAACAGAATAAAAAAGTATTTTCATGCAATTGAGATTGCGGGAGGTGCGATGCTCGTCGTCCTCGGCCTCCTCATCATCACCAACTACCTGACAATTCTTTCAGCGTATTTTTCGCGCTGGCTTCCATTTCTCAACGAACTGTCGTAAGGACAAATTTAAAGGACACACGTGTCATGGTAAAAAAAACAAAATCCCTTGATGAGGTAACGATCCGCTTTGCGGGAGATTCAGGGGACGGCATGCAGCTAACCGGAACACAATTCACCAACACTTCCGCGATCATGGGCAACGACCTAAGCACGCTTCCGGACTACCCCGCCGAAATCCGTGCACCGCAGGGAACGCTCTTCGGCGTCAGCGGATTTCAGATCCATTTCGGAAGCACCGAGATCAACACGCCGGGTGACCAGTGCGACGTCCTCGTTGCGATGAATGCGGCAGCCCTGAAGGTAAACCTTCGCGGTCTTGTCGACGGGGGCGCCATCATCGTGAACACCGACGGGTTCAACGACAAGAACCTGAAGCTTGCCGGATACGCGTCGAATCCGTTGACGGACAATTCCCTCGCGAAATACCCGATCTACCAGGCGGACATCACAAAGTTGACAAGCCTGGCGCTCGCCGACATGAATCTGCCGACGAAGATCGTCGACAGGACAAAGAACTTTTTCGCGCTTGGGATGATGTACTGGATGTACAATCGTTCGATCGACAATACCGTCGCGTGGATCAAGTCGAAGTTTAAGAACAAACCTGACATCGTCGAAGCGAACACGAGGGTGCTGAAGGCCGGATGGAATTTTGCCGAGACGACGGAGATCTTCAACGTGCGGTATGATGTAAAAGCCGCATCCCTGCCAAGCGGGAAATACCGGAACATCACCGGCAATACTGCGGTGGCGCTGGGTTTGGTTGTTGCGGCGAGCAAAGCCAAGCTCGATCTGTTCCTCGGCAGCTATCCGATCACCCCGGCGAGCGACATCCTCCACGAACTTGCAATGTACAAAGAGTACGGTGTTAAGACTTTTCAGGCGGAAGACGAAATTGCCGCCATCACCAGTGCGATCGGTGCTTCTTTTGGCGGAGCGTTGGCGGTGACCACCACGAGCGGGCCGGGCATCGCTCTCAAAACAGAAGCGATCGGATTGGCTGTCATGGTGGAGCTTCCGCTCCTCATCATCAATATCCAGCGCGGCGGTCCGAGCACAGGCCTGCCGACGAAAACGGAACAGGCGGATCTGCTCCAGGCATTGTACGGGCGCAACGGCGAAGCTCCCGTTCCGGTCATCGCATCAGCGACGCCGAGCGATTGTTTCGACACAATTTTCGAAGCTGCGCGGATCGCGCTAAAATTCATGACTCCGGTGATCATGTTGTCTGACGGATATCTGGGCAACGGTTCCGAACCATGGAAGCTCCCAAATCTTGCAGACATTCCTGACATCTCAACAACGTTCAGGACAGACCCAAACAACTATCTCCCCTACCTGCGCAACGAAACCACGCTCGCGCGCGAGTGGGCGATACCTGGTACACCGGGTCTCGAACACAGGATCGGCGGATTGGAAAAACAAGACAAGACGGGAAATGTAAATTACGAGCCTGAAAACCATGACAAGATGGTTCACCTGCGGGCGGAAAAAGTCGAACGCATTGCGAACGATATTCCTCCGGCAGTTGTCGAAGGAGACGAAAAGGGGGACCTGCTCGTCGTCGGCTGGGGAGGAACATATGGAGCGATTCGATCTGCTGTCGAAGCAAAACGGGCGCAAGGGAAATCGGTTTCGCATCTCCACATCAAGTATTTGAACCCTCTGCAGAAAAACCTCGGAGAAATCCTCTACAATTTCAAGCATGTCCTTGTCCCCGAAATCAACCTGGGCCAGCTCATTAAAGTGCTGCGGGCAAAATATCTTGTGCCGGCGGTCGGTCTGAATAAAGTTCAGGGACTGCCTTTCAAATCATCAGAAATTGAAGAAAGAATTGACGAAATATTGGAAGGAAGAAGCGTATGAGCACACTTGTTGAAGAGGTCGTATCGAAGAATGAACCTCCGGCAGCGAAATATACAACAAAAGATTTCCAGTCGGACCAGGACGTCCGTTGGTGCCCTGGCTGCGGTGATTACTCGATTCTCGCGCAGGTTCAGCGGATCATGCCGGACCTGAACGTTAAACGAGAGAATACCGTATTTGTTTCGGGCATCGGCTGCTCGAGCCGGTTCCCGTACTACATGGATACCTATGGCTTTCACAGCATCCACGGAAGAGCAACGGCGATCGCCTCCGGACTAAAGATGGCCCGGCCCGATCTGTCTGTCTGGGTGGTGACAGGCGACGGAGACGGGCTGAGCATCGGCGGCAACCACATGATCCACCTCATCCGGCGCAACATTGACGTCAACGTTATGTTGTTCAACAATCAAATTTACGGTTTGACCAAGGGTCAGTATTCTCCGACGTCAGAGTTCGGCAAGGTGACGAAGTCGACGCCGTACGGTTCCATCGACTATCCCTTCAATCCGGTAAGTCTTGCGCTCGGTGCAAGCGGCACATTCGTAGCGCGAACGATGGACCGGGACCCGAAACACCTTCAGCAGATCGTGAAGCGGGCAGCCGAACATAAGGGAACATCGTTCGTCGAAATATACCAAAACTGCAACGTCTTCAACGATGGCGCCTTTTTCATGTTCACCGAAAAAGAGTCCAAAGATGAAAACGTCATCTATCTTGAACACGGCAAGCCGCTGATCTTTGGGAAAGAGCGGGACAAAGGAGTGCATCTCGATGGGTTCAGGCCGACGGTCGTTTCGTTAAAGGACGGAAAGCATTCGGTGAGCGACCTGATCGTCCACAACGAGAACGATTCAACGCTTGCCTTCATCCTTGCCAACATGACGTACAATGCATCGCTTCCCCGTCCGGTCGGCATATTCCTCAGCATCGATCGGCCAACATACGAATCGCAAATGACGCTCCAGATCAAAAATGCCATCGAAAAGAAGGGCAAAGGCGATCTCGAGAAATTGCTGGGCTCCGGCGACACCTGGACGATTCAATAGCTCATAAATAATACTCCTGACACGCACTTTCTCGAGAGAGAAAGTGCGTTCTTTTTTTGGGAAGCCTCTTGAACGCCACCGGTTCGGTTCGTATCTTGAGTCCATAATGTACTTCCCCGCTGCAAC
>CAYTOA010000029.1:28370-47175 GCA_964439265.1 uncultured Chitinophagaceae bacterium
AACGCCACCGGTTCGGTTCGTATCTTGAGTCCATAATGTACTTCCCCGCTGCAACAAACGGCTTCGGCAGCACTCCCGATGGTGATTTGAGATTTTCGTTCCGGAAAGAATTCTAGGTTGTTGAGATGGACTTGACGCAGTTATTTGAGCAGTGCAAAGAGATCTTTGCAAAAAAGAACAGCTTTGTTCTGACGACCCACATTAATCCTGACGGTGACGGTCTTGGAAGCGAAGTGGCACTTGCATTGTTTCTGACCGGCGAAGGAAAAAGTGTTTCGATCATCAATCAAAGCGAAACGCCCTCGTATTATACCTTCATGAAGGCGCTCTTCCCTATCGCAGTTTTTTCGCGTGAAACGCACGAGCAAATCATCAAGAATGCCGACGTTTTTATTGCACTGGACACGAACACGCCTTCACGATTTTCAGCCTTGAAGTCATCAGTCCAGCAAAGCTGCGGGATGAAACTATGTATCGACCATCACCCAGACCGTGAAGCGTTTGCAGACCTTTATGTTATCGACGAACAGGCGACGGCAACCGGCGAAATCATATTCAAACTTCTGAAATATCTCAGCGCAACCGCTATCACGGCTCCGATCGCAGAGGGACTCTATGCGGCTATCATGACCGATACAGGCTCGTTCCGTTTCCCGAAAACTGATTCCGAGACCCACCTCATCGCTGCAGAGCTTTTGGCGCACGGCGCGAATCCAACCAGGATCTATCAAGAAATATTTGAAGAGGGATCGGCGAACAAATTGAAACTGCTGGGACGAGCTCTCGACTCTCTCACGATCAGCCACCAGGGAGCAGTCGCGGCAATGACGCTGCGTCGGAAGGATTTCTCCGAAACATTGACGTCTGAAGAAGACACGGACAATATGATCAACTATACGCTGACCATCGGAGGAGTAAAGGTCGGACTCATGTTTATCGAACTGGGAGAGGGAGTGAAAGTGAGCTTCCGATCGAAAGGCGAGATCCCCATCAACAAACTTGCCAAGGAGTTCGGCGGGAACGGCCACATGAATGCCGCAGGGGCGAGAATTCACGGCGGCGGGCTCAACGAAGTGATGAAACAAGTGACCGACCGGGCGGAACAATTCATTTGAATATCAATGCGCAGGAGTGATAATGGAAGTTAAATGTGTCCTCAATCCGCTGTCCGATATAAAAGCAGACGCCGTTGCCGTTTTCGTTTTTCGCGATAACAATGGGATCTCTCAACAGATCGCCTCTCTAGGCAAGCAGGCCGGCGAAAGAATCCAGCCGGCGATCTTGCTGAAGGATTTCTCCGCCAAAAGAGGTGAATTCCTATCTCTCTATACCGAGAAGTCACTCGCTTCTCCCCGCGTATTTCTGATCGGCATGGGTGAAGTGGAAAAACTCACTCTTGAATCACTTCGCCGCGGGGCAGCCGCAGCCGCCTCGGCCGCGACAAAAATGAAAATCGGTTCTCTCGGAATAGAGTTTCCCGCGGTTGCCCTCGGCGCTCCCTCGTTCAAAGCTCCCGCTGCTGAAATATCGCAAGCCATCGTCGAAGGCGCCTCCCTCTCTGCCTACAAGTATGACAAGTATATCACTCCAAAGGAAGACGAGAAAAAACTCGGGAGCCTGACTGTCTTCACTTCGGACAAGAAGCAGTTCAACGAAATCCGGGACGGAACGCGCCGGGGAGAACTGCTCTCCGCGGCAACGTGCCTCGCGCGGGACCTGCAGAACGCTCCGTCGAACGAAATTTATCCTGAAACGCTTGCTCATCACGTGCAGGAAGCCGGTTATAAGCATGGGTTCAAGACAACGGTTTTCGACCAGCGGAAGATAGAGAGTTTGAAAATGGGGGGAATACTCGCGGTCAGCAAAGGGAGCAATCACCCGCCCAGGTTCATCATCCTCGAGCACAATCCGGGAAAGGTAAAGAGCGGGACTATTGTCCTCGTCGGCAAGGGAGTGACGTTCGACAGCGGCGGCATCTCGATCAAGCCGGCTGCGAACATGGGTGAAATGAAAATGGATATGAGCGGAGCCGCGGCAGTCATCGGAACATTTCAGGCGCTCGCGGAACTGCAGATGCCGGTTCACGTCGTGGGATTGATCCCCGCGGTAGAGAACATGCCGAGCGGAACAGCCATGAAGCCGGGAGACATCGTCCGTCACTACAACGGAAAGACATCCGAAGTCGACAACACCGACGCAGAAGGCCGATTGATTCTTGCCGATGCACTCGGCTATGCATCTACGTATAAACCCGACGTTGTCATTGATCTTGCAACGTTGACAGGTGCTTGTGTCGTCGCTTTGGGACATCTCGCCACAGGGATGATGGGAAATGACCAGAGCTCGATGGATGCGTTGAAAGCTGCCGGCGAGGCTACCTACGAACGGGTATGGCAGCTTCCTTTGTTTGACGAATACGAGAAGATGATCAAGAGCGACGTCGCCGACGTGAAGAATACCGGCGGCCGTTGGGGAGGCGCAATCACCGCCGGATGGTTTCTCAAAAAATTCATCGGCGACTACAAATGGGTCCACCTCGATATCGCGGGAACGGCGATCCTCGAGGAGAACATGGATTACGCACCCAAAGGGGGATCTGGCGTCGGTGTGCGATTGCTGATAGAGTACTTGAAAAATAGGAAATAGCGGATTTTGTCCGGGTTCAACTTTTGCCAATTCCCTGCGTCTAAATCATTTATTAGAAAGGAGCGTCGCCGTATGCGAAATGCTAGCGCTATTCTGTTTCTGTCCATCTTTGTCTTCTCTGCGGCGTTTGCTGGAGCGCCGGCAAAAGCGGAAAACTTTACACTCTCCGATTATAACGGCGTTAAGCATTCGCTCACTGATTTCAACAAAGCCAAAGCCGTAGTCCTGATGTTTATCGCTACCCAGTGCCCGGTCTCGAACGGATACAATACACGTATGGTTTCGTTGTTCAATGATTATAAAGATAAGAACGTCCTTTTCATCGGCATCAACTCAAACAAGCAGGAAAGCGTCGATGAGGTCAAGAAGCACGCGAAAGACCACGGTTTTGAATTTATGATCCTCAAAGACGATAAGAACATCATCGCCGATAAATTCGGAGCTTCGGTGACTCCCGAAATTTATGTCCTTAATCCATCGCTCGAAATTCTTTACCACGGCAGAATCGATGACTCGCGGCGAGAAACCGACGTAACCTCCCGCGACCTTCGCAACGCGCTTGATGAAATTCTGGCCGGTAAACCCGTCACCGTCTCGACGACAAAGGCCTTCGGCTGCACGATCAAGAAAATAGATTGATGGTACTCCGGCTCATTCTTTTCGGTCTGTTTGTTTGTTTCTGCTGCGGCGGTAGTTCGCTTTCTGCCCAAACGAAAGACTCTTCGCTCACAGTCGGTCCCCTCGACGTGAAAGGAATCGAGCATCTGGTCCACAGCAGGAACGGAAAGTTCCTCTTCCTCAACGTATGGGCAACATGGTGCCAGCCGTGTGTTGAAGAGTTTCCGGATATCGTGAAGCTCTATTCGGAATATCACGATGCTGGAGTTGACTTTGCATCCATCAGCGTCGATTACCCAGATGAAGCCGAATCAAAAATCCTCCCTTTTCTGGTCAGCCGCCATGTGCCCTTCAAGGTGTATGTCGCGAACGTCAAGAAAGATGAAGATTTCATCAACGCGCTCAATCCATCGTGGAGCGGCGCCGTTCCTGCAACGTTCATTTTTGACGGCATCGGCAGGCAAAGAGCATTCATGTTCGGGCAAAAGACATTCAGTTTCTTCAAGGCCGCGATCGATAGCGTGTTGAATTCCAAGTAGAAGCCGGTTATCGATAAAAGAATCGACATCCTGAGGGGGGACGGGAGACCTTAATCATCTGTTCATTGATAATTGTTCACGGTTGATTGTTAATTGTCAGATGTTCATTGATAATGGACGAATTGAATGGTACCTTTCACTCATTAAATCTTATTGTGAAAGGAACATATTATGAAGATCCTCATTGCAGATTCATTTCCCCAGTCGTACATCTCAGAGATATCAAACCTCGGAGTAGAAGCTCAGTATAAACCGAAGCTCAAAGCAGAGGAGCTGGCTGCAAACATCGGCGACGCTTCCATCCTTATCGTCCGCTCTACTGAAGTTCATGCCGATTGTATCAACGCCGGCAAAAACCTCAGCCTCATCATCCGTGCAGGGGCGGGCGTCAATACCATCGACGTCAAAGCAGCAAACACCCGCGGCATCTATGTCGCCAACTGCCCGGGAAAAAATTCGATCGCCGTCGCCGAACTGACGATGGCGCTCCTTCTTGCGCTCGACAGGCGCATCGTCGAAAACGTCACGGACCTGCGCAACGGCAAATGGAACAAAAGCGAATATTCCAAAGCCGATGGAGTCTTCGGCAAGACGATCGGTATCATCGGCGTCGGGCAAATCGGAAAGGAAGTCATCACGAGGGCAAAATCATTCGGCCTTCGCGTGATCGCGTGGTCCCGGTCGCTCACGCCGGAGAAAGCGGAGAAACTCGGCGTCGAGTTCGCCCAATCGGTCGAATCGCTCGTCCCCCAATGCAACATCATTTCCGTTCATGTCGCATTGAAGCCTGAAACACGAAACCTCATTAGCAGGAATATTATCCAACAGATGAAGCCGGGAACAATTTTCCTGAACACCTCGCGTGCGGAAGTTGTGGACGAATCTGCTCTCCGCGAAGCGGTCACCGCGGGAGCGGTGAAGGTCGGTGCAGATGTTTTCTCGAACGAACCGGAAGAAAAGAGCGGTCCTTATTCCCACCCCCTTGCGTCGCTGCCTGGAGTGTACGGAACGCATCACATCGGTGCATCGACGAACCAGGCGCAAAATGCCGTGGCATCCGAAGCCGTTGCGATTATCAACGACTACATTCAGCATGGAACTGTCCGCAATTGGGTCAACCGGGCAAAGAAAACGGCCGCCAAATGGGAATTGGTCGTGCGTCATTTCGACAAGCCGGGAGTTCTCGCCAACGTTCTGGAATATTTGAAGACCTCCAAGATCAACGTCCAGGAAATTGAAAACGTGATCTTTGAGGGGCAGCAAACTGCGTGCTGTACGATGAAGCTCGATGCCCGTCCGTCTGACGATGTGCTCGCGGAGATACGAAAGAGGGGGGATGAGATTATCCAGGCATCTTTGATCGGGTTGTAACGGCAGCATCCTCCAAAGCTGATGTCGGACACCGTATCCGGAAAATCGTCATGTCTTGAGACATTCGGTTAGGGAAATCAAAAAGGTGTCCGACATCTTCCCAAACTTCAATGCCACCTCAAAATTGATCGTCTTGCGTTTACGGCGTCATCTTTCTATCTTCTTAGTATGTATTCCCCATTTGCGAGTGTCGAAAAGGAATTACGCCGCCTGGTTTCGGGAGATGTCTGGTTCGACCTTGAGAGGCGGACAGAGTACAGCACCGCAACCTGTTTGTATAAGGTGATGCCCATCGGAGTTGTGGCCCCCGGGAACATCGAGGACGTCCAACACGTGGTCCGCCTTTGTGCGGAAAATGATATTGCCGTTATCCCGCGGGGTGGCGGGTCGGGACTTGTCGGGCAGGCGGTCGGGTTTGGCATCATCCTCGACTTTACGAAACACATGAATCACCTCGTGGGGATATCCGAAAAAAACTCCTCGGTGACCGTCGAATCAGGATGCATCCTCAACGACGTAGCGAATGTCCTGCAGCCAGGCGGCAGATTTTACCCGATCGATCCCCAGAGCGCAAAACTTTGTACTGTCGGAGGCACGATAGCGACAAATGCCTCCGGAGCTCACGGTTTGCGGTACGGGTCGACCAAGAATCAGATCAAAAGCCTTACCGCAGTTCTCTCAAACGGAGATGCGGTCGTCATTAATCCGGACGAGGACGAAAATCGTCTAACTCCCGAAGCGAGCAGGCGTTTTTTACAGGTTAAGAATATCCTCCTTCATCATAGGGAAATGATCGATCTGCATAAACCCCTCGTCGAGAAATATTCGAGCGGATACAATATTTTTGAAGCACTCCGCGGGGACAAACTGGACGCCACACGTCTGGTTTGCGGTTCCGAAGGAACGCTTGCGATCGTCACGGAAGCGGAGTTGAACATTCTGCCGATTCCGAAAGCTGCGGTCGCTGCGGCAGCCTATTTTGATACGTATGAACACACTGCCGAGGCAACGCAGATCGCCCGCACCTTCTCCCCCGCCGCAATCGAACTCCTCGACAAATCGTACACCGACGTCGGCAAAGGGCTGAGCGCAACAAGCGACCGGTTCATTGACCGGGATTTTCTGACGATGCTTCTTATCGAATTCGAAGGCGACGACGCAGGCTCCCTCCGGAACCAGGCCGAGTCGCTCCGCGCGTCGCTTCAACGGGCGGGCATCCTCCTTGATTGGATCACGCTGAATACCGACGCCGAGCGGCAATCGCTCTGGACTGTGCGGGAAACGGTCTCCGAAATGATCAACCACCTCCCGACTCATGAACACAAGATATCGACTATTGAGGACGGGGCCGTGCCGCTTCCCAATCTCCCTGCATACATTACCGGCCTGAAGAAAATCCTCGACGAGCATTCCATTGTCTTCACCGTCTACGGCCATGCCGGTATGGGGCATATTCACTGTTCGACATTTGCAGAAATCGCAAGCGAATCGGGAAGGGGTCGGATCGAACGGGCAACGCAAGAAGTATTCGACCTCATCATCAAACTCGGGGGCGTGCTCTCCGCAGAGCACGGCGACGGTTTTGTCCGGACTCCGTTTCTAAACCAGGCTTTCGGCCGGGAGATCTACGGAATCTTCGAGGAAATAAAACATGCGCTCGACCCTCAAAACATCTTCAATCCACAAAAAATTGTCGGAAGACAAGACAGAGTATTCCTTCATGACATCAAAGATACATAAGCGGACGGTCAGCATGGCCGCCTTCGCCTGCCTCCTCCTTTGTCTTTTTGCGGGGTTCTCTCAGGTGATGGCACAGGATGAGGATCGGCCGAGAGAACGCTCCGGCGACGACGGCCGTTTCAAAGATCAGGCGGCGACGGAAATCGTAAGCTTCGAGCCCCATATGTTCGCCGCCGACTCAGGGCTGGTACGGGTTGACATTCTCTATCGGGTGCGTTTCGATTTTTTTGTATTCACCCGGGATTTTTCGACAGATACCTCTTCTTACCGCGCTCATGGAGAACTGCTCATCGAGCTGATCGATTCGACCGACACCTCCATATCCAGAAAAGTCCAGGCCATAAGTCTGAAAGCACCGGATAACGAAAGCACTCATTTGCGATTCCGCTATTATCAGGGCGCTGCATCGTTTTTGGTCCGCCCGGGACGTTTCACCACTGTGTATCACCTCGAAGATAAAGAGTCAAGGCGCGAGTTTGGAGATCGGAGACAGGTCATACGCGTCCTTCCATTCCGGCCGGATGCGATCATCCGTTCTACACTGCTTTTCGTGCAGCCTTCGACCCAGCCGTCGGCTCAACGGAGTTTTACGGCGCTGAACGATAATAATGCCGCGGAATTTTCCAAGAACACCGGCACCTTCATCACGCTCAAAGACCGGGACACCGCAGTGTCGGTGCGATACTCAGTGACGCAATTCCTGCCGGAGGGAAAAGAGCGGGCGGTCGCACAGGAAGAGACCACGGCGGCAGTGACCGTCTTCCGCCACTCCCTGCTTCGATTGGATCCGGCGAACACGGAGAATATCGAATACCGACTGGATTCCAACGCAGCAATGGCGACAGTATATTTTCCCGTCCTGACTTCACGCCTGAAACAAGGGCGGTACATTATGCACATTCATATCACCGCCGGCGACACCGCATCCCTCAGCCGAGAGTTCTCGATACACTGGAACGACATGCCGCTCTCGTTGTATGACCTTGATTTCGCTGTGAGCGCGATGAGGTATATCACCACGGATAGTGAGTACGACGACCTTCGGAGCGGCAACAAGGAGGCGCGGATAAAGAAATTCGAGGAGTTCTGGGGAAAGCGAAATACCGCGCCGGGGTCAGCATACAACGAAATGATGACCGTCTATTTTCAGAGAGTCGACTATGCTTTCGTGACGTTCAGAACGTTGAAGGAAGAAAACGGCGTCCTCACCGACCGCGGAAGGATCTATATCTTGTGCGGCAAACCGACCAAGATCGAGCGTTCGCTCGCGCCGGGAGGTCCGCCGAAAGAAATCTGGACGTATGCATCGCTCAATAAAGAATTCATATTTGAAGACTCGAGCCGCCAGGGAAATTACAAACTTATCGCATCCGGAACTAAATGAAGCCACGCATCGCATTCACTATCGGAGATTTTAACGGCATCGCCCCCGAAGTCATCCTCAAGAATATCGAAAGCCCAGCTCTCTTCAAATCAATTCAACCGATTCTCGTCGGCTCGTTTGACATCTTTGAGCACTATGCAAAGAAGCTGAAAATCAAAAGAAAGCTCGTATCCGTGCAATCGGTGTCGGAGCATGTTCCCGCGAACGCGGTCCCGGTGATGAATGTCTACAACGGGACGGCGAAGAATCTTCAGATCGGCAAATCGTCTCCCGATGCCGGCATCTGCGCGGGCATGTCGATCGAAAGGAGCGTACGCATGTGCCTGGAGGGCGAAGCCGACGCAATAGTGACGGGACCGGTGTCAAAAGAATCGCTGCACATTGCAGGATACAATTTTCCGGGACAGACGGAAATGCTCGCGATGTTGAGCCGTTCTGGCCGGGTAACGATGATGCTGATCGCAAAGAATTTCCGCGTCGGTCTCACGACGATACATCTTCCGATACAAAAAGTATCGGAGAACATATTTGTCGAGCGGATCATTGAGAAGCTCGAAACGATCGATGCATCGCTGAAGAAAGATTTTCGGATCGCTGCGCCGAAGATCGCCGTGCTCGGTCTTAATCCTCACGCCGGCGAACACGGGTTCATCGGCCTCGAAGAGATCGAGATCATCGAACCAGCGATCCTGAAGGCGAAAGAAAAGGGGATCAACGCGTCGGGCCCGTTCCCGGCCGATGCATTCTTTGCGACATCGATGCAGAAGGAGTATGATGCAGTGCTGGCAATGTACCACGACCAGGGATTGATCCCGCTGAAGATGGCGGGCTTCAGCGAAGGAGTAAATTTTTCGGCGGGGCTGAACATCATCCGTACATCGCCCGACCACGGAACGGCATTCAATATCGCCGGCAAAGGCATCGCCGACCCGCGCAGCATGGGCGCGGCTGTGCAGCTTGCGCGGTCTATCGTCTTGAACAGAAAAAAATAACACCCCGCATGGTACGCTTATCGAACGTCTGCGTCTCATTCAACAAACAGCCGATCCTCGATCATGTCAGCCTTGACATCGATGCCGGAGAATTCATCTCCCTCGTCGGCACGACCGGGAGCGGCAAGAGCACGCTGCTGCGCCTTCTGTATATGGATTTGCATCCAGATACCGGTTCGGTCATGGTCGGCAAGTTCTCATCGGGGTCTATTTCTTCAAAACAAATACCGATGCTGCGTAGGAAACTCGGCGTCGTCTTTCAGGATTTCAAGCTGCTCGAGGACCGTTCAGTCTACGACAACGTGGCCTTCTCGTTGTACGTCACAAATGCCCGATCGGTCGACATCAAGAAAAAGGTGTTAAACGTCCTTGCCAACGTCGGGCTCAGCCATAAGCGCAACAGCATGCCGCATCAGCTTTCCGGAGGGGAGCAGCAGCGCGTCGCAATCGCGCGGGCTCTTGTCAACGAACCGATCCTCCTTCTGGCGGACGAACCGACAGGCAACCTCGACCCGACAACGTCGCTCGACATCCTCAGGCTGCTGAAAGACATTAACGCGAAGGGAACGGCCGTGTTGATGGCAACGCACAACTATGAGTTGGTCAGGAAGGCACAGGGAAGGATCGTGCAGATCAAAGACAAAAAAGTATTCGATGTGAAATTGAAACGCTGATGCCGCTCCGTTGACCCCGGAAGCTTACCCCGCTACCGCTTCGACCCGCCGAACTTCAGGTATTTCCAGCATCAAAGCACGCTCAATCCCTCCGCGCAGCGTCATGATCGACATCGGGCAGGACGCACAGGCCCCGACAAGTTTTACCTCGACGATGCCGTCGCTGGTAATGTTCACCAGTTCGACATCGCCTCCGTCGATCTGCAAATACGGACGAACCCCTTCCAATGTAGCCAAGACTCTCTCTTTCATCAGTTATGCTGCGAGGCCCCCAGGGAAATTTCGATGGACGGAGATGAATTGTTCGCGAGATTCTTGATGCTGATCTGCGCCGCAAGGTTGCGGGCGATCTGCGAGATGATCTTGGATTGCGGGCTCTTGGGGTCCGACTCAACGATAGGCCTGCCGATATCGCCGCCGACGCGAATATTCGTGTCGATGGGAATCTCTCCGAGGAAGGGTACGCCGAGTTCTTTCGATGCTCTCGAACCGCCGCCGGCGTCGAAAATATTTTCCCGGGCGCCGCAATGAGAGCAAACAAAGTAACTCATGTTCTCGATGATTCCGAGAATCGGCACGTTCACTTTGTTGAACATCATCAGTCCTTTGCGAGCGTCGGCAAGCGAGATTTCCTGGGGCGTCGTCACGATCACGGCACCCGTCAACGGAATCTGCTGCACAAGGGTCAATTGAATATCGCCGGTTCCGGGGGGCATATCGAAAATCAGGTAGTCAAGGTTCCCCCATTCGACGTCGGTCATAAATTGTCTCACCGCACCGCTCGCCATCGGTCCCCTCCAGATCACTGCCTGCATGGGGTCAACAAGGAATCCGATCGACATGACCTTCACGCCGAATTTTTCCAACGGCAGAAGTTTTTGGTCATGCATCTTCGGCTTTTCGCTGATGTTGAACATGAGAGGGATGCTCGGGCCGTAAACGTCGCAATCGATCAGGCCGACGCTTGCGCCGTCCATTGCGAGCGCAACGGCGAGATTCACGGCAACCGTCGATTTGCCGACTCCCCCTTTCCCGCTGGCGACGGCGATGGTATTTTTAACGCCGGCCAACAGCGGTCCCGGCTGCTGCAATTGCCTCGACGTTACGTTCGACGTCATCGTAATGTCGATCGTGCTCACGCCGGAGATCGCCGACCGGATCGCTTTTTCGGACTCTGCTTTCAATTCATCGCGGACCGGGCACGACGGCGTAGTAAGCTCGATGGTAAACCGAAGATCCTTCCCTTCGATCTTCACTTCCTTTACAAAATTGAGTGCAACAATATCTTTATGAAGATCCGGATCGTGGACATTTCGCAGCGCCTCGAGCACATTTTCCTGAGTGAGAGTTTTCATTTTCCCTTACTTTTTATAGAATCAATAGATTTAATTACTCTCTCGCAAAAGCTGCTAAGACGCCAAGAAGCTTTTATAGTCACTTTGCGATCTTGCGTCTGGCGAAACCATCCGTTGGGGAATTGCGCGAGCAATACTTTGTGAATTATTAAAGAGCGCCGGGCTACTCAACGTTTTTCCCGGTCAACGTCAATAGCGCC
Organism: uncultured Chitinophagaceae bacterium; assembly: GCA_964439265.1. Classification (GTDB taxonomy): domain Bacteria; phylum Bacteroidota; class Ignavibacteria; order UBA10030; family UBA8401; genus JAGVPT01. The sequence goes on from CAYTOA010000029.1 coordinate 39,890, forward strand.
TCCCGGTACAATTGCGCAGTCTTCTGAATGATATCCTCCGGCATCATCGGCCCGGGGGCGCGGCGGTTGAATTTTACCGATGTGAGATAGTCACGTACAAATTGTTTGTCGAAGCTTGGCTGGCTTCCTCCGGGCGCATACTTGCTTTTGGGCCAGAACCTGGACGAGTCAGGGGTCAGCAATTCATCGATGAGGATCAACTCATCGTTCAGAGTGCCGAATTCCATTTTTGTATCGGCGATGATGATGCCCTTCGCTTCGGCGATCCCCGATGCGGTATTGAATATTTCAACCGCTGTATCGCGCACTCTTTTACTGAGCGCTTCTCCTTCAAGCTTCACCATTTCTTCGAACGTAATATTCTCGTCGTGGACGCCGAGTTCGGCCTTTGTTGACGGTGTGAAGATAGGAGCGGGCAATCGAGAACTTTCAACCAGGCCGGCCGGGAGCGGCAGACCACATACACTTTTTGCTTCCTGGTATTCAGCCCAGCCGGAGCCCGACAGATAGCCGCGGACAATGCATTCAACGCCGAGCGGTCTCGTCTTCTTCACAAGCATGCTGCGGCCGCGCAATTCATCCGCATACGGTCTGCATTCCTGCGGAAACTCATCGACATTCGTCGAAACAACATGGTTCTTGATGATCTTCTTCGTGAGGTCGAACCAGTACTTTGAAATCTGCGTGAGTACCTTCCCCTTATCAGGAATTCCCTGCGGCATTACGACATCGTATGCCGAAAGGCGGTCTGTGGCAACTATCAGAAAAAAGTCTCCGACGTCGTACATATCGCGGACCTTGCCGCGCTTCACGAATCGGAGTTTAGAATAATTCGTTTCGATAATGACGGAAGACATAGGGCAATGAACAATTAAGAATTAAGAATTATGAATTAATAATTAAAAGCTAAGAGGAAGAAATTATAAGTCATAATTGAAAAGTTGAACTACGAAAGTTGATCAAAGACAAAAAACTTAATGAAAGATTCTTCTTGAACGATACGGGTTCATAAACGCAGAAGACCTTCGTCGATACTCCGACGATCGAGCATCATTCAACGAAGCTCCGATCCAAACGGAGAGCGGTTCGAAGCCGGTCGAGGTATTCTCGCTGCGGTATTTCAACCGCACCAAGGCTTTCAAGATGCGGCGTCATGAATTGGGCATCGAGCAGGACGAACTGCCGCTGCCGAAGATGATGAACAAGGCCGACCAGGGCAGACTTCGAGGCATCCTTCATTATGCTAAACATAGATTCTCCAAAAAAAGCTCCGCCGAGCGCTACGCCGTACAGCCCTCCGACAACTTCGCCGTCATGCCACGATTCGACAGAAAAAGCAAAACCACGCCGGTGAAGTTCGCAATAACTTTGAATAATCGCCTCTGAAATCCATGTCTCTTCGCGATCAGCACATCTCCGCATCACCGCTTCGAACGAAGTGTTGAGGCGAATGTCGAAAATCCCTCTCTTCATTGTTTGCCGCAAACTTCTCGATACTTTCAGCCCGTCCAGCGGGACAACGGCACGGAGCTGCGGTTCGTACCAATGGATCTCTCCTTCCTTGCTTTCCGCCATCGGAAAGATCCCGCAGCGGTAAGCATTCAGCAGAAGTTCGGGCTCGATAATATCGCGGGCGGCTGCTCGTGTCATTCCATCAACCGATCAGTTATGCACCCTCTCGTTCCGACGTCGACCGGAGCGGCTTCGGCGGAAGGTTGAGGATTTCATCGGGAAAATGTTCTACAATATACGAAATGACATCCTTTACCGAAAGAATGCTGAGGGGCTTTCGCTGGTCATCAACGATCGGAACATGCCGGTATCCGCCGACCGACATGATGTTCATCGCGTAGGCGATCGAATCGTCGAGACGGAGCGCCTCCGGCGATGGCTTCATCACTTCGCTTACTTTGAGCTTGTAAAGATCCGATTTCTTGTTCACGATTTTCATCAGAATATCTCGTTCGGTAAATATCCCTGCGAGCACTCCATCGCGAACCACAAGCACTGATCCGGTCTTGCGCTGCTGCATCAATTCGATCGTCGTCCCGACGTCTTCGGAACTTTCGACGATGACCGCGCGCCTCAGGTCGAGGATCCTAATCGGCTGCTGGATCGTTTCGTTCGAAAGAACCTTTTTGACTTTCTTCTCATGCCCGAACATCTCTTCCATCTCATCATCAAGTTCATGAGTGCTCATGTCATCCTCCGCAAAATTGAATAAAGACCTCTTAGCTAACTCACTTTTCGAACAAATCGCCTGAAGGGACGATCCGGAATTTGTCTTTGTTGATGTTGATGGGAAGCGTCTGGATCACTTTGTCCTGAGCAAGAATCTCCGCCGGGACATTCTGATTGTTGTATTGGATCGGGGAAGGAGCATTCGACAGGAGGGCGTCCTTCAGCGGCCCGGCATCTTTCGCCACGATAGCAAGGTAATAATTCTTCGCCTGCAGATGCTTCCTGATCGCGGCATTTACATCGTCCACCGATAATACCGAGAGTTGCTTCGCAAAGTAATCGACGTAGTATGGAATCCCGTAGAAATCGGAATCCATCACGTAGCCCAATCTCCTGCTTTGTGTTTGCACCCACAGCTTGGAATAGTTGATCAAAAAGTCTCTGGTCGTCTCAAACTGTTCCTTGGTCAGACCGTTGTCGACAAGAAGCTGGACCTCGCGCATGGCGGCGCGTATGGCGAACTGAGTGTTCTTCGGTTCAACCGGGCGGATCCACACGCTGAAGAACTGCCGACGCCGCGGAATGTTCGGGTCAGGAAACGTCGATCCTCCCTCCTGGATAAAATTCTCAATATACGAATAGTCGCCGTAATTCAGTCCCCGGTCGCCGCGCAAATGATTCATGAGCACGCCGTTGAACGTACGATGTTCGCCGAGATACGAATTGGCAACGACCAATGCGTAAAAATCTTTATCTGCGCGGGTGACGTCGATCGGATAGCCGAAGGAGACAGCCGTTGCGCGGTTGTCCTTCTGGATGATCATTGCTTCCACGCCAGCAGGCTGGGCCGGTTTGGGAAGAACAACTTCTTCAAAAGAACCCGCAGGAAGGCCGCCAATATCTTTCTTCACGCGCTCGATAAGCTCTTTGGGATATCCCCCAGCAATGCCGAAAACGACGCGCGCCTGAGTGTACATTGCGTGATGGAATGTTTTGACGTCATCAAGAGTCGTTGCGGTAACTCCATGAACGGTTCCGGCGATAACCGTCTGGTACGGATGGCCGGCATACATCAAGAGGTTCAAACCCGCCTTTCCAAGGTTCTCGTCATCGTTGCCACGCAACGTGTTCTTGAGGTAATTACTCTGTTCATCTTTGTTACGAGCGAAATCGTCGGCGTCGAACCGGGGCGAGGCGACCAATTCCCATAACAATCCATAAAATTCCTCCACATGGTCGCGGTGCACTTCGCCAATCACCGTCGTGACTTCTTTATCGGCCTGGACAGAAATCCTCGCCGCCCAGGGGTACAGCTTGTCGACGATCTGCTGGTATGTAAAAGACCGAGAGCCCCCTTGACCAATCATTGCCGCGGTCAATGCATTGAGGCCTTCCTTGCCGGCCGGGTCATTCACAGAACCGGAATGAACAACGATGCGGAACGAGACGATCGGTGAATTCGGGACATACACCTCAGTAATTCGGGGAGATTGTTGAGCGGTCGCCAAAGTAGCTGCCATAAGTATCGAGATAAAAAGCGTGGTGAAATGTATTCGTCTGTTCATTGGGCTGCCTCGTGTTCGAGGATAACGACGGTACGGTTATCCTTTGTAAAATATTTTTGCGCCGCATGCATGATGTCGTCGGCGGTAACTTTTTCATAGAGGGCATAGAGCTTGTTCATCGACTCATAGTTGCCGGTGAGCGCGATATAGGTTGCAACGGTCACTGCGACGTTATCCGGCTTGTTGAGGCGCATTGCGAACGCGTACCGGATATGAGATTTGATGTCCTGAAGTTTTTTCGCATCGACCGGAACGGTCTTCGCGTTCTCGAGAGCGGCGTAGATCTCGCCGCGCACGGAATCGACATTCTTTGCATCTTTCACCCGCGACACGGCTGTAAATAAGAATGGATCGCGATGGTCATCGGGTCCGCCGCTGACGAATTCCACGAGCTGTTTTTTTATCACCAGCGATTGGTAGAGCGGCGAGCTTTCCGAGAAAACCAGTTCCGAGAGAATGTCCATCGATGCCCGTTCTGCGTCCGCATCGCTGAATGCCGGCACATGGTAGCCGATAAGAAGATACGGAAGCGTCTTATTCTGCCACGGCATATGCACGACCTTCTCTCCGGTCTGGGGAGGTTCTGCCGGGACCTGTACTTCGTACGTTCCCCTCTTCCAGCCGGAGTAGTATTTTTTAATTATCCTGATGACGTCGTCATTTTTCACATCGCCGACAACAACGACCGTGCAATTCTCCGGACGGTAAAAACGATCGAAGAATTTCAGGCTGTACTCGTATTGATTCGGCATATCCTTGATGTCGGCGAGGAAGCCCATCGTCGTATGTTTGTACGTGTGCGTCGTAAAAGCGGTATTTTGGAGGGTTTCATACATGGACTGAAACGGGACGGAATAATTCTTATTGTACTCGCCCAGGATCGCCCCCGCTTCGGTCCTGAACGATTCTTCGGAATATTTGAGATTCATAAACCGGTCGCTCTCGATATCCGCCAGTGTTTCGAGCGCATCGGCGCTTGCGACAACATGGTAGCAAGTCCAATCGTCCGTCGTGAATGCATTGGAATCTGCGCCGAGACGTTTCAAAATATCGTTGTATTTATCCGCCGGATATTTCACAGTGCCGCGAAACATGCAATGCTCGAAAAAATGCGCAAAGCCGGAATGGCCGGCTTCGATCTCGTTGCGCGAGCCTGTCCTCACAACGGTATAATATGCTACAAGACCGGGACTGTCATAAGGAATGGTCAGGACGGTGAGGCCGTTCTCAAGAACCGTCTTGGTGACGGGATATGGAAAGATGTCGTTTGATCGTATTGGTTCGCCGGCCCGGCTCGTCGTTACTAGAGCCATGAACATGCCGACGAGCAACACTACGGAAGAATATTTTACCATTGCTGCTCCGATAAAAAGTGAATCAAGAAGAATTCGGTGAGAGAGAAGATCCAATATCAATTGCATCAATAATCATTCGATGAAAGTGAAACCGAGCACTGTTCGCATTGACAGAGTCTTCGCAGGTACTCGAACGGGTATATCCCGGAATTATGTCCGTCTCCCCACACGATTTGAATCGCGTATTGACCTACCGGCGACGCCGACGTGATCTGAAATTCCCCTTCCTTGAATATCGGAAGGAGAACTTTATTTTGTTCGCCGTCGCGTTCGATCTTGCACGAAGCACACGGACACGATTTACGCAAATGCTGAAGCGTGTACCGGCCGGCATGGCCGTTGTCCCATGTAATCGCTAATTCCGCCGGGGAGGTCTGTTGTATACGAACAGGCTGCACAGCGTAATTTAGGAAATATAGGGATAAAAAAAAAGCTTCATCTGATGGAAATCAGGCGAATCTTACGGCAACCACTCCGACATCATTGATATGCTCTTTTTCAATGTACTTGACTTTTTGTTTACACTTGCGTAGGTTTGTACCGTGCAGTGGGTAGTGGGGAAATCAATTTTCCGCAAGATTCTACGTTCCTCATCCAAAGCCGTTTGGGTGACGGGGTATTTTGAAGGGGTCCAACATGAAACGCATCTCTCTCGCAATCACTTTTCTTTCATTTTTTATCCTAAATTCCTGCCAACAATCTAATCCGGTAGTTTCGTCGTCGACACCATCGGAAAAAACCGGGGTTTCTATACACATACTGATGAAAGACGCACCTTCCGATGTGGCAAGCATCGCAGGAATTCTTACGCGCGCAGGATACGATACACTCAAGAATGGTTTCATCATTCTTAACGACACTGCTACGTGTGAATTTAACAGTATCGCTCCGGGCACCTGGCACCTTCAAGTGTGTGCGTACGACGTGTCAAATACTGAGACTTACGAAGGCGCCACAGACGTTCAAGTATCTCCGGGCATCGCGACACCTGTTTCTCTCGTGCTAGACCCAGCAACCGGATCAATTTTAGTGACTGTGACATGGGGAACTAACAGCAACAAGTCGAACAAGTCGTTGATTTTTGATGGAACTTCAGGTTACGTCGAAATGACCAATTCCCCTAATCTTGCGAATATTGATTCGGCAATGACACTTGAAGCTTGGATCAAGCCACAGAACGGAAATTCCAGATATTACAACTATATTATCAGCAAGGGTTATTCGCTGCCAGTGTACTCGATGGAATTATTGAACTCAAGACTCAACCCGGCGTTTACGTTAACCGGCTTAACTGTTGACTATACAGGTGCCAGCAGCTATTGGTCACGCTTAGTGCTGAACAATACTATTCCCGATGAAAGCTGGACACATGTTGCATTCGCATTCAATCTTGAGACAGGGATCAACGTCTATATTAATGGCAATCTTGTGTACCACACTTCTGCGACAGGATCCCTTACTCACTCCAACGACGATCTCCGTATCGGCGTCCTCTTGAATGAGACGTATCAATTGTATTTCAAAGGGTTGATAGATGAGGTCAGGATTTGGAACGTTGCGAGAAACGCAACTCAAATCCAAGATAATATGATGAAAGCTCTGACTGGAACCGAACCCGGCTTGGTAGGATACTGGAACTTTAACGACTCTTTTGGATCAATGAGCGTCGCTGACAAGTCGGGAAACAATAATTCGGGCACGCTCCATGGAGGCGTGCAGTTTTCGAGCGATACTCCGTTCTAGACAATCTGAGATTTAAGATATGCATTGCTCTTCAAAGGGGCTGACTAATGTTAGATCAGCCCCTTCGCCATTTGAAGTCTGAGTATCTTCTGTTGATGGACCATAAGAAATGGCTTGATCTCCGGTAGGTTGTTTCACTCCCCGTAGAAGTTTCTTACCCACTTGTGCTTCTTCAATTCCTTGAGAAGTTTTTCGGAGAGATGTTTGCCGTCGGAAACCGCGGTGTTGGTTTCGACGTTGGCAATGCTGCGCATCCCGGGAATCACCGTCGACACCGCAGGCCGTGAAAGAATGAAACGCAGCGCCAGTTCGGCCAGCGTTTTTGCCTCGGCGCCGAGGAGGAGTTTGAGTTTCTCAACCCGGTCGTAAACCTGTTGTTTCCTGTCGCCCCGGAAATAATCGTTTCGCCAATCGCTCTTCGGGAACACGGTATCCGGCCTGA
>CAYTOA010000030.1:0-2787 GCA_964439265.1 uncultured Chitinophagaceae bacterium
GCGTTTTCGCCCGGGACGATGTAATAATGTGGAGCACAATCAAGGTCAGCATACAGGTCGACCTTTGGAATCTTGCCGTTGAAACTAAGTTTAAGAACGTATGCCATCTCTTCGAATGAGCGTTCGGGCAAACCAACCATTAACCCTTCTGCGCCTTGCCTGAAAGTTAACGGCAGATATTTTCCGGCTTCACCATTGATAAGTTCGACCGACCTCAGGTTGTTGAGGTCGATTCTGTCGGATGACAATGTTCTGAGCAGTACTTCCTTCTCTCCTTTTTCCCAACCGAGGATCATTGCGTAAAGGGTCGTCCCGTCTTTCGACCTCGTATAGCGGATGTCTTTGTATGTTCCTTCAGCCGGGGCTGTCATGATTCCATACGCAGCTCCCATTTTTGTAGGACCTTCTCCATATTGCTGCCATGCACGCGTCGCGTACACCGCTTCGCCATATTTCTTGAGCCATGCGCCTATGGCAAGTAAGATATCCTTTTGCTGCTGAGGTATCGTGCCGTCAGCTTTCGGCGAGATATTGAGGAGCATATTCCCGTTTTTGCTTATTCTGTCCAAAAAGCTGTGGAGTATTTGTCTCTTGGAATAATAACCGATTCCCTCGGTGTAGCACCAGCTCGAGGAACTGAGCGCGTCATCGGTAAGCCAATAATTATCCGTAATGTCGGTCGGACCTCCACGCTCGTAGTCCAGCACGGCGCATCTGGTATTCAGGGCATCCTTATACGTCGCCACGACTTCCTTCTTCCATTCGGCAGCCGAATTGTAGTAGTACGCCAGGAATTGCAGAAGGACGGGTTGTGAAATAGCCTGCAGGTTAAAATCCTGATAAATAATATCGGGCCGATAGCCGTCGATAATTTCTTTATGCTTGCTCAACCAGTAGGCCTCGTTCTTTTCTTTTCCCTGCTGCCCAAAAAGCATTTGAAGTTTTGGATCGCTCGTGTGAGGCACGGGTTGATAATACCCGGTGATGTTATAGGCATGATGCATTGAAAGGATTATCCGCATGCCTTTCTTGCGGATGGCATCCGTCAGCAAACCGACCAAATCAAGTTTCGGTCCCATGTCTTTTGCGTTCCAGGGATTAACCTTGCTTGCCCACATCGAGATTCCATCGTGGTGTTCAGCCACCGGGCCGGCGAACCTGGCTCCCGCATCGGCGAAGAGCTGTGCCCATTCGTCGGGATCGAATTTTCCCCCTTCCGACTTGAGCTTAGGTGCGAACTGAACGAAGTTCCCCTGCTTATCCTTAGCCCCCGTGATGAAGTTGCTGTATGGCCACTCAGACGGGTCGCCGTAAACCTCCGTATGGTGCTTATTCTCCGGAGATCCTTTGATGTACATGCTGCGCGGATACCATTCATTTCCAAATGCAGGGACGCTGTATACCCCCCAGTGAAAGTATATGCCGAACTTCGCGTCTTTGAACCACTCCGGCACAGGGTTCGACTTCTCCAACGATTCAAACGTAGGTTGAAAGTCCTGTTTTTGCGTCTGAGCCGTGCTTGTGCTGAATATCCCTGCGAGAAACAAAAATGCGGAGAAAACAATTTTATATTTCATGTCTGCTCTCATTCGTAACTATTAATAGTGCTTAGTACTTAGTGCTTGGTTCTTGGTCTTGACATCTGTTTATTGTTTACTGCTTACTGTTCACTGTTTCCTATAAGGTTTCAGTTGATCTCTGAATTTGATCATAAGTTTCCTTAGACCTGCAAAGTTAACGTCCCCCCGCCTTAGCATTTCAACTTCCCAGGTGGGGGGGATTCTCATTGCCGTCAGTTCTGCCGCTTCAAGCAGATGAGCCGCAGTTTCAGCGATGTCCAGGCCATCCTTCCATTTTCTGCCGGGATCGTGAAGCCACTTATCGCTCTGATCTACAACTTTTGTAACCCAACCTTCACTATCCGGAACAGCGGGAAGAATATCCGCCGTACGGTTGCGGAAAAATCCCATCATTGCAGCGGGTATCGACGGATCGCGGACGCTCCCATCTTCATAGAATACACCGTGAACACGTCCCCATCCTTTACGGACAATCATAAGCTCCCAGATGTACCATCCCACTTTTGCGTTCATGTGTTCCTGAAGGGTGATGTCATACGGATTGGCGCGCGCGATACATCCGATTTCACCGTTGATCAACGGCTTGTGCACCTTTGCCGCAAAGTCCTTGGCCCGTTGGATATTATTTCGGATCTCCTCCCGAGTCTGCATGTAGTCGTGAAACTGGAGCACATCCACGTCGTCTGCCATTTCTATCATCCCGTCCACAAAAGCCATCCCGATTGTGACAGGAGTGTTATGGTCAAATTCGTGGAACGTCTTTGCCATGAACTTCGCGTTGTTGAACTTCCTTCGGACCATTTCTTTGGGAGTTGTTGGCCAATCGGGTTCATTCATAACGTCCCACATCGCAAGTCCCGGCTCGTCTGATATTGCATTGACAAGGAACTGTACCCATTCTCTACCCTGAGCGCGCAATGTTGTGTCCTGCAGCCATGGTCCGCTTCCCACCACAGGCATAACTCCAATGCCCCTCTTGGAGCATTCGCGCACGAACTGCCGTAGTCTTGCCGGAAGGTCCTCTTTATCCTCCGTATAGACTGCGTATGGAACGAAAACACGCACTTGATTAAGATTGAGACTTTTTGCCAGGTTCAGATCGAAATCAATTGTTGAGGAGTCATAGTTGATCCACCAATCGATATGGTGCCGCGGCGAAATTGCATTTGCCGGTGTGTAATTGAAACCCCTGATCAGTGAAGCATCC
>CAYTOA010000030.1:2887-45791 GCA_964439265.1 uncultured Chitinophagaceae bacterium
CGGCGAAATTGCATTTGCCGGTGTGTAATTGAAACCCCTGATCAGTGAAGCATCCTTGGGCCCGGTAAAATCAAATTTTGAGTTCTTTTCAGCGGGGACGGCGGATCCCGAACTCAGCAGGGCAAACAATAAAATGGAGGAGAGGACAATCTTCTTCATCATACGTCATTTCTTTAAAATCACAAAGTATTGTACCGATAGCACGAGCAATCGGCTTTTCATTTTCTAAAGCGGCTCTACTATAAAGAAGTCAAAATTGTGCGACTATCTTCTTTCCTGTATAGTTGATCTTCTTATCAACCGTTGAAGAGATTTCAACGCCAATTCCTCTTTTTCCATTTACCAAAACAATGTTGAGAGTGCGCTCGACAAGCATTCCAGGATACGCTCCTTCCCTGTCGTCGATGGTTAATGTCCTTTTCTCGTTATCCCATCTGAACGGGATTATTGTGAACTTGCCTCTCTCATAGTTATAATTGTCCCCTTCGTCTTCGTATAACTCGAACCTGCCGTTCGCACCTTGATAGATCCGGATTTCGAGCGTGTCTTCGGGCTTTTGTCCGGCAAATTGAATGAACTTTCCCATTGGAATGATGGAACCGCCTTTAACAAACAATGGAATGATATCCATCGGAGCGGGAGTATGTGTCGTATAACCACCATCGAAGCGTTCGCCGGTCCAGAAATTGTACCACGGAACCGCTTTGGGCAGGTAGACTTTCCATACAAAGACATCGGGTTCGGCAATTGGAGCCACAAGAAATGCATTCCCGAACATATATTCACATCGCTGGTTCATTGCAACGGTGTCACCATTAAAATCCATCACCAGCGGCCGCATCAATGTTGAACCGTTTTTTGTAATTTGCCACGCATCGGAATAAATGTACGGCAGCAGCCGATACCGCAGGTTCAGCATCGTTCGCATATTATCCTCAACCTGCTCTCCGTATTTCCATGGTTCAGTCTCGGATTGGTACCCATGAATACGGAAGATCGGATTGAACGCGCCCCACTGGAACCAACGAGTTAATAGTTCCTGATATTTTGCATCGGTGTATTGTGAGCGCCCCGGTCTGAAAAAACCCCCGATGTCGGTTGTCCAGTAGGGCATGCCGGTCATTGTATAATCAAGTCCGGCGACAATCTGCCGTTTGAATGAATCCCAGTTTCCGCCTATATCTCCAGACCAGTTGATGGTACCGTATCTTTGCTGTCCGGCAAAAGCCGAGCGAGTCAAGATGCATACTCTTTTGTCGGATGTGGTTTCTCGCTGTCCTTCATAAACGGCACGACTGACATACATCGGATACGTCAGACGGTAAAAATCTCCCGGTCCCAGATAAGTTTTTTGTCCGTGCAAAGCATCATTCTCTGGTTCCGTTGCATCCATCCACCATGAATCCACCCCATAAGAAAATAGATTTTTCTCTAAGGTGTTCCAGTAGGATTTCCTTGTAAGCGGATTGAAATAATCCAACCATTTACTATCAGGCACATAAAGATTCTTTGATACATACTCTTTCCCGATCACAGAATTCCTATCCGGGTTTGACCAAATTGATATATTAAAATGTGCATGCAAATCGTGTAACTCTTTAATGAAACCCGACGGATTAGAATAGTTGACCGTGTCAAACTGCGGAACACCCCAGCCATTATTGCCCCAGTACTGCCAATCCTGCACAATCACATCCATCGGAAGATTTCTTTTACGGAATTCCTTCGCCGTTTCGACAAGCTGCATACCTGAAGTGTAGCGTTCCCGGCATTGCCAGAAACCATACGCCCAGCGAGGAAGCATCGGAACATTTCCGGAGAGGTTTCTGTATGATGCGATGACGCTGTCTGCCGAAGGTCCGTAGAATACAACGTAATCGAGCAGCTTAGCATTGGGCGAGCGGAACGTTGTTTCATCGTTCGTTAGTTTCCACGTAAGTTTCGGAGTATTTGATGACCTGCAAACCACCTGTACTTTATGCACTCCTGCTTTCAGTTTGACGAGAGTGCTGACTGACGATGGAAGCCATACGTTCGATTGATCGATACACGCCGAATCATCTATCACCAGCAGATGGCGGCTATCCATATCGCCTAGATCGAGCATCATGGAGTACTCTCCATTTTCATCGACGGTGAATCGACCAGTATACAGCGATTGCTGCCGGGAAACTTTTTGGGTCCCCGAGGTGGTGGTGACTTCCGCTTCCTGAACTGCACCGGAGGCTGCAGTACTTTTTGTGAGAAGGATGGAATTGTCGGCCGGATTAAACCAGGTCAGTCCGTACTGGTGCCAGAGAATTCCATATCCTCTGCTGGAATAAATAAAGGGTATCGATATTTGCGAATTTACTTGTATCAGCTTGCGCGTAACATTCTTTACATTGTAAAATCCGTCCTGAAACTGTCCCAATCCAAAAAGCGATTCATCGGCCGGCGAATCAAAACTTTGCTCTGCTACGAAGCACGGTTCGCCCATAACAGAGTCGGGCACCAACTTCCGGGTATCTGCTATTTCGCACAAGAAGGTTTTTCCAGAGTGATCTGCAAATGACAATTTGCCGTTTTGTTTATCCAGTCTGACAATAATGTTCTTCCCTATTATGTCAAGTTCTGAAGGTGAATTGGAAACATGAAATTCGGGAGTCGAGACACTTGAAGTGAAGATAAGCTCTAGCGCGCTTTCTTCGGTTCCCCTGAAGAATTTGATTCTTACGGCGTCATCCATTAAGGGACAAATGCTCAGGGTTCCCTCAGTCAAAGTAACGGTTACTCGGTCCGCTATTTGTTTATAGCCTTTCACAACCTGCCCCTGACAAACAGCAGACAACACCGTGATGAGTAAAATCAATATAAGCTTCATTTATTGCATGAACCCTTCTCCCCATATAAAAAATACCCCGCCGGATACGGCGAGGTATTTGTGGTGCCCGCCTTAGCGGGCTTCCAGTTTCTGGCTTTCGCCGGGATGACGCGGGAAGCCAGGGGAATTTAACCCTAAGCGACTAAAATTGCAACCTATTTCAGCAACATCATCTTCTTCAGTTCTGTGAAGCTGCCGCTCGTTAACTTGTAAATATAAACTCCCGAAGCAAGATTTGTCGCATCGAATTGGACTTCGTGAGTTCCGGAGGTTGTGTAGCCATTCACGATTGTCGCTGCCTCACGCCCCAGCATATCATAAACTTTCAAGCTCGCAACGGCCGAACGAGGTAAAGAGAAAGCAATTTTCGTGCTCGGATTAAAAGGGTTAGGATAGTTTTGATAAAGAGTAAATTCAGCGGGCAATGCCCTAGCGTTTTTGGCCCCACCGGGGACGTCCCCATCCAACGCAATTTGAAGGTATTCCTCAGTTCTTTGAGCCAACCAAGAAGCTTTGGGTGTCGGGAACCAATTCAAGTCGCCAATTGGATAGTTGCCCATACCGCCAGTTAATAGATAAGGGTCACTATATGAAAGATCAACCGGAATCGGCCAGTCGGATTTGAGATAGTCCTTTGAATCTGTATTGATCAAACGCCAGGTTGGCAATGCAATCGTAGCATTTGAATCTACCGTACCAAGAGCAAAGGTCTTTATATTTGCAAGCTGGATGGTGAACAGGTCTTTTGTATCGGTAAAAGCCGGCATCTGGTTCTTCCAGGTATCTGTAACTAATAGGGAATACAAATTTGAGTTATAGGGCCCCTCATGCTTGAACATACTATCGGTTCTTGTATTCATAATGCTCTTTTGTGATCGCCAGTTGGTTACACCGTTAACCGCATTAGCATTCAATATCGAATCCATATCAGCAAGCGAAGGATCCCAATAAGCAAGATTATTCTTACATAAGAATTTTCTATGTGTGTTGTTGGCGGCATCGGCGCTATCAGGATAAACATTAACAAGGCCCATGGGAAGGTCAGCCGGATCAACTTCACCTACGTCCATCGATGCGAGAATGGGTGCACAATCTTGTATATTGCAATTGACAAACATGTTATTGTAAAGGCTTACATTTCTCTGGTAGCCGGGGTTCATGAACGTATAACCGGCACTGTTAATGAACGTATTATGATTGAAAATTATTCTGCTGAATTTATACCCTTGCCGTAGCCTATACATGCTGCCCTGACCCATAATATGTGTACAGTTTTCAACAAGCAGCGTGTCTAAATCGGTAAGACAATCCAATACTCCACCGCTGCGTCTGCAGGGCCAACCACTCATATTTACAAAATAACAATTCTTTAAAGTCACATTACAATTCGGCTTAGTAATGAAAAGGAAGTCTTTTGTTAAATGCTCAACCAAACAATTATCAAAAGTTATATTTAAGTTTTCGCTAAGCGGATTTATAAAGCTGTAACTTATAAATCCCTTCGGTGATAATTGCATGATATTGCAGTTCTTCACGGTAAGGTCATGAGTAACATTTATAGCGGCAGCATTCGGGGAAAGGAACTCTTCCGTTGAATCAACTCCACAGATCAGCGGAGGACGTGAAGCCGCATTTTCATTTTTTACTATTGAAGTATTGTCCTCTCCAACAATAACAGTATTTCTAAGTGTTGTTGGGTTTTTTCCAAGCGGATAATACCCATTTGCCTTTAGCTCATAGACGCGCCCCGCCGGAACATTGCCGGTATCCAGAGTTATTGCCCAGTATAATGAGTTCTGGTGATTATTCATATCATAATAATCTTTGACAACAAGGGTATCCCCTTTCACTTGCGAGATGTAATCGCTCAAGGTTTGGGAAAGCGCTGAACGCAGTGGTACCAGGATGATTACCGCTGCAAAAAGTGACAATACTTTTTTCATAATAATCTCCTTTCGTTTGCAAAAGTATACCACGCAATTATCAAAATTCCGATTACGTTTCGTTGAATTGCGGAATAAGTCGCCGAACGGCGGATTTCCATGTCATACTGCTTGCAACATTACGAAATTCATCCTAACGATCTTCTGGATTCTATAAATCTACTTGCAACCCACCGCATACCTTCTGTGGATTGAAATCTATGCTGTTAGGAATCCCGGCAGACTTTCTTTAACGATAATCCATAATGTTTGTGGAAGAATAAGTTGAAAATCGCAAAACAAAAGACTACCAGATACTCTTTCTCAACTTCGCCGCATATGATCGACTCACCTTCACTTTAGATTTATCTTTTAATCCTGCGACGAACCCTCCTTCACCATCTCCTGTAAGCTGCTCGATTGAGTTTGTAGCAACTATAAAAGAGCGATGTACGCGTAAGAATTGGTTAGAATCTAATCTCTGTTCGAGTGCATCCAAGCTTAAGTTACAGAGATGAGTACCGTGATTGGTATGTAATTGCGCATAGTCCCCATCGGCTTCAATCCATAAAATATCATGCAGTTCAACCGAAACAATCTTCCTTCCAACGCGGACAAAGATGCGCTTGGGAGAATCGTCTGGCTCCTTCGACAGGTGCAGTACGTGCAAAATTCTTTCTATCTCATCACTGGACGTTGTGCTTCGGTCAATGACTTTTTGAATCGCTTTGGAAAATCTCTTCCTGTCATATGGTTTGAGAAGATAATCAACCGCATTTACTTCGAACGCTTTCAGCGCATAATCCCCGTATGCGGTTGAAAAAATGATTCGGGGCATCGGATCTATATGTTCTAGAACCTCAAATCCATCCATACCCGGCATGCGAATATCGAGAAACACTAGATCGGGTTTGTCCTCGTTGATCGCTTTAACCGCTTGCTTACCATTCTTACACTCTCCAACTATTTTCATTTCAGGAAAATCCTGGAGGTATTCTTTAATCATTTTTCGGGCTAACGGTTCGTCATCAACTATTATTGTCGAATAATTATTCTTCATTTTGATGGCAGTATAAAAGTGACTTCACATCCAGAACTCTTCGGCGAACTGATCTCAAGCCCGGCTGAATCGCCATAAATCCTTCGCAATCGAGTATCTATATTTTTCAAACCGATGCCGCTCGCTGCCGACAACGGATCGGCAGAGGATAAACCCACACCCGTATCGGAAACTCGAAATACAATTGTATCCTTACTCTTTTGAATTTGCACGGTTACCCTGCCTCCATCCTCCAGCGGTGAAATTCCATGCTTAATTGCATTCTCAACAAGCGGCTGGAGAATCATCGGCGGTATTGGGAATGTAGCCAGTGATTGGTCGACCTGAAACTCAGTTGTAAGCCTATCACCCATCCTTTTCGATTCCAAATTGACATAATCCTTAACAAAGTGTAGTTCCGCTTTTAAGGGCACAAGGTCAATTTTAAAACCTTCTATTATGTACCGGAGCATATCGGCAAGCTGTGCAATCATTGTACGTGTTTCTTCCGCATTTGTTGAGACCATCGCACTAATGCTATTGAGTGTGTTAAAGAGAAAATGAGGATTGATTTGCGATTTTAATGTTGCAAGTTCCTGCTCCTTCTGAAGAGCAGACAGCTGCAATGCCATTCTCTCTTTAATACGCAGCTCTCTCAGGATTTCATAACCGTGGTATATCGCAAATTGTATGATATAGGCAAGCAAATTGAAGTATAAGATCCAGCTCAAAACGTTTCGTACCGGTCCGCCATACAATCCTGTTTTAAGCCACACATCTACATAATATTGATACGCACTGTTCACTATTCCGTAGATAGGGAAAAGAACAATATGCGCGAGGATCTTCCAGTACCATCGTTTTCTGTACATCCAGCGGATGACAATGAACCAGACAGGTATGCTTGTAATAAACTTCACTACGCCGTGACATGTTTCCCAAAACAACACCTCTAGGAAAGGAATATGGTGAGGTTGAAGAACATGCGGAACAACATCAAGCAGTGTATAAATGGACCACATACCTGTAACAAGGATTACTCCTCTCATCGTAATATGTGGCCGCGAATATCCTTCCGATATCTGAGCGGGAGAGGCTGTTAGTTCTGCCATTCCATTATCCAATCATCAATATCTTAGCGCGAACAACTCTTAAGAGCTATGGACCTTCTTTTGGCTTCTTAAAACTCTTCACGCACTTTGTGCGTGACAACCAGAAGTAAATAGGACGATGACTGAAAAAGTCAATAAGTTCTATTTCGTGAGCGATTGTTCGGATAGATTATTAATACCTCTTCATTCACTTCTGAAACAAGGCTCACAGATTTCTTATTTTACCTGAATTAAGATCTCTGCTGGCAGCAGACCTTCGGATTCAGCTGAGAAACGGATTCTGCCTTGTTCGCGTTTCGATTGAACAATCGCCAGGCAGAGTCCGTGAAATGCCCTTCGCTCGCTTGCTTTGAAGTACTCGTGGCTTACGGGATTGCCGTTGCCGACCCCGGCGATGATGCCCTCACCTTCAATCGTAAACTCCACCAGGTTCTCAGCATTGGGACAGACACGTCCTTCGTTATCCACAATCTTAATTGTGACATTCGAAAGGTCGTCCCCATCCGCATTGATCTCGGTCTGGTCGGGCATCAACACTATCTTAGCAGGAGCGCCCGCTGTTTGGACTTCGTCCGTGCATATTGTCTTCCCGTCGTTTTTGGCAATTGCCTTTAATGTCCCGGCAGAATACGGAACCTTCCAAGCAACGTGCAAATCCTTTGTATCGCTGAATTTCTTTTCGCCTAGCGACTTTCCATTCAAGAATAGTTCCACCGATTCACAATTGCTGTAGCACCAGACAGGAATTTCATGACCTTCAAAACCCTGCCAGTTCCAGTGTGGAAGAATGTGGACCATGGGCTTGTTGGTCCACTGACTCTGGTACAAATAGTAGCGGTCTTTGGGAAAGCCGCACAAATCAACAATGCCGAAATAGGAGCTGGCTGAAGGCCAGGGGAACGGCGTTGGTTCTCCGATGTAATCGAAACCCGTCCAGACAAATTCGCCTGCAACCCAAGGTGCATCTTTAACTCCTTTGAGGGACGATTCTGCGCTATTGCCCCAATCGGGAGCGTTCATGTCGTAAGAAGTGCACTGGTTATTCAGTTCTTTCATGACTCTAAGAGTATCACCATCTCGAACTAGATTGTATTCTCCGCGCGTGCTGACTGCCGACGCGGTTTCAGATCCAATCAGCTTCGCCTTTCCACGCAATTTCTGATAGAAGGGAATTTGATAATTAATACCGACGAGGTCGAGAGGTTTAGAAAAATTGTTTGCCACCGCTGCGGCTGGAGTGTTGCAGGCCGATGTGACGGGTCGCGTCGGATCTTCCTTATGGCAGATATCCACGAGCCGCTTTGACATTTCGTAGGCGTTGGCACTTTCCTGTTCGGGAATTTCGTTGCCGATGCTCCACAGAATAATGCTGGGATGATTTCTGTCGCGATGGATCATGTCTGTAAGATCTCGCTCGCTCCACGCATCAAAGAACCGGCCGTACCCGTACATCGTCTTTGATCGTTTCCATTCATCGAATGCTTCGTCCATAACCAGGAACCCCATGCGGTCGCACAAATCAAGCAGTATAGGATCGGGCGGATTGTGACTCGTGCGTATAGCGTTGCATCCCATGCTTTTCAAGATTTCCAATTGGCGCTCAATGGCCCGCCTGTGGACTGCGGCTCCTAAACTCCCCTCATCATGATGATCGCACACCCCTTTCACATCGACGTGTTTGCCGTTTAAGAAAAATCCTTTGTCGATCGTAAATTCAAACGTCCGGATACCGAAAGGTGCGACGCCGGCATCTACTGCCCGGTCGTTCGTTCGTACAGTGGATTCAACGCGGTACAGCCGAGGATTTTCCAGCGACCACAAATGCGGTTTGGGAACCTTGACAGTCTGTTCGAAGATGCATGTGCTGTCCGCCTTCATTGTTTGAGTCGAGCTGCTGCTTGTCACTTTGGTTCCCGTATCATCCTCAACGACGGTTTCAAGCGTTACCTGTTGAGCCGAGCCTGATTGATTTTGGATCTTCGTTTCAATGCGAACCGCCGCTTCATTTTCAATTACTTCCGGTGTGGTAACATACGTTCCCCACTGCGCCAGATGAACCGGGTCTGTGACTGTGAGACGCACATGCCGGTAAATACCTGCGCCTGAATACCAGCGCGAGCACGGCTGCTGTACCCTGGCCCGGACGGCCAGCACATTTCTTTCGGCGCCGAATTTCAGATGAGGAGTCAATTCATACTGAAAGCTGGAATAACCGTACGGTCGGTTGCCGAGGTGCACACCATTGAGCCAAACGTCGCTGTCCATATACACCCCGTCGAACTCGATGAAGACACGCTTGCCTTGAATATTGCCGGGCAGTCCGAACTCTTTTCTGTACCAGCCGGTGCCTGCGTTGATGTATCCGCAGCCGCTTCCTCCCGGGGAAGTCGATTCAAATATTCCCTCCGTCACCCTCTTCCCATCATCATAGATGCCGCCGCCGCCCACACCATCGAACACCCGAACCGCGATGCTGTTCTTTCCGCCGTAATGAATGAGTTCATGCGGTACTTTATAATGCCGGATGACGTCCCAGGCGGTTACATACTCGGGTGGAAAATGACCTAACCCGCCTATTTTCACCCCGTTGAAAAACGTCTCGTCGGCGTCGTCAATTTTGCCAACGTTGAGGATGATGTCCTTCCCCTTTAGTTCTGCAGGGATGCTCAGTTCCCGGCGGAACCAGCCAAACACGTTATCTTCTGTGTAGTTTGAATGTTGCTCCCAATGATCGGGAAGCTTCACAGTCTGCCAGGAGCCGTCGTTAAGATTGGGGTTCTTCCAAAGTGTATCGTCACCTTTGTTGAACTTCCACTCTCCTCTGACGACGGGCAGCTCCAATGCATCCTCGGCAATTGCTTCGGAATGGGCAAGACCTTGAATACTCCAGTCGTGAGGGACATCCACCGTGAGCCACGATGCATCATTGTATTCCGGTCGTTCGGCACCGGCGATTTCGCCCGCGCAAAATTTCCACGCGGAATCAAACGATTGCGTCTGTCTGGTTTTCCCCGCACCTGCGCATTCGCAGGTCAAGATTGCGATGAGAGCTACGATGACAAAACAAATGATTGGGACTTGTTTGAAGTGCAACATGGAATGATTCCGATCTTTATGTTGAAGAAGTTATTCGAAATGACAAACAACCGCCTTGACGCTGGAAATCTTCTTAATGAAAAGAAGGTAGATCTGGAACGCCGCGTTTGAGCAATCGCAGCTCCCGCCGCAGATTGCGGACCAAAGTAAACCCAAATACCAAACTTCGCCTCGCGAAGCCGCGCCGGTACCCCCGGATCATTCTTATCGATGGATTCCCATGTCGGTTTAAACGGACCGGGCGCAATAGGAAAATCATCCAACTTCAATTTGGGAGATGATTTCCAATCACCGATTGGTGCACTGTCTTCTGCGGTTGGTCCTGCAATCGTTGGAAATGGTGAAAGAAAATTTTGTTCATTAAAATCAGAAAGTCTCATCGCAATGAAGTCACATTTTATTCTAAACCTGCATCAATAACGGCTTTGAATGCGGGCTTGGGCTGCAACTGGCGATCAAACAAAAGTGCATCCTGACCCCAACGCCAAGAGCGAGCGTCACTTATGCCCCAAAAAGTTACACGATGAATGACGTCTGCATGACGTTTGAAGATTTCAAATAACTTCTTGTATACTTCAGCTTGCTTTAGGTAATTCTCTTTCGGTATTGTTCTGTCGCCGCCACGGATACCGAAAGCGCCGCTGTTGCTGCCTGTTGCAGTCACATCCAACTCAGTAATGCTGACTTTCAATCCAAGAGACGCGTAATCGGTAATTGCTTTTTCTACATCGTCCAGGTTTGCGTCCAGGTACCAGTGTCCCTGGATGCCCACGCCAGTGATCGGCGCTCCCTCGGAAATAAGACGTTTAAGCAACATCATTGAGCTTGCGTGTTTGCCATTGTTCGCTGCTGCACCCTGTTCGATATTATAGTCATTGTAGAACAGTTTTGCATCCGGATCAGCTTCATGAGCCCACTTGAATGCCATGGTCAGAACATCCGGTCCGATGGTTGTGTACCAACTGCGCTTACGGAGATTCTCCGTTTCGCCTGCACCGCTATCGGCGATCGCTTCGTTGACCACATCCCAACCAATAACGCGTCCTTTGTAGCGTCCAACGAGGGCAAAGATATGCTTCTTCAATCTCTCCATGGCCAGTTCACGAGTTGCAGGCTGCCCATCGGTTCCCTCGAAGAACCAACGACCTGTCTGTGCGTGCCAGACCAGAGTATGTCCCCAAACCTTGATTCCATTCCGCTGGCACCACTCAACCATCGAATCAGCGGTAGCGAAGTTGTACGTATCCTCCGAAGGATGGGTTGGCTGCGCCTTCATGCAGTTCTCCGGAGTCAGGATGTCATACTGAGCTTTAATATTTGCCAGCTCGGCATCGGAATACCCTTTCAGATCCCCCGCAGCACCAATGAGAAATTTCCCCGCATATACCTCTTTAAGGGTTTTTGATGATGTTGTATCGGTATTATTCTGACCGTATACAGTCACAGCCGCCACCACACACACGATAAAGCCCAACAACATATTTCTGTTTTTCATATTTGTCCTTCATATAATTGTTTTGCGATCTACAATTTACCGCACCAGCATATAGCTATACTTCCGTTCAATTGAATGGCATCATCAGATTGAGTTCTTAATTGGACGCTTGTCGATTGTCCGAAATGTCCTAATGTTTGGTCACACCATTTTGCAGTGTTGGATGTATAACTTCTTTTCTTGGTTCGCTCTTTGGTCTTAATTCCCTGCACATCAGTCTCGACTCCCAATTCTATTTCGCAGCTTTTCCATTACAGATTGACTTCAATTTTCCTACCGTCATAATTTACTATTTTATCATACTTTTGAGCCGAAGCTATTCCAACGCCATTGTTTCCGGAAACTATTACAATTCCAAATGTACGCTCGCCGAGCATACCGGGGAAAGATCCGTTTCTATCGTTAATTGTTAGTGTTCTTTTCGCATCATCCCATTTGAACGTAATTGTAGAATACATCCCTTTCTCATAATCATAGTTGTCGTTCTCATCTTCATATAATGTGAACTCACCGTTTGCGCCGGGATAGACCCGGATTTCAAGATTATCCCATTTCTTCTCTGTTGCGTATTGAACTTCAGGTCCGATCGGAAGTAATGAGCCCGCTTTTACATACAATGGAATGATGTCAATCGGAGTTTCTTTCTGAACACTATGTCCGCCATTTAGTTTTTCATCCGTCCAGAAATCATACCAATCGGTTCCTTTCGGCAGATACACCTCATGCGTTTTGATCTTGCTATAGTCTTCGACATTAAATGTAGGGCTTGGCTTTGAATACATTGAATCAGTCACTGGACACACCAGCAGCGACTTGCCAAACATATACTGGTTATTAATGTCCAATGCCTGCTTATCATTTGCAAAATCCATTACCAACGCGCGCATCATCGTCGATTGATGTGTCGTGACATCCCATGAGGTGGAATAAATATAGGGCAACAGCCTGTAACGAATGTTTATCGATTCTTCAATAGCATCGTAAATCTTGTCACCTTTCTTGCCGAATTGATAGATCTCTCTGGGTGCATCCGTACCATGCGAACGCATCATCGGACAAAAGGCGCCGAATTGAATCCAACGAGCATATAACTCCCGATAATTTGCATCATCCAGCTTGCCGGGAAAATTCCACAGGAAAAATCCGCCTATATCGCTATTCCAGTATGGGATGGCACTGAGCGAAAAGTTCAATCCTGCCGAAATCTGTTTTCTTAGCGCACCCCATGACGCCACCACGTCACCGGACCAGGTATTTGCTCCGTACCGTTGTTGACCTGCAAACATTGAACGGGTAAGAATAAATACACGCTTGTCGGATGTCGCAAAACGCTGATGGTCGTATAAACCGCCAACCGTCATTAATGGAAACGCGTTTCGTACCTTCCTGAATGAACCAAGAAACGTCATGTTGTCGAAATCTGAAGGCTTGAATTCCAAATGGTCCGGTTCAGATGAATCCAACCACCATCCGTCCATTCCAAGCGAGAAGATCCCTGTGTTCAGATACTTCCAGTAAATATCGCGGGCTGCGGGATTGTAAGGATCGTACACTCGTACACCCGACGGGTAATCCATATTAGGCGGCCATTTATCTGATCCGGATTCCGGCCACGTCATAAAGTCCATAAGCGCGCCTATCTTTTCCAGCTCTTTATATTGTTTTGTTTGGGGACCAAATGAATTCCAAATCGAAATAAGCATGTGCGCATGCAGCTTGTGCACGTCGTTCACCATTTTTTGAGGATTGTAAAATTCGGCATTGAGGAACTCCATTGAATTCCATAAATAATTGTTTCCCCAGTATTGCCAATCCTGAATTATACCGTCGAGCGGAATTCCCAGTTCACGGTATTTTTTGACAATCCCCACCAACTCATCCTGACTCCTATAGCGTTCTTTGCTTTGAAAATAGCCAAATGCCCACAACGGGAACATCGGCACCTGCCCGGTGAGGCCGCGCATTTGAGCAATGACTCCGTCCGCATTGCCGCCGTACATAAAATAATAATCGACACAATCGCCCACATCCGACGTGAATGTTGTGCTCTCGGGGTTATCTTCAAAGAGGGTCGGCGAATAATTATCCCAAAACAAACCGTACCCTTTTACTGACACAAAGAAGGGAACATAATCATCCGTATTTCCCTGTATCATGTGCAGCGTGTCATTCCGCTGCACCATCTTGCCTTGCTGTTGTTGTCCCAATCCATAAATAGTTTCGTCTTTATCCAACATAAAAGATTGGGAGACGCTGTATGTCTTCACGCCAGCATCGTTGAAATCTTTAAATGCAACACCCTCTTTGTGTTCACGTAACAACGGCTCGCCCGTGGATGTTGAAAAAGAGATTTTACTATTTTTCATGTTGAGACGTACTTGGAGGCGCTCACTTTGCAAGACAAGTTCATCTCCCGTTTGCTTTTCACTAAATGCCGTCTTTTCGGGGGTCTCAATCACCGAAAGACTCTTTTTAGCAAAAGGTTTCCCTTCGGGCGATTTTAGAATCCTTATTGTTGAGGGATTGTAAAACTGAATTTCAACGTCGATGGAGTTGATGATTGATTTAATTCCATAGGACGTTCTCTGGACGTTTTGAGCCTCGCTGTTTACACTTACCAGAAAAAGCAAAACAACAAGTAAGCAGGTCCGTCGTTTCATGGTTTTTGATTTTATTGTTTTACCATATATTAGCATCTGAAGCGCAACGGCGCCAACTGGAAAATATCTCTTCTCCATGTTAACCATCCGTGCGCAGTGCCTGGAGATTCGTGAGAGACGTATGTGACTTCAAGCCTCATACGAAGAGGTCCTTCTATGAGTTGTCGGATCTTCGAATCCCGAAAATATCTTCTGTTCAGATGATCATCAATGCAACAAGCGCTTTAATGACAGTGCATTCATATGGATACAAATTCGTTACTTAAACAATAGTGGTGCAAATTTATAGAGATCGTGCCTCCACACAGGCCAGGCATGACCTCCAGGATAGTCGTCATACTCGTACGGGATTTTCATTTCGTCAAATTTTGAACGCATGATCTGGCAGTTGTTATAGGCTATATCTTCTTTGCCGCCGATGCCAACCCACACAAGATTAAGGTTTTTCGTAATCGTTGCGAGGTTTTTTTCCATGAATGCATATTGAGTATCAGCGAGCTCTTTTTGCATCGGCAATATCCATCCGGAGCTGAATATTCCCAACGACGAGAACATGTCGGTGTTGTTGAACCCGACAAACAACGTTTGAATCCCGCCCATCGACAATCCTGCAAGCGCCCTGCCCTTTGCGTCAGTCTCTGCACGATATTTTTTCTCGACGAACGGAATCACGCATCGTTTCAATTCCGCTTCGAACATGCGCAGCGTCCTTTCACCGAAACCGGCGAAATCGGTATTTGTATTGCCGTCCGGC
Organism: uncultured Chitinophagaceae bacterium; assembly: GCA_964439265.1. GTDB lineage: Bacteria > Bacteroidota > Ignavibacteria > UBA10030 > UBA8401 > JAGVPT01. The sequence continues at coordinate 17,829 of CAYTOA010000030.1, forward strand.
ATGACAATCAACATCGGTTTTGCTTTCTGTTCGGCAATAAGATTGTCGAGGATCATATCCGTCTTCCCCTGCATCGCCCATCCTCGTTCATCCTCACCCCCGCCGTGTAAAACATACAAGACGGGATATTTTTCAGATGTATTCGCATTGTATCCCGGCGGCGTATAAATATAGAACTGACGCCACTGGTTGAAGACCGTCGAAAAGTATTTCTCTATTCGAATATCTCCATGGGGAACATCTTTCAATGCATAATAATTGTATCCCTTGATGGGAATTTCAATGCCGCTCGCCATTCGTCCCATACCATAGAACGTCTCGCTTGCCGGATCGGCAACTGGAACTCCATCAATGATGATCGAATAATAATGGAATCCCTCGCTTAATGTATCGGTCGTGACACCCCATACTCCCGCCGTATCTTTTACCATGTCATATTTTCGAGCTAGGTCCAGCTGTACCTTTTGGGCGTCTGGAGCTTTAAAACGAAAGAGAGCACGATGATCAGGCAGTATCTGCGGAAATTTTGTTCGACGGATATTTGTCGGTGCTGGTGTTCCAAGCATCGTATAGAAGGAATATTTGGATTCATCGACCGGTTTAAAAAGGAGCTGTGAGAACATATAGAGGGAATTTTTCCAAACATTGAAATCGTGTACCCCCGGTTGGATGTAATAAATATGCGGCACATCGTTTGCCTGCAGATACTCATGGGTCCGCTGACTGAACATGAGTAAGCCATCATCATCACCGCATGAGATCCAAATCAATTTGACTTTCCCTTTCGCTTCCCCGGGATTCGGAAGAAGTTCTTCCGGCTTCTTCGTATTTGGAGCTGCGGAAAAACTTCCGATCCAGGCGAATGTCTCCGGGTGTCCCAACCCGAAATTCAGTGTTTGTCCCCCGCCCATTGACAATCCCGCAATCGCACGGTGTTCGCTGTCTTTGACCACAGGAAAGTTTTTCTCTATGAAGGGAATCAAATCATCCAACAAATCTTGCTCAAACGCGGCAAATGCCCGAACCTTATCGGGTGCCATAATACTTCCTGTCGGGCGGTCGTCTTTCATTGCCCTTCCGTTCGGCAGCACGACGATCATCGGTTCCACCTTCTGTGCCGCATAGAGGTTGTCCAGAATGATTTCCGGATGTCCGCCGTACAACCATTCGTGTTCATCCCCTCCAATGCCGTGTAAGAGATACAACACGGGATACTTTTTACTCCTCGAGTACCCCGGCGGCAAATAGATGAGCGCTTTCCGCTCGGTTCCAGCTGTTTTGGAATCGTACATGACGGAGTCGATTTTTCCATGTGCGATATCGGAACGCGGAGTATCATACCCGGCCGGCGCATGTTGTTCAACTACTTGGGTGTGTGCAAGTGTGCACAACGCCACGAAAGCAAAAACCGAGTACAGTATTTGTCTCATAGTTGTCCTTATTATTTTTGACGGCGAGCAAATGTTAGAATGCCGGCCCCTTGTGACTATTATTTCGATTTCCATTGTTCTTTTTCAATCCACATGATAATCGGTGTCAACCATTCATCGCTAGACATAGAAAAGACGAAACCGTGATTGCCTTTGGGATAGAGATGCATTTCTACGAAGACATTGTGATGGCGTAACTGTTCATAATATGCGATACTGTTATCGACATCGACCACTTTGTCGTCACCAGCCTGAATGATGTACGCCGGCGGTGTTTGGATCGTTACACACAGGTCATTGGAATATTCGTCGATATCTTTTTTCGACGGATGTTTTCCGAGCAGGTTATCTCTCGACCCGAGATGGGTCAAACTATCCTGCATACTGATAACAGGATATACGAGGATCTGAAAATCAGGGCGTACGTTTGTGTGATTGCTGTTTTCAATCACCACGTGATCATAATGGGTCGCTTCTGTTGATGCGAGATGACCTCCTGCGGAGAAACCCATGATCCCCACGTTATGTTCATCGATCCCCCACTCTGCCGCCCGTTCTCTCACGATTTTTATTGCCCGTTGTGCATCCTGCAGAGGGCCGATTGTTTTATCGATCATCGTTGAATCACTGGGCAGTCTGTATTTCAGGACGAAGGCGGCAATTCCGTTCTTCGCAAATTCCTTTGCCGTCTTCACACCTTCGCCCTGGTAGACAACCACAGCATACCCTCCACCGGGGCAAATAACAACTGCTGCACCGGGCGAATGCTCCTTTTCTGGAAGGAACGCTTCCAACGTCGGTTTGGTAACCCCGGAAAACATTCCCGATCGTTCTCCTTCTTTGACGTCCGATTGTTTTGAATTAGGAATTGCTCCGGGATACAGGTCGATAATTTCTTGTGCCCCTGCAGGGAATGAAAGTAAAAATAGTAATACGATAGCAATGTTGATCGTTTTCATTTACAGGTATCCGAATATGTGATATAGCGCGTAGACACTAAATTTCGACCCCGTTTATTTTACTTGTTAAAAAGCAGCGGCGCAAATTCCCGCAGGCTCCGGCGCCAGGAGAGAAATTCGTGAGCAGTATTCTGCGAGACGTAGAACACACTGTTGATACCAACTTGTTTCAACGAATCTGCGTTCGCCTGAGGATCTCCGCCAAAGAAGTTGGGTCGGTTGCCTCCAAGCTCACGGCTGCCAAAGCTGACAAATGCCAGTTTAACTTTCTCCTTGAAACCGGGTGTCTTATTGACATCATCCAAGGAGAACGTCCCGCCGCTGAAAAGACCGATATATGCAAACTTATCGAGGTTTGCCAAGGTGATCGTCTTTGTTTCCATTCCGCCCATAGAGAGGCCGGCCATGGCGCGATGGGATTCATCGGAGATCGTACGGAAATTGGCATCGACATAAGGAATCAACTCATCCACAAGAACTGTCTGGAATGGCTTGATATCAAAATTTCTAAGCCCGCCGAACTTGATTTCGTTCGTCATCCCGTAGGTCATGACGATGATGAACGGTTTGATCTTGCCTTCGGCGATGAGGTTGTCCATGATCAGATTAGCGTGGCCCTGGCTACTCCAGGCAGTTTCATCCTCGCCCCAGCCGTGCTGCAGGTACAGAACCGGATAGCGTTTCGCCTGGTCTTTGTAGTACTCAGGCGGAGTGTACACAAAGGCACGGCGCGATGTATTGGTACTCTTAGAGGGGAAGAGAATCTGCTGGACTTCACCGTGGGGAACATCCTTGAGCGCGTAGAAGTCTTGATCCTGTGCAGGAATTTCAATGCCGCTTTCCCACCGAATGGACCCGTAGAAATTCAAAGTGCCGGGATCGTTGAATACTCCCCCGTCGATCGTGAGATGATAGTAGTGGAATCCTTTATCCAGCGGTCCTGCTGTGGTACCTGTCCAGGAACTATCAGCAGCTCTTGTGAGTGTAGTGCCTCCACGTCCGCCCAGTCCCAGGCTCACGCTGACGCTTTGGGCCAGAGGCGCCACAATGCGGAATCGTGCGTAGCCTTGTGAGTTGACCTGCGGGTACAGTTGGCCGGGTTGATTTAGAGTAGAGGGAATGAAATCTTCCGTAATCGTCGGCTGGTCGGTCTGTGCCAGGCACAACGATCCTGAAAAAGCGAGTAGTAGAACTAATCCAATCATATGCCGATTCATAGTTTTGTTCCTTTAGTCTTTGAATAGAAGCTGAGCGAATTCATGCAGGCTGCGCCGCCAGCTCTGCCATTCGTGCGCCGTCAAAGGAGAGACATAGAAATGAGTATTAATGCCGGCCGCTTTGAGTGAATCGGTGTTAACTTTGGGATCACCGCCGAAGGGGCCGCCTGGCCTGCGGTTCTCTAGTTCACGGCTGCCGAAACTGACGAACACGAGCTTAACTTTTTCTTTGAAGCCGGGTGAATTATTGACATCAGTCATACTGAAGCTGCCGCCGCTGAAGATACCGGCTTGCGAGAACGTATTCAAGTTTGCCAGGGTGATCAGGCGGGTCTGCATGCCGCCCATCGAGAGACCTGCCATAGCGCGATGAGGCTGATCTGTCAGCGTTCGATAGTTGGCATCGATAAAAGGGATCAATTCATTGATGAGGATTTTTTCAAATTGTCCGGCGAAGTTAAAATTCCCGAAGCCTCCCCTGCGCGACTGATTCTGATTGCCCGCGGTGTCTGGAGCACCGGGTCGGCGATCACCCATACCTGGTCTTCCGCCATCGGGACTTGCAGGAAAAGTGACGCTGCTATTATCCATGACGATAATAAAGGGTTTGGCTTTACCTTCAGCAATCAGGTTGTCCATGATCAAGTTAGCGTGTCCCTGGTTGCCCCAGCCGGTTTCGTTTTCGCCCATTCCATGTTGGAGATATAGCACGGGATAGCGTTTGTTCGTGCTCTCGTCATATCCGGGAGGTGTATACACGAAACAGCGACGCACTTCATTAGTGCTCTTGGAGAAGTAAAGATTCTCCCGCAACTGACCGTGGGGTACATCTTTGAGGGCATAGAAGTCTTGATCCTTGGCGGGGATTTCAATACCGCTTCCCCAACGGCTCGCGCCATAGAAGTATAAGCTGTTGGGATCAGGAACTGCAGCACCGTCAATCCAGAGCTGGTAGTAGTGGAACCCTTCGTCCTGAGGTTTCGAGTCACCGGTCCAGACACCTTTCTCGTCCTTGACCAGGTCGTATTTTACAGCGCTGATATCCAGCTGGACTTTGTGTGCTTCGGGCGCCGAAATGCTCGCACGGACTCGACCTTCGGAATTGACTTGAGGATATTGCTTGCCCGGTTGATTGGTAGACGCGGGCTTGAAGTCCTCCACAGCAACAGTATCAATCTTGTTCGTTTGAGCCAAGCTAATTCCAAACGTCAAGGGGATTGCTAACAACAGACCGAAGTACTTGAATTTCATTTGAAACCTCCTTTGGTGATTTTGTCACTATTCGTTATCCGAAAGCGCTCTATAATATTTAATAGATTAATTCTTAATCAGACTCGCAATCCACTGCGTCCTTCTTCGTTGACTACAGTCAGCGTGCCGTATCCCGCCGCAGTTTCTCCAATGCATCAAATTTCTGGCGGCTGATAACGGGTCGTGGCCCCATCTTGTCGCCCAATTCCATCGTCTCCTCTGGGTCTTCTTTGAATTGTCGGCTACGTACCCAATCCCTTTCCATTGGGATCTCCTGTAGCGATGAAGTTCGTCAGTAGGTCGACATTGTCTCCGCCATCTTTTTGTTTTCCGCAGGTCCACCGCCCAACCGGCGGTGCGGTGTAAGAAACACCTTTAAAAAGCATTACCTAAGGATCTGATCCGAGCGAGCCCGATATCCAACCCGGTTCTACATGTACTTGAGCCAATTGGTTCTTCTGCTGCGAGACTTGCGGTCAGTAACGCCATGGAGATGCTGAGTACCCCGCGACCTATACGTACAGGCATTTCTTCTGTGCGAATACAATTACTTTTTATTCAACTTTCTCGTCGACTTTCTGATTATTAATTCGGTTTCAAGAACAATCCGTTCGATCGGAAGTTGGGTGGTTGACTCAATATTTTTAATCAGTATTTCGGCGGCTTTTTGACCTATTTCTCTTTGCGGGGACTTGATCGTTGTAAGGGGCACAGAATATGTTTCGGTAAAATGAATATCATCATTCCCTATTATGGAAATATCGTCTGGAACTTTTATGTTTAGGTCTCGAAGTGCGGTCATAACAGCCAACGCCTGTAGATCATTGAAGCATACGATGGCAGTCGGGTAATCTTTTCGATTCTTCCGTCTGAAGTATTTTATACACCGTAGATAACTTCCTTCCTTATCAGCTCCGATTGGAATAATCATCTCTTTCGCAAAAGCCAATGGGACTTCGCTAAACGCAGTGCGGAATCCATCAATCCGCTCTTTCGTATGTGCCGATTGTGGCGGACCCGTAAAATGGACGATTCTTTTATGACCTTTGCTTATTAAATATTGCACCGCTTTTTTGATTGCTTTGATGTTGTCAATCTCTACAACGTTTGCTGATATATTTTTGACATCGGCTAATAGAACGAACGGATATTTCGACATCTTCAATTTCAAAAGATGTTCAATCTCTGAATTGCCTTCTATAAGGGGCGCTATTATTGTGCCTTTGATACCCTTTGCCGAAAACAAGCGTGTAAATTTCTTTTCCTTCTCATGGTTATAATCAGAACTTGCTACTATCAAGGAATAACCTTTTGAGTTGGCATATTCTGTTGCGCCCTCTGCAATAGTGGTATAGAAAGGATAGTTCAATTCTTTGATAATAATACCGATCACCCGCTCGTCATCGTCGTATTTTGGAATCCCCGCCATTGTTTTTGGATGGTAATGTAACGCCTCCGCCACTTGCAAGATCTTTTCTCTGGTAGACGGCCTTGCAGTATTTTTAGAATTCAATACAGCAGAAACGGTGGCTTTTGAAACCCCCGCGCTTTTTGCAATATCTTGTATTGTTGTTTCGTCAACATTCTTCATATGCACCAATGAGAAAAATGAGGATATTTATCTTCTTTAGGCTGATCTATCAACCGCATCCAATATTGTCGGATACAAAGCCGGCTCGTCCATTAAAGAAATAATGACGTTGCGCTACCGAGCCTTAATAGAGATTATTTCGCCCACGCCTCTCCCTCGGGAGATCGACGCCACTTGAAATAGGCATCGAGAACTTCAAGCGATTGAGCGTTGGGCACCGGTCCCGTGTGCGGCGTCTGATTGAAGTACATCACCACAGGGTTGGCGTCGCTGAAGGCCGGCCACTCGGGAACCCCGTTGCCGTTCGGATTACCGTATTTCGCAAAGTTTGTCCAATAGGTAGCCATCGCTTCTGAGATCGACAAGTCTGCCTTTGTAGTTTGAGGATTCGATCCATCGAGATGATTGAAGACGTAGGCCACTTCTTGTCCGTGCGGCGAACCATACCCGGCACGCGGTGATCCTTCAGGATAGTCCGGGTGCTGATCGAAATAGTATATGTACGCTTTGGATTTTCCTATCCTCGACTGAAGCCGCGCCCAGCTCCATGTGTGCCAGCCAAACGTGGCATCGCGCGCAAGATCACGCGCAGTTTTCGGAACCATGTTCGAATCGACGGGATAGGCTTTGAGAAGGTCTTCTGCAAATTTTCCATACCGTGTCTTGGTGCCGGTGATGTAATCTGCCGGAGTCTTGGGCGGTGAAAAGCTCGCACCTTCGTCGGAGTTGTAACCAACAAGAATCGGCGTGTCGTTGAATTTGCCCGCTTCGTAGAGCTTGTATTGATCGTCGGGAATCACCCATCCATCCATGATCGGCCATGCCATACCCTTACCGAATCCGCTCATGGGCAGTTTGTCGGCTGGTATTTTCCGCAATTCAGCAATGGATGAGACTCCTGCACTCTTTGCGTACGCTTCTCCGTCGCGTTCCGCATCGGCCAGGCATTTCATATTTTCACCGGGATAGGTTGCGGACCGCGAAGGTCCGAACGACCCGCCGCTTTCCGATACGGCGCCGCTGAACAACCCTTTCGCGAGCGGCGAGGCGCACAGCATGCTGACCGCAATACCCCCGGCTGATTCTCCGAAAATCGTTACCTTCTCGGGGTCACCGCCGAATGCCCCAATATTTTTTCGCACCCACTGAAGGCCGGCTATCATGTCGAGAAGGCCGTAATTCCCTGAAACGTGATTCGTTCTCTCTGCACTTAATTCCGGATGCGCTAAGAATCCAAGCCGTCCTACACGATAAGCGATGCTGACCAGCACCACACCTTTCCTGGCCAGCTTTTCCCCGCTGTAAGTGGGCTCGGAGGTAGACCCGCCGTTGAATCCTCCTCCGTAGATCCACACGAGAACGGGAATACGATCACCAGCCGATTTCGCTGCCGTCCAGACATTTAAATAGAGGCAGTCCTCGCTCTTACCGGACGAAGATCCCCAACTCTGAATCGGGCCAGGAGCAAAATTGCCGGCCTGCCGCACGCCCTCCCATTTTGCTGGCGGCTGAGGAGCGCGCCATCGGAGATCACCAACAGGCGGCGCGGCGAATGGAATACCTCTGTACACCGTCAATCCCTCTTCGGAGGTTCCCTGGAGCAATCCCTCGTTGACCTTGACTGGCGCAGGCTGCTGAGCGATGACAAGTCCCGCGGCAAACATCACAGACATCGTGACTAAAAAAATTCTCTCCTTCATAAGAATGGTTCCCTTTATTATCTGTTGATTCCAGAAGCCATCTCAAAAATGGTGCTGCGGAAGCCCTTCGACGTTCCCGACTTCGTCGAGATTACTCAGGGTGAACAAATGGCCCGTTCATCCTAAGTAAGCGAACGGAGTGAGCGCATCGGAGGATTAAGTGACATATTTTTTAAATGGCTTCTACTTATTTTCTACTGGGGTTTGCTGCAATTCAGGTTTGACGACCTGATAACCTAACAGAGATAGCATTTTTTCAGCGTATCGCGTTCCAATTGTTCTATAACCCGCCGCGGTGAAATGCAGATGGTCCGGTCTGGCTGGGCAGCCTGCCGAAGAAATGATGTGTGAGTTGGGAATTGTCTTCGGCATTTCGGCGATAGTTTTATTCATGTTTGCACAGGCGCCATTCTGGTCGGCATTCACGAGCTCGCCTGCGAGCAGAGGCACTTTTTCAGCATTGAGATTTAAATCTTTAATTAAATTTTCGTAAACGCCTCCGACTTTGTTCAGCCAATCTTTATCATCCGTGTTTGACTCTCCTTGATGCATCAGAATTCCTTTGACGACGCCGTCTTTCTGCGCGAGCTTTGCCATGTCAACAAGATACTGATAAGGATCCCCGTCGTACTGTTTGATGATATTTTTCATCCACACTGGCGCTGTTGAATCGTACGACTGATAGTTGGCCTTATCGAACAATTCAATTTTGCACCCGGCAACCGCAACCACGACAACCCCCACTCGAATGTTCTTGGGCAGATTGGCGATCATGGTTCTGCCAAAATAATCGGCGGGGGAAAGACCTGTGAAGGGACGGCACAACGGAGGGACGGCAGGATACCAATGCCCCTTTTCTCGGCCTGGTTTCGGAAAATCGACTGCGGCGAGTACCTGGAAACGATTATCCACATTCGTCGTATCCTGCCCCTCAATTCCCGGGAAGCCCTCCATGTTTGACTGTCCATAGCACAGGAAAATGTAAAAATTTTGATCTTGTGAGATAGCTTTTGCCGTTGATAAAAGCAACCCCATCAACAAAAACACAAGGGATGTATATTTCATTTTCACACCTCAGAAAATTCTGTTTGAATAGTCGCAGTAATAAATTTACTAGAAGCTATCTCAAAAACGCTTATTCATGTCCTTCTCAAGGAACCCTGAGAGATCATTGTCATTCTGAACCCTCGACGAGTCGTCTATCTACGATTCTACGAATCGTAGATTCGTTGAACGACCCTACGGGTCATAGACCCGTAGGGAGTCGTCGACCATCGTTTTTCAGACGGGGTGAATGCCGAAGGCATCCCTTCGGGAGAATCCACGACAATAACACACCTTGACTCTCCAAGGCTTTCATGTCATGGATGCTTCGCTCCGCTCAGCATGACATTTACGGCTGCTTTCTGCATGGAAACCATTTTTGAGTTGCCATCTGAATGAAATTGTCCTTCTTCAAATCCTGCTTCTTTCTAAGCACAAGAATTAAAATTGACTACGGAGTATATCTCGGTCCGAGTATCAGTTTATCACCTGAGTCATCCACCTCATACAATTGCGGCTTCCGCGGTCCTTTCTCTTCGGCATGGTGAACAATGAACAATCGTTTACCCCCGAAAGTGGCAAACAACATGCCGTGGCCGGAGTTGTCTCCTTTCAATGCTTCTTTTTCTTGTATCCATGGACCTCTGATGCTTCCTGATGCAGAATACGCTACACCTTGAGCATACCGATGCTCACCCCAACTCGACCACAGCATTCCGAGTTTGCCGGTCTTTGTGCGGAACATTTCCGGACCGTCGGTCACCCATCCCGGCATCTTCAGTCCAAACGTGGCTTCACCGATACTGTTCATCTCTTTAGACCATGCCGCTTCACTGGCACGGAAAATTGTCGTTGGCTCAGCGGTCCGATGAGTCAGATCTTTTGAAAGAGACATGTAATCCATGGTTCCGTCGATGAGTTGTGTCCACTCATGAACAAATACTAAATAGGTGGTGTCATTCTCTTCATAGAGTGTGCCATCGATAATATCCCAATCTTCGGGACCGAGACAGAATTCATGCTCGGCGACCAACGGCTTGAAGGGTCCTTCCGGCGAATCGGCTGCTAAGATCTGAGTCTGGTTACGCGGCACATTGTAACGGCGGTGAACGGCTTCGATCAACGTGCTGTGGTCGCTCCAGGTGCCGGCATAATAGTATTTACTTCCTATATGGTGAATCTCGGCTGCCGCTACGAAGAGCCCATCCATCCAGGTCCCCGCAAGGTCAATGATAGGATAGGGACCAGTCCACATCTTCAGGTCTTTACTTTTGTAGAGACGGCCGCCGGTGCCTGTTAGATAATAAGTATGGGATATTTCATCGGGATAGATATATGGATCGCTCATCGATATCTCTTCAAGAGAAATCGTCCGGATTTCCGGTTCTGGGCGCGGTTGCCAAATTACCGGCTTCTGTCCACCAGAACCAACAGCAGGGCGGGGTCCCCCGAAATTCCTCTGTCCAGGGTCGGCAGGAGGTGCCTGTTCCCCCGGGACGAGCTGTTTCTTCTCCTTGGTTTGGGCGATCGTTGATTGCAGTGAGTTAATAACGATCAACAATGCAATCAAAAAAGTTATCTTCTTCATCGGGGTAATTTCTTTATTAAAATTAAACGGCTATAGTTCTTTGACGCGTTGGAAGGAAATACTCAATCGAACCCCTGTATTGTTGAGCAGGGATATCTTGAAATAAAATTTTTGAAAGTCGTTACTCTGCTCCAGTTTCCAAAATACAATATTGGGTCATGTTCTTGGGGCAACCAGTCTTTTCTTGCTCTATATTATAGAGCGACGTTTGCCGACCCTAGATCTGCGAGCATTACACCACCGGTTGAAACGGTTGATCCTTTACCCACACCTGAACCAGAAAAGAGCATCAAAGACGAAGTTGGCCGTTATCCCGTTATGGAATATTCTCCCAATTCGGCGGGGTAATCGTCATTATTTCGATTGCTTTTCTCCCTCAGTCACCCGCTTAAGCATCAGTTCCATGGTCTCTCCCCCTTGCATTCCCGGTACTTTCATCGATATGGAATCACCCATAGCTGTGCATTGATGGCTAATCGTCATGTCACCTGCATTGACCTGGAAAAAGAATGTCTTGCCGTTAATTTTTCCGTTGCTTATCGGCATTTCTCCCATTGGACCCTCAACCGTTCCCGATAAACTGTCTCCATTTGCTTTGAAATTGAATACCAGGTCCATGGGACCGTTTGGGCTTTGCATTTGCCCTTTCCATTTTCCATTGATATCCTGTGCAAATCCGACACTCACGGCGAAAAACGCCACGACGAAAAGACAAAATGAACGAACCATAAATTTTCCTTTCTAACATTTGTGATTTTTTGTGCTGCTGCTTTGATTCTTACCGTTTTGATACACGAAGTGACGTCAATTCATTCTTACTGCGATATGCCTCTCTCCGTTCCCTCGGTCAATCGTTATTACCTATTCTCCAATCATCTATTCTATTGTAACCTTGATCGATTTTAGATCCTTGGAATCGGAACTGCTTCCATACAACAATTCGTATACTCCGGCAGTTACGGCCATTTGATGGCGTGATCGATCAAAGAACTCAAACGATGAATGTGGAAGCCTAATATTTGCCCGAGCGGTTTCTCCCGCGCCGACATGAACTCGTTGAAATCCTCGCAGCGTTTTCAGCGGGCCGTCGGTGTCGTTTGCCTTGTGGACATACACTTGAACGATTTCCGTGCCATCGCGCTTGCCGGTATTTGTTACAGGTATTGTGAGCTGAACGGCATCGTCTTTTTTGATTTCAGTTCTGTCGATTTCGGCGCTGCCGATTGAAAAGGTCGTATAGCTCAACCCGAAGCCAAACGGAAAAAGCGGATCGGACATGAATCTGTACGTTCGCCCTGTCATGGAATAATTTTCGAAATCGGGCAGCTGCTGAATGTTCTTGTAGAAGGTGATAGGCAATTTCCCGGCGGGGTTATAGTCGCCAAAAAGTACGTCTGCGATCGCCTGACCGCCGGATTCCCCGGAATACCAGGCCTGAAGAATTGCATCGCAGCTTTCCGTTTCCGGCACCAATCCGATGGCCGAGCCCGAACAATTAATGAGGACGACCTTCTTCCCGGCTTGTTTAAGCGCCTTCAGGCAATTACGCTGCACTTCCGGAAGTTCAATGTCGGTGCGGTCACCTCCTTTGAAACCGGGGAGCTGTATCGGCATCTCTTCCCCTTCCAATTGGGCGGAGATGCCGCCTGCAAACACGACCACATCAATCCCTTTCAGCTTCTCGATCAGGGCATCGTACTGAACAGGCACTTCCTTGCCAAAATCCATGGTGAGGCTGGCAGTCCAGTTTTGGATCTGTGTAAAATGAGCTTCGATCTTGTATTCCTTCCCCTTTTCAACCCTATATTCGACACGCTTCGGCAGAGGTCTCCACATAAAGACTCTGGAGAGCGTGTCACCATTAATTGTCAATACAAATGCTCCGCAGGCTTCTATCTTAAATGCAATTTCTCCCGATTGTGAAGGTTTGTAAATCGTTTCGTACTTGGCGGAGAAATTCTCCAGATGAACACCTGTGCTGAATTCGTGTTGTCCGAACGTCGTGAGCTTGAGAGGATGAACGAGTTGTTCGGCCGCAACGATGTCGCCCTTGGACTCACGGTTGTTCCAATACGTCGCCTTGATACCGGGCTTGCCGTCGAAGGAACATTCACCAATCGCGGTCACCGTAACCGCATTTTCGGCCAGGTCGCACCCTTTATCGTAAACAATATTTTTTGCCGCGAGCTTCGATCGTATACCGTCCAGAATCGTGACGGTATGGTAGGGTGTGCCGTTGTAGTTTCCCCACATCAGAGGTGCATCATCGGCGTTCGGCCCAACGACCGCTATTTCCTGAACCGACTTCGACAGAGGCAGGGTATTATTTTTGTTTTGCAGCAAAGTCATTGATTCATGAGCCATGTCGATCGCCAGTGTCTTGTGATCGTCAGAGGTGATCACCGACAGGGGGATTTTCGACCAGGGGACCAATGCATCGTCGTCCATCTCTCCCAGTTCGAAACGGCCGGCCAACACCCGAACAAGATGCCTGTCTATTTCTTGTTCCGTAACCAGTCCCTTGTTTACGGCATCGGGCAATTTCTTAAAAGCATAGCCATAGCCGCACTCAACATCGGTTCCTGCCAGGACGCCCTTGGCAGCTGCATGGACTGCATCCGAAGAAACGTTGTGGCTGCGGTAGAAATCTGAGATTGCCCCGCAATCCGAAACAACCATGTACTTGAAGCCCCAATCGTCGCGGAGAATATTTTGCAGCAAGCGCGTGTTGCCGCAACAGGGTTCATCGTCCAAACGCTGATACGCACACATGATCTCCCGCACGTCGGCATCCTGGACCAGCGCTTTGAATGCCGGAAGGTACGTTTCATAAAGATCCCGTGAGTCGATATTATTGAGGTTGATGGTGTGGCGGCTCCATTCCGGACCCGAGTGGACGGCAAAGTGCTTGCCACAGGCGAGGAGCTCTCGATATTTTGCATCGGCCGGTCCCTGAAGCCCTTTCACAACAGATACACCCATGCGTGACGTCAGATAAGGATCTTCCCCGTAGGTCTCCTGACCTCTTCCCCATCGCGGGTCGCGGAAAATATTCACGTTAGGGGTCCACACCGACAGGCTCAGGAAGCGCCTGTTATCCTGGCCTCTTCTTTTTGCCTCGTTGTATTTGGCTCGAGTTTCATCCGAAGCAGCCCTGAACACTCGGTACACTAATGCATCGTCGAATGAGGCAGCCATGCCGATCGGTTCCGGGAAGACCGTAACGCTGTCATTATTGGCAAGGCCGTGAAGCGCTTCGCTCCACCAGTTGAATTTCTTGATACCCAGACGCGGGATAGCATCCGATTCATCGCACATCAAAGCCGCTTTTTCACTTAACGTGAGGCGGGAAATGAGATCTTTTGACCGTTCTTCCGAGCTCAAATTGGGGTTTTGATACGGAAGTGTTTGAGCCCGCATAACCGCTGAGAGTGAAGCACCTAAGAAAAGCAAAAGGACCTTCTTCATAGTATGCCTTTCAATAAATGACGTGGATATGTATTCAGTTCGAGTTGAATTTCAGCAGAAGCCTGTCCTTTCGTAATTTCTGATGACGTGTCTGATCGAGTAGGTGATCCAAGGAGGATCATGTTCACCCTTGAACGATCCCATTCCTCGTTGTCGCTACTCACTCCGTCATTGGGCACTCATGCTGCATGCGGGTCACTTCACCTCGAGTGTCACTATGGATTTTGCAGGAAGCGACAGACTGAGAATCCCTTTTCGCAGTTCGGCACCCGCAAACGGTTTTATGTTCACCGCTTCGGGTTTGCCAAAATCATTGTATGCACTTATCGCATCTGCCGTGATGATTTCGCCGGAGATTTTCGAGCCGGTTGTTCCCTTCAATTCGCATCGGACATTCTGCGCCCTCGTCGGGTCGAGATTTGCAAGCGAGATGTGTATCCTTCCTTCTTTGTCCCTCGATGCAGTCGCGCTTAACGCAGATATCGAATCCTTGCCGTCGGTGTACGACACACTCTGCAAATCAACCGGAATCATCGCGGCGTCCTGATGCACGGTATACATCTTGTAGACATAGTACGTTGGTGTCAGCACTATTTCATTTTCTCTCGTAAGAATCATTGCCTGCAGAACGTTTACCATTTGGGCGATATTCGCCATCTTCACTCGATCACAATGTTTGTGAAAGATGTTCAAGTTGACAGCAGCAACCATCGCATCGCGGAGGGTGTTTTGTTGATAGAGAAAGCCGGGATTGGTACCCGGTTCAACATCGAACCAGTTTCCCCACTCATCGACAACCAGCCCGATTCTTTTCTGCGGATCATACTTGTCCATGACCGCCGAATGCTTTGTGACACGATCCTCCATTTTCAGAGTATTTGAAAGGGTAGCGAACCACTCCTTCTCGCCAAAATTGGTCGCTGAACCTTTGTGGTTCCAATCGTTCACCGTGTATGAATGCAAAGAGTACGCGCTCAGGTATCCCTGAAGCCAGCCGTCCGTACTCTTCCATTTCTTCATGATCGTTTCGGTCCAGTTGTAATCCTCTTCGAGTCCGCCCGAAGCGATCCTGTAGAGGGTCTTGCCGCCGTAGTTTTTCAGGAAGAAGGAGTATCGTCCTAATTCATTCGCATAATGATCGGCCGACATGATGCCGCCGCATCCCCATGTTTCATTACCCACGCCCCAGAATTTCACATTCCAGGGTTTCTCCCTGCCGTTCTTTTTGCGCAGTTGGGTCATCGGGTTATCGCCGTCGGAGTTAAGGTATTGAACCCATTCCGACATTTCTTTCACTGTGCCGCTTCCGATGTTTCCGCAAATGACGGGTTCACATCCGAGCTGTTCACAGAAATCCATGAACTCGTGCGTTCCGAAGCTGTTGTCTTCCGTGACGCCTCCCCAATTCGAATTAACCATCTTGGGACGTTCGGCGCGCGGACCGATACCGTCCTTCCAGTGATATTCATCTGCAAAACATCCGCCGGGCCATCGAACGGCCGGCACTCGAATTGCCTTCAGAGCGGCAACAACATCGTTTCGTATGCCGCGGGTATTCGGAATGGAGCTGTTCTCTCCCACCCAAATGCCTCCGTAGACGCCGTGTCCCAGGTGCTCCGCGAATTGTCCGTAGATATATCTGCTGATGGTGTCCTTGGCTGCATCGGCATGCACCACCAGCGAATTCATTGTTGATTGCGCCGTCAGGATTCGTGGAAGGCAAATCACTGCAACAAAGAACCAAAAATATTTTCTAACCATTGTACTTGCTCCCGATAAGTGGATAGAATTGAATAATACTCGTTTCGTAAAAGTGTCTGGAAATGACCTTGCTCCCCCTTGTCGGATCACCCGAACTGCAAATGGTACTGCACGGGGAACACAAGCCTTTCAATCACGAGCATACCAAATGCGGCCATCAGGACGAATGAAACAACCGGAATCACGATGCAGGCGATCTGTGTTTTCAGACTAAATTTGTATTTGAACATTGAATAGACAATGAAAGCCAGCAGGACAATCTCCGTGGAGAGAATGATGTATTCAAACATGAAGTTGCCCCAGTGCAGAAACCCCGACAGATCCCTCTCGTCCGAAGGCAGCCCGATCGTGATGTACAATACCAGGCGTTCAAATGCCCCAAGAATTGCAATTGGATAAAGTATGGAGAGGGAGATCGAAGACCTGTAAATCAAGAAAACAACTGCTGCCGAAACAACGAGCGGGAGCAATGGACCGCCGAGGACTCCAAGCAGGGTGTGAGTCGCATTTCCCAACAAATAATCCCTTGCATAGGACATCCCTTCGGGGCTTCCGGTAAGCCAATGAAAAACAACATGCCCGAGTTCATGCAGGGGTATGAGAAGGAAACCGAAAAGCAGCGAGGTGATCGTCAACGGATAGAGGAGAATTTCGTTCTGACCAGACCGAGTTTTGTTCATAGAATCTCCTACCCAACAGCGTCCAGCACACCGCCAGACGCTGCCGGTCTTCGATGAATTGCAAATGTACACTCGAGCAACTGCCAAACCGTAGGCGTGGAATTACGGTTGTTTACTTCTGATAGATCATCTTGATCGTATTGGAAAAATCTTTGGTCTCCATTCGGCAAAGATAAACACCGCTTGCGAGGCCGTGCGCACTCCACTGCAGCCGGTGCTCACCGGCAGGAACATCGCCCTGAACAAGAGTTTCAATTGCTCGGCCAGTGATATCGTAGACTTTCAAGGTTACGTATTCATTCCGCGGCATGTAGAAATAGATCATCGTAGACGGATTGAACGGATTCGGGAAATTGGAGGTCAATTGGAATCCAGAGGGCTGCGATGATTTCGCTTGCCTCACAGAAGTGACCATACCTGCTCCATCGCCGACAACCTGAATTTTACTTAGTTGATTTGTGCCGGCACCCTTTGCGTTGAGAAGGTAAAGGTGGTTATCGGTTGTCGAGGATGTGACTGAACCGTCTGTCATCGGAGCGGGTAATGGGAACGACGCGGCCTCCGGATCGAGCCCCATGATTTTCGCACCGACGCTGTCGCTGGCAACCGGATCCAGGCCTGCAATGAGTGCATGTTTAGAACATGGCGCAAAATTGGAGCACCAGGATCCTTCGCCGCCGGTCGAGTTCTTGATCGCGTCAATCACGGCGAGATGAACAGGGCGCGCAGCATGCAGATCGCAAATAGTCTCGGGCAGATAGTTCCATTCCGACGCCGTACTCGTCGAATGATGGAGCGCTCCTCTGCGGCCGTTATCATTCGTTATCCCGTATAACGTCTTGGGAACCGCCCCGATCTGGTTTTTGAGCGAGCTAGTGAGGCCGGCTGCGGAGTGATGCTTCAGCTTCGGGATCGAGATATAGACATCGACAGTATTCAATATTTTATTCATGGTAAACGAAGAGAAGTTGTAATGACCGCTCCCCGTCGAAATGTCTGTAATATTTGCGGCGGTGGTATCGTTGAGGTCGACCACATTGCAGCCCAACGCCGTCTGAACCGCCTTATATCCAAAAATATCATTGGAGCCAAACGGGGCTGTGGAACCTGAGTTCTGCCACGTCGTGTCCCAGAACGCATCCACGATGTAAAGATCCGTCGGATTTACGCCGGCATCGAGGACGTACTGACCAACGGCCTGTATTACCGCGGGATGTGTCCACATCGCTTCGGTAATTGTATAGCCGGGAAACTTCGCGTTTTGGTTCGGTTTGAAACCGCCAGCGTTCCCTGAACCGCCGGTCAAATTTATCTTTATCGCAACTTTCTTCCCCTTGCTGAAAAGAGAGGAGACCCCGCCGGATTGATTCTGGTCAAGCAAGTCGAGAAGGTATTTCACCTTCTGCTTGACCCCGCCTCCCGCATCGTCATACACGTACGTATCCGCAGGCGTGCTTGCCGTGTTGCATATGCCAACCGTCGCTAGAAACGCAGAATTCTCCGTACGCGTATATGCAAAAACTCCCGATGGTTTTAAATATGGCACAACGAGTAAGCCGGCTGCAGCGGCACCGACTTGCTTCACAAAGTCTCGCCGTGATGAATTCATGTGATGTGATCTTTCTGGATCTTTATTTTTCATATAGTCTCCATGGTTACCGCGTTGGGTTTGTGAAAAGCATTAGTATCTACTCAATGGTAAATGTGTGTTTCAAACGAATATCTTTTGATGAACTGCCGACCTGAATTTCCCACGTTCCCGGTGCTGTTGTGAGATCGTTAATCCTAGTATCGTAAAACGAGAATTCCGAAGCCGCTATTTTGAATGTGAGTGTCTTGCTCTCGCCTGCGGCAAGTGTAATCCTTTGAAACCGTTTTAATTGATTGATAGGCACCTTGATTGTTGCATCGACATCATGGGCGTAAAGCTGTGCGACTTCATCGCCTTTGACCTTGCCGATGTTTTTGACTGTGAATTGGATTTCAATCTCAGAGTTCGCATTGATCTTTCCGGAGCTGAGCTTAAGATCGCTGTATTGAAATTGAGTGTATGAGAGACCGTACCCGAACGGATACAGCACCAGATCGGCGAAATACATATAGGTACGGGGATGATTGATCAAGTCGTAATCCGACATCGGGGGAAGCTGCTTCGTCGACGCATAAAATGTCTCAGGAAGCCTGCCGCCCGGGTCAACGTCGCCGAACAATACGTCGGCGATCGCCCTGCCGCCAAATTCTCCGCCGTACCACGCTTCGACGATCCCCTCAGCCCTATTCTCAGTCCCTGCAAGCGCAACAGGACCGCCATTCACAAGAACAAATACAATATTCGGATTGGCTGATGCGACTTCAGCGATGAGGTCCCTTTGCACTTGCGGCAGTTCGATGGCCGTGCGATCTAACTCCTCCCGGGAAATAGCTGGAGACGTTCCGATGACGAGAACGACGACATCATTTCTTGCGGCGACCGCCTTCGCCGCATTGAAATCTTTTTGACCAAGATCCCACGTCAATCGCGCACACGCGCCCAGCTCGTCATCATACTGGTCGAATTCAATTTCATATTCTCTGCCCGGCAGTAATTCAACGGCCGCATCGGTCGCTTGTTCAGCATGGTCCGTCCAATCATTAATCAGCAGCTTCCCGTCAACAGAGAGACGCCCGCCGTCATCAGTACTGATACCAATATGATGAATAGTATCGGGAGGAGTTATCTTTCCTTTCCAGCGAATAGAAAAATGATCCTCGGGTATGCCGGGAGCCGGAGAACCTGTCCCAAAATTAAAATTCACCATGGAATCGACGCGGGTGAGGAGGGGTTTCCCGGCAAGGTTCATGTTATCAAAATACTCGCCCCTCATGCCGGTTCTGTTCGTTCCTTCAACGTTGCTAAAGTATTGGGGTTCAATGGGCCGCAGCGATCGACCGTCAACAACGCATCCCAAAGAGTATTCCACTTTAATACCAAGCGCAGCGGCTTTGGCCGCAATTCCCTCGAGCGGTGCAACTTGAACGTTAGGCCAGCCGCTGTATGTTCCAAGCTGAGGTTCGGCAGCGTTTGGGCCGATGACAGCAATAGATTTCGCCTTCTCTTTGCTCAACGGTAAGATCCCATTATTCTTAAGGAGCACGATTGATTTCTGCGCGACCTCGAGCGCCAGATCGCGGTTATCTTTGGAGTCGAGTTTATCTTTTGTCATCGAAGTGTATCGCACCATTTCAGGCGGATCGAATTCACCCAATCTGAAACGTGCAGAGAGAACTCTCTCTAAAGCGCGATCAAGATCTTTTACATCCAAGAGTCCTTTCTCAAGAGCTTCCTTCAGGTTTTGACGATACTCCGTCCCGCAATCCAGGTCACATCCGGCAAGGATACTTTTCGCCGCAGCTTCAGCCCCTGATTTATAGAAATGATGTCCCTCGACCATGTCGGTGACAGCCCCGCAGTCCGATACGACATAACCTTCGAAACCCCAACTGCGTCTCAGGAGGTCAGTCAGCAAAAATGAGTTCGCATTGGCGGGAACATGGTTCACTTCATTATACGCACCCATAATGGAATACGCTTTGCCTTCGACAATAGCCTGACGAAATGCCGGCAAATAATATTCGAACATGCTGCGCATATCAACATCGGAGGAACCCGTATGGCGGCGCTCTTCCTCATTGTTAGCCATAAAGTGTTTCGGGGTGGAGACAACTTTCAAATAATATGGATCGTTTCCCTGCATCCCTTTAATAAATGCGACACCCATCCGAGAAAGGAGATACGGGTCTTCGCTGTACGATTCCTCATTGCGCCCCCAGCGCGGATCGCGTGCAATGTTGATGGTCGGACTCCAATAGGTTAGTCCATTCCCGTGCAGGACATTCATGGACCGTGCTTCGTCGGAGATGGTTGAACCTACCCGGTACACAAGATCAGGATCCCAAGTGGAGCCCATCGCAACGGCTTGTGGAAACGATGTTGCTCCGCTCGCAAGTATTCCATGTAAGGCCTCACTCCAATAATTGTACCGGGGAATCCCCAATCGAGGAATTGAGTCAGTCTGGTTCGTCAGCTGACTAATTTTCTCGTCGGTCGTCATAAGACCTATCAGATCGACGAGTCTCTCCTTGTAAGAATTCGGTTCGAAAACATTAACAACTACAGAACTGCGCAAGGAGTCTTTCCCGTTTCCTTGATCGGAGAGCATTAATAGATAGTACCCGGGACCCGGGAACGTGACCTCCGTAACGGGGCTCGATGCGTTCTTGAATACCACTTTCGAATTCTGAGGGCAAGCCCATTCGACTTTTATTTTATCCGAGGAGACACTCCCTTTCAGTTCTGCCGAGTGTGTCTTTTCCCAGTTGATAATCTGATTGCTGCCAGCGTGAATCGAGAAGGTTTGGGAGAAAAGCAAAGTTGAGTTCAGAAGTAAGAGAAATACCGCGCAAGAAGTTTTGATTATTCCTTTTTTCATCTGCTTCTTCATAGAAGGGATTGATAATGGTGATGAGAACTGTTGCTTATGAACTTTCACATATTTCGAATCCGAAAGTTGCTCGAGACTGCCTCGATCTATCTCGATCCGCTTATTTACTTTTGACGGCTCGGTCAATTCCTGACCTCCGTGCTTTCATTCCGTTAAACGCGCCATCGCACTATATTATTCAATGCGGTCAAATTTCCGCTGGCGCAATGGCAAGACC
Organism: uncultured Chitinophagaceae bacterium; assembly: GCA_964439265.1. Classification (GTDB taxonomy): domain Bacteria; phylum Bacteroidota; class Ignavibacteria; order UBA10030; family UBA8401; genus JAGVPT01. The sequence continues at coordinate 39,216 of CAYTOA010000030.1, forward strand.
AGCAGAACGTCTATTTAAGTGCAATTCATGTGCCAATATGTCACACCTGCGGAAGATGATCTTAATGCACATTCAATACTCCACACGCTGTTCTGTCCATGTGGGACCATTGATGCAGAACATCCCATTCCTATAATTAACAGGTTCAATCCCCAATTGTGGGGTTTTTTCCCAAGCCTGAAAATCCGGACAGTATGGATACGGGCGCTTATCGTACATGAGGTAATGACAGGAAGACCACAAGTTCCCATCCGGACCTTCGAAAAGCGCGTTATGTCCCGTTTCGCAATAGGGGTCCTGAGTATCCTGAAATTTCAAGTCCGCATATCCGCCGCTCGCCGCAAGTTCAGGACGATAGCCTTTTTTCCGTGTGCCGAAGATTGGATCGCGGGATGCAAGTTCCCACGGGCCAAGGGGAGATCTTGATTTTAGCAGACCAACTTCGTAACCGCGGGTCCAGGTTGAAAAGAACATGAAAAATGTGCCATCCCTCTTTACAACGAAAGGACCTTCAATACCTCCAACCATCCAATCTGGATAACCCGCTTCATTCTTGTCGAGAAATTTTTGGATGGGGCCAACTAACTTTCCTGTGGGCAAGTCAATCCTGGCCTGAAAGAGCCCGTTGCCGCTGCAATAGAGATAGGTCTGACCGTCGTCGTCTTCGAACAACGTCGCATCGTTGTTATATTGCGGAGTGAGCGGTCCATTCACCAACTGATACGGGCCGGTGATCTGATCGGACACAAAGAGCCAGATGCTGTGAGTCTTCATACCTTTCGGATCTTCGGTGGTAACTTTTCCGCTGTTTACTGTAAGCCAATATTTGTTTTTTATGTAATGGATTTCAGGAGCCCAGAACCTGCCGTTGTAAGGACAGTCGGCCGGCAGTTTAGCGGCGTCGATGAGCCATGAATGCTGCCGCCAGTGAATCAGGTCGTCGGATACCAGCAGACGGACGCCGGGATTTGGTCCGGTCCAAACGGGAAGCGAGGTTCCCGTGCAATACCACTCTCTGCCAACTTTAATAATGTAATGGTCCCTCATCGAGATGGAAGTGTCCCTTGTAATCGGATTCGTATAACGGAACACGTGGGAGGTATCACGTGGTGTTGATGGTACTTGGTTCATACCTGTCTGTGCAAGGCAAGAAGATGATGCAACAAGCAGACTCCAAAACACATTCAATCCACAATTCATAATCTTGTTATACCACCATTCATAAAGGCTCACTGCGTAGATATGGACTCTCCGAGATTTTAAGCTACATGTTTTCGTGGCAGCCAATCTCTACGATCACTTTATTGACGCAATCTCTATTCAAAAGTCAGCCAATCCAATTCAACATGCTTATTATGGATTAATGCTACAACGAGATTGTGAACGCCGGGTTTCAGTTCTGATAAATGAGCTGCAACAGTATTCCATTCATTATTTTTAGCAATTTCTACCCGGGCAATCGTTGGGCCGTCGGCCTTATCCAGGCGCAGCTCTATCGTGCCTCCAGTCGTTGAAAGTGCTCTGACCTTGACTGTTTTGAATTTCTTGCTTCCGAAATCAACTCCATCGTATTGTATCCATGCGTTCGCGGTATCGAAGATTGTTTTCCATCCGCCAAACGTATTGAGAGTGTCAAGAAAAGCTATTGACGTGCCGTTGTCGCTTTTGAGACTGTACCTGTCAATCTGTATTTTCCGGGAAGCGTCTGTTATTCCGACACCGCGTAGTGTGGGGGTTACTTTTTGAATTGTGCCGTCTTCGTTAAAAAATAAACTATCAATCCTCACGGATCTGTTCTTGTCAAAATGCGGAGACAGATCATTATGATGATAGAAGAGGTACCACTGATTTTTGAATTCAACGATTGATTGCTGGTTGGTCCAGCAATCATGGGTTTCATCCATTATTACTCCCGCAACTTTAAAAAGCCCCATCGGACTCTCGCCGATTGCATATTCCAGTCTTTCAGTCGTATCCTGTACGTGCGGATACGCCAGGTAGTACTTGTTGTTCCGTTCGAATACATACGGGCCTTCCTTCAGTCCTTTTTCAGGCAGCCCTTGAATCACCTGCGGTTCACCTTCGAGTTCCAGCATATTTTCTTTCAGCTTTGCCACGTAGAAATTCCTTGCTGCCCAGAACAAGTACGCCTGCCCGTCGTTGCCGATAAATGGATTCGGATCGATACCATGGACACCGTTGATAGGCTCGGGCTGTGGAACGAACGGTCCATACGGTTTATCCGAGACAGCAACTCCAATTGAGAAGCCTCTTCCATAGGTTGTATCTTTAGCGGGAGCAGGGAAATAGAAATAGTACTTTCCATTCTTGAAGATACAGTCAGGAGCCCACATGGCGTATGCTTTTGAATAGGCCCACGGGACTTTGTCCTGACTTACAATCACGCCATGGTCTGTCCAATCGACAAGATTCTCGGACGAGAAAACGTGATAATCTTCCATACAAAACCAGCCGGCGCGCCCCCGCCCTTCGCCCGCGAGTATATCGTGAGAAGGATAAAGATACACCCTCCCTTCAAAAACCCTTGCGGCGGGATCAGCCGTGAATTGATCCGTGATGATCGGGTTTTGAGCGGATAAGATGTTCGCGACAGTTACTATCAGCGTCGCTGCCGTGAACAGACAAAAACCAAGGTTACGCATAATGTAGGCTCCACAAAAAATCTGATCTTCAGGCAAACTCAATTTTCAAAGTGTACGCGAGATCGCACGGCTTAGCGGGAGGCTTCTCAACCGTCAGGGATTCGGCCGACTGATTCCATTGAAGCGTCCCAGTGTAACCGATGAGCGCGGCGTTCGGCCCTTCACCGAATGTTTTCCATTTCCGCGGGGTGTTAACCCTCGTCCGTTTGCTGTATCGATACTATGTCCATGAGCCAATCGGGACAAGACCGATATTTGAAAGTCCGCTACTCAATTGAAACTAATGTATATTCTTTCCCCGCTTCCGTTCGAAAATCATAAAGATAGGTTTCTCGTATCCTGATCGTATTTACCTTTGCCTTTGGAGAAACCAACGGCTTTTTTATACCCGGCAATTGGTAAAATGGATTACTATTCTCTCCCTGGGCTTCAACGAGTGCTTCATTGCCTTCTCGCTTCAACGGCGAGTAGGAACGAATGCGGCAATTGCCTCCCAAATCGGACTTGATTACCAGCGTGGAGATTTTTCCTTTTTTCCATTCCAGCGATTTGATTTCGAAACCTCCGCGGGCACGGAGACCTTTTATACTTCCGTCTCTCCAAACATCCGGCAGCGCAGGAAGCATGAAGAGCGCACCATCATCGCTTTGTAGCAGCATCTCAGCGATGCCGGCAGTAAACCCAAAATTCCCGTCGATTTGAAAAGGAGGGTGAGCATCAAACATGTTCGGATAGGTGCCGCCTTTTTCAAAAGCCGGCTTGTCAACAAGGCTTATCTGTTTCGTTATTAGTGTATAGGCATGGTTGCCGTCCAAAAACCGTGCCCATAGATTGATCTTCCAATTCATCGACCAGCCTGTTGAAGGATCGCCTCTATAGATAAGTGAAGTGCGTGCCGCATTAAAAAGTTCGGGAGTGCGGAACGGAGAAATCTGATTCGATGGATATACTCCGTACAGGTGCGACACATGCCTGTGGTGATCTTCAGGATTATCCCAATCCTCGATCCACTCCTGCAATTGACCGTACTGACCGATTTGCATCGGAGGTAATTGGTTTAGCGCGTTGTCTACTTGAACAATAAAATCTTTGTCGACGTCCAATATTCTTGCCGCCCTTACGGTCTTCGTAAAAAGATCGAAGAGCAGTTGATTATCCATTGTCGTGCCGGCAGAAATGGATGATTCGGGATGGGAAGCCGGAGCGTTCTCGGGAGAAACAGACGGGCATACGACCAGCCAATCATGTCCGGGATATTTGACCAGGAAGCTCAGATAGAACTCAACCGCTCCTTTCAAAATCGGGTAAACGGTTTGAAGGTAATTCTTATCACCGTTGTATTCATATTTTTCCCACAAATGCCGGCAAAGCCATGCGCCGCCCATGGGCCACATTCCCCAGAATGAACCGTCGATCGGTCCGTTCATGCGCCAGATATCCGTATTGTGGTGCAGCACCCATCCGTTTGCGCCGTACATAACTTTTGCAGTTTGCCTTCCCGTAACAGAAACGTCTCTGATCAGCTGGATAAGAGGCTCGTTCATTTCACTGAGATTTGTAACTTCGGAAGGCCAGTAATTCATCTCCGTGTTGATGTTCACTGTGTATTTACTCCCCCAGGGCGGAAAGAGCTGATCGTTCCACAATCCCTGGAGTGTTGCAGGCTGTCCTCCGGGCTGTGAGCACGAGATCAGAAGATAGCGGCCATACTGAAAATAGAGGGCTGCGAGCTGCGGGTCGCTACCTTCGGCAAACCGGGCAATTCGAACGTCGGTCGGATTCCTTGCGGAATCAGTCACACCCAAATCTATGTCGACACGCTCGAAGTACTTCTGATACGCGGCAATGTTATCACGTAGGGCTTCCTCATACTTTTTCTTCAGAGCATTTTGCAGATATTGATCAGCTCTGGCACCTGCATCGGCACTGATATCGTCATAATTTTTGAAGCTGGACGCGATCGAGACATAGATGGTCGCGGCATCGGCATGTGTCACTGACAGCGCTGTGTCGGCAGCACTGACTGAACCGCCTTCAACAAGGATTTTGAGGTGAGCCTGAAATTGCACCTTGCCTTTTATCGAATCGCGGTCGCTTGTAACGCCCGACAAAATGAGTTCGTTGTTACCTTTTGTCGAAATAGTGACCGAAGCCGGCCTGTCCATCGCAGCGGAGAAATTGATTGAGCCCGGTTTGTCGGCTGTCATTCGAACGATGATGACCTGGTCGGGGAACGAAGCGAATACGTTGCTTTCATAGCGGACTCCGTCAGCCGTGTAGCGGGTCATTTCCACCGCTTTCGAGATATCGAGTTCCCGATAGTAGTCTGAATAATGCTCGTGGCCGGGAAACACCAGATGAAGATCTCCCACTGTTTGGTATGGCATCCCGTTTGAAACTCTGCTGATGAATTTCTGATTGACTAGATCCTGTGCTTCTTTATACTTGCCTTCAAATATCAATTTTCTGACATGCGGCAATGCCTCTCTGGCATCAGGGTTGTCGTTGCGGTTTGGCTGGCCGGCCCAGACTGTGTTTTCATTGAGTTGGATCTTTTCTTTGTACGGATCTCCATAGATCATCGCACCCAGACGTCCGTTTCCCACCGGCAGTGCCTCGACCCACTGCTTGGCAGGTTGACGATACCATAGCTTCAGCGCCTCGTTGTTTTGGGCTGATACGCTCTGTATGGAATACAGGATAAGTATGTAAAGAAGAACAAGGTTTCGTATCCTTCTCGATACCTGATTACATCGTGACATAGCTGTTCCTGTTCTTGATGATATAGATTAACCCGGCACTCAAAATGATGATCCCCCACCAGAGATTCGCGTGCAGATTTGAAAGCCTGACATGATCGGCAGACGGAAAGATGAGGTCAGAAATGCCGGCGGCAATTTCAATCAAACCGATTATAGACAATAGTAATCCAACAAAGAACCAGATGCTTCTCATGCCTTTTTTGTCGTTTTCCATGATATCCTTTACCAAAGGACAACGTTAATAAGTATGAAAATTCCCATCGTAACGACTGCCCAAAATTCCGGTTTCTTGTACCACACAACTTTTTCTTCAGCGGTTTCATTTATATCAACTAAGCCGTACACGAATCCTCTTAATTCATCTTCGGTTTTTCTTCTTGTGAAAGAGCTTACGATTATTGCCGTGCCCGATGAAATCAACCAGGCCCAGACAGCTCGCCAGAAGTTTGCCGCCATATATGATTGAGCGTCAGCGCCGCTGAAATCAGGAATGACAAAACTGACCGGTATCAATTTTACTTCTTGAGCGATAAATAATGCAACGGCAACAAACGTCCCGACGAGCATTCCCCACAATCCGCCTTTGGGGGTAATAAACTTCCAGAACATGCCGAGCAGGATGATGGCCACTGATGGAGCGAGAAACATGGAACTAATGGCCTGGAGATAATCGATGACCGAAGGCATGCTCCGGGCAATATACGCGCCCGCAACACTGAGGAGGATACCGCTGACGGTTGCTATTCTTCCGATGTTCACGAGTTTTTGCGGTGAGGCATCTTTGTTGACTACAGAATGATAAATGTCGTACGTCCATACGGCATTGAACGAACTCATGTTTCCCGCCATGCCTGCCATGAACATCGCCACCATCGAAGTGACACCGACACCGATCAAGCCGGGAGTGAAATATCTGCACATCAGCAGCGGGATGACGGAATCATAATTCGTTTTCCCGTTTTCGATGAGCAGGGTAAACCCGCTGGAAGGATTATTCATGAGCACGAGGGCAATCAATCCCGTTCCGACGACAACGGCACCAAGGAGAAGTTTGAAGTACGATCCGATGATCGGAGTCATTCTTGCGGAACGCAGATCTTTCGCGGAAAACGCACGTTGAATGATCAAGAAGTCTGTCGTCCAATATCCGA
>CAYTOA010000031.1:0-7047 GCA_964439265.1 uncultured Chitinophagaceae bacterium
AACTTATAACTTACAACTCTCACCCCCTCATCAATTTCTTATACTTAATCCGGTGCGGTTGATCGGCGGTGATGCCGAGGCGTTTTTTTCTGTCTTCTTCGTATTCGGTATAATTTCCGTCGTACCAGAAGACCTTGCTGTCTCCTTCGAATGCAAGAATATGTGTTGCAATGCGGTCGAGAAACCAGCGGTCATGGGAGATGACAACCACGCACCCGGCGAAATTCATCAAAGCTTCTTCGAGCGCGCGGAGCGTATTCACGTCGAGATCATTGGTCGGTTCATCCAACAGAAGCACGTTCGCCCCTTCCTTCAGTATTTTTGCCAGATGGACACGGTTGCGCTCACCCCCCGAAAGGTCTCCGGTTCGTTTCTGCTGGTCCGTCCCGCTGAAATTAAAGCGTGCGACGTATGCGCGCGAGTTAACCTCCCGTGTTCCAAGCTTTAATATATCTTCGCCGCCGGAAATTTCCTGCCAGATCGTTTTTTCGGGGTCCAGCGGGCGGCTCTGATCAACGTACGCAAGTTTCACCGTTTCGCCTATTTTGATCTCTCCGCTGTCCGGTTTTTCCAATCCGGTGATCATGCGGAACAGGGTTGTCTTGCCGGCGCCGTTCGGCCCGATGACGCCGATGATGCCGCCGGGGGGAAGTGAAAAATTCATCTCTTCGCATAAAAGGTTGTCGCCGTAGGCCTTCGAGACATTATGCGCTTCGATCGCAACATCGCCGAGCCGGGGGCCCGAAGGAATAAATATCTCCAGCTCGTCGTCCCGTTTCTCCGATTCATCGGCGAGCATTTTTTCATAGGCTGCAATGCGTGCTTTGCTTTTCGCGTGCCGTCCCTTCGGGTTCATGCGGACCCATTCTAATTCCTCCGACAAGGCCTTTTGCCGTTTCGACTCCTGTTTCTCTTCGAGCTTCAGCCGCTGGTGCTTCTGCTCAAGCCAGGAAGAGTAGTTTCCTTTGAAGGGAATCCCTTCGCCCCGGTCCAATTCCAGGATCCATCCGGCCACGTTGTCGAGAAAATATCTGTCGTGCGTTACAGCAAGAACGGTCCCCTTGTATTGGCTGAGATGTTGCTCAAGCCATGCGACTGATTCAGCATCGAGATGGTTTGTCGGCTCGTCGAGCAGAAGCACGTCCGGTTCCTGAAGAAGAAGCCGGCAGAGCGCGACACGGCGCCGCTCTCCGCCGGACAGTACGTTCACCGGCGTATCACCGGGGGGACAGCGAAGCGCATCCAGCGCTTGTTCAAGTTTGCTGTCGATGTCCCACGCATTGAGATGTTCGATCTTTTCCTGAAGGTTGCCCTGCTTCTCCAGCAGCTTGTCGATATCTGCGTCGGGTTCGCCGAACTTCGCTGTGACGGCCTCGTACTCTTTGATGAGCGCAACGATCTCGTGCACGCCTTCTTCAACGATTTCTTTCACTGTTTTTGACGCGTCGAGCTGCGGTTCCTGCGGCAGATAACCGAACGAAATTCCCTTCTGGGAAGTAATTTCGCCGACGTAGTCTTTATCAATGCCGGCGATGATCCTCAATAACGTACTCTTCCCCGCGCCGTTCAAGCCAAGCACGCCGATCTTCGCTCCGTAAAAAAAGGAGAGGTAAATATCTTTCAAAACCTGTTTGTTCGGCTTGTGGATCTTTCCCACGCCGACCATCGAGAAGATGACCTTATTATCGCTCATTGAACTCCTAAAATTAACGTTCCCAAGCTGAGCTTGGGAACGAGATAAGATAACCTGCATCCCTTGAAGCGCTGTTACCCCGCCGCCTCTTGTCCGGTATCCAGATAAAGAACTTTGTCGTCCGCATTGTAACCGAACAGTTCGCCGTACCGCGCCCAGCCTACCATCGTTTCAAAGAGCTTCTCAACATCTTCGTTGGGAAGCAGAATGGCGAGCTGCTCGAGCACGATTTCTTCGCTCAGGTTCAGCGATTCGTTTCTCTTCAGCATTCCGGAGACGACCTCAAACAGACGAAGGGAAAGGATCTGCTGCTTGAAAAGAAGTTTTCTATTGTTCACGTCCCCTTTGAGGAATTGACGGCCTGTGTCGGTGAAGACAACGTTATGTTTCGGAGTGTCGACAAAATCCAGCAGCTCTGCGGCTTTCACGACGGTGATCGTCGAGCCAAAATCTCTTCCTGTCTTCTGGGCCAGGTCGAAAATATCGACCATCCCGTTATTGTCGTCGAGAATTTCCAGAAGACCGAGGATTTCGCCCGGCGATACATGTGGAAGGGGTTCAACGTGCCGCGTAACGACGGTTTGGACAGCGGGAACGACTTCGTCCGGAATGATCGCGTTCGTGATAATATCGTGGATGTGGTCGATCATCGCGAGGAATGCCGGCGAGCGCATATCGCGCGGGTGGGGCATGTCGTTTTGTAAAATAATCCGGATCGAGCCGGGGTTGCTGCCGAGAACGACGATCCGGTTTGCGAGGAATACCGCTTCCCGGATATCGTGGGTAACAAAGAGAACGCTTTTGATCTCAACTTTGTGGTCGAGCCAAAGGCTCAGAACTTCTGCGCGAAGGTTCTCCGCGGTCAGCACATCGAGAGCACTGAACGGTTCATCCATGCACAGCAACTCGGGCTGGACGACAATCGCCCGCGCGATTCCGACACGCTGCTTCATTCCCCCGGAAAGTTCTTTCGGGTACGCTTCTTCAAACCCCTCCAAACCGACTTTGTCGACTGCCTGCCGGACTCTCGTGCGGACTTCCTCTTCCGGCAGCTGAAGCCATTCCAGACCCATCGCAATGTTTTCGTGCACGGTCAGCCACGGATACAAAGCAAAATTCTGGAAGACGATGGACGCACGTGGATGGAACCCCACGAGCGGCTTGTCGTAGGCAAGCACTTCTCCCGTTGTCGGCAGGATCAAGCCCGTGAGAATGCGCATCATCGTCGACTTTCCAGAGCCTGACGGCCCGAGAAGCGCGACAATCTCGCCCGCATGGATCTGTAGCGAAATATTTTCGAGTACTTTTAGATCCGCTCCGTTGGGAAGGGTAAATTCCTTGCAGACGTTGCGGATTTCAGCGATGGCGTTTGTGTTCATTTGTTAAGGCTAAATTGAGTTTCTGCGATACGATAGAGTTTCTTCCAGAAAAGTTTGTTGATGAGAACAACAGTGGCTGCCATGACAAGCACGCTTGCAGCAAGAACGCCGAAATTGCCGCTGTCGGTTGCATTGGTAATCGTCGATCCGAGCCCGGTTGCGACAAGAATTTTATCGCCGAAATGAACGTATTCCGCAACAATGCTTGCGTTCCATGCACCGCCCGTAGCGGTTACCCAGCCGGTGACCAGCGATGGAAATATTCCGGGCAAGATCAGCCGCTTCCACGTTTGCCACTGCGTCAATCGGGAAACGTAGGCTACCTCCCGCAGGTCCTGGGGGATCCCCATCGCCCCGGCGATGACATTAAAAAGAATGTACCATTGTGTCCCGAGAAGCATCAACACAACCGCGCCGACTTCGATCCCGATACCCGCGCCCGACAATGCTAAGATCACCAGCGGAAAAAGCATTGGCGCGGGAAACGAAGCAGCCACCTGAGCGACCGGCTGGAGTATGCGGGACAGTTTCGGGTTCAGCCCGATCGCAACCCCGATTGGGATCATGAACGCCGTTCCGATCACGACCGCGACGAGAACCCGGATAAACGTGTAAAGAAGGTGAGAAAAAATTGTCAGCCATTCGGCAACATCCAGTTCGGCAAAGAGGGAGATCATTTTCCAGGCCCCGAGAAGGATTACTCCAAGCATGAGGGCGGTGACAATCCAGCCGGAGATCTTTTTAAACACATCGCCCGTGTGCACCGAGGACATCACTTCCCGTTTTTCGAAAGCGGCGATACCGTTCGTGACACGCAGCGTAACCGAAGAATACGCCGGCTCCCACACTTTTTCACGTACGAATTTCAGAAGCTGCGATTCCCGCAGTAGATCGAGGACGAACGATTTTTCCGTTTCCGATGCTTCCGTGTCTTCAAACTTGTATTTCTGCGCCCAGGCGACGATCGGACGCCAGAAGAACTGGTCTACAAGAACGATCATCGTTGTCATGGCGATGATGGCATAGATCATGGCCGGAACATTTCCCTGTGAGATCGCAACACTCATGTACGAGCCGATGCCGGGGAGCCGGAAATCCTTCGTGCCAAGCACAAATGCCTCGTTGATGGTGAGGAAGAACCAGCCCCCCGCCATCGACATCATGCTGTTCCAGATCAACCCCATCGCTGAATACGGCAGTTCCAGCTGTGTGAACCGTCGCCACCAGCCGAGCTTATAGACACGAGCCGTTTCGCGGAGCTCGTTCGGGATCGAGCGGAGCGAATTATAAAAACTGAACGTCATGTTCCATACCTGTCCCGTAAAAATCATGATCACGGCGGCAAGTTCAAGTCCTACATTCGATGTCGGAAAAATTGCCACGAACGCGAGCACCAATGTGGGAAGAAAACCAAGCACGGGGATGCTCTGTAAAATGTCGAGCAGCGGAATCATGACCTTCTCCGCCCGCTTGTTGTACGCTGCAACATAGCCGTACGCGATCGTGAAGACAAGGGAGATAGCGTACGCAACGAATCCCCGGACGAGAGAAAAGAACGTGTACTTCGGCAACGCGAGGGGGGAAAGGTCGATGTCAACTTTCGGACGCAGGACACCGTTCCATTCTTTTCCAACGCCGACGAGACTGTACAACAGCGCCGCCAGCGCAAGGAAGACCAGCGGGTCGACCCAACTGACGGAACGACGAAGACGTACGTAGGCGCGGATCAGAGACATGCAGTGAGAATTGGATTGCTATGAAGATATTGAAAAGGAGCGTGAGAGGCAATACAGAAACGATGAGGGAGTCTTATTTTGACGATACCGAGATCTTGCGGACAATTCTTTTGTACTCCGTCCACGAAGCGGTGTCGGCAATCGGTCTGCTGATGTACGTTTCCAGCTTGCGAAGGCGAAGGATCTCAGCGCATCGGTCCTGAGTATTGGGGTGAGTGCTGATCCATTCGAAGCGCTTTGGGACGTCATTCTTCTCCCGCGACAAACGAAAGATCACGTCGGCGAACGCTTCCGGGTCGACATCCGCTTTTGCCATCATGTGCACGGCGGAAGCGTCCGCCTCGCTTTCCAATTTTCTGTCGAATGCCGTCGAAGAGAGAAGTCTTGCCGTCTCCTGCGCGATCTCCCCGTTTGCATTGCCTCCGGCAAGTGCTGCCAGCATCGCCATGCCCACCTCCTTCCTGAGCTTTTTCATAATATCCCCGTGTTCGATATGGCCGATTTCGTGCGCCATCACCCCGCTCAACTCTTCGGGCGATTTGCAGTACCGTATCATTCCCGTGTACACGACGAGGCGGCGGTCAGGAAGCGCGATCGCATTCACGTCATCGTGGACAAGAATGTGGAGCGTTATCGAGGTATCGTTGATGCCGTTCGCCGTACAAAGTCTCCTCTTGATGCCGTTGACGAACGAGTACACGGTATCGGAATCAAGTTCACCCCCACTCTTTTGCAATTCATCGAGAATCAGGTCTCCCAGGTTGCGCTCTGTTTCCTTTGTCAGTTCTTCAACGCGGAAATGTTTGAGATAGTCGATCTTCCCGAGAATGAACCATGCGCCGAAGAAGAGGAGTGCAAGAACGATGAATTGAACGACGATCTTCCCCATGCTATGCCTTTACCATCTTATCCGTGAGGGGGCCGAAAAACCACCAGACGATGTGTTTGCCCTGCCGGGTTTGAATGGCTGAATAGATGGTCGCGATGAATTCGACGAGATTGAACAGTATGATGGTGACGATGTATGCAATGTAGTTATTCGATACGGCGACGCGATCAAAGATAATTCCGAGCGTCCAGTACAATCCCGCCGCGTTCACCGGCAGAGTAAATCCCTGCGCGAGCAGCGTTTGCGTGCAATGCCAACGGACGAAGCGTGCCGATTTCCTGTTCGACAAGAAGAAGATCGCCGATGCGATAACGTTGACGATCGGCAGGGGGAGTCCGACCATGATCACGACGAGCGACATCAGGTAACTGTTCGATGCTTTTTCGTTTTCGTAATCGTCCGGGGTGTAGGAAAACTCCTGGAGAGACACGCTACAGCCCTTTCGTAATATTCCAGGCCCAGTTGAGCGCGACAATGACAGCAGCACACACAGCAAGAAGCTTGTTGTTCATGAAGATTTGTTCCAGAAACACGTACCTGCGGTAGAAACTCTCGCTGCTCGTGAGCGTATCCGCCGTGATCCATAACGGAACGACGATGAGCGCTACGGCAAGGAGCACGCCGAATGGGTTCATCATGAGCGATCCGCGAAAATCACCCTGCACCAACAGCAGGAGCGAACGTGTCGTGCCGCACGACGGGCATGGAAGGCCGGTGACCTCTTTGAACAAGCAGATCGAAGGAGCCGCGGTATGCGCAGGGCCCTCTATGAAATTCCAGCCAAGCCAAACATATCCCGACAGCGAGAGGCATGCGAGAAGGATGTAGAGTTTTTTTTTGACCATAGAGCAATCTAGAACAAAACCTGCAGGAGGCGATGTAAATTGTATTCGCGGGTTTTTCCAAGGATCAGAAACCAATCGACGATCGTCCAGATTCCGAGCCCGCCGCAAGTCAATAGTTTTGCAATACCGAGGCCGACTTCGCCAATCATGAACCGGTCGATGCCGAAATGCCCGCCGATAAGCGAAACGATAAGCATCGTCGTCGGATCCTTCAGACTCACACCCTGGATCTGGAGTAGTTTTGAATCGTCAAGCTTCAGCAGCTTTTCCCGGATGCCTGAGAGCTGATAGCCTTCGAAATATTTTGAGGACATCATCATGTACATGTCGACTTTTTGCTGGTCCATAGAAACATCCTTTCAATAAGGGTTGTGAGATTCCGTTGTGATCGCTCAAATCTCCAGCACGTCTGAAGTCCAAACCTTGCCGCCGCCAATCAAACCTTCGAAACTTAATAATCGCTTCCTCAAAAAGCAATCGACATCAAGCCATCCGAAAGATAACT
>CAYTOA010000031.1:7147-45498 GCA_964439265.1 uncultured Chitinophagaceae bacterium
GATAACTGATCGAGATTTCGCACGACTTGACATTAAATCCTTCGGATGGCTTACGATCTACCGCCGCTCCACAAAGTTTAACCCCTTTGTTTTCTTGCCGACAAGTTGCCGCATCACCTTTGCCACGATGCGCTGGGTTGACTCCTCGGTTTTCAAAGAGCCGAGATACCGCAGGATCTCTTTTTGCCTGGAAGGCGGGAGCAATTCAAAAACGGCTTTAGCCTCCTTATTGACCGCCAGGGCGCGGCCAAGCATGGGATGCATCGGCACTGTTCGCGGTTCGGGGTCGAATTCAATCTTTACGCGCGCCACATCACCGACATCAATTCCTGCAGCGCGGCGCATGGATGTGTTGAAGTACAGTCTCCACGCACCTTGATACTTTACGAGGGTCTGCTTGAATTGTTTCCCATTCAACGTTCCCCGGACAGGAATCGGACCACTGGTTTTGCCTGACGCCTTGAACAATGCGCGTAAGACGGTTTCGGGAACGACTACGTACGGGTTAACGCCGATCTTTAGAATTTTCGCGGAGTATGAGTTCATTGGCTGGCCTCTTCAAAGTAGAGAAGATTTTTTTGACTGTCAATAATCTCCCGCTATTGGAAGACCTGAAGTTTCAGCTACATAGGAAGGACAAGGAGGCTGGAGACGGTGGGCAGGACACTGTGAATCTTTTAGACTCTCGGGGCTTCGCTTAAGGGTCTATTTTTTGTAAGTCGTGCGATGTTTGCCGCGATAACTGTTTTGTCGGCGTTTGTCTTCGCCAGCGCCATTGCGGTGTAAAAATGCTGTGAGGCGCGCGTATTGTCAATATCGGTATACAGATTTCCCAGCAGCGAATGGTATAAGTGGTTCTCGGTGAGCTTCAATTTTTCGGCTTCGACGATGGCTTCTTTCTTCCCGTTGGCTTTTGAAAGCGCGTAGGTCCTGTTCAAGGCGGCGATGGGAGAATATTCTATCTGCAGCAATCTATTATAAAGCTGCAAAATATTTTCCCATTTTTCGTCCGTGTCCTCTTTTTTTGTGTGCCAGTATGCGATTGCAGCCTCGAGATGGTATTTCGACAACTTCTTCCCTTTGGACGACCTGTTCAAGTATAGTTCGCCTTTATCGATCAATTCCCTGCTCCACAGACTGCTGTCCTGATCTTCATACAAAACAAGATCACCGTTTTGATTTGTGCGGGCCTCAAACCGTGAGGAATGAAAACACATCAGCGAAAGCAAGGCATTTGCCGAAGGCGTGTTGGTTTGTTCGCATTCAGTGAGCATGACGTTCAGCCGCATCGCTTCGACGCACAGTTCCTTTCTCAGCGTGGTGTTCTGTGACGTGGAGTAATATCCCTCGCTGAAGAGCAAATACAGCGTGGTGAGAACGGTTTCCAGCCTGCCGTTGATCTCGACCTCGCCGGGGAGCTCAATTCGTACCTTTTCAGTTCTCAGCTTTTCTTTCGCCCTCGCAAGCCTTTTGTAGATCGTATCGCTGTTCGTCAAAAATGCATCCGCGATTTCATCGACGCCGAACCCGCAGAGAATATTTAGCGACAGGCCGATCTGAGCTTCAGTTGAAATGCAGGGATGGCACACGGCAAACATCATCTGCAGCTGGCTGTCGTTGATGTTCTTGTTCGACAAGTCAATTTCTATTTCCTCTGATGTCTCTGCATTCTGCCGCAGCTCGACGGCAATTTTTTGACTGAAGATCGATGAATGTTTGAGAACATCTTTCGCTTTATTCTTCGCGACGATGTAGAGCCATGCGGTTGGATTGGCGGGAAGGCCTTTGATTCCCCAGGTTTCGGAAGCGAGAAGAAAGGTATCGCCGACAATGTCCTCGGCAATTTCAATATGTTCAAAGCCAAAGAGCCGGCAAAGCACAGAAATGATCTTTCTGTACTCCGTCCTGAACAAATGCGGTATCAGCTCCTGGTCTTCCATGCATGAAGACGCCTCTGCGAACGGGCAGAGGCGTTTTTGATTTATCTAGTTGTTCTCGTACATCGGCACAACGGTGCGCACTTCCACCGTTCCCCCCATTTTAAGAATAGGACATCCCCTTGAAATCTCAGCAGCCTCGTCGATGGAATCGGCTTTTACGATAATGTAGCCTCCGATGGCCTCTTTAATTTCTACATACGGACCGTTCGTGATCACGTTGTCGGGTTTTACCACTCTCCCTTCGGGCGCCAGTTTATTGCCGGAACTCACCAGTTTATTTTGCGCGGCGATACTCCCCATCCAATCCTGCCAGGGTTTCATCATTGCCTGCATTTGATCGGGCGACAGCGAGGAATCGTTGTGCGCTGCATCTCTTCGGAACACTAACAAGAATTCTTTCATAATATTTTTTATTTTGTTGATATTGATGCATCCACGAAGTTCACGAGGGGGTACAAAGGTAAGGTATCCCTATAGATAATCAATCTAGAAATTGTTTGCAAATATGATCTTCGTGTTTCTTCCTGCCCTTCGTGGATGTCCTTCGTTAATTATTTGTTTGAATGCAGCGCAACCGTGTTCCCCTCTGTATCGACAAAATACGCCATATACCCAATGTCATCGCTGATTTTGGTCTTGGGCATTGCCACTTTTCCGCCCGCGGCTGCGACGTTGCCGAGTGCTTTTGCAAGGTCGGGATTTCCGTTCAAATAGATCTTCGCCCCGTCCCCGCTTGGTTTGTGCATCGGCCCTTGCACTAAACCGCCGGAGACCTTTGCGTTCATGTCCTCGGAAGGAAAGAAAGCCATCTTCATTCCCATCATCTCCTGCTCTTCCATGCTAATGCCGAAGATTTTCTCGTAGAACGTTTTCGCGCGTTTGATATCCGATACGGAGATCTCAAACCAGTTGAGTGAATTATCTTTTGCTGTCATGGGTGTCCTTTCAGTTATTTTAATGGAATGAATTAGTATGTATTTTTGCAGCGTTTCGAAATCACCATTCGACCCATTCTCCGTGCGGATGAACCCACGTGGAGGATGCCGGCTTGGAGGCAAACATCGAATACAATCCCGAATTTTGAAATTCAGATCCTATGTAATGCTTCATCATGCTGTCGGCATTTATCCAAACATCGATGCCTAATACTTCCAGCGCTTCCGGCGAACCCGGACCCGCCAATCGAACATGGAATTCGTGGGAGATGATTCCTGCCGCGCGGGCAGAATTCACCTGCTTCTCGATCGATGCGTTGTGGATAGCCTCCGCCTCATCAAGTGATTTCACTTTTCCTCTCACCAGTCCGACGATCTTCTCGTTCTTTCCCGTCGGAGAAGGAAAATGGAAGTTCAAAAAGCCGTCCAATTTGTTCCATACAACGGCTTCTCTCGAAGCAAACATCATGTTGCCGCCAGCCTGGACCTGATGGTCGCTGAAAAATTTGTTCAGCCCGTCCAAGCTATTCCAAATATCCATGAAGAGAAGTTCGCCGGTATACGACGAAGCTGCATTTGTCGGCATAAAAGTCATGTGACTCATATCGCCGAGCGACTTTGCGGCCGCCACGCCCTCCAGATTCCCAGCAGTCTGATTATGAAGTGTGCAGGTCTCTTCGATGCTCGCCGTGTTCGCTTTGCCCCAAACGGTAAGAAGGTTAAACGCCATTTTTTGTGTCATAAGCCTGATCCCGATCGTTATGATGAGGTGAATTATACCTTAATAACGATTGAGGTCTCAGGATTGGACACATCAGGAAAAAGTATATTTGCAGTAATTATAGGGGGTGGAAGATTTGCGCGGCTGTCTTGGGCGGGACGCTTTATTTCAGCGCAGTTCAAGCGACAGAGGCGTAATCATTCGATCGCAAGCGATCAATGAGGGGATTTACACAATGCTGAATAATGTTCTGGAAAATTCATTCTAGCAGATTATACCATGAGATTTTATTGCATTTATTTGCTTTGTCCGCATGACACCTGCAATGACTACCTGGAAACACGCCATTGAATTCCTATGCAATCCGCATCCGTCGATAAAAGCGGATGTTCGATGCCGGATTCAATATTACAAACCCTGAGTTCGCTTCGAGAGCTTTTCCAGTAGTTTTGGTCGAAGTCCTCTACGATTTGGCGAACCAGAACATGGGTATCGTCGAGCCAGCCGATAAATTCGCGATTTGAGACGACGAACTGGACAGTACCATTAATTCCAAAGATGAAGAGCTGGTCATTCGCTGAGGGATCATCGAAGGGCTCGTCGATTTTTGGTTTTCTCCCTGTTGAGCGGCCGCCCGGGACATAAAGATTATTAATTGTTGCCGCTATCCGTTCTCCATCCGGGGAGAATTTCGCAGTGCGAGGCTCATGTTCCTCTGACTTGCCTTCATTTCCGAAACGATCCCACTCAGAATAGATAACAGTTCTTGCGAGAGTTTCAGTGTTTTGAAGGAAGATACAGTTGTCGGAGTAATTGATCCCGGAACAGCATGTCTCGTCGTTATTGGTATAGAGAATGTACTTGTCGTCGAACGACGAGCTGAAATATATTTGAGCATCGGAGCTCGCGAGCGTATACGTACGGGTTCGGGGATAATATTTCCAGAGACGCGCTGTTGTTGTCCCCAGTTGTTCGGGATAAAAGTCCTGCAAAAGAACGGCCTCGGGCTCGCGAAAATCCCATCCAGTTAGAATCCGATAAAAACGCTCATCTGCATCGTATCCCTCCGTTGCAAAAGTATCGATGCGGGGGCTATCGAACTTATTCTTCCCGGCCTGAAGCCGCGAAACTAGAACCTGGCTGAATAACGTCGCGTTGGCAGTATCGACGATGAAAAGGTCGCGGGAAGCACACGCAACAATATCTGTTCCACTTGTCGAGAGAGAGAAACTCGGAAAGGAGTGTGACTCCTGAACATCGCGGCCGCTCATGCTGGCATCGCGGAAGGGAGCGTCGTAGGAAGCAGTGCTGTCTCCGTTTCGAACATAAAGCCGCTCGTTGGCGGGAGGATCGTTGGAGGTAAAAGCAACTATTCCTTGCCAGTTCACCTGGACATTCTTCACGTGTTTTGCCTCGGAGGGAGTCATGGACCCAAGACACCTCACAGATTTTTGTTTCCAATCGAGCGCATAAAAGGATATTCCAATCGTTGAATCTCCGGTCTGAAGAATTACTACGGACTCATAGCGAGATGCTGTAGACTGCAGCGCCAACGTCTTTGGGTGCACAATTGGCCGTAGATTCGTTGGACCAGGCACCTGCTTTTCCTCCTCCAAACCCGGGACCAGAGCGGAAGCTGCGTACCGACGTACAAGAGAATCCAGCCGGGGGTCATCTTCAGCTCTGCGAAATTCACTTTCTTCACGGAGCTTCTCTAGGTTTGGAACAAGACCGTGCTGCAATCCGCATTCAAGCGAGACATAGAAACTGTCTATGTCTCCCTGAAGCAGATATGTGTGTGCGATTTCTAAATAGTTATCGCTTGCGAATTCGGGTCGTGCCTGAAGCTGAATGAGCAATTTCGACCTCGTCCGCACCAGAGGGGCAATAATCGTCGGCTTAAATTCCGGAAGACGTCTCAGTGATTTGAGGTCGGGGTCTAATTGAAGCGCGTGAATATAATATCGATAGCCGCTGTCGACTGCAGTGCGCAGCCAATCGAGCGCGTCCGTTAGCTTACCTTCCCGCGCAAATGTGCAGGCGATGTCATAATAATAGAGTTCGCGATGGAGTGAGTCAGCGCGCGCTGCAGACCTGAAATCTGATCGTGCAGGTTCGAAAAAGCCAAGGTTCAGCTTTCTGTACCCGCTTGTTTGGTATATCTTTCCCCCCAATTCCGAGGATGGAATCGAGAGAGGGATATACGGCGCCTCGCTCCCCCTTTTTTTCGGCAATATTGCCCAAACTTTGACATTGAACGTTCCACCTAGACCAAGTTTCAAACGGAGGGGCAGCATTACGCCGCTGGTTTCGGCAACGGCGAGGCTGTCGTGAAAACGGAATCTGCTCCGGTCGGAGGTATCATTAATCTGAACAACAAATCGCTGCGCAGGAGTGAAATCTGCAAATGAACCATCCTTCAGGATCTTTTTAGGGACAACCTCCACGGTTGAGCCGATATACAGCTCCGGTGGGAAAAAGAAAATCTCCGCGGGCTCGCAGCGTATACCATTGACCAGGGTGTCGGGCAGAAGGTTGAGAGCAGCTTTTGCGGGAGAAGGCGACAGCACGATCAAAAAGCAAACGGCCGCTGCCGGAAACAAAGAGATGGTTCTATTCCAGAGGATTGAAATGATGGTTATCATATTGGTAATTGTATTGATGGTAAGTTTGTATATCAAGAAGAGTTCGAGCGGATTTCGTTTCGTTTCCAACGAGGGCTTAGAAACGAGATTGAGATGAAATCAGCGCGAATTCGTTCTTGATTTCCCTCTATTTCCCCAACGTAATTATTCCAGCCCGACCGGAGAGCCCGGGGCCATTAACGCTATTTATCTCTGAACAATGTATGCCCCTTCACCAACCATGATATACCGAAAGCAAACAAGGCAAGAGATTCGAGGATCAGTACCGGGTTCATCGCTGCAAGAAACGTGTCCCGTAAAAAGAGCGTATAGATCGATATGCAGATTATTGCAAGAAGCATGACTATTCCGCAAATGCGATAGATCATGTTCCTTCGCTTCTTTTCTTTCCCCATAACGCCCGGGTGGCGTCTGGTAAAGAGAAAAAGTGAATTGAACGACAACGTAAGAAAAAACAGCGTACCAAATATCAGATGGATCTTTTCAGAAATGCCGTCATCGATGAGAAACATTCCGACCCGGACAACCTTGCCCGAAAACATTGCCGTAGGGAAGAAGAGCATACCCAGTGCGAACGTTCCGCTCAACTTCGCGACGAGGCTGTCAATATCTTCATATCCTCTGTACGAGATCAGGAACAACGCCACTCCGCTTAACATCCCGACTAAAAAATCCCGCATATTGGTGTAATAGTAACCGCTTATCGACCCTTGCAGACTCGGCTCACCTTGCGTAAAGCCTCCGATGACAACGATCAGAGGGAGCGATATTCCCAGAATACCTATTAACCTCCGCATTGCTAAATAGGAAATGATCAGGCTTTTTTCCCGAACTGTCGACATACCGAAACTCTTGCTAAATTACTTACCCGCAGTTTATTTGGTGATATCCCATTACTTCCCGGATTGATTTGTTCTGGACAGGCTGGCGAGGTCGTAGCCTTTTGCTTTTACTTGATCAAGGATAATTTTAAATGTCGATTCGTCCATGACGGAGGTTCTGGAAAGAATCCACAAGTATTTGCGCGCGGGGTCGCCAATGACAGCGTAGCTGTAGTCAGGGGCCAGGACAATGATCCAATAATCGCCCCACACGAAAGGAAGGAACGAAAGGATTGCCGGGGCAAAACGGACCTTGAGCTTGGCTGTCGGCGCATCGTCCCCGGACCGCTTCGCTTCACCTTCCGCTTCTTCTATCTCTCCTTTTTCGTTCCGGCAGCGGTTAACGACTTTGATTCTTCCATCATCGAGCAGCGTATACGTCGCCGTCACATCGCCGGCACACTGCTTCTGAAAACCGTTCGGCAATCGGGCGATCTCGTACCATACGCCTGCGTACTTATTGAGGTCGACCGAGGGAACCACCTCCAGCGGCGCGGGCGATTGATCCTGAGCAGTGCTTATGGCTGCAGGGAGCGCAAAAAGTGCAGAGACAATAAACATGTGCATTTTCCATTTCTTGAGCATGTGTTGATGAAAGTTGTTAGTTCTCATTTAGTGTATTTCTATTTTGTCCGCATCTCGTTACCAAAGAGACTTTGGGAATAAGAGAAACCGTATTCGCCGACCTCATTTCGTTGCCTCTCGTTCCCAAGCTCCGCTTGGGAACGGCAAGCGTGACATCTGAATTAAAGTTATGACGTCACCTGACCCACCCCGTTTTGCCTCTCGTTCCCAAGCTCCGCTTGGGAACGCCAAGCGTAATCTCTGAATTAAAGTAATTGCATTACCTGATTCGTTGTACTTTCCTTTATAAAATAGAGCCGATTATCCTCAACCTTATACAATAGCGGCGCGATCACGATCTTTGGGTATCGCAGTCGAAGCCGTTTCACTTCGCTCAAAATAAAATCGATCTCGTTCCCGATCTCGAACATCGGGGCGAAGTGGAAAAAATGTTCCTCGGCCGATTGCTCCTGCCAGCCTGCCGCTTTGACGAGCCCCTTGACAAATTGCTCCTTGCGTGCAATAAGGTTCACCATTCCGCATTGCGTATGCCCGATGAGGGCGATACAGCGAACTCCGCCGACTGCAATGGCATATGAAACTTTGAACTCGCTGTACCTCAAATTCGCGCCTCCCGTTCGAATGATAAAAGCAAAATTGTCGGGGATATGAAGATGCTTCCGGTTGTCCATGCACATCCCGATCAACAATTCGGCATTTGTGTACGGATCCAGCTTTCGTCCGAGGTTGTGGTACTCAAGCAGATGCCCGATCGGAGTCTCTCGGTACTGAACGGGAATGTCTTCTTTCGAGGCTATCGTTTGCAATCTATCCATTCGGTTCTCATTTTTATCTCGTTCGTAAACTCCATTTAAGCCTCCTCGCGCGCAAAGACGCAGAGTCGCAAATTGATTGTCAAACAAAATCTTGGCGCCTTTGCGGCTTGGCGAGAGGCAAACTTAATGTTTAATCTATCGGAAATGAAACTCCGGACAATCTGGCACATTCTGATATGTATTTTTCCTGCACTGCGGTATCGGCGGCAGCCGGAAGAGAGCTTCGCAGTTTCTTGTGGTAGAAATACTTTCCGGAAACCAATGCTTCTTTCTCCTCGCTGACGGCTAACCACACTTGAGTTGCAGGTCCCTCCTCCAGGCTGTCCGGCGCCCCCGGACCTCCCATTTTCGTAGCAACCCATCCCGGTTCAAGCGCGTTGGAAAGCACGTTCTTCCATTTTCGCGCTACGGCAAACGCAAGGATCACATTATGCAATTTGGTGTCGGCGTAGGCGCTGGAGCCTGCCCACGAACGCGTATCCCATGGCAGATCTATGAGGCTCGCGTCGCCGCTTCGATGGAGGCCGGAGCTTATGTACACCAAACGTTTCGGCTTGTTGATCAGGCATGTCAGAATGTACGGTGCCAATGAATTTACGGCAAATACATGTGATAAGCCATCGACTGTCGGAACGCGGTGCGATTCGCGGTAGCCGACGCCGGCGTTGTGAATGACAGCATCGAACGCGCCGAGTACATTTACCTGCTCTGCGACTTTTTTTGTTTCGGCGATGCTTGAGAGGTCGCCGACGACCGCTGCCTCAGCTCCGGGAACACTGATCAATGCTTCGTTCGCCCGCTTTTTACTGCGGGCATGCAGCACGACGCGATGTCCGTCCGCAACCAACAGCCGGGCGGCCATCATGCCTAATCCATCGGCGGAACCGGTGATAAAGATTCGGGGCATAAAATTCACACAATGAGAACGGTTTTCTGTCGTATGTTTTTGGTGCGTCTCTATGAATGTGCGGACAAAAGAAATCAGGCGGCTTTTGCGTTTCGAGCCCGGCGATATTGGTATGACTGAAGGTTAAATTAGCCGTTCTCGGTTGTTTTGTCAAGCGGCGTAGACGGAATTAAAACATTATCTCAATAAGTTCACCGAAAACCTGAAACAGAAGGAGAGTCTGTTTAGGATTTTATCATCTTAGACCCTCGCGAAGAGATGTCTTCAGCATTCTCTTCGCAGAGAGTGACCCGTGGAGGTGATATTTAGTTGATGTAATGTCGCGAAAAAAGAAAGAGCATTGTTCATTGTTGATTGTTCACTGTCTTTTCTTTGCCATCGTTCTGTACTCCTCTGCCTTCGCATTGTCTCCGAGGGCGGCGTAACATGCAGCAGTGTTGAGATATCCCCCCTTAAAGTTTGGGTCGAGCCGAATTGCTTCGAGAAAATACGGAAGCGCCTTCGAATAATTCTTCTGGTTGGCGAAAAGAGCTCCGATGTCGTTCTTGATCTTCGGCGACGTTGGAGATAATTGCTCTGCTTCCTGAAAATGAAGAAACGCTTCGTCAAAACGCCCCGTTTGTGCGAGAAGGACGGCGAGCGGCGCAACAAAGTCGGGGTTCGAGGGCTTGAGCTGAACAAGTTCTCTGTACGCATCGATCGCTTTGCCGAGATTTCCCGCGGCTTGTTCAATGCGGGCACAGTTCAGCCATACGCGCTCGTTCGCGGAATCGAGTGCGACGTAGCGCTCGTAGCAAGCCGCAGCCTGGATGAATTCCCGCCGGTCTCGGTGGTAAATCGCGAGCTCCTCGTACGCGTCGAGGCAGGCTTGAGTCCCCCAAAGTTTTTTCTCTTCAAGGATTTCGAAGCGCGCTACCGCCTTGTTCGCGTCGGCGTTGAGCGTGACCCATGATCCCGTTTGGAGCATTGTGACAACGCCGAGGATCAACAGTGCGCGCTGCCTGATATCCCTATTGTCCGTGCCGGCGGTCCAGACCGCGATTCCGGCAACCGGAATCCCCACGCTGAACGGCGCCGCGATATCCCAATCCCTGCTCATCCCCAGCGTGCAATTCAACACGGCAATCAGACCGACACCGCATCCCATTGCCAGGAGAAGGAACCACTCGGATGTCTCCAGCGGCCTTCGTTTTTTCAGCGCAGCAACGATCGCCACGACGAGGAGCGCGACTGCGGCAGGTGTGCACAGAAGAAAGAGATTCGCGAGATCCGCTGCGTGGCTCAGCGAAAACAGGCCGTATGCCTGATTCTTTCCAGATGCGCCTCCTAAAGGAAGAATATTGGTGCCAGCGTCGTTAAAAACATCTCGGAAAAAGGAAATTGAATAACCAGAAACCGCCAGCATAACAACAAAAACGATTCCGGAAACAAACAATGCTCCGCCGGTCTCCGCCATTTCTTTGCGCCGGAATCCGACGTACGCGAGAAACCCGAGCGCAGGTAGAAACGCCGCCGCCCCAAAGTTCATCGACAGAAGAAAGCCGAAGGAGGCCATAGGCCAATAGATCGAGATTTTTTCCTTCAGGTAACCGGCACCAAGTAGAAGAAAGAGAAATATTCCGACATACCCCGGCGCATAATTTTCTACGTAACCGAAAAAAAGAATGCTCACTCCCGAAGCGAGAAGAAAGAAGAAGGTCAGCACTTTGTCGGTTTCTTCGGCGACAAAAATGGCGACCCCCTTCCATGCGGCGACAGCAAAACAGATTCCAGAAATTCCGCTCAACCAAAGGTAGGCATCTTCGGGGGGAGTGAAGCTTTCCAGGAACGAGAAAAGACGGCTCAACTGAAAGACAAAAACGCCGACGAGGGGCTCGCGTGCAAATCCCGTCAGATTAAGGCGTTCCATGTTCTCCGTGATTCGTAAACTCCGCAGCTGCAAGTAGCCGTCGCCAAGAAAATACGTCGACGTACGAAAAGTATCGAACACAAACGCCATCCCCGCGATCGCGAGGATGCCAAGAATCCACCGAACGATGGGGAGGCGGTCGTACACGAATTCGACGACGGTTCGAATGAGATCGATCAAATAGAATTGCACCTGCGGAATCATGATGATAAGCATGAGGAGCGATACAGCGATCCGGACTTCTACGCCGTAGAAAGCGAGAAAATGAAATCCCCAATTCCATGCAGTAGGCCCAAACGCAGACCAGAGATCCATTGCGATAAATGAGCCGACAAAAAAATAGATAATCGGAAAGATGAGCTTCTCTTCAGCCTCATCTGGTTCGGGAGGAGTTGGATCTGACATAAAGGGTGCCTGTGAGAGGGGATTGGTTGGGGTCTTTAGTCTTTAGTTCTAAGTTTTAAGTCGCGAGTTAGAAAAAGCGGTACGAGATAGTATTGCCGACGAACTACGTTAAGCGGCTCTTCGCGATGTATACTGCTCAAAACTCTCCAATTTTTTCCCCAGATGCAAATGGAAGGTGCTGCTGGAGTCGTCGGATTGCTTCAAGCAATCCGATGACTTGAATCTTATCCGTTGGAATGCAGAGCGACCCTGTTTCCTTCTGTATCGGTAAAGTATGCCATATATCCGATCTGTTTATCGATCAGCGTTTTTGGCATCGTTACTTTTCCACCCGCCTTCTCGATGCGGTCGAGCACCGACTGCATATCCGGATTTGCATTCAGATACACAATCGCACCGGTCGCACTCGGTGTATGCATCTTGCTTTGGACGAGGGCGCCGCTCACGGTTCCATTATTGCCATCCGTCGGAAACATCGCCATCTTCATTCCTCCCCAATCGCCGGACCTCAGGGTAACTTCAAAGATCGTCTCATAAAATTTTGTTGCCCTTTTTATGTCGGCAACCGCAATTTCGAAATAGTTTATTGCGTTGGTATCTTTATCCATTTTTCTGCCCATGGCAGATCCCTTTGTGGCTATGAAGTGAATGGTTGGTAAATTCTCACGTAGATCACGTACGGGTAGAACGCGATGAACAACGCCTTCAACAGACCTTTCGTGAGTGCCGGAGGGGTTATCTCAAACGGGTTCTGTGGATTTACTGAATCGTATCACGCGCAGCCAGCCGAGCAGCTTTATCAACGGATACGTCGGGTCAATTTCAAACAGCCGCACCGCGAAATTTATTCTGGCAGGGAACTTGTGATGGTTGTTTTGAAAAAGTTCACCGAGCGTGAGGAAGTCAAACGGGAGAGAATTGCGCGACATATCGCCGGTGTCTTTAAAATTCACGTACCCGTATTTGTGCCCGCTCCAGTTGACGATACCCCCGTGGATCGGTCCCATAATGAAGTGAAACGGCAGGAGAAGAAAAAACCATGCACTCGGCGCGAAAACAACGTACAAGACGATATAAAACGCAACCCACAAATATCTTGCCGCCCACGTATCGGCAAATTTATCAAACGTTTTCCATTCTGGGATATTCTTGTCAAAACCTTTTTCCGGCTCGACTCTGCGGAGCAAATAATCGAGATAGATGTCCTTCGTCCTCCACATCATCCTGAACATGCTGCGGAAGTAATGCGGGGAATGCGGATCCTTTTCGGTATCGCTGTATGCATGATGCATCCTGTGCATGATAGCGTACGCGCGCGGATTAAGAAAGGAGGACCCTTGCGTTATAAACGTCGCAACGTAAAAAGCTCGTTCCCAGAATTTCGACATCGTGAACATTTTGTGCGCTGCGTAACGGTGAAGGAAAAACGTCTGACAAAACAGCGACAAGAACCAGTGGGTCAGAAAGAATACCACGATTACCATAGTTTAGCTCCGCATAGTATGATGTTTCTTCTTGGGCAAGGTCCGGAAGGCTCACAATAAATTTACAATATGAAATCGACTCAACAATTGTTTCCCGCAAATTGGTGGAGAATACGAGACGCCTACGGGCTTGTCTTTGTCTTTTTCATCAGCCTGCGGGCACGGGATACCATTTTTAGACCCCGGCGTCTGAGCGAGATGCTTCGATGTCTTCTTTCCTTCTCGTCAAATTTGTCTTTGTAGGCAGAGAGAACATCCTTGTAGGATAACACTCCTATCGTTTTGCTGTCTTTCGAAATCACGGAAAGCGCATCGACGCGTTCTCCCGTCATCATCTCAACCGCCGTTCGAAGGCTTTCGTCGCCGCGAACGGAGAAATTCTGTACTTCAACCAACGATCCGACCGTACGCTCCGAGTTGTGTTGGAAGTTTGAAACTACCGAGGTATTGACGATCCCTTTTACCTTTTTTTCACTGTCGACAATAACAATATATTCATCAGGTTCGGTGTCATCACTCAATTGATTGCGGAGTTCCTGTATCGTCATGTCTTCGTTCACAACCAATGCCTCTTTCATCACCTGCTCAACTCTCGTTTCCACCAGCGCGTCGGGCTCGTACGAATGCGGCGCCTTGATCCCTCTTCGCGCGATTTTCTCCGTCATGATTGTATTTTCCATCATCATGAATGAAACGAAATACGCCGTTATGCATGACGCCAGGACCGGGAGAAAAGAATTGAATTGACCCGTTGTCTCGAGTGCAAAGATGATCGACGTCATGACTGCCCGTGAAGCTCCCGCAAACATAGCTGACATCCCCACGAGGCCTGCGAGGGGAATCGTTATGCCCGATGCCGGAAAGATCTGGAGAATGATCCCTCCCAACACTGCTCCCGCTGCTCCGCCGATCGTAAAGAGCGGCGCAAGGGTCCCCCCCGATGTGCCGCTGCCAAGAGCGATTGCCCACGAGGTCAACTTCAAGAGACACAAGACCCACAGGATCTGCGACGTGAGACCGCCGGCGAGGATATCCCGTATATTCGAATAACCAACACCCAGCGTCCGCGGGACAATCAAGCCAATAACGCCGACAACAATCCCGCCCAGCGCAGGCCACCACATCCAGTGAACGGGGAGTTTCTCGAACATGTCTTCGACGAAATAAACTATTTTTGTAACAAAAACAGAGAAGATCCCGATCACCATTCCCAGAATAGCGTACACTGAAACTGCCGTGAGAGACGCCGGCTGCTCAAAGGTTTTCATCGGGAAAATGGGCCGGACGCCAAAGAAGAAGTGATGCCCTGCTGCACCCACGATGCAGGCGAGTGCGACAGGAATTATCGATCGCGGAGAAAATTCAAAAAGAAGGAGTTCGATAGCAAGGAAGATTGCCGCAATGGGACTCCCAAAAATTGCCGACATGCCGGCGGCAGCCCCCGCCGCCAGGAGGATCTTCCGTTCATCGCTCGTTATCTCCAGCAGCTGACCGATGTTCGAACCTAAGGATCCTCCCGTCGCGATAATCGGGCCCTCCGCGCCGAACGGCCCGCCCGTTCCTATTGAAATCGCAGACGATATCGGTTTTAAAATTGTCACGATGGGGTGAATTTTACTTTTGTTCGTGAGCACTTGCTCCATCGCTTCCGGAATGCCATGCCCTCTGATCGCTTTCGATCCGTAAAAAGCCATGAGCCCGACAACGATCCCTCCAATGGCAGGAATCGCAATGACAAGCGGACCGAGAGTATTATCGGCAGGGCTCGAACTTTCCGCAGAGAACGAACCGTGAAAAGAGATGTTCGTAATGAGATCAATGAGAAGAACAAGAAGCTTTGCGACAAAACTTGTACAGACGGCGATAAGAACGGCAAGCGACGTAATTTTCAGCAGTCGTTTCTTATAATCTTCTTCTCCGCCGTGTACACTTCGTCTGTGTGACAACAATGAAACTTTGCCCGGAACACTTTTTTTCATAAAATTATTTTCTGCCATTTCGCCATGTACCTTCTCTTCAGCTCTTTTTCATCATCCGTTCACTCCCGCTATTTCTCACTGCATCGGCGCAGAGCAGCAACTTTCTTTTTCGCGGGCAAACTTATCCCACGGCTACATAACGAAAAGATAATGCGGTTGGTCTGGCAATTAAACCCGATTTGAGCGGCAAACGTTCCACTCGCGTTGCAGGGTATAGAATCCTGACAACGCGCCTACATTATTTTCCCTGCGTTTTATCCAACGCGTCGTAATACTTTCGAATCAAATCCTGGTAGTCTTTCGAGTACCCTTCCTCCATCGCTTTGAGCAGATCGCGCCGAAGCTGGTTCTGGGCAGATTCATCCTGAATTTCTTCCGGACTGCGGCGAACCGGCGTCGTGCCAGCCGTCGACGTACGGCGCTGTTCGTAGTCGCGTTCGCGCATCGATGTCTGCGCGTCGAGCATGCGCGATAAAATTCTTTGCTGCTGCCGGATCGTATTCGGGTTGACATTGTTTTGCTGCAGGTTCTCAACAACCTCTTTCATCTCGTCTGCGATTCTCTGAAGGTCTCCCAAAACACGATTCTTGTCCTGACTCTCCTGCGCTTCTTTGTTCAATTGTTCCATGGATTTTCGAACGGCCTCCTGTTGGTTGGCCAGTCTTCCCATTTCCTGAAGCTGTTCCTGAGACATTCCTTTCCCCTGTGAGAGCTGTTCGGTTTGCAGATTGATGTTTGCCTGCTGGCCTGCCATCCGCCGAAGCTGCTGCAATAAAGATCCGCCCGGCCCCCCCTGGCCTCCCTGCTGCATTGCATCCATTGACGACTGCGCCATTGATGCTGCTTTGTTCAGTGCGGACATCGCTTCGGCCTGTTCTGCACTTGAATATTGGCCGTTGCGCCTCTCGAGGCCGTTCATCGCCTGCGACATGGCACCCATCGCATTTCCAACCGTCTTTCCCATCTCGGATGTTACCGCGAACGATTTCTGGCTCAGACCAACAAGGTTATTCGTGACGTTCGAAAGGTCATTCTGCAATCCTAACTGTTTTTCCGCATTCTCGCGAAACTGTTCAGAATTCGGCGCAAGCGTGCGCGATTGATTTTTCAGATCTTCCTCGCGTTGAGAGATTTCCAGCATATCGGTCATCGCTTTACGGAGCGCGCTCATCGCTTCGTTTGTTTCGTTGCTCAACATCTGTTCCTGCATCTCGGACATCCGGCGTGACATCTGCTGCATCGCTTTGTTGGCTTTGTCCTGCATCTGAATGGCTTGCTGCCGCTGCTGTTGGTGGAGCTGTTCCGAGCTTTGCTGCATCGATTGTTCCATGGTGCTGTCGCGCGCGGCTTCCTCAGCCTTGTCAAGCGCCTTCATCGGCATTTCCTCGGGGAATTCTTCCATCTTCTTCCGCAATTCTTCAAGCTGCTCCTGGAGATCCGCCAACTGTTTGTTGATGTCCTCCTGTTTATGCGCAAGCTCTTCCGCCTTTTTCTTATCGGACAATGAGGCTTCGCCGGTTTCCTTTTGCAGGTTCTCCTGCTGCTTCTGGAGTTCGTTGGCCCGTTTCACCATCTCGTCCATTTTTTGTTCGACCTGTATCCTTTTGAGAAGCTGCATCGTTCTCTCAATGCTCTGCCGAAACGCTTCTTCCGAAAATTGCACCTGCTGCATTGCCTGGCGAAGCTGGTCCGGCGAAATGTTCTGCATGGCTTCCTGCATTCGCTTCATTGCTGCCTGGAATTCGGGGGAATTAATCTGCTGCAGCATCTGCTGGAGCTCGGTGTATTTCTGCAGCGTCTCGCTCGACAGAATGTTGTTTTTCTGCATCCCCTGCGTCATCGTGTCGAGCGATTTGCTTACCTCATCGATTTTTTTCGTGAGTTCCTGATATCGTTTGAGCGTCTCTTCGGCCTTCTTTTGCTTTTGCCAATCGAGAGGTTGATTTTTTTTCATCTCCTGGGAAATTTCATCAAGGTCTTTTTTCAAATCCTTTTCTTCATTGAGCGATTTATCCAGTTTCTCTATCGCATCGTCCTGCCCTCTGTCGGCGTCGGCAAATACCTCCTCGAGTGAGGGAAGTCTCAATAAGTACGTCTCGCTCACTCCCTTTTTCGGGCCGGAAACGTTGTCGTTGTCAAACACTTCTGCGTGGTATTCTACAACGTCTTCGGGGACCAGGCTCATTGTCGAAACGTCCCATTGGAAATCAACTTCAGCGTCGGTCGATCGTTTTTCGGATTCTCCGATTGGTATGGAAATAAACGCGAATGCGCTGTCTGCTTTCTGAAACCGCGAATGATCAAGCCGGTACTCAAGGTTCAACGACGTAAACCCAAAATCGTCATGGATTTTCAATTGCAGCGGCAGTTCCATTTTGTCGACGACATCGATATTTTTGCCGGGATACGTGATTGCGACGGTCGGGGCCTGGTCGGCCGTAAGATCGAGTTTGTATTCGATGGGGTCGACATTCGTGAAACCTTCGCTGTCTTCCAGGCTGATGTGGTAGGTGCTTCGGTGCCGAAGTAGATATTGCCCCGCATAAACTCCGTCATGCGATTGCATCGACAATTCTTCCGCATCATGGAAAACAATCGCTGACCGGCGGAGCGCTTTGCCTGCGTTGATGCGCCACTGAACGGTCGTTCCGGGAAGCGCAAGAACGTCGCCGACGTTCTCGTCGAGCGATTGCTCGGCAAGGCGGGAGTACGAAGGGGGAATAAGGTGCACCGCAAGCGACCGAACAACCGGCCTGTCGATCACGCTGATGGTATACTTCGAACTTTGAATTCCATTCGCTTCCGTGGAATAGTCTGCGGACTGTCTGACGGAAGCAATGGTATAATGAAATTGTCCCGATGAGTCGGCCTGAATTTCTGATCGGTCTTCCGAAGAGAAATCAGTCTGCCGGACTGAAAGAATAATTTTGCTGGGAAGAGCTGTGTGAAGAGCGCTTCCCGCTTCCGCGTTCTCGATGAGGGAAACCGATACCGGAACTGATTCACCCTTGACAATCTCAACATTGCCTGGCCGCACGAGAAATGTAAAGGCAGGCGGCTGGCGGAATTCGGTCTGAAAATGAGCAATCCTGTACGCCGCTGGTAATAGGCCGATGTGCGGAAGCGCAAACAACAGAATCACCGCGGATGCAGCGATTGCCGCGTTTCTTCCGGCTTTGCGTACCGCTGCGAATGAAACGACATCCGTAAATCGAAGACGGCCGGCGGCCTTTTGCAGATCGGCGAACGATGCATCGATCAGTTCCGGCGAATAGTCCGGATGGAAATTAGGCGATACAGTTTCCGGCGCGTTATGCTCTTCAAAAATATCGAGAATGTTCCATAATCGATCTTTCACTTCGGGAAATTTCGCGCCGATTCGGCTTGCAACATCCTTTTCTGAAAGGCCCCGAAGGACCATTTTCCTGCGAAGCAACGGTACGGCAATGCGCCATCCGCCGAGTATCAGAATCGCAGCTGAGCCAGCCATGAACAATACCGTCCTGAAGAGAATGCTCCCGTTGAAGAGTGCTTCTGCCGCAGACAAACAGGCCAACAAGATCAAAAATGCGCCTGCACTCAGCAAAGCTCCGACCATGGCACGCTCCATATAGAAACGCGACCGAACGTCGTCAAGCCGCCGCTTCATTTCGGAGTAGATTGGAGTGCTTTGGTGTTCTGGATTAATCATTTGTTAACGGGAATATGAGCTAACCTCACAACCTGATAGCCAAAGGCTAAAGCCTTTTTCACTTTTCACTTTTCACTTTTAACTCTTCACTGCGTCAGCACCCAGTAAAGCAAATTTGTCCCAAACCGCAGCGCTTCTTGCCGTTTCTCCTCCGGGTCTTTGTGGACATCGGGGTCTGCCCAGCCGTCGCTTGGGTTGGATTCGTAGGTATAGTATACAACAAGACGCCCTTTGTAGAAAATCCCGAATCCCTGGGGCGGTTTGCCGTTATGTTCATGGGTTTTGGGGACGCCGTTCGGGAAATCGAACACGCAATGGTACAGGCCGTACGAAAACGGAAGTTCCACGAGGTCTTCTTCTGGAAAGACTTTTTTGATCTCGCGCCGGAATGCCTTATCCATGCCGTAATCATCGTCAGCGTAGAGAAAACCGCCGTGTTCAAGGTATGTCCGCAGCCGGTTCACCTCGTAATCGGAAAAAATGATTCCGCCATGACCGGTCATAAACACGAACGGGTATGAAAAGAATTTGTCGTCGGAAATTTGAGTGAATTCATACTGAGGATCCACATCGATATCCGCATACTGTTTTGCAAACTTCAGCAGGTTCACTTCGCTTGACGGGTCGTTATACCAGTCACCGCCACCTGCATATTTCAGCCTGGCGATGCGGAATTGAGATTCGATGCGTTTCGGTTGTGATTCGGCTGTAACGTAAGCCGCCAAGGCACAGAGAGCGCCAAGTATAATTTTTCTCATATAGAAAATTTAGAGAATCGGGAAGGGAGAAGCAAGGAAGAAAACGAGATCCGCAGTAACCATCCGAAGGCTTTCATTAAAATATTCGAATATTTTAGCAAGAGAGCCTTCGGATGGTTATTTCATTCAGCCGTCACAAACATAAACGTCCCGCTCAGCTTGCTCAGCTGAACGGGACGTTTCATCACATCACTCACCAATACATTAGTCCATGATTTTTCGAAGGAATGCCGGTTTGTCGGTGTCGCCCCGGTCGGACGTCTGTTGCGAAAATCGGGATTCGCTCGCCTGCATTGTCGGCGATGGAATCTGGAATCCTTTACGGATGTACGCCGGTTCATCCATTTTTTTCAAATCCTGTACTCCGGTCGGAATATGATCGAGCACGCGGACGTTTTTCGAGGGACGTGCCGTCGAAGAAGCTTTCCTGTTGAAACCGGTTGCGATCACGGTGACCATTAATTCTTCGGTCATCGATTCGTCGATCACCGCGCCGAGAATAACGTTGGCGTCATCGCCGGCCGCTTCATGAATGATACTCGTCGCTTCATCGACTTCAACGAGCGAAAGGTTTTTTCCGCCGGTGATATTGACGAGAACGCCCTGCGCGCCGGCGATCGAAACGCCTTCGAGCAGCGGGCTGGAGATCGCCGCGTTCGCCGCTTCCACGGCTCTGTTCTCTCCGGTTGCAACGCCCGAACCCATCAACGCATCTCCCATCTCGCGCATGATCGTCCGGACATCGGCAAAATCAAGGTTGATCAGGCCGGGAACGGTGATTAATTCCGAAATGCCGCGGGTTGCGTTGTGAAGAACGCGGTTGCAGATCTCGAACGCCTCTTCGAGCGGCGTCGTTTTTTCGACGATCGAAAGGAGCTTTTGATTCGGAATAACGATGAGCGTATCGACTTGTTTTTTTAATTCCTCAAGGCCGTATTCTGCCTGTGTTAATCGTTTCTTTCCTTCGCAATTGAACGGTTTCGTCACAATCCCGACAACGAGAGCGCCAAGGCTCTTTGCAATATTCGCGACGACAGGTCCGGCGCCAGTGCCTGTTCCGCCACCCATGCCGGCAGTAATGAAAACCATGTCGCTCCCCGCAAGCGCGCGCGCAATTTCCTCTCGGTCTTCTTCCGCCGCACGATGACCGATGCTCGGGTCTGCGCCGGCGCCAAGTCCCCGGGTAAGAGTCTTGCCTATCTGAATCTTATTCGGAGCCTCAGTCCGCTCGAGGGCCTGCGTGTCGGTGTTGATGCAAATAAAATCAACACCGCTCAGCCCTTTGTCGATCATGCTGACAATCGCGTTGCTGCCGCCTCCTCCAACTCCCACCACACGGATCTTCGCGCCGCCGTCTTTGGGGTTGTCAAGTTCTATCATGGTACTCCTTTGTGTTTAGTGAGTGATGTATGTGATGTTAATAATTTCGGATTCTTTTGTCTATCAAGATTGAGTGTTAGATAACTATTCGTTGATTCTTAACCGCAGGAATCCAGAATTCAGGAGACAGAATGCTGAAAGAGTAAATTTTTCCAAGATAAGGCCAAAGTAATTGTCTTGTGTCTTCTGTATTCTGTATTCTGACTTCTGTATTCTTGCTCCTCCTTACAACTCATCAAACCACCCCTTCATCCTCTTTAATATCGTCGGAAACTTTCCGTCCATTTTCGATCCCCGGATATTTTCAATATTTGGCCGCTGGCGATGTTTGATTGCGTGATGCACAAGGCCAACGCCCGTCGCGTACATCGGATTCTCTATTTCGCGGACAAGTCCGCCGCGGAATCCTTGCGGAATCCCGATCTTCACCGGCATCCCGAGTACCTCGCGCGCGAGATCGGCCGTTCCTTTGATCAATGAGCCGCCGCCCGTCAGCACAACTCCAGCTGATAGATGCTTTTGGTAGCCCGAGCGTTTGATCTCCATTGCTGCAATTTCCAGAATTTCTTCCATGCGTGGTTGAATGATCTGGCACAATAAGCGCTGGTCGATATTCAGCGGAGGCCGTCCGCCGATGCCGGGAACTGTGATCGGCTCATTTTCCATGATCGACGGCAAGTGCGCGTGGCCGTGCGTGATCTTCAGCTGTTCGGCCTGGTCGGAAAGGATTCCGAGTCCACGGCGAATATCGTCGGTCACTTTTTTACCTGCGATGCCGATCACCGCTGTGTGCCGGATGGTTCGGTCTTCAAAGACCGCAAGGTCCGTCGTCCCGCCGCCGATATCCACGAGAGCCACGCCGACTTCTTTTTCCTCTTTATCGAGCACCGCGTCGCTTGACGCGATCGGTTCAAGCACGATGTCGCTCACCGAAACACCCGCTCGCTGGACGCATTTCAAAATATTTTGTGCTGCGGAAACAAGTCCGGTAATGATGTGAACGTTTGCTTCCATCCGGACGCCGGACATTCCGACGGGGTCATAGACTCCATCCTGCCCGTCAACAATAAATTCCTGCGGGATGACATGGATAATCTTCCTGTCGGACGGAAGAGCCACCTTCTTCGTGTCTTCGATCAACCGGTCCACGTCCGCCTGCGTGATCTCCTGGTCCGGTCCGCTGATCGCAATGACGCCCCGGGACTGAAAACTCTGAACATGGTCTCCCGCTATTCCCGCCACCACCGTCTGAATCTTCGCACCCGATTGAAGTTCGGCTTCCCGGACCGCGGCCTGAATGGAAGCGATCGTTTTTTCAATATGCGTAATGACGCCGCGGGTCAATCCTTCGGATTTGCTCTTGCCGATGCCGAGAATGTTCACCTCGTTATTCTCGCTCAACGATGCAACGATCGCACACACTTTAGTCGTACCGATATCCAATCCAACATAAATATTTTCCATGCTGCTTCCTTTTCTGCGAATGAGTCCTTACGAAGTCGATTTCCTGATGTTGTGCG
This sequence comes from uncultured Chitinophagaceae bacterium, assembly GCA_964439265.1. Classification (GTDB taxonomy): domain Bacteria; phylum Bacteroidota; class Ignavibacteria; order UBA10030; family UBA8401; genus JAGVPT01. The sequence goes on from CAYTOA010000031.1 coordinate 29,703, forward strand.
AATCCGCCGGTTTTGCCGATGAGACGACCACCTCGTCTTCGAAACGGATGTCGATGTAACGAATATCCTGCGAGCCTTGCCCGGCGACAAATTTTTTCCAAAAAGCATCGAGTTTCACCATTTTCTTTACCGCATCGCCCCGGCCGAAGATAATAGGCACGCCGGTATCCGCGGAATACAGCACCATATCGTGGCCGCTGCGGATCCGTACTTCCGAAAGAAGACGATAGAGTTCACTGCCGACACGCTGGGCTGTCTGTAGAGCTTCCAGAGCAGCGAGCACGTCGGCGTGCGTCGTGCGCTGCCCGACCGTCACATCCGCGAGTGAATCGATCCCGCTGATGACCGGGAGATCAAATATTGCCTGTGACGAAACGTGCGGAAGGACGTAGCCTTCTTCATCGACATACAGCATGTCGGCTTTTCCCGGAAGAGAAAGAAGCGCGATCGGCGTCCTCTCCAGCACTGTGATCCTGATCGTCGCCGGCGCGTCGCGCGTTACCACGACGTTTTTGACGAAATGATTTTGTTCGATATTCTTTCTTATGGACAATAAGTCGATGTCGTACATTTTTGTCTTTAACGAGACATGTGCAAGTCCAACGACTTCTTCCTTTGTGACGATATGCTGCCCTTCAACAATAATGCCGCCGACAGTAAGATGTTCTTTCCACTGCATTGTTCCAAACCATGCGGCCAATGCGAGAATGAACAGCATCGCAAATATTCCGTATACTTTCTTTCCGTGTACGGGCTCGGTCGGCTGAATGTCGGGATCCATGACCATCATCGCACCGCCTCGGCAATTTCTTCTTCCTCAAATCCCACTAACTTCACTTCCAGTTCAAGTTTGATGCCGCTCCGCTCGTACACTTTCTTTCGCGCAAGCCGCACGAGGTCAAAGACATTGCGCGCCGTCGCATCGCCGTGGTTGACGATAAAATTTCCATGCCGTTCGGAAATCTGAGCTTCGCCGATCTGTTTACCCTTCAGCCCCGCATCGTCGACAAGCTTTGCGGCAAATGTTCCCTCCGGATTCTTGAACATGCTCCCGGAATTCGGCAAGTTCAGCGGCTGCGATTGATTACGTTTCAGCAGCAATTCTCTGCGACGTTTCAACAGCTCTGAGACATTGCCCTGCGGTAACGCGAACGATGCGTTCAGAACGACGTCTCGGGCAAACCCCGACCGGCGGTACGAAAAACCCGCCTGGTCTTTTTTGATCTTCTGCATCGCGTCGTCTCGGTAGATCTCTACTTCAATGAGATGGTCAGAGATTTCTCCGCCGTACGCTCCTGCATTCATGATCACCGCGCCGCCGATCGTTCCCGGAATCCCGGCAAGCATCTCCACGCCGGCCTTCCCATGCTGAATGCAGAAATCGACAAACTTGCTCAACCGTACACCCGCATCAGCGGAAATGACATCGTTTTCGATCGTTACGTTTCCCAACCCTTCTTCAAGGTTTATCGCCGCCCCCCGGAATCCTTTATCACTGATGAGGAGGTTCGATCCTTTTCCAATGATCATGAAACGGTAGTCAAATTTCTTGAAAAAGCGGACGACCTCGATCAGGTCGAACTTGTCGACGGGCTCCAGGTAGAAATCCGCCGGACCGCCGATCCGGAATGAAGTGTACTTTGCGAGCGGTTCCGCGACGGCAACATGCCCGCGAAACACTCTGCGTATGTCTTCGACAGAAACCATTTTTTAATTAAGAATTAATAATTAAAAATTAAGAATGGTTTTACTGTTGCATTCGGTATTTCGATACAAATTCATAATTATTAATTCTTAATTCTTAATTGTATTAAAAACTCTTCTCCGAATTTCCAGATATCCCCCGCACCCATAGTAATAACAATGTCCCCCGGCCGGGTATTCTTCTTCAAATATTCCGGAAGCTGTTTCTTGTCCTGAATGTAGTGGACGTCTTTATGCCCGAACTGCTTCGCGGCGTTGGCGATCAACTCGCCCGAGACTCCTTGAATCGGTTCTTCCCGGGCCGGATACACATCGGTCAGCACGAGCACGTCCGCAAGAAGAAAAGCCTTGCCGAATTCTTCATAAAAATCCCTCGTTCGGGAATACAGGTGCGGCTGAAACACGCACACGACTCTTCTCCGCCAGCCGGACTTCACTCCCGCGAGCGTTGCTCTGCATTCGGTCGGGTGATGGGCGTAGTCGTCGTACACCGAAATCCCGTTTACTTCTCCTTTTTTCTCCCAGCGGCGGTACACGCCCGTGAACTTCTCGATGCCCGCTTTCACATTTGAAAAAGGAACGCCGAGCTGCAAGCCGACGGCGATCGCCGCAAGGGCATTTTGGATGTTGTGCTTCCCCGGTATCTGCAGCGTTATTTGCCCGAGGTCGTCGGAGCCGCGGGCAACGGTGAACGTACTGGTGTTCTCTTTATGATGGATCTCGATCGCCTGGATATCCGCCTGGGGCGTCAGGCCGTACGTCAACAGTTTTTTCTTGCTGATCTGCGGCATAATGTCCTGCAAAGCCGGCTCGTCAAGACAGAGGACGATAAAACCATAGAACGGAACCTTGTTCGCAAATTGAATGAAGGCGCCTTTGATGTCTTCAAGGTCCCTGTAGCAATCAAGGTGGTCTGTCTCCAGCGTTGTCAGAACGGCGATCGTCGGCGTAATAGACAGGAACGAACGGTCGAATTCGTCTGCCTCGACGACGATAAAATCCCCTTTGCCGAGGCGTGCGTTCGTTCCGCCAAGTCCGCTCAACTTTCCGCCCACGATGACCGTCGGATCAAGGCCGCCTTCCAACAAGACAAGGCTTACCATTGATGTTGTTGTCGTTTTTCCGTGCGTGCCCGCGATGCCGATGCCGTATTTCAGACGCATCACTTCCGCCAGCATTTCAGCCCGCCGGACGACCGGAATTTTCCGCCGCACGGCTTCGGCAAGTTCCGGATTTTCTGAAGCAACGGCTGATGAGTAGACCAGCGTATCGACATCGGCAGCAAGGTTCTCTGCCCTATGCCCTTCATAAATAATCGCGCCCAGCGACTGGAGATGCTCCGTCACTTCGCTCAACGCTCTATCCGACCCGCTCACCGTGAAGCCCTGGTCGATCAGGATTTCCGCAATACCGCTCATGCCGATACCACCGATGCCGACAAAATGAATTTTTTTAATTGAACTGAACATCTTCTCGTACTAATTTTATGCATGCAATAAGACCCCGCCCCCCATGTTTCTTACTGCTTACTGATTACTGTCTACTGCTTCTTACTCTTCACCCTGAACCTCTGCCGTTCACCCTTTGGAACTTTGGCCGCAACGCGTTCCATCTCTGCGATCAATTCCTTCTCTCGTTCATATCTTCCAACGCGAATCCTGTATAATCGCCGGCGTCCCCTCACTTTAAACACGATAACCTGAAATCTTCCCGCCGTCTGGACCGACCGCTCCCGTCCGATGTGAAACCATTCGATTTCCGAAAAAGGAATTTCCCGTTTTGTGAATTTATGCTGAAAAATAATTGCCGATTGTTCGACGACAAGTTTCCGGTCCCGTATTTTATTGAGGACCAGCGTAATGAAAGCGACGGCGACAAAGAAACCGATGATGTAAAGGATCGGGTCCCTGAACACCAGTGTGAACTCGTTCTCGATAAAACTTCCCTTTACGCCTGCGTACAAAATAAGGGTGACCAGATAGATCAGCGCCTGTTGGTAGTAAAAGTCGAGCTTGTATTTGAATTCTTTCGGAGGCATTCGTTGTTTCCGATTTACGATTTTGAAAAAGCCAATATTAATATTTTTTCTGCGATTTCTTTTCCGGCATTGGGTTTCCCGAGCTTCAGGCTTTTCTCACCCATTGATTGCCGCGTGTTGTCGTTCAAAAAAAAATCTTTTATCGTTGACATCGCTTTTGCATCTAAATCTGCGTCTTTAATCATCACCGCAGCTCCCGCATCGACCAGCGCTTGCGCGTTGAGCTCTTGATGGTTCGCCGCAGCGTGCGGATACGGGACAAGAATCGCCGCTTTCCCGAGACGAGTCAACTCCGCGAGCGTTGTCGCGCCGGATCGGCACAGCACAATGTCGGCTGCAGCATATGCGTATTCCATTTTGTCTATGAACTTTCCGACCCAAATATTCGAAGACTTGCTCAACTCATACCGCTCAAAATCTTTTTCACCGGTTTGCCAGATCAATTGAATCCCGGCCTTCACAAGTTCGCCGGCTATCTTTTCAATCGTCGAATTCATCGATGCAGCGCCGAGGCTCCCCCCGAAGACAAGGAGCGTTTTGCCGTCGGGATGCAGGCCGAAATATGCTGCCCCGTCTTTCCGCGAAACGGTGCCGAGTGCTTCCCGGGTGGGGTTCCCAACAAGCTCAATTCTACGTGCGTCAAGTTTCGGAAGCCATTTCTTCGTCGCTTCGAATGTGAGAAACACCTTCGAAACTCTCGCTGCAACCATTCGCGTCGTGACGCCGGGATAGCTATTGCTCTCATGCACCACGGTCGGAATCTTCATCAGCGAAGCAATCGAGAGGATCGGACCGCAGACATATCCTCCGGTGCCGACAACAACGTTCGGCCTTACTTTCTTGATGAGAAAGAACGATTGAACCAATGACACGATCACTTTTAACGGGAACAGCAGATTATCAGCCGTCAGCCGACGGTGGAATCCGCTGATCCAAATTGTGTGGAACGCAAACCCTTTCTCCGGAATGACGCGCGCTTCGATCTTGCCCTTCGTTCCGACGAACTCGATGCGGAGATCGGGGTGCGTTCGTTTGACCTCCTCTGCGATCGCAATCGCGGGAAAAAGATGCCCGCCGGTTCCTCCGGCAGCAAAAAGAATTGAACGTGATTGCGAGTCAACTGACATATCCTTGTTTCCATTTCATCCTTCTGGTCTCGTTCTCCAGAATCAATACACTTTTCCAACTGCGGGCTCGTTCATCTCAACCGGCAGTTGATCCGGCGATTCTTTCGCCTGGCGCGGATGCAGATCGGTATGGGCGGAAATGTTCAGCAGCACCCCGACGGCAAACGACGAGAAGACGATCGCCGAACCGCCGTAGCTCACGAACGGCATGGGCAATCCTGTCGTCGGAAATACTCCGAGCGTGACGAGCGCATTCCCGAGGGCATAGACGACGATGGTCGATGTAATGCCGATCGCTAAATATTTTCCGAAATCATCAGGTGCATTCTTCGCGATCTTGAAACCGCGCAGAAGAATTGTGAGGAAGAGCACCATAAAAATTATCGTACCGATCAACCCGTATTCTTCGCCGACGATCGAAAAAACAAAATCTCCGTAGGATTCCGGCAGAAAAAGATCGCGCTGCTTGCTCATCCCCATTCCGACGCCGAACAATCCGCCGTTGCCGAAGCCGATGATTCCCTGCCAGAGCTGGTAGCTCGCCTTGTTCGGCGTTGCCGCAGAACTGTCATGCCCGATGAACGCGAGGATGCGTCTCATCCGGTATTCCGCGCTTACCATATACACGAGCACCGCCGGGACGAGCGCAGACATCGATAAAAATATATGCTTGAGCCGGGCGCCTCCGGTAAAAACCATCATCATACCGAGAATAAAGATCATCGCGCCGGTGCTGAAGTTCGGTTGCAGCATGACCAGCATCACAACGCCCCCCACCCAAAGCATCAGCGGCAGGAATCCTGTTTTGAAATCACGGATCTTCGTCCCCTTCACCGCAAGCAGCGCGCTCAAATGAAACACAAGCGCGAACTTTGCTGCTTCCGAGGGCTGCAGATTGAATCCGCCGAAACTGAGCCATCGCGCTGCGCCTTTTATTTCTCCGCCGACGGCCAGCGTGAAGAACAGGAGCACCATGCAGGCGATAAGAGCAAATTTTGTCAGCTTCTTGTAGTATTTGTAGTCAATGCTCATTGCGATAAACATTGTTGCAAGACCGACAAGTACTTTTATGATGTGCTTGTTGACCAGTCCGCCCGTCGCCCCATATTTTTGGAGCGACCACGTCGACGAGGCGCTGTAGACGACCACCGTGCTCGCGACCATCAGGAAGAGCACGGCGATGAGAATGACTCTGTCAATATGATTTCGTTGCGAGTTCATTTAGCTGGATCCCAGCGAGAGTACGATCGATTTAAACACGCGTCCCCGTTCTTCATAATCCGTAAACCAATCGAATGACGTACACGCGGGCGAGAGGAGAACGACGTCGCCCCGGCGCGCAAGCCCGGTTGCGACGTCGACGGTTTTTCGCATTGAAACAACGTTCGGTATCTCGGCCCCGATAGTATCGACTCGTTCCACGGGAATCGCTTCCGCAAAATTGCGCACGATCTTTTCTGCCGAATATCCGACCGCGACGATAGCCCGGACGTTCTTCTTTGCCGCGTTCAACAGCCCCGAGTAGTCATTCCCTTTATCTTTCCCGCCGAGAATCAACACGATCGGTTCTGAAAAGGCGCTGAGCGCCCGCAGCACCGCCTCGACCGTGGTGGCTTTAGAATCGTTAACGTATTTGATGCCGTTCACTTCCTTCACGAATTCCTGCCTGTGTTCAACGCCCTTGAAATTCCTCAGCGTAGAGCGAATGTACGCAGGACTCACACCCATCGCTTGAGCCGCAAGCGTCGCCGCCATCGCATTCTGCAGATTATGTTCGCCTTTGATGCTGATTTGCGATGCTTCGATAATCTCGCTTTTTTGTCCGCCGATTATCGTTTTCAAAAGACCATGGTCAAGAAATGCTCCGTCGTTTATTTTCTTAGCTGTGCTAAAAGGAACCTTTTTACACTTTGCACTTTTAACGTTTAACTGTGTCATCTCATCATCTGCGTTATAGATGAGGACATCGTCTGCCGTCTGGTTCATGAATATCCGCGCTTTCGATTCAGCGTATTTATCCATGGAATTTTCGTACCTGTCCATGTGGTTCCGCGTGATGTTGAGGATGACCGACACCCGGGGGTGAAACGACTCGATCGCGTCGAGTTGAAAACTGCTCACCTCCAGAACAGCAACATCTGCCTTATCCAGAGCCAGAACGATATTTGAGAACGCCTCGCCAATGTTGCCCGCAACAGCATGTTTTTTCTTTGCATCGCTGAAGATCCTTCCCAGCAGTGTGGTTGTTGTTGTTTTGCCGTTGCTGCCTGTGATGGCAACAATGGTCGCCTTACAAAACCAACTAGCAGTTTCCAGCTCGCTGACAACATCGATGCCGCGCTTTTTCGCTTCGAGGACAACGGGAGCGTCGCTCGGCACTCCCGGACTAAGGACCATCAATGAACACTCAAAAACACGCTCGGAATGGCCGCCGGCCTCAAACGGAATGTCTTCCTTCTGCAATTCCGAAATACCTTTGCTCAGTTTCGCCGCGTTTCCGCTGTCGCTCACAAATACGGTCGCGCCGTTCTGCTTCAATAACCGCGACACCCCAAGACCGCTGCGGGCAGCTCCGATGACGGAAATTGTTTTGTCGCGGAGTAATGATATTTCCATGAAGATTGCTCGGATTACGCTGTTTCATCGCAGATTCTCCCGAAGGTTTTCTTCGGAACATAGTCTTCAGATGTGATCATCAATATTTATTCCTTGCATATCTGCGGCATCGGCGGAATCCTTACCGGACTTTAAACGTTGCCAGGCTGACGATCATCAGCATAATGGCGATAATGTAAAAGCGTGTTACGATCTTTGGTTCCGGAATTCCCATCATTTCGAAGTGGTGGTGAATGGGCGCCATGCGGAACACCCGGCGGCCCTCGCCGTATTTCTTCTTCGTGTACTTAAAATACAGGCGCTGAACGATCACCGAAACGGTTTCAATAAAAAATATCCCGCCGAGGATCGGAAGAATCAGCTCTTTCTTGATCATGACCGTGATCGCCCCGATCGCCCCTCCAAGGGCAAGCGAGCCGGTGTCTCCCATAAACACTTGTGCAGGATACGAGTTGAACCAAAGAAACCCGAGCGCAGCACCAACCAGTGCTGCACAATAGATCACAAGCTCTCCGTTTCCCCTGATGTAGATAATATTGAGATACCGGCTGAACTCGATGTTTCCCGAAATGTAGCTGATCACGGCGAGCGTCAACGCCACAATGCCGACGGTGCCGATTGCGAGACCGTCGAGGCCGTCGGTAAGGTTCACGGCGTTCGAAGTCGCCACAATGATAAAAATGACAACCGGGATGTACATGAACAAGAAATCAAAATTGAGATTCTTGAAGAACGGAACGGTGGTAATCGTGTTTGCATTCGCCGCTTTGAGCTCCGGAGAAAAATACATCGCAGCTCCTAGCACAAGACCGACGGTTACTTGACCCATAATTTTGTACCACCCAATCAACCCCTTCCGCTTTTTCTTTACGACTTTCAGGTAATCGTCGAAAAAGCCGACGAGGCCGAGCCCCATCGTTACAAAGATGATGAGCAGGACATACATGTTTTTCAGATCGCCCCACAGCAGCGTCGGTATCAATACCGAACCGAGGACGATAAGCCCTCCCATCGTCGGAGTCCCGGCTTTGCTGAGATGCGTTTTCGGGGCCTCAAGTTTTGCCGCTTCGCCGATCTGGTGTTTTTTCAACGCTGCGATGATCTTCGGGCCCGTCCAAAAACTAATAATGAGCGCAGTACCGGCCGCGGCCGCAGAACGGAACGTTAAATACCGAACGATTCCGAAGCCGGGCGGATGGTAAAGCCTTTCAATCAGGTTCAGGATATAATAGAGCATAAGTTCTAAATTTGTGCCGTCACATCTTCCATCTTCATTCCGCGAGAGCCTTTAACGAGAACAGCATCGCCCGGCCCGATCTGACTTTTCAGCGAAGCGATCAACGCTTCCTTAGTTTCAAAATGTTCTGCGAACGGAAGTTTCGATGCTTCGTGTGTAAATCGCGAAAGAGGCCCGAACGTCAACAAATATTCAAATTCCAGATCGCTTACTGCCAGGCCGATTTTCGCATGTTCATGCTCCGCCGTATCGCCCAGCTCACGCATATCTGCAAGCACGACGATCTTTTTACCGGCAGCGTTCATCGAGTGAAGAGTCTTCAGCGCTGCAAGGACGGAATCGGGATTTGCATTATAGGTATCGTTGAGAATCGTGATATCGTTCCTCGTTATGACTTCCATTCGCTTGTTCACACCAACGTATTTTTCCAGCGCCGAAATTATTTCTTTCTTCGGCACCTTGAATTTCAATCCCACGACAGCCGCTGCAAGAGCATTCGAAACATTATGCAATCCCGCAACGGAGAGGTGAACTTCGTCCGTTTTCTTCTTTACCAATAGCTCGAAGGCTGGCTGACCGTGTTCATTCGTATGAATGCGCCGTGCCTGAACATCGGCCGTTCGGCCCTCCCCATATTTCAGGGCGCGATGAACCTTTCTTCCCGCCTTCACAAGATACTTGTCATCTGCGTTGACAAATGCAAACCCTTTCGCTGCGACAGAGCGGAATAATTCTGTCTCTTCTTTCGCCACCCCCTCCTCGTTCCCGAAAAACTCCAGGTGTTCTTTGCCGATGTTTGTGATGACCGCGTGCGTCGGTTGAACGATGCCGCACAAATATTTCATCTCTCCGAAATGGTTTGTCCCGAGCTCGATGACTGCGATATCATGGTTCGGCGTCAGGCGGAAAAGCATTTGCGGGACACCGATATGATTGTTAAGATTTCCCTCCGTGCTCAACACCGAATATTTCGTCCGCAGCACCGCCCCGATCATTTCCTTCGTTGTCGTTTTTCCGTTGCTTCCCCCTACCGCAATGATCGGGATCGAGAATTTCCTTCGATAGATGTTCGCCAACGCGCCGAGAGCATTTGTCGTGTCGGGGACGACGAACATGATGCCCGACAGCCGTCCCGAGAGCTCGCGATGTTCATTTCTCCACGCAGCATCAACAATGAATGCTGCGGGGCCTCGTGTAGCGGCATCTTCAAGAAATTGATGTCCGTCGAATTTTTCACCCCGTAGCGCAATAAAGATGTTTCCGGGTTGAATCGTCCGGGAATCGGTGGAGACACCCGTTATTCGCGTGCGTTTCAGCGCAGCACTCTTGACGACCTCGAGCGGTCGAAGCTTTTCCACATCTATTAAAGACAGCTTCATGATGCGTGTGCCGCGATAAATTCCTGAACAATTTCTCTGTCGCTGAAATGATGTTTCGTTGTTCCGATGATCTGGTAATCTTCATGGCCTTTGCCGGCAATGAGAACAATATCCCCCGCCCGGGCCATTGAGAGAGCTTTCGTAATCGCGGCTCTTCTGTCCGGTTCGATGAACAGATCGCTCTTCCGATGAACGCCGTTCAATACGTCGTTGATGATCGCATCCGGTTCTTCCGTGCGCGGATTATCGGACGTCACAACTGCAACATCACTCAGCGTGTCTACCACTTTTCCCATGATGGGGCGCTTCGATTTGTCCCTGTCTCCTCCCGCTCCGAATACAGTGATGATCTTATGAGAACCATGCGCCGGCAGAACATCGTGAATCGTGTTGAGGCATTTCTCCAACGCGTCCGGCGTATGAGCGTAATCGATAATAGCCGACCAGCCTGAAGAAGAGAGAATTTGTTCAAATCGTCCGGGGACCGAAGAAAAAGATGCGACGCCGGATTTGATGGAAGCTGCTGAAATGCCAAGTGCAATTCCGGCGGAACACGCCGCAAGCACATTGTAGACGTTGAAGCGGCCGACCAGTTGTGTGTGCAGATCAATTTTATCTGCGTGATGACGAAGAACAAACGATGTTCCCGTGATCGACAACGATACGGTCTGCGCGCTGACGTCGAAGGCTTTGCCGACGCCGTAGGTCAGCACAAACGCTTTGGTTCCGCTGACGACCGTTGATCCATACGCATCATCGCCGTTTGTAATGGCCGCGCCGGATGACGACAGCCCGTCAAAAAGAATTTTTTTTGCCTGGAAATAATTCTCCATCGTGCCGTGGTAATCGAGATGGTCCTGGGTCAAATTTGTGAACACCGCGGCGGCGAACTCAAGCCCGTACACACGGTCCTGATGAAGCGAATGAGACGAAACTTCCATGACGGCATGGGTACAGCCTTTCTCGACCATCGCCGCGAAAAGTTTGTGCAGTTCGAGAGATTCCGGTGTCGTATGAGTCGCGGGATATTTCTCGCCGCCCACGACGTATTCAATCGTTCCGATCATGCCGACTTTGCCCTGCATTGACGGCGTACTCGACTCTAATAATTGCCTGATGAGGTACGTTGTTGTCGTTTTTCCATTTGTTCCTGTTACGCCGATTAGTTTTAACCGTTTCGCGGGGTGGCCGTAATAATTTGCCGACATCACCGCCAGCGCCTTCCGTGAGTTTCCGACCACGATCTTCACGACCCCGGCGTGCATGAAATACGAGTCGGGAAGCTGCGCATCGTTCTCTACGACCACAGCCTTGGCGCCGTTCGACACGGCAGCGCTAATATGATTGTGTCCGTCCGTCAGTGCTCCTTTGATCGCAATGAACATATCGCCTTCCTGGACCTTCCGGGAATCATATTGGATGGCTTTGATCTCTACGTCATGCGTGACAACCATGCTGCCATACGTTGTTTGGAACATCTTCGAGACCGTTACACCCTGCAATAATGATGATAACGTCATACTTCGATTCGCCGATCAATAAAGCTGTGCCGATGCCAGAGGCTTCGGTTCGCAGATCAAAACTATTCTTGCGCCTTGTTTCGCAGGAGCATTTGCTTCCGGCGATTGGTGGACGACGACCCCCGAGCCGACAACGGCAACATCGAATTTCTCAGCCGTCAGCCTGTTGATCGCGCTCCGGACACTCATGCCGTGGAGGTCGGGAACGACCGGGCCTCCGTTGACCATCGTGCTGTTCGACTGTCCGGCGATCAACTGCACTGTTTCCCCGCGATTGATTTTCTTTCCGGCTTCGGGAATCTGCCGCATGACGACGTCACCGTCGCCCGCCGCCGCAACTCGGAAGCCGTTATTTTTCAAGATCTGTTCCGCCGCTTCCCGTTGAAGATGCGTAACATCCGGCACTGAGACAGATGTCTGAGCTTCTTCATTCCCTTTTTCCGCGAACGCAGCTCGTGAGAACAATCCGTTGTTGTTGATGATCTGCTGCGCGATGCCTTTAAAGATCGGAGCGCTGGCCAGTGCACCGGTGTATCCTCCGGCCGTCGGGTTTTCCATGATCACTAAACAGACAAGCTCAGGTTTTTCTGCCGGAAAGAATCCGACAAACGTTGCATTGTAATTTCCCGATGCATATTTCCCGTCGACGTAGTTGCGCGATGTTCCGGTCTTTCCAGCGATCGTGATGCCTGGAATTTTTGCCGATTGTCCCGTCCCTCTCTCGACGACACCGATGAAGAAATCCTTTATCGTCTTCGCAGTTTCTTCGGAAATGACCCGCCGAATTTTTTCCGGATGTCCCGTGTATACCACGTCGCCGGCCTCATCCGTTTCCTTGGCGATGATGTACGGCTTCATCAGGGTTCCGCCGTTCGCAACCGCACAGTATGCTGCGGCGATCTGAAGAGGCGTTACGGCGATTTCATAGCCGTAGGCGATGGAATTAAGGGTGGCACCCGACCACTCGACCGGTTTCTTCAATTCTCCGCTCGCTTCTCCGGGAAGTTCGATGCCGGTCGGCATCCCGAAACCGTAATCCCGCGCCTGCGTGTAGAGCCTCTCCGCCCCGATGATGTCACTCGCCTTCGCCATTACAATATTGCTCGACAGTTCCAATCCCTGCTGAAACGTGATCATTCCGCTTTCATGCGTATCGGTGATGAGCCGGAACTTTCCGCCGTTCAGTGGAACCCTGTACTTTCCGTGCTCACCGAAGAACATTTGATCGGGAGCGATCAGTTTATGCTCCAGCGCCGCCGAGACGGTGACTATTTTGAAAACGGAACCCGGTTCAAACATGTCGGAGACAGCTCGGGTTCTCAATGTTTGTGCACCCGTATGAGCGACGTCGTACGGGTTCACGCTCGGGATATGCGCCATTGCAAGGATTTCGCCGGTGTTCGGGTTGAGGATCATGGCGAGTCCTGCGGTGGCCTTCATCCGGTCCACCCCCTTCTTCAACTCGTCTTCAACGATGGACTGATAACCGACGTCGATGGTAAGCCCTATCGAATGACCGAAGACCGGTTCCTGCCGGGGATAGTCTGCCGACGGCCGCTTGCGTCCCATCCCATCTCGCTGCATAACGACAAAGCCGTCGACACCCCGCAGCGCTTTCTCCGAGGAATACTCGATGCCGCTGATGCCGACGTTATCGATGTTTGTGCATCCAATGACCTGTCCCCCGATATTGTCATAATGATAGAGCCGTTTCGACTCGTTCAATTCGGCAACTCCTTCAAGTGTGTTCGCCTGAAGGCGCTTGGCAACCTCGGGACTCACATGACGCTCAAGCCAAACGAATCGCTTTTCGTCCTGCATTTTTTGCAGATAGTATTGCTCGGGTTTTCCGAAGACCCTGGAAAATTTTTTGGCGACGGCGGCGGCCCCGTCTCCGACAATTTTCGGGTCCGCTGCATAGGAAAAGAACATTGAATTCGAGACAAGAACATTGCCCTGACGGTCATAAATATTTCCGCGTGTCGAGGGAAGGACTATTTTGACTTCATACTGCTTCCTGGCGATCGCCTGGTATTTTCCAGAATCCAGGACTTGAATTTGCACCAGTCGCAGGGCAGCGACGACGAACGCCGTCAACAGCACAATCTTTGTGGCCAGCAGTCTGGCAGAATGATTGACGGTATCCATCACCGGCGATACTGCCGATCCCCCCGTCCTCTCTTCTGCGCCAAATTCGGACATATTTATCTCTTCGTTAACTCGTCGATCTTGTCCTGGTCCACTTCGAACCAGACGGGCGGTTCTTTCGGATTCGTCAGGCCTACTTCTTCCTTCGCAATCTGGCTGATCCGGTCGAGGCTCGACTTTCGCGCGATCTCGGCTTTCAATACTTCGGTATTGCTTACAATAGAGTTGTACCTGTTATCAAGGTCGTTTACTTCTTTCATCAATTGATTCACCGCGATGACATTTCCGGTATAGAGCAGGCTCAGTGCGGCGAGTAAAAACAGGCCGCTTACGATATTGAACGTCGAATGCTTTCGTTGAACTGTCTTTCTGTTCGTCCGCGTTCCACGATTCGGAGAAGGGCCCCGTTGATCCGAAACGACATTCCCGTTGTAAATATACCGTCCGTCTGATACGGTAGATGGAGAAGCATGATCACTGTCATTTCGTGCCATCAGATTCTTTCTGCCACTCTCATTTTAGCGCTCCGTGAACGCGGGTTTGATAATTGTTCCTGGCGAGAGGGGACGACAGGTTTCTTCGTCAGCACTCTGAGCGTTGGAGATATCGGCATGTCTGGCACAAGTTTATGACCGGATGGAATGAATGCTGCGGATTGATCCATGAAAAAGTTTTTCACAATTCTGTCTTCGAGTGAATGGTAAGAAATCACCGCGATGCGGCCGCCGCCTGCAAGGAGATCTATCGATTCGTTCAACGTGCGGGAAAGGGATTCGAGCTCGTGATTCACTTCGATCCTCAGCGCCTGGAAAATCCGAGCCAGCGTTTTCGTCAGGAATTGCCCCGGGACTCTTCTTTCGATAATGCCGGCTAAATCTCCTGTCGTCTCAATTTTTTTAACATCCCGCCGATCGCCGATTGCCCTGGCGATCTTTCGCGAATTCTTCTCTTCGCCGTACTTCCAAAAAATATCGCCCAGATCTTCAACCGAGTAGGTATTTACGACCGTCGCCGCATTGAAAGGCTCACGACGATCCATCCTCATGTCCAGCACATCGTCGCCGCGAAACGAAAAGCCCTTGCTTCCCTCGTCGATCTGAAAGGATGAGACCCCAAGGTCGAGCAGCATGCCTTGAATAGAGGAAATGTTATGCGACTGAAGAATGGACCGGATGTTGGCATTATTATCGTGGACAAGAACTACTTTTGGGGAAAACCGCCGCAACAGTTTTTCAGCTTCACTATGGGCATCGGCGTCGGCGTCAATGCCGACGAGCGTTCCGAGCGGGTATATCTTTTCTAAAATATTCTCGGCATGGCCCCCGCCGCCAAGCGTGCCGTCGACGTAAACTCCCTCGTGTTTGGTGATAAGGAACGTGATGACTTCATCCCGCAGCACAGGAATGTGGTATGGACGGCTCACATGCTTTCGCGCGATTATTCCTGCGGCGGTTTAAAGACTGTCGCAGCGACACTTTCATAACTCTCATTCTGCGATTGCGTTGTCATGTACTCGTTGTAGACCTTCGGATCCCAAACTTCAATGCGTTCGAGCATTCCAAGTATCAGCACTTCATTCTCAATCTTCGCAAACTGCAGGAGCTCTTTTGGAATGATAATTCGGAACTGTCCGTCGAGCTGGCTTTCGGTGGCATATTGCAGAAGGGTTCTGGTCACAAACCGATGGCGGGGGTCCGCGGGGGAGAGCTGTCGCAGTGACTGTTCCACTTTCACCCATTCGTCGTTAGGGTACAGAAAAAGGCAGGATTCATACCCGCGGGTGACGATGAAAAGCCCGTTTGCTTCCGGAGAAAGATTTTTCCGCATTTTCGCGGGGATATTTATCCTTCCCTTGCTGTCAACGGAGTATGAATATGAACCCTTAAACGACGACATAAGAACCCACGACCTTCAAAAAATCCTCGAATCTGACACAATTTGACATGCAAAATTCCCCACTTTTACCCACTTCGATGCACGAAATTTATGGAATTAAGACTTAAAGTCAAGTGAAAACTAAAGAAAAT
>CAYTOA010000032.1:0-25134 GCA_964439265.1 uncultured Chitinophagaceae bacterium
CTCAGCAATACTATGCGAAGCCCTCAACATTGGGTGGTGGACAAAATTCGTTCGTCGGCATTTCCGATATATCGGCTTTGGGCTCTAGTGCATTTACAACGAATGCAAACGGAACGTACAGTGTTAAGACGGCGGGAACTGCCACCTACGTTATTCTTGAAGGCGTGGGCACGACCCAAATGAGCGACAGTCAATACCCGACGTATGATATGTCGGTGACATCGTCAAGCCAATTCCCAACGAAGGTACATTGATTCTTCGGTTATTCATTGTTGAAAGCAGGCGCGCTATGTTTCAATGGCGCGTCTGCTTTTTTCATTATATTAGCACGCGATAGCTCTTTTGCCGCCTGGGCGATCGACGGAACTCACGTTGGGCGTCATCCCCCTGTAAAGACTATTACCGCAGCCACATCGAGCGCGTTAAGTCGGACTGATGCAAGGCAGGGAAGTATATCACCGTATTTTATAAGAATACGTGCTAACCCGTATGGTTAATCAGCATGAACAGCCTATTTTTCGAGCGGTAAAGGATCCAAAGCGAGGAAAAAATATGCCAATCCTTAAAGAAGATCTTTCGATCGCTGATAAAAAGTAGGTTGTTGCCAATTTCGGTGAGTTCTTTTTTTTTGAAAATCTTGAGTGTATTTTGCACGCCAGCAGAGTGTAGAGAATTCATCAACTAGCTAGACTAGCATAACTTATTTATGGGACAGCAGCAACTCCTTCTCATCATGGTTGGGTTAATTATCGTCGCCATTGCCGTGCTGGTGGGTATCTCGATGTTCCAGGATAATGCTGTTGACCACAACAGAGCTGTGGTGATCGCTGATTTAAAAACGCTGGCATCAAAGGCACAGCATTACTACAGCAAGCCGGCCGTTATTGGCGGTGGTGGGAGATCGTTCGCCGGTTTGTCGGTGGATGATGGAATCAGTATCCTTGCAGGTCCCTCATTCACCGACAATGCGAACGGCACATATACGATTCTCCCTCCGGGGGGGACTTCAACAGAACTGATAATACATGGCGTGGGAAAAGTAAGCATGAGCGACGGTACATTTCCGGCTTATGATGTTACAGTCGGTAATCTGGTTCAGGAGTTAACGAGACTCAATTAAATTCCGCAGTACATGGTGCAAAAAGAGTTGAGAACCTCTTTGAAAGATATTTGTAGACCTCCGCAAATTCTCTTCCATTTTTCTTTTAATTGTCAATCATAGGGTAATAAAGGGGCCGTTGCCATGAAATGGCTGTACCGATTTTTCCATTCCGCGTTCTATGCAGATGAAAAATGTAAAAAACCTTGAACGTGGTACACAATAATACAGTGTCGGCGAAGGGCCTATTTCCCGGTAATAAGCGAATGTGATCGGTGTCCGACGACAGCATGAAGAGTTGATTTTTGTTGCTGCCGGTTGTATCTTTTCAGTGTATGATCCAGTGCAATCATCGATCGGTGATCTGCAGACATATTAGAACAGCATCAAAAGAGGGTAGACATTATGCCGGAGTTTCGGATTGAAGGGCTTTCCATGGCGGGCAAACCGATCCAGGGAATTATCAATGCGGAAACTTTGAAACTCGCCAAAGAGCGCGCGGGACAGATGGCGCGTGAACGGAAGTTTAGGTTAACGGGAGTCCGGGTTCGATCCACGTTCCTCTACAGGGTGAAAAAGGGAGAGGAAAAAATCGACGGCGAGCAGAAAGCATTCACAAAACAAGAAGTTCAGGATGCCCTTTCGAAGATGGGGTACCAAGTTCTTTTTGTTCGGAAGAAATTATTTGACAAGGCCGGCGCTGTGCCGTTAACGGAAGTGGTCTCGTTCGTTCGCGTGAGCGCGGATTTGATCAGACAGAAACTTCCTTTCAACGAGATGATGCAGTTGCTCATTAACGACATCCCGAACAAAAACCTTCGGGAATGCGTCCGCGATATCAACCAGGAATTGAAACAGGGGAAGGACAGCGAGAAGGCGTTCGTGAAGCATGAAAAAGAACTAGGGAAATTTGCGGCGCATATGCTCGGACTTGCCTCAAAGAGCGGCAACATGGGGGAGATCTATGAAAGTACCGCGAAGTTTCTCGAGCGCAACGCTGAGTTCAAAAAGAATTTGAAGAGTGCGTTGATTATGCCGATCGTCACCCTGGTCATCCTGTTCTTTGCGGTTGGATACTACGTTGCATACATTTTTCCGGCGACGGCAAGTTTGTTTGTCAAGTTCAAAATTGAATTGCCGCCGATGACGAGAGCGACTCTGAAGATGAGCGACTTCATCGTCGACAATATTGTCTACATCATCCTCGCGTTTGCGATCCCGCTTGTTGCATTCTTGCGATTCGCCACGACAGAGCGAGGAAGGTATTTTCTCGACCAATATCTGTGGAAGGTGCCTGCAATGGGCGACCTTCTGCATAAGACGAGCATCGAGATTTTCTGCCGTGTGTTTTATGCTCTTTACTCAGGGTCCGGCGAAAATATTGAAGTCATAAAGATGGCGGCGGAGGCGTGCGGCAATAAATATATGGAAGCCCAGATCAAAACGATCGCACTCCCCCTGATGGTTGAAAAAGGAATGAACATTACTGAGGCGTTCGAGGCGACGGGTGTATTTACAAAAACGGCTATTTCCCGTTTCCATTCCGGGGCAGAAACAGGGACAGTGAAGAATACGGCACTTCAGCTCGCGGATTATTATGAAAAAGAAACCGGCTACCGAATGAGGAACGCGATCGACTTAATTCAGCTCGTCATCTCTATGATCATCATGGTCGTTTTGACGGCGTTGACGCTCGTTTCTTCTGAGACCGCGACGATAAAACCGAAACCGCCGGGCGGAGGGGGAATTCTCATCCACGTCGTCCACATGTTTCGGTCCTTCATTTAATTGCGTTGAGGGAAGGGAAAACCTATGCCTGATGTAGATATCACCGATAAGATCGGGTACACGCTCCTAAAGAAGGGGATCATCGACTACGAGACGCTCGAAAAATCTTTGAGGGTCAAGGAATCAGAATCCAATAAAAAAGAGCGGCGCAACCTCGGACAGATCCTCGTGAGCGAGTTTAACGCAGATCACGATGCCGTGTTTCGCGAAGTGGCAAACCTCTACGCATTTCGTGAAATATATCTCGCCGACGAGAATGTCGATAAGACGCGCATTGAATTTATTCGCAAGCTTGTCGACGGGTTGCAGGAATCGTACCGCGACCTGCTGATCCAATCGAAAATGCTGCCGTTGAAGTTCGACGAGAAGCAGCCCGATAAGCTCATTATTATCTGTACCGACCCGACCGACAGGAATATACCGGTCATCGCCAGAAATTTTAACGCGAAGAAATACGAAGTAACGTATGTCCGGCTGAAGGAACTGCAGAACCTTCTCGAGCAAGTCGTTCCCCCGCAGAATGAGTTTCTCAAGCTGTTGGAAGATAATCAGATCACTGTCGACACGAGCCAGGATGACGCGACGGTTGACGAAGAAGCGCTGGAAGCCGAAATCAGCAAGAGCGCCCTCGCCAATCTCATCGAGGGTTGCATCGTCGAAGCCGTCCGCAGGGATGTCAGCGATATTCACATCGTTCCTTCCGAAGGCAATGTGACCAATTTCATGTTTCGTGTTGACGGCAACCTGCAGGTCTGGCACCGCCAGGAGAACACACTTCCCGAAGCCGTGCTGGCAGTCGTCAAGGACCGTACCAAGAACGTCGACCGCTTTGAACGTGAGGCGTCGCAAGACGGGTTCATTCAACGCGTCATTGACGGGCACCAGCTGCGTTTCCGTGTTTCGATCATGCCGATCGTTACCACTGAGTTCAAGCATAAATTTGAAAGCGTTGTCATCCGCGTACTCGATGATCGAAAGGTCATCACCGACCTCAACAAACTCGGTCTTCAGGGACCGGCGCGCGCGTTCTTCGACAAGGCAATCAATAAGCCGCAAGGGATTATTATCCTGACCGGCCCGACGGGGTCCGGCAAATCTACAACCTTGATCGCCGCTCTTTATCAGGTGATCGACCCGACAGTCAATGTTCTTACCATTGAAGAGCCGGTCGAGTACATCATCAAGGGAGCGCGCCAATTGAAGATCGGCCCCAAGATGTCGTTCGAGCAATCGATCAGAGGTATCTTGCGTCACGATCCTGACATCGTTCTCGTCGGTGAAATGCGCGATAAGGTGACGGCCGAAACCGCAATCAAGCTTGCGAACACGGGTCACTTGGTTTTCTCGACGCTTCATACCAACGATGCACCGAGCGCCGTTGCTCGTTTGTACAAAATGGGCATCGAGCCCTTCCTGATTGCTTACGCTATCAATATTATTGTGGCGCAGCGCCTTATCCGGACATTGTGCAAAATATGTAAGCAGCCAATCGGCGAAGACGATTGGGGAGACATGATAAAGTTTGGATTTACTGAAGAGGAGCTTCGGGCCCACCAATTCTACAAGGCTACGGGCTGCGACAAATGCAATGGAGGCTACAAAGGTAGGGCTGCTATCCATGAAGCGCTTTTTTTCTCGAAGGCCATCAAGAACATCATCCTGAATGCCGGAGATAAGGTGGATGAAAACGCCATTAGAGATCAGGCCGCAAAGGATGGAATGTGGACTCTGCGTCGGTCGGGCATGGAGCGAATGAAAGAAGGTATGACGACGCTTGAGGAAGTAATTTCCACAACGGTCGAAGACGAATAAAGTAATTTTTACATTTTTACACGTAGTGTAATTTTTACGGTAACAAAAATACCGATTTGCGGGACCGCTGAAGGGGGAGTCTTCTGAATCTTTGATTTTTCGGCCTTCTGCGCTCGCCGTTCATCAGGCATGAATGTTGTGCATATTCAAGGCAGGGGGGAAGGATGATAATGAGAGAAGTGCGTTATGCCACAACACTTCTCTCCGCACGGAGCTAGATTGATTCTATAACTGTGCAACAATAATGGTATTCGGAGAATAAGTCATGGGTACGGGACAAACCCTTCTTACAATAATGGCCATGATGATGTTGAGCCGCATGGTGCTTTCGGTCAATAACGAAAATGCACAAAGCGGCGGCAGCATTGAAATGGCTGCATACCGGATTACTGCAACGTCGCTTGGTACATCAGTGATCGAAGAAGCGACAGGCCTCGCATATGATGAACTATCAGATACTGTAGGTATTTCAACCGTGACGAGTTTTACATTACCGAGTAAACTGGGACCGGATCACAGCGAGACGTATCCCAATTTTGACGATTTCGATGACTTCAACGGATTGCACAAAGTCGACTCTTTAGCCGGCTCGGCTATTTTCACGACCGATGTGACGGTTCAATACGTGAACATTAGCGGCAATACGATAACCGCGTCGCCGAGTACTCAAACTTACAACAAGGAGATTATTGTCAAAGTCTCCAGCAAGTCGATGCCCGACACGCTCACATTCTATAATATCATGAGTTACTGGTTCTTCAGATAACAACCAATGTAAGAGTCCCCCATGGGTTCGCAAGTCATTCTCGATATTATTGCATCATCCGTGACGTTCGGCACTCTGCTGCTGATGGCGATTCGTGTGAACGGCACAGTCAGTGAGAGTATCCAGATGTATAACGGCGATCTGTTGGTTCAAAGCAACATTATCACCGTTATTAATATGGTCGAATACGATTTTCGAAAGATAGGATACTGCGCAATACCGGAAAACCTTCCCGACCCGACCCAGTACATCATTCTCGCCGACTCAAACAGGATAAAGTTCTATACCGATTTGTCGACAATAACGCCGTACTTCCCTAACGGCGACGGGACACCCGACATCGTCTATTACTATCTTGGGCCGACCAGCGAACTTTCGATGACGCCCAACCCCAATGACAGGATTCTGTATCGTGTTGTTAATAACGCCCCTCCAAAAGGTTCGAACTTAGGCATTACACAATTTAGTTTGCTCTACTTTAGCGCCTTCGGAGATACGTTGCCATTTCCTATTACAAAACCGAGTCAAATCTGGGCTATGCAAATTACAATACAGGTTCAGAATGTCTCGGCAAGTACGTTGCGATATAACACCGCAAAGTTCGATACTCAGTACTCACAGGCGTTTTGGAGGCAGGTTCGCCTGGTATCGCAAAATCTCAAAAGTCGCTGAGTTCTCTAGAAGAGGAAAAAAATGGGACGAAATGCTATTTACCTTGCAATGGGTTTCACCATCCTTTGCCTGATGAGTGGGCTCAACATGTCGAGAGTGAGTCTCGATGCATTTAAAAATGCCATACAATATCAGGAAACAACTAATATCCACAATATCGCTCAGGCTGGTACCAATTTCGCCTGCAACCAGATTTTCACCACGCCTAATTGGAGAACCGGCTTCACAAACGTTCCGTTTGGCGGCGGCACATTCTCGGTGTCGGTGAACATGGTCGTCAACGGAAATGATTCGAGTAGAATACAGATAATAACCGGTGCAGCATACCAGGGACAAACCGACTCGATCAAGATACTCCTGCAGCCTAGCCTCTTCTCAAAGTTTGCCTATTTCTCCGATAACGAACCGAGCACAATCAACTGGACGACTGGAGATACTGTCTGGGGACCCTATCACAGTAATACCAAACTTTATGTTGACGGAAATCCTGTGTTTAATGGTAAAGCGACCTCTCTAAACGGCATCGTTAAAGCGAACAAGTCCGACAATCCCCAGTTTAACGGAGGCTTCCAGTCTGGCATTTCGATCACGATGCCGTCCGATTTGAGTTCATTACAGGGAAAAGCGCAGCAGACCGGAGGTGGATTTTATCTTGCGACGTCCAGTGATTTTTATCTAACCTTTAATTCTAACGGTACCGTTAACTATCGGACCGGGACGAGCGGATCGTGGACGACTAAAACGCTTGCCGCCTTTGCGGGTAATAATAAAGTGGTTGTGGTCAACGGCGGGAATATCCACATAAAAGGTGTCGTTAACGGCCAAGTGACAATTGCCGCACTTAGTAGTAGTGGCAGCAATGGCCAAGTCTGGATCGATTCTTCGGTTGTCTATAATAAAAACCCCCTTGACCCAAATATCAGTCCTGCATCGACTGATATGCTGGGGATTTGTGCGACGAATAATATTGAGATAACCAGCAACACCAACAATAATAACCCTGCTAATGGAATTAATATTCAAGCTTCGATCTTCTCCCTAAAGGGAGGGTTTGGAGCTGACAGTGCCACCACAAAAAAAGCGTCAGGAAGTATTCATCTTCTGGGTGGCGTCAGTCAGGCTGTGCGGCAGGCCGTGGGCGTCGTCGGCGGAACCCACGGATACTTGAAAAGCTACTACTACGATAACCGGTTCCTCGTCGCCGCCCCTCCGTGCTTTCCAACGACCGGTAGCTACGAAATTCTCGAATGGTGGGAATGAGGCGGAACGCGTATTTTCGAAGCTTCCTCGGCCTCCTTCTTTCGGATTGGGTGACTTTCCATATCTCGTATGCCTTTTGCCCGCCCGGGCTGGTTTTCACTATTGCCAAAGCTGCCTCAAAATGTTCCCCCGGAATTTTTTATTGACTTTCACTAAGCATTTCAATATATTCACCACGACATCTAATGTAAAACTTGAGAGTTCTCTCAGTACTCCATTTTTGTACAAGGAGTAGAAAACGAGACACTATTATCCACTCGCAGAGAAATTTTCATGGATCCAGTAGCCGTTGCGCCAATTGTACCGCTAGCTGATGAAGTTCAAGTGAAAGCGCGTCAAATTTTGCAGCAGATGGTTGCGCAAATTCCCGAAAGCGTGTACGGATTGGAGCGCCAGATTTTTATCGGCGATCTCGTCGAGAAACTGCCGGTTGAGAGCAGGACGGCCCTCCACGCGTTCACGAACTCCTTTTTTCTCCGGATGTTTGTGATCAACGCTTCGGATATCGATTTAGGCGGATACGGGGGTCAAGGAGTTATCTGGTACAGAGTATTCGGCTCGAAGAAGCCCGACCTGACCATACCCAAGTTGGAGTTTGATGAGATAAATATTCTTATTCAATCGCTCTTAATGGCGCGGCAGCGTCAAGTGCTGTACGAAAATAAGAACCTCGATTTTTCGTACATGATTGATGATGGGGAAAGGACAGTGCGATTTCGCGCGGATGCTTATCTCGACCTCGACCAGATTGCGCTCAACATGCGCGCGATCAACCAGACCATTCGTCCGTATAAGGCTCTCGAACTCCATCCGAATATTACGAAGATTGTGAGCCTCGCTCACACGAAAGAGGGGTTGACGCTTGTTACCGGCATCACCGGATCCGGAAAAAGTTCGACGCTCGATGCAATGATCGACCTGAATAATCATACTGTTGACGGTCATATCGTGATCATTGCTTCGCCGATCGAGTTTGTCCATAAGTCTGATCGATGCATTGTTCGCCATCGTGAAGTCGGCCGTGACGTCCTTTCGTTTAAAGATGGGGCTATTCAGGCCCTCCGGCAGGACCCTGATATTATTGTCATTGGTGAAATGCGAGACCCTGAGACCATCATGGTATCTCTTGAAATCACCGACAGCGGGCATAAGGTCTTTTCGACGCTTCATACTGCTTCTGCAGTTGAAAGTATCGACCGTATCATCGGTGAAGTTCCTCCTGTGGAACAGGAGAGAGTGAGAAATCGGATGGCGGACGTACTAAGATGCGTAATGTCCCAGAAACTGATACCCAGCCTTGACGGAAAGAGAGTTCTCGCGCGCGAAGTCCTCGTCATGACTCCCTCCGTCCGGTCGGCAATAAAGAACAACAACACCGGTGAAATCTACCAGATGATCCAGGAATCCGGCGATCAGGGAATGACGACGATGGAGCAGGATCTTAAACGGTTGTTCGTACAGAAGAAAATATCGTTGGAATCCGCGATTAACTTCTCGAACAACAAGAAGCGGATGCAGCAGCTGCTTGGCGCCGGCGGCGGTCCGACGGTTGGCGGTTGAGAGTGGTTCAGCCGGCTGTGTCAAAGGTTTTGTAGCTCTATTTCATAATATCTTACACTACACCGACAGCACTACCACATGCCCTATTCGAAAGGAGAAGGAAAGACTGCCCTAGCCATTTTCGTCGACGGGCTGGACGTTAAGTTCGTCCATATCGCGTTGAGGGGTAAGCAATTCCATCTTGAAGATTTTAAGACCGTCAACCTCGTAAAGAAACTTGAGGAACGTCAGGCAGCATCCGATGTCGTCTCCGGGCTGGAAGGTGTGGATATGCTGGACACATCGGCGAATGCTCCGATGATCCAGGAGGGCGTCGCCGATGAAGCCGAAGGCGCCGAAACCAACAACAGCGTCATCCTTGGACTGCTCACCGATTATCCGTCCTACAAATACCAATTTTCATATTCGATCTCCGAGCCGAGTGTCTATTACCAGACATTCGAGGATTCTTTTGGCCTGACCGGCGGAAAACTCAAGAAGAAACTGGTTGAGGAACTTTCCAAGATCCGGGCATCGAGGCCGAATCCGGATGCCGTGGCATATATCAAGGCCACCGAGGGGCAGCTCCTCTCCGTTATCCGCGAGGACGGCCTCAGCCTCATCGACATCCTGGAAAACATCAAGGATTTCATAGGGAAACGGATCCCCCGCATTCCGTTCATCGAAACATCCGACATCTCGCTCATGAACATGGTGCGGGCGAATTACGATATCGGGATGGATGAGATCTCGGTGATCATGTATGTGGGAAGTGAGTTCAGCAGGCTGATATTTCTGAAGGGGAAAGATTTTTTGCATTTCGCCCCCGTGATCAGCGAGGGAAGAACTTCCCCGAATATCGAGAACACCCTCTATTCACGCATCCTCCTCGAGCAAGACAGCGCAGGGATCATGCGTCTCGACAGAATATTTCTTGCCGGCGAAGCGCACAAGCTCGAGTTAAAGCAATTCCTCTCACCCCAATTTGCCGAAGCACCGATCGAGTACCTCGTTCCCAGGAATCTCGATACCGGCGCGCTCCAGCAAAGCGTCGAAGAGATAACGTCGGAGTATGCGGTCCCGATCTCTGTTGCGATGCGAGTGCTGGATACTAAGAACCCCGACTATTACTCCATCGACCTCCTTCCGCAAAGTTTCCGGGAAGGGCAGAAGGTATTCAAGCTAGCTTGGCACGGGTATTTCCTGATGCTGCTCATCTTCCTCGGTACGTTGTTCTTTACGACGCGCGTTGCCGACCTCGCAGAAGAGGTGCGGGCCGCAAACAGGGAGCTTCAGGAAAAGCAGCTGCAGCAGTCGGAGAACGAGCGGCTCCAAAAGATACTCGATAGCCTGACCGTTCAGAATCAACAATTCATCAGCGCTCTTGAAGTGTATGACAAAATCGTCCCAGACTACAACCGCTGGAGCAAGGTGTTTTACCATCTCACGCAAAGCGTTGAGGATGTAAACTCTGTGTGGGTTGGTGATATTGCCACGAAACCGGACAGCACGATCGAACTCACGGGATACACGCTCTACCGGCCGCGCATCCCACGCATAGCGAACATGTTTGAAAAGGCTACTTTGCAATCGGTCGAACTGCAGGAGATACGCGGGAAGACGGTATACAAGTTTATTTTGTCGATTCAGAAATTGGATTCCGATTGAAGAAGGCGATTTGTGTCATATAAGATACGAAATTCTATTGCACTCGGTGTTCTCCTATTCCTCGTAATCGGGATCGGCGGGTATATTTCGTTTATTTATCAGCCGGGGAAAATAAACAAGTATAGAAAGGAAGCCAAGGCAATCGAGGCTCAGTTAAAGGACAACGCTTTGCAAACGAGCGCCATTACCGCAATGCAGGAAAATCTTCGCGAAACCGTCCACCGATGGAATAATAGGACAAAGGAAATCGGCGAATCGGATATTTCTTCCCAGACGTACGGGTATCTGAGCGACATCATTGATGAGAGCGGGCAGCTCCGACTCAACCTGGCTTTTTCCGGAACGAAATCATTTGGAAAATATGGTTTTAACACTTACAAGCTTACGGGCAACGCTGAATTTCCGAACATCTTCCGTTTTATCTGGCTTCTCGAGAACGGAAGGCGTTTGTATAAAATCAGCAGCGTTACCCTGCATGGAGAAGAGCAGACAAAGACAACGGATGAATTTCCGACCATTAATGTGCGCTATGAGATGGAATTAAGCGCATACTTCACGTCAGAGCATTCGCTCGGGAAACCGGTGATGAAGCCGGATTCGGTACCTCAGCCGATCACGTCGAATCCTTTTTTGCCGGACATCCTGAAAACGTCACCTCAGAACGTGCGAAACCTTCTCGACGTCGCTTCGGTCAACGTAAAAGCAGTAGCCCCCGGCAAAGCGCTCGTAATGGATCAGACCGGACGGCTGATCACGCTCCAGATCGGCGATGAAGTGTATCTTGGAAAAATGACCGCGACGCATCCGGAGCAGGGTACCGTCGAATTTACGCTCAACAATGGAGGGATTGTTGAAACGGTGAGCAAACAGATTGTCTTTGAAAAAAAATCACAAGGAATTACCCCATGAAAACTCTGGTCGTTCATCCCCGGCGGGCCTGCATGCGGCCGCGCAGTAGAATGTCGGCATCAGGGAGAATCGTTCTTTTGCTATGTGCCGCGCTGGTCTTTGGATTGCAGGGCATGAATGCGCAGAGCAACCGCGAGCGCCGCCTGATCTTGAATGATTACGTGTCGCCGGAAGAACTGATCTCAATGTCGAAGTCGCTGCCGTTTGACAAGGCGGTATCGTTGTTCACCGATTTCAGTAAGAAATACTTGAACAAGATCATCGTCGATCCGACGAATAACAAGAAAGAAATTGGCGTCGACATTGAGAATATGTACTGGCTGCAGGCGTTCGAAACGGTTCTGCGGGCGAATTCGCTGTGGTACGAAGAGAAGGAGGAATATTTCCAGATCTTCAATTCAATGGACAGCACAAAAGCACTGGCGTCTGCCGGCGGGGGCGGGGGAGGAAGCGCGGCTGCGTCGAGGGACTCGTCTTCAAAAGCAATGTTCCTTGCACGGGATATCAAGATCTCAACAGTCTTTTTTTCCATCGATATTTCAAAAACACTGAACACGGGCGTTAATTGGAATTTCAAAGATAGCAGCGCCACCACCGGCTCGGTGTATGGAGGACAGTTCAAGAGCAATCTGGAAAGCCCGGATCAACAATCTTCTGCCTCGGGTGGGTCATCGGGGGGCAGTTCCGGCCAGACGACACTGCCGGATGCGTTCATTGCGAGGATAATGCCGAAATTGAATTTCGGCAACATCACCGGTTTCGTTTCGTTTCTCGAGGGGAACGGACTTGGCGATGTTATCTCGAACCCCCAGATCATTGTTTCGTCGGGGAAAAAGGGACAGATACAGATCGGCACGGATATCTTTGTTACGACAAAAGATTTTGCAGGCAACACCATCCAGCAGCAAATCGCGACCGGTATCATCGTCCAGGTAACGCCGACAGTGTATGAAGTAAAAGGTGTGCGTTTCATCAGCCTTGCCGCTCACGTCGAAAATAGCAAGCAGGATGCCGGCAACATTGACAAGTCCTCGATCGACACATATCTTATGCTGAACGACGGTGAAGAGGCACTTCTCGGTGGTCTGTATTCCACCACAGAAACGTCTACCCGCGCCGGAATTCCTTTCCTCAGAGACCTTCCCTGGTATGTCTTCGGATTGCGATATATTTTTGGGTCTGAGGTAAAGGCCGACACAAGGAACGAGCTTATCATACTTCTGAAGGCGGAGGTTGTGCCTACAATCGAGGAACGTCTCGCCGACAAGATGAAGAACAACGAGAACATTATCGAAAGGACAGAGAAACAGATGCAGGACGAAAATGCGAAACATAAGCCAAAAACGAAAATAGAGTAGGCGTGCATTGTGACTCCTGTCAACTCTTTCATTTAAAACAAAGGAGAGATTAAATAGCGGGTCGCATTTTATTCCGGATTTCTTCGGGTTGATGTTTCACTGCAGGGTTTGGACAATTCTAAAATGGCGTTGACAGCAAGCGAACTACCGTATTTTAGAGAATACGTGCTCTCCCGTATCGTAACTCCAAACAAAAAATGTATCTTAAACTAGCAGAAAAACCTGAAGAACGTCATCCCCAATCATTAGGACAAGCAAGAATTCAAATTTCATGTATTGTGAATATTTGAGCAGGGTTTGAAACGATTATCCGCGAGGGAGTTTATGAAACTTCGACAATATCTGACGTATCTTATTATTCTGGCGTTTGCAGGATTGTTCTCATGTGCTAATCCGGCATCCACGGGTTCCGACTACACCGTCACTATCAAGGGTACGGTTGTCAACAAAAGAGGGACGCAGTTGGACAGCGTCAGCATGATCCTATGGATTCCTTTTTCGAAAGATACTGCAAAGTCAGACGGGACTTTCTCCATAAGTTTCGAGGCATCGGATAAAACTACGATCAGCGATTCGGTAACTTTCGCCCGCCCCGGTTTTTTTAGTTTGGCGGTCCCATTTTCTTACAGTTCGGCCGCGAATACGGTCAATCTTTCGGCGGTCGTGCTAAAAGGACTCACATCTTCGATCGACAGCTTGACCAGCACAGGACAGAGTTCTCAGCGAGCGGGACAGATTGTTTTCGTCGGTTCGACTGCCGACAACCTATCGATCCTTGGGGCCGGAGGAGTGAATGCCTGTACTCTTACGTTTGAAGTGAGAGACTCCCTGAACGTGCCGGTCGATACTACGAACCAGGTGAACGTAAATTTCCGGTTCGTCAACCAGCCCGATGCACAGACACAATTGAGCAGGGACAGTGTCCACACGAATTCAGCAGGGCAGGCGACGGTTCAACTTACTTCCGGTTTAAAGTCAGGACTGGCCTCCGTGCAGGCGACTGCAGCGGTGAAAAATAAAATTAACCCTGCCATATACGATACCATCAGTTCTCAGATCGTCTCGATCCCGATCTACGGCGGTTATCCGGACAGCTCTCATTTTTCAATCGGGAGTTCCCTGTTCAACATCCCCGGGGGAATCGTTATCAACTTTGAGGACAAAATCAGCGTTCTTGTTGGCGACAAATATGGAAATCCGGTTCATCCGGGAACGCCCGTATACTTCAGCACGACTGGAGGATCAATTGAAGGCGTCGGTACGACGGACAACGATGGGATCGCAAGCGTGACGCTTTTTACCGGTAATCCGGTTCCGTCAAATGGTTTCGCCATAGTGACAGCGCAAGTGGCAACGAGTCAAACAGCCGGAACTGTGACGAGCCAAGATAATACACCTCTTGTCGTAAACGGCAAAAGAGGGAGCAGCGGGGCAATGTTTATTAAAACCTCGATGCCAAAGCCTTTATCGAATCATGCGTCGAAGTTCAAGACTCAGAAAATCTCTGCGGGGCCGATTCTATCCGACTCTACGCGTATACTTTTTTCGGGCAGAACGACAATGTCGTCTTCCAACGACAATTTCATCATACCGGTTGGGTCTTCAACGGCAGTAAATTATACTGTTTCGGATGTCAACGGCAATCCGTTGATGGGTGGATCATCGATCCAGGTAACACTGTCCGGATCAGCCACTTCATCAGTAACAATGACCGGTGACGCGACGGTGAACATTCCTGATACGCAGGACAAGAAGTTCACGCAATTTCAACTCTCCCTAAAGGACAATAGAACGTCCGGTTTGAATGTCAGCCAGTCAGTCTCTCTCACGATTGCAGTTACCAGCCAAAACGGAAACAACAAAATGATTCTGACAGGGAGTCTTGCTGGAACTTCGGGAGCTCCTGGCGTGGATAGCGGTGTTGTTAGCCGAATCGCACTTGTGAACCCTGCACCCGATTCGATAGTGGTCGCTGGCTTGGGCGGTAAGAACACCGATGTTATCAAATTCAAAGTGTACAACACTTTTGGCCAGCCGGCAAAGAACGTCCTTGCTACCTTCAAAATGCCGCTGTCGTTGGGCGGAGGTGAATACCTTTCTCCGGCCGCCGCGCTCACGGATACCGGCGGAAACGTAAGCACAACTCTTACGAGCGGAACAAAATTTGGGGAAGTGCTTGTCACGGCTTCCACGACGAAGGATTCGCTCACGCTGACGTCGGACCCTAAAGTCGTCTATATTGTAATTCCCCCTTCGGCTCGATTAGCTTCCCAGGTTTTGTATTTAGGTGCGACGGCCACCGATATTTTTGTTGACGGCGTCGGCGGACTTGAGAACTCCACAATTTCATACCAGGTGACAGATTCGCTGGGGTTTCCTATTGACAGGCAGCGGCGTGTTGGTGTGACGTATAATATCCAGTTTTTCCCGAACTCTACGATCGCAGGGGGAACACCTCCTTCAGTTATCCCTAATGCTGACAGCACCGACGATAACGGGGAGTTGCATACGTCGGTAGTAAGCGGCACAGAAGCGGGTGTTGTCCAGGTCGTTGCGCATATTAGCGTTCCGGGTCGCGTCGCACTGATCTCTCAGCCAGTTAAGATAACCGTCCATGCAGGATTTGCTGACCAAGCTCATTTTACTCTTATCCCGAGTCATTTTGTCTCCGCAGGTCTCGACAACCATGTTCCCTTCTCAGTCGTAGTTGGCGATACGTTCAGCAACCCCGTCGCCAAAGGGACCGCAGTTTACTTCCATTCGCAGGCGGGGGTCATACAGACCGGCAGTTCGGACTTCAGTGCATATACTGACGCGAGCGGGGGAGCAGTAGTGGACTTGTTGTTGGTAAATCCTCATCCGACCTTCGGTTCTCCTTATGAGTACAAGCCTGTGAGCGGTCCGTACGCAGGTTTGATTGGCGGAAGAGATGGATATTTCTGGGTGTATGGCCAAACACAAGGACACAACACAGTCAATATTGTTGATAGTGTGTTGGAAGAAGAAGCAGTGGGCCCTATTACCGTGACCGGTATTCCTGATACTGTCGTCCCGATCAGTAATCTGACAAATGTCACCCCCCCCATCTCGATAACGATTAAAGATGGAAACGGGAATCCACTGCCTGACGGGACAACCATTACGGCAGCCATTGTGCCCCCTGCAAACCCTCCGACAGGTTTCCAGATGGGTGTTTCGGGCGCCATCTCCACTGCTGTTACCGCGACATTACCTGATGCAGGGTATGCCAGATTCCTGGGACCCGGTATCACTGATTTTACATTCAGAGTGGTCAATGAATGCGCCCCTCCTAGCATAGCGACGGGGGCGACGGTTACCGTTAATATAACGATCACGGCGCCGAACATTGGATCCCTGATCTTCAGTTTCAATGCTGTCGTTCTATAGGGAGAAGAGAAAGAAAAGCGGCCAGACTGACTCAATCGTAGGCCGTGTATAAAACAACTCTAAAACTCCAACTTCTTCGATTGAGGTTGGAGTTTTTTTTACAATCTGATTGTTCCCCGGTGAACTTTGATCGTTTCAGTGTTCGTCAGAAGAGGATGAGTGTGAAACTGCCGAAGGCTATATCAGAGATATTCTGTCCCGTTATTCCAGGCGAGGCGAGGAACTTATTTCGCTCGGAGGAAGGGGATTGCCGCAGATCCCGGGACCTTCGTAATGCTATAAGGATCCGGTTTCCGAAATTTCTTATAATAGTATCGACTATCTTTATCATCTCGCCTGTTTCTTCCATCGAGGCTCAGACCCCTACGATCACATCCTTCACTCCGCAATCCGCCGCGGTTGGATCAACAGTCACAATCGCGGGCACAAATTTTGACGCTTCTTCTTCAAACAACACAGTATATTTTGGAGGAGTGAAGGCTTCAATCGTCTCAGCAACTCCGGTACAGTTATCAGTGACCGTTCCCGTTAGTGCTTTCTACGCTCCCATCAGTGTCACAGTAGGCGGGCTTACTACCTATTCTTCTTCGCCATTCATCCCCACGTTCTCTGGCGGCGGAGCATTTTTGTCAACCAGCTTTTATCCAAAAATTGATTTTGCAACCGGCAGCCTTCCGTATGGCGTCGCCGTTGGCGATCTGGATGGAGACGGAAAACCGGATATCGTGGTAACGAATATTACCGGCAATACCATTTCAGTTTTCCGAAATACATCTGTCGGCGATAGTCTTTCGACAAATTCATTCGCCGCGGGAGTCAGTTTTGCAACCGGACCAGGTCCATGGGGAGTCGCGATTGGCGACCTGGATGGTGACGGGATTCTTGATATAGTGGTATCGAATGGCGGGGATGGAACGATTTCTATTTTCCGGAACATGGGCGTTACCGGTAGTATTGGTGCCGGATCATTCGCTCCCAAAGTTGATATTCCGACCGGCGGCCGTGGGGGAGGGGGGGGATACGGCATTGCGATAGCGAATTTAGGCGGGGGCGGCAAACCTGAAATTATTGCAACAAATATAAACGACAATACGGTATCGGTGTTCCGGAATACGAGCAGTATTGGAAATATTTCATTTGCCAACAGCGTTCAATTTGCAACCGGGAACACTCCATATGGAGTAGCTGCCGCCGATTTGGACGGAGATGGGAAACCTGATCTGGTCGTTGCAAATTACCGTGACAGCACACTGTCGGTTCTTCTGAATAAAACGACAAGCGACAGTATTACGACCGGCTCTTTTGCTGCCAGGGTTAATTTTGGTACGAGAGGTAATCCAATTCCAGTCGCTATTGCCGATATTAACGGCGACGGCAAACCCGATCTTGTGTCGGCGAATAACAGCGATAGCACGTTCTCAGTTTTCCAAAATACGAGCAGTATCGGAACAATTTCCAGCGGTTCTTTTGCACCAGGGATAGAGTTCAAACTGAGCGGTGCTCCCTATAGCCTTGCGCTCGGTGCGATTCACGGCAACTCAAAAGCGGATATTGCCGTTGCCAATAGCAATAGCAACTCGATTTCGGTGTTCCAAAATACGAACGCTTTGGGCGATCCCATTTCCGGCAGTTCTTTTGGATCAAGAATTGATTTGCAAGGCGGCGGGGTTCCGTTAGCCATCGCTATCAGCGATCTTGATGGAAACGGAAGGCCCGACCTCATCGCAGCCAATAGCAATGGTAGTAATACGGTTTCTGTATTCCGATCGGTTGTCGGCGTCCCGTCGATCAACGTTGACAAAGCCTCCGTTTCCTTTGGCTATGTCGCAATAAATGATTCGGCTATTCAGGATATTGTTGTAAGAGATTTTTCACCCCTGGATACCTTGTCGGTTGACAGTATTTATGCAAATAGGAGGGCTTTGGGTTTCTCAACGACGCACGGAAGCACCAGTGATTCCTTGAAGGTCTCTGTAACCTTTCGGGCTGACAGCGTTGGAGTTTTCACGGATACTGTTTTTATAAGAAGTAATGCTCTTACCTCGCTCTTCAAAATCCCTATTGCCGCGAGAGTCTACATGCTTCCGGGCAAACCTGCATCAGCAGCCGTGAATCCTTCAGGCTGGTCTAACGCACAGGCGTTCACTGTTACGTGGGGAAATCTTCCGAACGGGGCGCTTCCTGTTGATTCAATTTGGTATTCGATCGATACACTCCCCAGGAATGCATCAGTCAGAAAGGGAGCGCCTGCCGTAGGCGCCAGTGCAAACGTGCCGATCACACTGGTTGGAAAAGATACGGTGTATTTCTATTTCGAAGATTCGCTCGGTAATAGATTTCCGGATTCAGCTGCCGCCGTCGTTATCAAGTTCGATAACAATCCTCCGGTCATAACGCAGAATAATGCAACGCTGGATACCATTTTTGTACAGTCTAACGGGACACTCTCGAGCATTCCTCCGATTGTTTCCTCTGCCGTGGAGGCTGCACGGGAATCCGGTGTGGCGTCGCTGACGCTGCTGTACCGGCGGCTCGATGACACAGGGTGGACGAGCGCGAACTTCACAAAATTTACCGGAGACTCTATTACGCTGTCTCCAAGTGTGTTCAGCCGGATCACAGGTTTGGTCGGTGCGGCATACCGCATCCAGGCAACTGACAGTGCCGGGAATTCCGCTTACTCCAACCTTCTCTCGTTTGACATACGCTATACTTCGGATTTGACCGTTGCTGATCTTTCGAATATCCCAAGTGTGCATTCATTGAACTTGCCGGCAGGGCAGGAGGTGAAAGCATATCGAGTTCTTTCGGTTCCTTATGATCCCGAAGACCGCACACCCAAAAGTTTTATTGACCCGGGTTTCGGAGCTCATGCGGCAAAGGGATTACCGTACGTAAACTGGCGCATGACCAGGTGGACCAACGGCGCGTGGAGCGACTACGACACCTACAAGGACTCGTCGGTGGTGATCCCGGGAGCCGGCTTCATGTTGGTCACGGAGAATCAGGGAAAATCGACAGCGTTGGTGAAACCCAAATTGATCCGCGCGGACAAAATGCTCTACACAGGGATAGCTCTCAATCAAGGATGGAATCTCGTAGGAAACCCATTTCTGGTAGACGTTCCATTCGACCGATTGGTTTTCCAGGGAGGGATCGCTCTCGCGCATTATTATTTTTCCGGAACCGGAGCTCAGGGAGGATGGGATTCTGCTTCCGTTGATACATTGAAGAGCTGGCAAGGGCTGGCGATAAAAGTGGACAGCGCTTGCACGTTGAAATTCGACCTGACCGGAATTTTAAGTTCGCCGTCTGCCGGTTTGAACAAACGGGGGACGATCGCACACCCGAAAGCTACTCCCTCTCAGTCGCCGAAAGAATGGACTCTCGGTATAAGCGGAGCGAGGGATGACATCGGCATGTCATCCGCCGGGACGGAAATCGGCATGAAAACTGGTGCGCTGAAAGGATTCGACAATTC
This sequence comes from uncultured Chitinophagaceae bacterium, assembly GCA_964439265.1. Taxonomy (GTDB): domain Bacteria; phylum Bacteroidota; class Ignavibacteria; order UBA10030; family UBA8401; genus JAGVPT01. Next base: position 19,761 of record CAYTOA010000032.1, read on the forward strand.
AGACCGATTCCAAGCGCCGTTCGTCGGCGGGCGAAATATTCTGTTGAATATACAAAATGAGGCAGGCCCGCTTGTTAGAGATATCCGGCCAATCAGCTCCGAAGGCGATACATGGGACTTGACTGTGTTGACCGGCGATGGATTCGCAACTGCGAGACTCAGCTTCAGCGGCGTAGAAGGAATTGCAAGTCAAGGTTTTGAAGGAACGCTTGTTGATTTTGCGAAAGGAATGGCGTACGACGTTAGGAAACAAAAAACGATCAATGTAACGACCGGAAAAGATGGAGTCGGCGAATATCGGTTGATCGTCGGCACGGCCTCGTTTATTCAGAAGAACCTTGGAGGAGTGGCACTCATACCGGATGAACCGAACCTATACAATAATTATCCAAATCCGTTCAACCCCGAAACGATCATACGGTATGCCGTCCCCGGCGCCATGAAGACAGCTCAGGTTGTTCTGAAGGTTTACAATGTGTTAGGTCAGGAAGTTCGTACGCTTGTTAACGAGTCGGTTACCCCCGGTTTCTACGAGGTGAGTTTTGACGGGAGAAACCTATCATCGGGGGCTTATTTTTACGGAATCTCGATTACCGGTGACGGCGTGGCGTTCCATCAGGCGAAGAAAATGTTGTTGATCCGATAAGGATGAATGATGCTCCTTTTGAATTCACATGAAGAATCCTCGTTGTTAGAAATTATCTCAAAGATACGAGGAGTCATTTTTCGATGTGTTCTCCCGCTCTTCGGGCGGTCGACGACTCGACTCGTCGAGGATCACGTACTCTGGATGAACAAGGAATTTGTTCACCCTGAGCAAGTCCCGATGTTTTTTATCGGGACGCGTCGAAGGGCAACAACCGGGGCATTTCAGCGAGGCATTCTAGTAATCATCGCGGCCATATTGGCTGCCGTTTCACAGCAGGTCTCAGCTCAACCGGCCGTTACCAAATCGGCGATGAAGGTCGTTATCGTAAGCGGCGGAGCCAATGGACTTTCGGCGGGGGAATCGGACATGTTCTTTTCAAACCTGCGTGGAAAGTTAGAGCAATTTCCAGGTCTCATGGTTATTCTCAAAGCCGATTTTGCAAAAGGATTAAGCAAGGAAGACAGAACTGCGCTGGATAAGTGTGCGGACGTCAGTTGCGTTCAGTCGCTGGCCGCCAAGGCAGGGTTTCAAAGGGTGCTTCTTTGCAGAGTGACTAAAAAAAGCACAACGTATCAGTTTCAATCTGATGAATTTGACGTGAGGAAACCGCAAAAGATCTCAGAGGTTACTGACAATGCTGTGTGCGGCTCGAGCGAGGATGTAGAGGCATTTGTAAGAAAAGTGGCAGTCCGGGTTGGGCAATCAATGACGCATGGCACTTCGGTACCTGAGGCTCTTCAGGAATCGAAATCGAATCTTTGGTGGTACATCGGCTCGGCAGCAGTCGTGGGCGCTGCGGCCGGCGTATACTTCATTGTTGAGCACAAGAAACAAAACTCAGGATCTCCGTCTTCGCTTCCACTTCCACCTAACTTTCCGTAGCGAACTTAGTCTGCGTGGAACTCTGTGAATCTCGGTGCCACTCTGTGTAACAGATATTCAGATTCAGAGAAGGTCACAAGGACAAACTCCGCCGTCAAATTTTCTGTGAAAACGCCGCCAGCAGCGCTTTTTCAGCTGCCCGGATCGTCCGGTCGATGTCTTTATCCGAATGAGCCGCCGACATGAAGGCCGCTTCGAACTGCGAAGGAGCGAGATAGATCCCCTGATCAAGCATGGAAGAAAAATACGCCGCGAATTTCTTTGTGTCGGAAGTTTTCGCGGTTTCGTAATCGACGACCCGTTCTTTCGTGAAGAAGAGCGTGAACATCGAACCGACGCGGTTCTGAGTAAGGGGAAAGCGATGTTTATCGATAATCGATTGCAGCCCAAATTCGAGTCTCGCCGATTTCTTTTCCAGCTGAGCATAAATTGTCTTCTTGCCGCAAAGCATCTTTATCATCTCGATTCCTGCGGCCATTGCGAGCGGGTTACCGGAGAGCGTTCCTGCCTGATACATCGGTCCGGACGGTGCGACGAGTTTCATTATTTCTTTCCTGCCGCCGTAGGCTCCCACTGGAAGCCCCCCGCCGATGATCTTTCCCAATGTCGTGAGGTCTGGCGTTACACCATAGCGCTGCTGGGCGCCCCCGAGTGCGACACGAAAACCCGTCATGACTTCGTCCATGATAAAGACGATGCCTTGATTGGTGCAGAGCGATCGGAGCCCTTCGAGGAAACCGTCGGCCGGGACGACGCAGCCCATGTTGCCGACGACAGGCTCTACGATAAGTCCCGCGACCTGACCCGGGTACGCGGCGAGTAGATTTTCCACGGACGCGATATTGTTGTAACGTGCGGTGAGTGTTGCACCGCCAATCGCAGCGGGTATACCGGGGCTGTCCGGAACACCCAGCGTCATCGCTCCCGAACCTGCCTTGATGAGAAACGAATCGGCGTGGCCGTGATAGCATCCCTCAAACTTGATTATTTTGTCCCTCCCGGTGAACGCGCGGGCCAGCCGGATCGCACTCATCGTTGCTTCGGTGCCGGAGTTGACCATGCGAACCATCTCGATGGAAGGCATGATGGTAGAAATAAGTTCCGCCATCTCAACTTCACGTTCGGTCGCTGCGCCGAAACTTGTCCCGTTGTCAGCTGCTTTTTTGATAGCGCGCAGGATTTGAGGGTGAGCATGGCCGAGGATCATCGGTCCCCAGGACCCGACATAGTCAATGAACTGGTTACCATCTACATCCCATAACTTGGAGCCGCGTGCCTTTTCGATAAAAACGGGCGTCCTTCCCACGGACGCGAATGCGCGCACGGGGGAATTGACTCCGCCTGGAATGAGTCGCAACGCCTCTTTGAACAGCCGCGCAGATTTTGTTGTTTTCATTTCATTCCTTCTCGATAGACTACTATCACCGTTACTCTAAATTAATCTTGCATTTTCTAACCGCTAAGACGCCAAGAACGCAAAGAATTTATGGGCATAAAGGATAACAGTTCTCTTCGCGTGCTTGGCGTCTTGGTGGCAACACAGGTGGTTATCTACTGGAAATAGCTCTGGATGAACGTTCGCTTATGTTTCAAATCAAGCCTTTGGCGCAATACCAGTTGTATGTTTTTTCGACTGCTTCGCGGAACGGCGTAATAGTGTAACCAAGCTCGCGTTGAGCTTTTCCCGAACTATACCAATTGTAAAGTCCGGCGCCGGAAAAGAGCTCCGATGTTACAAGAAGCTCTTTGTTCATAATTCTCCCGGCAATATCGAAAGCGCTTCCCGCAAGTTTAAGCATGAAAATCGGCATTCGGATTCGCGGAACGATGCCCCCGACGACCTCGGCAGTGATTTGGAACGCTTCCTTATGCGTCACGTTCTCACCGCCTAGGATATACCGCTCTCCGCTTCTTCCTTTACGCGCAGCGCCGATATGTCCTGCGACCACGTCCGCTACAAAAACCACGTTCATTCCCCCTTTTATATAAAAGAGCGCCTGATGTTTCTTCACCGAGCGAATGAGTTTTCCCCCGTTGAAATGAATATCTCCGGGACCTATGACCACCCCAGGATTCACCAGTACCGCGTCGAGGCCCTGTGCAACCCCTTTTAGGATCTCGGCTTCTGCCAGGTGCTTGGAATTTTTATAGCCGCTGTCGGCCTGCTGCCAGTTAAAGGCGGTCGATTCATCTGCGAATTTCCTGCCTGTTTCATGGCCTATCGCGGCAATGGAACTTGTGTGGATGAGGCGCTCCACGTTCTCTCGTAAGCAGGCGTCAACAACATTTTGCGTACCGTGCACGTTTATTTCGTACTGAAGCTGACGCGCCGGCTTCCAGAATGATACCATCGCCGCCGTGTGAAAAATGGTATCGCAGCCGCGAATGGCATTCCGCAGCGACCCGGCATCCCGCACGTCGCCGATTCTGTGTTCAACTCCAAGACCAACGGTATTGAAAAGGTTTGAGTTCGGCCTGCGGAGAATTCTGACATTGAGCCCCTGCTGCAGCAATGCCGCAGCAAGATTCGATCCGATGAATCCTGATCCGCCGGTGACGAGAACATTTTTCATGAGGATTCATTCAACGGAGGAGCTTTGCAGCATCCTTCGCAAAGTAGGTGAGGATCAGGTCCGCGCCGGCCCGTTTGATACTCGTGAGTGTTTCCATCATCACGCGCTCCTCGTCGATCCATCCGTTTCTGCCGGCCGCCTTGATCATGGAGTACTCGCCGCTCACGTTGTATGCGGCAGTCGGCATTTCGAACCTGTCCTTCACGCGCCGGACAATATCAAGGTAGGGGAGCGCCGGCTTCACCATCACAATGTCCGCACCCTCGATAATGTCCTGCTCAACTTCGCGCAGGGCCTCGTTGGAGTTTGCCGGATCCATCTGATGGGAACGACGGTCGCCGAATTTGGGCGTGCTTTCTGCGGCGTCGCGGAACGGCCCGTAGAACCCAGACGCGTACTTTGCAGCGTAGGACATGATGGGAAGGTTGGAAAAGCCGTTTGCGTCTAGGATATGCCTGATAGCTCCTACGCGGCCGTCGAACATATCCGACGGCGCGACGAGATCTGCTCCGGCTTGCGCGTGGGTGAGGGCTTCCCTCGCCAGCAGTTCGATCGATTCGTCATTGATTATTTCGCCGTTCCGGACGATTCCGCAATGTCCGGTCGAGGTGTATTCACATAGACAGACGTCGGTGATCACCACAAGCTCCGGAACTTCCTTCTTGATCGCGCGGATGGCCATCTGGATGATTCCGTGCTCGTCGTACGCATCGCTGCCAACCTCGTCCTTCTGCTCCGGAATGCCGAAAAGAATGACGGCGGGGATACCTAATGATTTCACACTAAGGCATTCCTTGACTGTCTCATCGATTGACAGCTGGAAAACCCCGGGCATGGACTTTATTTCGTTGCGGATTTTTTTACCCGGCACCACGAAGAGAGGATAAATAAAATCGTTGCGCGAAAGTTCTGTCTCGCGAACCATTGACCTGAAGGCATCGGTCATTCGCAGCCGGCGCAGCCGTTTGAACGGTGCGGTATCTGCGCGTAGGGTGGAACCGAATGCCGTCTTCTCATCGATCATTGTCATCTTCATACCCTCTCTGGTTTGTTTGCCAAGTCGCTTTGCTAATCAAATATAGCAGATGACGGGGAGAACTTCAAATTACGCTAGTGTCTTAATCTGCATAAGAGTTGCTTTCACTTCTCGCTCCCAAACTCAGTTTGGGAGCGAATTGGGTAACTCGTCTTTCGGCTGAAGACATCGAGCACTAGATTCACTCCGTTCCCAATCGGAGATTGGGAACGAGAGATTGGCAGAGAATTGGGT
>CAYTOA010000032.1:25234-44627 GCA_964439265.1 uncultured Chitinophagaceae bacterium
ATTCACTCCGTTCCCAATCGGAGATTGGGAACGAGAGATTGGCAGAGAATTGGGTAACTCGTCTTTCGGCTGAAGACATCGAGCACTAGATTCACTCCGTTCCCAATCGGAGATTGGGAACGAGAGATTGGCAGAGAATTGGGTTTCTCGGTGGGCACTGAACCAACGGGTTTCGTTTGAGGGGCTATTTTTTTAGAATCTTCCGGGCGGATCGAAAAACATCGTTCAGCATCTTCTCCGTTAGCTTTCCAGTAAACGTGTTCTGCTGGCTGGGATGATAGCTTCCGATGAGGGTGACCGTATCGTTGATCCGGTACGACACTCCGTGCCCGAATTTGGGCCTGGCCTTCAATGCCGTCCATCCCAAATCACGGAGACAATCGAAGGATGCCTCGAATCCAACTTTTCCGAGTCCGACAATGACACGCAGGTGTTTCAAAAGCTGAAGTTCCAGCAGCATGAACGGGCGGCAATTGTGGATCTCTTTCAGCAATAATTTATTTTGGGGCGGGGCGCAATGGCAGACTGCTGTAATGTAACAATTGTCCAGTGTAAGTCCGTCGCCCCGGTGCGTCGAATGTGGTTGGTTTGCGAATCCATTTTTGAACAATGCACGATACAGCCAATTCGCGCTTTCGTCGCCGGTGAAGACTCGTCCGGTGCGGTTTCCTCCATGGGCTGCCGGGGCAAGCCCGACAACCATGAGGCGAGCCGCCGCGTCACCGAAACTCGGGACCGGTTTGCCCCAATATTCCTGGTCGGCAAATCGCCTCGTTTTTTTTCGTGAGATATCCTCGCGCCACTTCACCAGGCGGGGACATTGACGGCAGGAAACGACGGCTGAATTAAGCGAAGGAATGTCAGCAGGGGCGCGACGCGACATCGTTGGCGGGAAATATGGGATTTGAAATAATGGTCTTCATCAGGGCCTTTTCTCAGGCAAGTTTCTGCAGGAATTCCGAAAGATGTTTGTTGAATTCCGCGGTGTTCTCGATGTTGCTCATGTGCGCCGCGCCTGGGATGATGTGGAGTTCTGACTGAGGGATTTTTTCTCGCATCGCCTGCGACGCAGCGGGCGGGGTCAGCGCATCGTGTTCGCCGACCATGATCAATGTCGGAACAGTGATGCCGGCGAGAGCCGCCGTCGTATCGGTGCGGGCAGCGAGGGCTAGCATTGTTCCGCAAAGCGAAAGGGGAGCTGTCCTCTCAATAATGCTCTGGATCGCTTTTACGGCCTCGGGTCTCGTGTTAAAACTATCGGGGGTAAAAACATTCGCCACAAAATTCTGTGCAAACTGACGGGGACCGCTCGCTTTAACGGCCTTGATCGACGCAGCACGCTTGACCTTGGCATCGTTCGAGTCGCCTTCGCTTTTTGTATCGCACAAAACCAACCCGCGAAACCTGTCAGGATGTCTCTCGGCCGCGCGCAGTGCAATGTATCCTCCCATCGAAAGCCCGATTGCGACCGTCCTGGCGATGCTGAGGTGATCCAGGAGACCGATGAGGTCGTCGACGAACAACTCGATCGTGTACTGTCCATCGCCGACCTCGCTGTCGCCATGGCCGCGCACGTCATACGCAATGACCCGATTTGTCGAGGCAAGCGCTTCCGTCTGTCCCCCCGGGAACGTCCACATCCTGTGGCTGAACGGAAATCCATGGATAAAGACCACGGGTGTGGCGGTCGAGATCCCGATATCGATATAGTGCAGGAGAGCGTTATTGACGGTAGCCTTCATGGCTCACTTTCTTTTTTCTATCGGTACAAAATCGCGCTTATCGTGGCCGAGATAGATCTGACGGGGGCGTGCGATCTTCTGCTCCGGGTCCTGCAGCATTTCAAGCCAATGGGTGATCCATCCGGAGGTCCGGGGTATCGCGAAGAGCACCGGAAACATTTCCACCGGGAAGCCCATTGCCTGGTATATCAAACCCGAATAAAAATCGACATTGGGATATAATTTCCGTTTGATGAAATACTCGTCCTGCAATGCAACACGTTCCAGCTCGAGGGCGATGTCTAATTTGGGATTTCGTCCGGTGACCTCGAATACATCATCGGCAAGTTTTTTGATGACTCTTGCGCGGGGGTCGAAGTTTTTGTATACGCGATGCCCAAACCCCATCAGCTTTCCGTCGCCGGCCTTCACTGCTTTGATAAAGCCCGGTACATTTGAAATGTCCCCGATATGGTCAAGCATGCGGAGCACGGCTTCGTTTGCGCCTCCATGCAGCGGGCCATACAATGCCGCCGCAGCAGCTGCGATGGCGGAATACGGGTCGACATGGGAGCTTCCGACATTTCTCATCGCTGCCGTGCTGCAGTTCAACTCGTGGTCTGCATGAAGGATGAACAGGACCTCGAGCGCGCGCTCGAGAACAGGGTGAGGGTTGTATTTTACCGTACCGATCCGGAACATCATGTTCAGGAAATTGCCCGTGAAGCTCAATCCGTTGTCCGGATAGACGTACGGCATTCCCTTACTGTGCCGGTACGCGAACGCGGCGACGGTTGGTACTTTTCCGATGAGCCTGAGCGTTTGCTTTCGCCGGACCTCTTCGTCAAAAATATTTCCTGCTTCCGGGTAGAAAGTTGAAAGAGCCGCTACGGTACTCACAAACATTCCCATCGGGTGCGCATCGTACCGAAACCCTTCCATCAAGAGTTTCACATTCTCATGGATGAACGTATGAAGATTGATTTCGTTCGTCCATTTTTCCAATTGTTCCTTCGTGGGCAGTTCACCGTACAAGATCAGGTAGGCAACTTCAAGATATGTGCTTTTCTCGGCAAGCTGTTCGATCGGGTAACCGCGGTACCGGAGGATACCTTTGTCGCCGTCGATAAATGTGATCGTGCTTTTGCATAACGCCGTGTTCATAAACGCCGGGTCGTACGTCATCATCCCGAAATCGTCGTCTTTTATTTTTATTTGTCGTAAGTCGGTTGCATGGATGGTGTCGTGAACGATCGGCAGTTCGTATGTTTTCCCGGTTCGGTTGTCGGTGATAGTGAGAGTGTCTTTCGACATGAGGCTTCTCCTGCGAGAGCTTTCTGTAAATATTGGTTTGGACAATGAATAGTACGAACGAAAAGGCGGAACTTCAAGTGGGCGTAAAAATTATTTCTTCATTGAAGAGAATCGGGGGAACGGGCCGCCAAGGAGAGAATCCTCAGTGCCCGTTCGGTCGAGAATTTAACGGCTGGCTTCAGCAAATCGCGAAAGTTCCTTTGCTGACGCCTGCTCGATTTCCGCGTGCAGGCTGTTTCCGTGAGCATCCATGGTCACGATCGCGGGGAAATTTTTGACGCGTAGATGCCACATCGCTTCGGGTACGCCGAATTCCAGAAAGTCGACTCCTTCGACCTCCTCGATGCAGTGCGAGTAATACTGCGCCGCGCCGCCGATTGCGTTTAAGTAGACCGCGCCGTATTCTTTTAGCGCAGCCAGCGTTTTCGCACCCATTCCCCCTTTGCCGACAACTGCCCTGAGCCCGAATTTCTTGATGATATCGGCCTGGTACGGTTCCTCTCGGCTGCTGGTCGTCGGCCCTGCTCCGTTGATTCTCCATTTTCCGTTTTCCTTTACCACGACGGGTCCGCAATGATAAAGCACCTGGCCGCGCAGATCTACCGGAGCGTCATGGTCCATAAGATACGTGTGAATCGTATCCCGTCCTGTAAACATCCTTCCGGAAATCAGCACGACGTCGCCTACCCTGAGAGAACGGATCGTCTCTTCGCTGATCGGAGTATTCAGAATTCTCTCTCTGCCGGTAAGGGAAATACTCTCCTGTATGGCCATTTTGATAATAGGGGAGTCGTCTTTATAGAGCCACCGCTTGATTGCTCCGGTTGCAGCATCGAGGATTACTCCCTGCCGCCGGAATGCCCAGCAATCGTATGCCACCGAAACAAAGAAGCTGGCGGGGAGACGGTTCTGTGCCGCGATCTTGCAGCCGATAAGGGTTGCTTTGCCTCCAAATCCCATCGTTCCGATGTTGAGCGTGTTTGCGCTCTCCATGATCTCTGCTTCCAGCTTTGCCAGATCGGGGTTCGGATTCATATCGTCAAGCGTTCTGAAAAGTTGTTGTTTTGCCTGCTCGTATCCCGTCGCCCGGTCTCCGCCGATGGAAACCCCCAGCGCCCCGATCGAGCACCCATGTCCTTGTGCCTGCCACACCGCGTGCAGTATGCACTTCCGCACACCGTCGAGATTCCTCCCTGCTTTTCCAAGATGATCGAGGCTGGCAGGCAGGGAGTACTGAATATTCTTGTTTTCGCAGCCTCCCCCTTTGAGGATCAGTTTCACTTCAATTTCTTTTTCATTGTCCCACTGTTCCCAGTGGATCACGGGAGTCCCCGGGCCCAAATTATTCCCGCTGTTCTTCCCCGTAAGAGAGTCGACAGAATTTTCCCGGAGGATTCCGGATCTTGTCGCCTCAGCGATGGCCTCGAGTATTTCCTTTTTCATCCGCAGCTGATTTGCTGCAACCGGGGTGTGAATGTAAAATGTCGGCATTCCGGTATCCTGACAAATCGGAGCTGTGTAGTCGCATGCCATGTCGATGTTTGTCGCAATCATATCGAGGGCAAGCGATGACCGGGTTCCCGGCGTTTCTATGCTTGCTGCCTTCTTGATTGCGACTCGAACATCGGGGGGGAGATTCGTCGATGCATCGGTGACGAGCGTCAGCATGCTCTTTTTGAAATTATCCATTGTCGTTCCTTCCGGGAGCGGTCATCGTGCGGCCGCTATTTTATGATTTCGTCGCTCCAGAATGTGGTGTTGTCAGCTTTATTCATGAGCGCAATCCTCACGGGGATGATGGTCAGCTGTCCCTGGTTGCCGGCGAACGCCTGCGAAAGATCAAACCGGAACCATACCTTAAAAAGAATATTTCCTTCGTTGTTCTTCGCTTTGCGCGCTGTTTCCTTGTCGACATGCCAGGAATATTCGGGCTTCGTTTTGAGAAGAAGGTAAGCAAATTTGTACCCTTTCTCGTTGGTTTCGGAAAGCACGATGTATGGATTTTGAGGGCATGAGGTCGAAATATTTTGTGCGGCCGGCGGAACGACGATCTTTGTCGGCGATGTGACTGTGTAGATCTGAGTATCGGCGTTGTATTTTACAAGAGTCGCCGGCATCCAAACCGCGAAAAAGCGCTGGCCGAGCTTCTTTGAATCAGCAAATGTCCGGATGGTTGCAGCAATATCGTTGTGCCTTTGCTGGAGCCGTGCTTCAAATTCAGCCGCAGTTTCAAATTCACTTCTGGTAATTGTTTCATCATGGTAGTCATCCGCCCCTTTTTTTATGACATCCCAGACGGATTTTACAACATCGGAAAATTCTTCAACCGCCAGGGTTTGTTCCATCTCCGGCGCCTCTAATGGAGTTTGCGCCGAGAGATTGCACACTGCTGCACCGACGGCGAGGATGATCAAAAAACCTTTCATTGAATGCTCCTTTGAGTTCAGACAGATATTGTTTTCTTTGTGATGGCAATGTAGCTGGATATCCGCTCTGCCATCTGTTCAGAATTGATCACACAATCTCCGACTGCGATTCCTCCGCGATAATTTCCGCTGAGAAAAATACCCGAATTATAAAATTCGAAATTGCGTATCTGTTCCATTACGGAAAGATGTCCGATGCGGTACTGCGGGATCGCTTTTTCCCACTTTGTGACACTGCTGAATGCCGGTCTGCCGGTAAGGTTCATGATTGGCGTCAATTCCTGGACGACAAGCTCAACAAGTTCTGTCTCGCTCAATCGCGCGAGCTCGGGTTGCCGGGAGCCCCCGACAAACGTCGTTAGAGCAGCATGGCCTTCGGGTGCCCTTCCCGGGAACAGAACGGAACTCCAGATCGTCCCGAGTATCTTGCGATGCTCCTTTTCCGGAATGAGAAAACCGAATCCATCGAGCGGACGCCCGATAACGCCGGTCGAGAAACCCAAATAGACCTCCGCTACCGGAGGATAATAAATGTTTTTGAGGGAAGTTGCAAGGGTATTGTCGAGCGGTTCGATCATCGGTGAAGCGTTGTACGAAGGGACCGCCAGAATTACTGCGTCCGTGGCAAGTGTGAAACGTTTTCCGTTTTCAATCCCCGTCACGTGAATCAAATGTCCGGACCGTGTTCCGTTTTCTGAAACCGGCGCGACGGATTCGACGCGCGTGTTCGTGTGCACCCGGCTGCCTAACTCGTTCCCGATTGCAGCCGGCAGCGACTGCATGCCATTTTTGTATGAAAAAAGACGCGAACGGTCTTTCGCTTTTTCCGCCCTCTTTCGTCTTTCTCGCCCGCCAAGGATCTGGCCCTTGATCAGGCCCCCGTAGTTTTTCTCAAGCGCATATAATTTCGGGAACGCGGCCTGCACGCTCAGCTGGTCCGGACTGCCGGCGTAGACTCCTGCCACAAATGGGTTGATGGCGTAATCAAGAAATTCTACTCCGAGACGCCTTGTCACAAACTCGGCGATTGTTTCTTCTTTTGTTGACCTGCCGATGAATGGCTCTTTGAGCAGCCTCAGTTTTCCGGACAGGGACCAGAGCTTCGACTTCAAAAACGATCCCAGTTTCATGGGGAGCGGATGAAGCGTGCCATCGCGCAGGATGTACCGGTTGTCGGCCTCGTCATTGGCGTAGATCATTTCCTGTTCAATGCCAACTTCGGCAGAAAGTTTTCGCAGCAGGGGTGTTGTTTCGAGTGCGCTATTTGGACCTTTTTCGACAAGCCAACCGTTGGTTTCGAACGTTCTCATTGTTCCGCCGACCGCGGAGCCGTCTTCCAACACGGCGACGTCAATGCCGGATTTGTGCAGCCACCACGCAGTTGCAAGGCCGCTGATACCTGCTCCGACAATAATAACAGTATGACGCTCAGGCATTGAGTCCGCTCAATTCTTCAACTGCTGGATAACAAGATCTGTGAGGCACGAAATGAATTTTGGGCTGTCGATCAGAGCCGGCATGACGTCAAAATACGTAACGCCGAGATGTTCTGCTTTTTCCCGCGCTTCGATGCCTATTTCCGAAAGAGTTTCAATGTGTTCGGTCACAAACGCGATCGGCACGATGATCATGTGAGAGACCTTTTGTTCTGCGAGCGATTTGATCGTTTGTGTGAGCGATGGCTCAAGCCACCGCTGCGGGCCCACTTTGCTCTGGAAACAAAGATGATGCGGCAAATCAAAATTTCCCGCTGCAATCACCGCTTCGTACGTCTTCTGCATCTGGATCGAGTACGGGTCTCCGTTCTTTACCAGCTTTATCGGCGTACCATGAGCGCTGAAGACAAGGTGAATGTTTTTCCGCTCATTTTGAGGAACCTTATTGATCGACTGCCTGATATTCTCGACCAGCGCCGCAATATACATCGGGTGGTCGTAGTAGCTCTCGACAAGTTTTGTCGAGAGATGATTGATCTTCATCTTCGCGGCGGCATTCTGCCAGGTTTTTACGCTGGAACCCGTTGTTACCTTCGAGTACTGCGGGTAGAGGGGGAGCAGGATAACTTCTTCGACCCCGTCATTCCGGATTCGCTCGAGCACTTCCTCCGTCATGGGGTGCCAGTAGCGCATGGCGACGTGAACGACGGCGTTCACTCCTTTGCTTTTGAGGGACGCCTCAAGGCTTTTCGCCTGCCGCAGGGTTTGGGGAAGGATAGGAGAGGATCCGCCGATATTCTTGTATAAATCCCGGACCTTTTCGGCCCGCCGGGATGAAATTACTTTTGCCAGGGTTTTCCTGAATAGAAACGCCCCAGGAAGGTCGATGATATCCGGGTCGCAAAAAAGGTTGTACAGGAACGGTTCGACTGCCTCAAGCGAATCGGGTCCGCCGAGCTGGAATAGGACAACCGCTGTCTTCTTTGTGCTCATTCTCAGTACGCTTAAACTGTACGGGAAAAAATGGGACGTTCTTTCATCATCTTCTCGAGGTACGCGTCGAAGCACATCGCGATATTTCTGATGATCAATCTCCCCAGGCCGTTGACAACGATCTTCTCCCTTGTCAGAGTGACCAAACCGTCGGGAACGAACGTTTGCAGCTTGATCAGCGCATCACCGAAGTATTCGTCAAACGTGATGCCGAATTGTTTCTCGACTGCGGATTTTTCCAATTCCATATCGCACATGAGCCGGGTGATCACCGTCTTGCGTATCTGATCATCCGCCGACATTCTGTATCCGAGGTTCGTCGGAAGAGAATTTGCAGTCAGCGTCTTATAGTACTCAAGCAGGGTTTTCTTGTTCTGTTGATATGTTTCGCTGAAGTGACCGATGGCGGACATGCCGAACCCGTAGAGATCGCAGCCGGCCTTCGTCGAGTATCCCTGGAAGTTTCGGTAAAGCGTTTTGTTCTTTTGGGCGGTGGCCATTTCGTCAGTCTTCTTGGAAAAATGGTCCATGCCGATGTTCCAGTATCCCGCATCAATGAGCTTTTCAATCGTCATCTTAAAGATCTGGAGTTTCAAATCCGGCGACGGCAGCTGCTCCTCGTGTATCAGCTTCTGATGCGGCTTGAGCCAGGGGACGTGCGCATAGTTGAACACCGCGATCCTGTCCGGCGAAATATCGATGATGGTATCGACGGTTTTTTTGAAAGATGCGAGGGTCTGGTGGGGAAGTCCATAGATCAGGTCGAGGTTGATGCTCTTGAACCCGAGCCTCCGGCTCCATTCCACGGCGTCCCGGGTGATCGACTCCGGCTGTATCCGGTTCACTGCTTCCTGCACTTTCGGATTGAAATCCTGAACTCCCATGCTGATGCGGTTGAAGCCGCTTTCGCGCAGCGCCTTCACATGCTCGAAGGTCAAGCCGCGCGGGTCGATCTCCACGCCCGCTTCAATGTCGTCGGCGAACGAAAACCGTTCTCTAATATATGTGCCGATTTCCAGTATCTCATCCGGATCAAGATATGAGGGAGTTCCACCTCCCCAATGGAGCTGTGAGACCTTGCGCTTCCTGGAAACCATCGGAGCAACCATGTCAATTTCTTTTTTGAGATACGAATTATATTCGCGTATGCGGTCCCGGCTGTGAGTGACAAGCATCGTGCAGCCGCAAAAATAGCACAGCGTATCGCAGAAAGGAAAATGGAAATAGAGCGAAAGGTCCGACGAATCCTCGGCGGAATTTGTGCGGAGGATCTCATCCCGGTATTCTTTCGGTCCAAACGCAGGAGTAAAGACCGGCGCAGTCGGGTAACTCGTATACCGCGGACCCGGACGGTCGTATTTTTTCAGCAGTTCAACGTCTATCGATTCAAATTGCTTCATCTTTGAAGGATTCCTTTTTATGAAGGCATCTCTAAAAATCAGAAGTCATGTCATTCTGAACGGAGCGAAGCAAAGTGAAGAATCTAAGAATGTATCAAAGATTCTTCGTTTCGCTCAGAATGACCGTACTGTAGATTTAGCAGATGCCTTCTAATGATATTGAACGCTAAATTTCTTCACGGCGTTCACGAATACTTTGACATTCTCAACGGGCGTGTCGGGCAGGATGCCGTGGCCGAGGTTGAAAATGTGTCCATTTCCTTTTCCAAATTTCTTCAGTATCTGCTTCACGCCTGTTTCGATCCTCTCGGGAGTCGAATACAACATTGTTGGGTCGAGATTCCCTTGCAGCGCAGCATAACTTCCTACCATCTCGCGCGCTTTGCCGATGTCGACGGTCCAGTCAATTCCCACCACGGCCGCGCCCGTATCAGCAATTTTTTCAAGAGAATGGCCGCAATCTTTGCAAAAGACAATAACAGGGGCACCGTTGGTCTTCACTAATGAGAGAACTTGCCTGATATAACGGAGCGAGAATTCCTCAAATTCTTCCTGTCCCAGAATTCCCCCCCAAGTGTCGAAAATCTGAACGGCTTGTGCTCCGGCTTCAATTTGAGCGGAGAGGTACAAGGCTACGGAACGCGCCAGTTTATCGAGAAGGAAATGAGCGTCTCTGGGGGATGAAAATATCAGCTCTTTGACGTGCCGAAAATTTTTGGAACCGCGGCCTTCAACCATATATGTCGCAAGAGTCCATGGAGATCCGGAAAATCCGATAAGAGGAACTTTGTTGTTGAGATTCTTTTGAGTTGTCCGAATCGCGTCCATCACAAATTTCAGCTTTGAGTTTGGGTCGGGGACAGGAAGTTTGTCAATATCGGCGCGCGATCGGAGCGGGGAAGGGAATCTCGGACCTCCTTTTCCCTCCTCGACGATCAGCTCCATCCCCATCGCTTCGGGCACAACCAGTATGTCCGAAAAAACTATTGCCGCGTCGACGCCGATGATGTCGACGGGCTGCACCGTCACCTCAGCCGCAAGTTCGGGCGTCTTGCACAATGTCAGAAAATCGACTTTCTCTCTCACAGCGCGGTATTCCGGCAAATATCTCCCCGCTTGCCGCATGAACCAGACCGGTGTCCGTTCTACATCTTCACGGTTGCACGCGCGTAGGAATAAGTCGTTCGTTGGAATTTGAGTTTTCAAAAAAATCCGTTATTGTTATTTTCGGAAAAGTACGATTCTATTTGTGTTCGTCCCAGATTCATTATTCTGGATTCCCCATATGTTCGCCGTCTTTGTAAACTGTTGCGTATTGATATAAACGGCTTCGCACCCAAACCCAGCGTTCCTTCCGAGGGGAATGACGTGTTCCTCGAGCTTCATTGTCCCTTTTCGCAGCTCACCTACTTCGAAGGCAACGTGTCCTCCATTCAGTGTGATTCGAAAAAGTTCTTTGAAGACGTCAGCCATCACTGCGCACCACTCGTCAATCGTCCGGGACATGGTCATGTGCGATGCGACAGCATCATCGGCGATCCGGTTGAACCAGCAACGCATCCAATTATCGTTTGTATATTGGACGATGTTTAAAAATGGGGGAGATGTTACCACCAGCTGAACGGTATCTGTTCCAATTATTGCTGTGTGTCTTGCGTCGGTCGTCAGGAACCGTGCTTGAGCTTGGATTGCATCGACGTTTGCGCGCTGGTCTTCGGAAACTCTTTGCAAAAGTGTCCGAGTTTTTTTCAGAATAATATTCCTGACGCTTCGATATTCCGGAGTTTGCTTTCTCAGTTTGTTGATGCGTATCTGGCTTTTTGGCTGCGTTGCCTGATTCGGGGGCAATGTGTATACCGAAAAGAATCCACGAGAATGCCCCGTTAATCTGTTCGTCGCCACCATGCGGATCCAGCGGTCAATCCGGTCTTCTTTACGATCTTTCTTCCTGTCTGCAAGATACCGCTGAAGCGAGACTATTTCCGCTTCTGTCTCAGGATGGAAGAACATCGACAGGTCGATATTGGCTTTTGCTTTCTTTGAGAATTTTATCTCCGCCAGACGTTGCTGCACTTCGTCGATATCAGGAATGTCGAGCCTGGGCGCTGCGAGAATTTTACTCAACGGATTGACGTCGTTTCCGATAACATTTCTATTCAGCAAGGCAGCTTCAATGATCGTTGTCCCTCTTCCCATGAAAGGGTCGTAAACGATATCGCCTTCAGCGCTGTATCGCTCTATAAAATATCTGGGCAACTGCGGCTTGAAACAGGCGCGGTACGAGATTTCATGGAGCGACGATGCCTGCCGCTGCTTTGCCGTCCAGAACTCACCAACGATGCGAGGCGGAGGTTTCCTGCCGACCGGCTCTTCTTTTAACGCTGCACTATTCATAATATCGTACGATTGAGGCGACAAGGTTCGCCGAGGTTGCGTGCTCGGCGACGATATGCACCGGCAAGGATACATTTTTTGCGGCCGACGCAGTTGTATGCCCGATAACGGCAATTGTCAAATTGTCCAGTAAATCTCCGGGTATCGTCGCCAGAAAATTCGAGATGCTGGAAGGGCTGAAAAATGTGACGACATCGATCTCGTTCTTTTGCAATTTCTGTCTGAGCGATTCCGCGTCCGTGTGCGAAGGCTCGATCGTTTCATAGACGATCACCTCGTCGACCGAGGCCCCGTGTTCCTGCAGGGCGAACGTAATCACGTTTCCCGCTAAATTTCCTTTTGGAAAAAGGAATCGTTTCCCTTTGACATCCGTGCGGGCAAGCGTAATGGCGAGATGCTTTGCGTCGTACACCGCCGGCATTGCTGCAACGGGAATGTGATACTTTTCCACAGCCGATCGCGTTTTGTCTCCCACGGCATAGACCGTCTTTTCGGCGATGAGCTTCGTTGTGCCGTTGTTCGAGAGTAAAACCCTGGCGAAAAAATTTTCGGCTGCGTTCAGGCTGGTAAGAATGATCGCGTCATAGTTATTGATATTTTCGATCGCTTTGTCGCAATCCCCCCAAGACTTGGGCGGCACGATCTGAATCGTCGGGTATAGTACGACCGATGCGCCAAGCTGTTCGAGCAATTTAATGAACTCTGCGGACTGCTCTTCGGTTCGCGTGACCAGGATTGTTTTTCCAAGCAGGGGAGAATGCATCCGAGTTGTCGGCGGCGATGGGGGAGTTTCCGGCATATTCGTCAGTTATCCCCCCTTCTGATTGCTTCCAGTATTTTGTCCGCACCGAGCTTAAGCAATTGCTGCGCCAGCGCGGCGCCAAGCTTCGCTGAATCGGCAGGCGGGCCGCTGATCGTTCCCCTGACCATTTTCTTCCCGTCGAGACTTCCGACCACCGCATCCAAAAAGAATGTTCCTGATTCGATCCTTCCAAACGTTCCGATCGGAATCTGGCAGCCCCCCTCGAGGAAGCGGAGGAGCGAGCGTTCGCCGTCGGTGGCCTGCACGGTTTGGAGATGATTCAGCGGTTCTACCGCAGCGAGGAGTGATGCATCATTGGACCGGATCTCGATGGCAAGAGCTCCCTGTCCCACTGCCGGCAGAATCGATGTCGGTGACAGTACTTCCGAGATCATATCCGTCCAGCCGAGACGGGTGACGCCAGCTTTAGCGAGAAGCATACCGTCCCATTCTGAATCCGCGAGTTTTGCGCAGCGTGTTTTCAGATTTCCGCGGATCTCAACAATCTGAAGGTCGGGGCGGATGTTGAGGAGCTGACATCTGCGCCGCAAGCTCCCAGTTGCGATCGATCCGTTTTTCGGAACGGCGCTGAGCGAGGCATATCTCTTTTTCGGATGGGAAATAAAAACATCCCGCACGTCTTCACGTTCGGTGATCGCGCCGATCATAAGTCCGCCGGCAAGATTTGTAGGAACGTCTTTCAAACTGTGAACGGCGAGGTCGATCGAATTGTCCAGAAGTGCATTCTCGATTTCTTTTGTGAAAAGTCCCTTATCGCCGATCTTTGAAAGAGGAGAATCGAGGATCTTATCTCCCGTTGTCTTTATCACGGTCGTCTCAACCGCAAGCGAAGGGTGGAGCCGCCGAAGCTCCGCAGCAACCCAATTCGATTGCCAGAGAGCGAGCTCGCTGCCGCGAGTTCCGATGATTATTTTATTCTTTGAGCTCATTCTTTCGGCGATGGATGTTTGTGCAATCCGAAAAGGGACCGCACGATATGAAGCTTCTTATGCTTCTCTTCCTCGGTTTCCTCGTTTCCGTTCTTCAAGTTCGTGGTAGGGAGATGAAGGAGTTTATTGACGATCCGCTTCGTGACGAGGTCAACCAGCTCCCGGTCTTCAGCTGCAAAGCGATTAATGTTCTTTTCAACTTCTTCCTGCCGGACCTGTTCGAAGTGAGTCCGCAGATCGTGAATGGTAGGATTTACCTGGAGCGAATTGTACCAATTGTGGAATTCCGTCAATTCCTCAAGAACTATTTCGTTGACCCTTGGAATTTCTGCTCTTCTTTTTTGGACATTCCGATCGATGATCGCCGAGATCCCGTCCATGTCGTGCAAGAAGACGTTCTCAATATCGTTTGCGCCCGGGTCTATATTTCGAGGGACTCCGATGTCGATGATGAAGAGTGGTTTGTTGGATCGTTCTTTCATCGCACGCTGAACATCGCTTTTCGTGACGACAAACTTGTCGCTCGTTATCGAAGAAACGACAATGTCGACCTGATTCAGCATCTGGTGCAGGGAGTCGAAGTCGACTGCTTTTCCCCCAAGCGCGGCAACGACTTCTTCGGCCTTCGCTTTCGTACGGTTGGCGACGAAGATACTTCCGATGCCCCGCCCGACGAGATGCTTCGCAGTCAGTTCTCCCGTTTCTCCGGCGCCGATCAGGAGGGCGGTCTTCTTCGAGAGGTCAGAAAAAATTTTGTTTGCCAGCTCTACCGCTGCGTAACTGACCGAAACGGCTCCCTCGGTGATCGTCGTCTCCGTCCTTGTTCGTTTGCCCACATGGTACGTGGATTGCAGGAGCCGGTGGAGAAGCGGCCCGGCGGCTTTCTCTTCGTACGCGATGTTGAAATCGTCTTTGATCTGGCTGAGAATCTGGATATCCCCGATCACCATGGAATCGATGCCCGATGCAACTTTGAACAAATGTCTGATCGCGTTCGAAGAGATCATGTGGTAGAGGTGTTCCCGTTTTACAGGACCTCCGGGAGCTTTAACCTTGATCAGCTGGTCCTTGAGCTCGTCGATGTCTGGGGGAGCATCATCGGAGCTGCCGCTATAAAGGCCGTACAGTTCCGTCCGATTGCACGTCGAGACGATGAAACATTCGGTAAAAGGATGGCCTTTCATCGCCGCGACGGCGGTCCGAATTTCATCGCTCGACATCCACAGTTTCTCCCGGACTTCGAGAGGCGCAGTGCGGTGATTAATTCCTACAGCAACAAGGTTCATAAAATGGCAATACAGCGAACTCGATGGGGGTCAATAGAATTTGTGGAACGCGCTGAAATACACATTGATAATTGTCAGCGAGAAAAATGAAACGGCGAAAGCAATAATCGAGAGAATCATGATTTTTCTTCCCTGCCAGCCGATCGTTCTTTTCGCACCCAAGCCGATGCCGTACATCGCCCAGATGAAGACCGTCCCGATCAATTTTGGGTCGAAGTACGAAAAATGTTCGAACGCGCGGGGAAGCCAGAACAATCCGACCGCGATCGCGATCGTCAAAAACGTGAAGCCAACGATAATGGACAACATCGACATCTTTTCGAGCGTTTCGAGATTTGGAAGCTTGTTGTAAATAACCCCGAAGCGGTTCGACTTGATGTGGTGGTAGAGCATCAGATACAGGAATCCGTAAACGGCAGAAATTGCAATAGCGGCGTATCCGAGCAGCGCGCTGGAAACGTGGATGCCAAGCAAGTAGCTGCGTAATATGGGCTTTACTTCGGAAAGGTCTTCGATAAAAAACGATGAAAAAGTTTGGAAGATGAAGGCAAGAATAAGGATGAAATATCCGGTGTTTTTGACCTTCGTTTGAAACTCGATCACTGTGTACGCAGCCGTGATAGAGAACGAGATAATGGACATGATCTCGAAGATCGTTGTGATCGGCGGATGATTAAATAAGACCGTTCTCAGCAATAGGTAAGCGAGGTGTATCGCAAGTGTCAGGAGGAGGAGAGGAGTCTTTACCCTTTTAGCAAGCGGTGAATCCTTGAAGAAGGCCTTGGCGTACGCCCACACCGTGCCAAAATAGAGAACGGGAAGAGCGATAGTGAAAGCGTCGACAAGTATCTTCATAGGTTTTCCTGCGATAATTTCATGCTTCTAACTAAATTTACGCAAAGGTTGAGGGATAAGCAAGGCATCGGTACATGGGACATTTATACTCATGTCAACCGACGGCATCAATCCTCATATTAAGAGTTGTTCTCCTTGATATTCGGGCACTCCTTTGCTAATTTGAAGAGAGAAAACCAAAATTTGGATCATACTCTTACAACCGAAAGACAGCATGTTTATCGATTCTCACGCACATTTATTCTATCCTGATTACAAGGATGATCTGGACGATGTGATCCGCAGGGCAGCTGATGCCGGCGTAACCTATTTTGTCGTCCCCGGAACAAATGTCGAGACGAGCAAACAAGCGATCGCACTTTCAGAACGTTACGAATCAGTCTATGCCTGTGTCGGAATTCATCCGCTGGACATGGCGGAAGCAGACGAACAAGCCTTGGCGGAAATCGAGAAACTCAGCGAGCACAAGAAGGTCGTCGCCATCGGCGAGATCGGGCTCGATTATTATTACGATACGACGCCGAAAGAGAAGCAGCAGCGGATGTTCCGGTCCCAGATCGAAATCGCGATCCGCCGGAACCTTCCCATCATCGTTCACACGAGAGATTCGATGGACGATACACTCTCCGCGGTCGATGAAATGATCCAAAAGAACGAATTCTGGAGAAGTCAACAGGCGACGTCGAACAGCCGCTTTCCTGCGCCCAAAGGAGTCTTCCATTGTTTCTCCGGGGATGCCCAGACGGCAAGACGACTCTTCATGCTGGGATTTTTGGTCTCATATCCCGGCATCGTGACGTTTAAGAATTCTACGTCGGTGGATACTCTGCGAGCAATCGGCTATGATCATATTATGCTGGAAACGGATTCTCCGTATCTGACCCCGGCTCCAAACCGCGGAAAGCGGAACGAACCGATGTATATTCCTGCGATAGGAAAGAAAGTTGGGGAGATATGCTCGGCGACAGTCGAGGACGTCGCCCGGACAACGACCTACAACGCAAAGCGTCTCTTTAGTATCGGGGCGCTGGGCGACCCTGTGTTTACGTATTCGCTGGGCCGATCCCTCTATATTAATCTCACGATCCGGTGCGACGCCGATTGCGTCTTTTGTGATCGGAAAGGCGAGGCAGTGGTCAAAGGTCATAATTTGAAAATAACCCGCGAGCCAACTGTCAAAGAAGTTATTGAAGGAATTAAAGATCCGCGCAAGTACGACGAAATTGTGTTTTGCGGATACGGCGAACCGACGATCCGGTTTGACGCAGTGAAAGAAATCGGCGCCTGGGTAAAGGCGAACGGCGGAAAAGTTCGGCTCAATACCGATGGACACGGGAGCCTGATCAACAAACGGAATATCGCACCGGAACTCAAGGGGGTCGTCGATACGGTATCGATCAGTTTGAACTCTGTCGACCCGAAGCAGTACGGCCAATTGATGAGGATCAACGGGGAAAAAAATCACGCAGCGATGATTGACTTCGCCCGTGAAGCCAAAAAAATCGTGCCCGAGGTTGTCATGAGTGTTGTGGGGATGGATGACATAGACGTGGAGAAAGCGAAAAAGTATGTTGAAGAAGAACTTGGGGTAAAGTACCGCGTCAGGCCGTATTTTTAGAAGGTCGAACCTCGTTCCCGAGCAGAGCTTGGGAACGAGATTTAGATTCCATTTACTTCGTTTACCTTGTTCCCAACGTCCCGTTGGGAACATACACAAAAAAAACGTGGTTTTGAACAGCGTTCCCAAACTGAGTTTGGGAACGAGGCCTAACGAGATCTCATCGGGTTTACTTATTGATTTTCACCGGCATGAACAAATACATTACATCTCTATCTTTCATTCTCATCCTGGCGATTTGCGATCAACCAATCTCCGCACAGACTATCGATAGTATTGCAGACCTTCAGAATTCCCGTTCCCTTTCCGATGGAAGACTTTATCGTCTTCTGCGAGCTTCCGATCCGATGGAACGGTCTCGCGCTGCCATCGCCCTGGCCAATATTCAGGATTCAGCTTCGATTCAGTTCCTTCTCCCAATGTTGAAGGATTCAATTCCTTCTGTTCGCCGTTCCGCCGCGTTTGCCCTCGGTCAAATTGGGAGAGCTGGAGCCGGCTCTCCTTTGCTTGACTGCATTAAATCGGATTCTGACCCGGGGTGTGTCCGGGAATTTATCGATGCAGCGGCGAAATGCGGGACGAGAGAGAACCTGCGGGCTCTCGTAGAAATGATGCCGACAATTTCGCGCAAGTTCGAATCATCTATCGCACTTTCGGTGGCAAGATTTGCCATTAGAAGAATCAAGGACTCGGTTGCGACGGAGTATGTTGCCGGCCTCATCGGCAATGCAGAATCGACGGACATGGCGGTCTATGCCATGATGCGGATCGGCGATTCAATGTCGGTGAAACGCCATTTGCCGGCATTGCTCTCTGCGATGAATGACCGTTCGCCGTACGCGAGAATGTGGACCGCGACGCTCTTTGGTCTCGTTGCCGATTCCGCTTCGGCGGCCGTTGTGAGGAGTCACGCTCTTGGCGATCCTGATTGGAGGGTCCGGGTAAATTGCATTCGATCTCTGCGTCTCCAACGAAGTGAAGACGCATCTCCGGTTTTGATTTCGCTCATTGCCGATACTAATGAACATGCAGCGCTTACCGCGTTGTCGATACTCAACGCTGATCCCGAGAAGTATTCAACGGAGGGAGTCGACAAGAAATTCGAAAGTCTGTTGACGGATTCAGTTCATTCTTCCTGGAGGCGAAGAGGAGAGGCATTGTTGTTTTTGGCGAGGGTGTCAAAGGGGAATTCTATCCCTCAACTTATTCAGTCGTTGAATGATAACTCCCTGTTTCGCTCCAGGATCATTTCGTCACTTGGTGAAACCAAGTCCGCGAGTGCCATTCCTTTCCTGCAGGCTGAATTGCTGAGGAGTGATTCCCGAACGGTGAGTGCCGCTATTGAAGCGTATCAGAACATCGTTTCCGGCATGGACTCGGCAGCCCAGTCGGAATTCTGTGCAAGGGTTCTCCCGTTATTGCAGCGGCACGATATTTCAGTTTCCTTCTCCATTGCATCAGCGATGGAAGACACATCGATCCGGACGTCGTCGAGATTACGGAATGCGCCTCAACTCATCGCCGCATATCAAAAGCTATCTACGCCAGTCGATATCGAAGTAATGGTTGAGTTCATCAACGTATTTGCAGGGCTAAAGCTGGAAGCTGCTATTCCGGCGCTTCAAAAATCCTTGCACGATCATGATCGGATTATCGGTCACGCGGCGGCCGATGCACTGCATGCTATAACAGGAAAGGATTATACGGACGACATCCGCTCATCTCCGGATACGGCAAAATATTACAAACCTGAGGATGTTAAATTGTTAAAACAATATCATTCGGCGTCGCTCGTCACTTCCAGGGGAATCATCAGGATTGAGTTTCGACCCGATGCGGCCCCCTTTACGGTATTGAATTTTATGATTCTGGTCAGAAGGCATTTTTATGACGGACTGTTATTCCACCGCGTCGTTTCGAATTTTGTCATCCAGGGAGGCGACCCATTGGGAACCGGTTTTGGGGGACCGGGGTATGCGATCAGCACGGAAGTTCATCCGGATGCGCTTTATTCAGAAGGAGCAGTGGGTATGGCGAGTGCAGGAAAAGATACAGAAGGGTCTCAGTTCTTCGTTACTCATTGCACAACGCCTCATCTTGACGGCCGCTACAGCATATTCGGCTACACGAAAGATATGGATGTAGTTGACAGGATCCAAATAGGGGATACAATTCTATCCGCAACGCTGGTCAAGTAA
>CAYTOA010000033.1:0-28958 GCA_964439265.1 uncultured Chitinophagaceae bacterium
TTCAACACGGCCGGGAGATCAATTGGCATTTAGACCCGGCATCGATGAAGGAATGGCAAAAGAAATCCTATGATGAAATCGCGCTTCAATACGAAGGCTCGCCCGCCGACGCCAAGCATGTATGGGAATTGAATCGACATCAGTATTTTGTCACGCTGGGCCAGGCGTATTGCATTTCGGGCGATAGAACGTACCTGGACGAACTTGTTGCGCAATGGCTGTCCTGGATAAAGGATAATCCTTACGGCATCGGCATCAACTGGGCAAGTCCTTTAGAGATCGGCGTTCGATTGATCTCGTGGACGCTGGCTTTCCAATTCATCGAAGGCCATCTCTCGCAGCAGGACCGGGAGGCGATCGCGAAAAGTGTTTGGCAACAATTATCGTACCTCGCGTCCCACCTGTCGTCGGACAAAATAGTACGGACCAACCATTTGATCGGCGAGGCTGCCGGATTGTATATTACCGCGTGCTCGTTCTCGTTTCATGAATCGGGAAAATGGACAAATCGAGGGAAGGAGATCCTATCACGTGAGATCCTCTCCCAGACCTTTGAAGACGGAGTATCAAAGGAAGAGTCCTCGTCGTACCACAGATTCGACATCGACTTTTTCCTCCTCTCATTCATAAAGTCAAAGGAATCTTCTCATCTATTCACTTTCCGCTACGCAGAACGGCTTCAAAAAATGATCCGCTACCTCCTCATTCTCCAATCACCCGACTCCTCCCTCCCTGTGTACGGCGATTGCGACAACGGACGGGGATTCTTGCTGGCTCCTTCCCTGAATTTTTGGGACTCGAGGGGCTTAATAGCAGCTGGCGGAATAATCTTGCAAAACAAAGACCTGGCGAACGCATCCCTTTTTAATGAGGAATCGTTTTGGCTGTTGAATGAATCGGAGCGGAACATCCTTAAGCATGGTCAACCCGATACATCGGTCGAATCATGTTTCATTCTCGCCGACAGCCGGCATGTCATTATCGCGGACAGAGAGGCAGGGGATTATTGCTTTTTCCGCGCCGGAGAATTTGGATTAGGCGGCCGCGGATTCTCATCGCACAGTCACAACGATCTCTTCTCTCCAATTATTTTCCTGAAAGGAAATTCAATTCTCACCGATACGGGCAATTCCGTGTATCTTGGAAACGACATGGAACGAGATTACCTTCGGTCCGCTGCCGCGCACAACACGACTTTTTCAGCATCGTGGGATTTCTTTGAGAGCAAGCGCTGGTTTGGATGGAAGAAGTGCCTTGACGGGATCATACTCTCATCAACCCGGACGGAAAAGGAATTCCGGGTTAGATGCGCATTCAAAAGTCCGTCTCTCGATTATTACACGAGAACCATTGTGTATCAATCCGGCCGCCACGTTTTCACGGTGGAAGATCTGTTCACAAGGAACGTCGCAGATATTCAAACGTATTTTCACCTTGACCACGGTGTGACCGCGACGGTCGATGGATCCTCGCTGCTTTTTCGAAGGTCTGGTGCTGTGATCGCACGATGCGTCTATTCCGGCCGTCTGAACTTGAAGGTCGAAGAAGGCTGGGTTTCAAAATCATACGGCTCGAAAGAACCGTCACTCATGCTGCATTTCAAGTGGAATGCAATTGCGCTGCAGCCCGAGGTATTTACATTTGAGACGGTTGATCAATGATCCTGGGACAGGAATAATCTATGGAAGAGGAGTTATACCGGAAATTTTTCGAAATCGAAAGCACACATTGGTGGTTCACTGCGCGTCAGAAAATCGTTTCAGACGTGCTCATGCAAAACATCGCTCTTCCATCGGGGGCAAAGGTCCTCGATGTCGGCTGCGGCACGGGCGCGATCCTCGCAATGTTCTCGGAGAACTTTGAAGCATACGGCACCGACATGTCGGAGCTTGCTGTTGATTTTTGTCACAAACGGGGCCTGACGAACGCATACTGCTGCACACTCGACACTTTTCCACGCCCGGATTTGCGATTCGACCTTGTCACGCTTCTCGACGTCATCGAACACATCGATGACGACGGCGGGATATTGCGTCAGGTTTACGGATTAATCAAACCGGACGGGCATATTCTTGTGACTGTTCCGGCATACGAATTCCTCTGGAGCAGGCATGACGATCTTAATCATCATAAGCGCCGGTACTATAAACCACAGCTGCGGAGATTGCTTGAAGTCAGCGGATTTACTGTTAAGAAGATATCGTACTATAACACTCTTTTGTTTCCGACCGCTCTGGTATCCCGGGTCTCTGAAAGGGTGTTAAAACCTAAGACCGACACGACGCTCGATCTCCCCCCTCGATTTCTCAATTCCGCCCTCAGATCCATCTTTGGGTTCGAACGATTCCTTTTGCGATCAACTTCGCTTCCCTTTGGATTATCCATTATCGCGCTGGCAAAAAAAGAGAAGTCATGACTTTTTGTCCATTGCTCCCGCCACCTGACCCGGGAGCATATTCGATGACAGCCGGTTGACTCTCATTTCATTCTTATTTATATTTCCCCCACTTTACAAGGCAATCAACATATCAACTACAATTGCAGGAGACACAAATGTCAGACATTTCACTCGATGCCCTCGGAATGGTCGAAACAAAGGGGCTTGTCGGTTCAATTGAGGCCGCAGATGCAATGGTGAAAGCCGCAAAAGTAACATTAATCGGCAAGGAGCAAATTGGCGGCGGATATGTTACCGTGATGGTCCGGGGCGATGTGGGAGCAGTGAAAGCGGCGACCGATGCAGGAGCAGCAGCAGCGCAGCGGGTCGGAGAACTGGTTTCAGTGCACGTGATCCCAAGGCCGCACAGCGACGTTGAATTAATTCTTCCGAAACGCCCTGCCGCAAAGTAATTTTACTTTTTAGTGATCCATTCATAAAAGAATATACAGTATGATGGACTTTGCTTTCGGCATGATAGAAACGAGGGGCCTGATCGCCGCGATCGAAGCTGCTGATGCGATGGTAAAAACCTCGAACGTCCGGCTGATCGGGAAAGAGCGGACGGACCCTGCCATGATCACGATAAAGATCATCGGCGACACGGCTGCGGTACGCTCTGCCGTCGAAGCGGGAGCCGCGGCGGCAAAACGCGTCGGTGAACTGGTGTCGCAGCATGTTATTCCGCGTCCGGCGGAAGGAGTTGAAGAGCTGGTCTTTGCGAAGTCGATTCTCAGCGAAGAAGAGATCTCAATACTGATGCACGGCGATCTACTCCCGCCGGCTGCGGAAAGCGAAGCTGATGACGGCAGCGATGAAGACGTGGCGTTCGTTGAGCCGCAATCCGACGAACGGGATTCATACATGGCCGAGCTCAACGCGATGACAGTCCATGAACTGCGGTCATACGCCAGAAAATTCAAAGGGTTGGCGATTTTTGGTCGGGCAATCTCGATGGCAAATAAAGAACAGCTTCTCGACGAGGTCATGAAGGCCAAATTTCGTGAATAATACCATCTAAGGTGAAATCAATTCTGCTCCATCTTCCCCCCATTTCGAAACGAAGATGGATTTTTTGTTTCTGCAGCCGCGGCACCCTGAATGAAGAATAAGAACCTTCACATCGTTATATTCTCGACGCTCTTTGCCATAGCGTTATGGTTTTCCATTAATATGGGATACGAATACCAAACGGCCGTTTCCCTACCTCTTGTGTTGGAGAACGTCAAACCGAATCGCTCGCTCGCAAAACCGGTCCCTCCGACTATCAACATAAAAGTCCGCGCTTCAGGCTGGCAGCTTCTCGGATTGTATTTCGTTCCCGACGCTCGATACGTGCTTGATATCTCAGATATCTCCAGCCGGTTCAGTTTTCTAACGAACAAAGACCTCCTGGAACGACTGAAGCTGCCAGAGGGAATCCGCACGATCGACATTAAACCGGATACTGTTCTGGTTGTCCTGGATGAAAAGGTGAAGAAGACCGTCCCCGTCGAACCGGTTGTCACGATGACGTTTCGCGAGGGTTACGGCGTCGTCGGAGACCTCAAATCCATTCCAGACAGCGTCACCCTCACCGGTGCCCAGAGCCTGCTCGACAAGATCGACCGGTGGGAGACCGACCAACTCGTTTTTTCAAACCTAAAAAGCGATGTGAACGTTCGTGTCGGCGTCTCCGATTCGATGTCCTTCGGCATTACTCCATTTCCTGCAGCGGTTGCCGTCCAGATCGATGTACAGCCGATCGCGGAAAAGACCTTTAAGGGAATTCCTGTTGAAGTGAATCAGGTGCAGGGTAATCGGCTCGTGGTCCTCATTCCGCCGAAGATCGATATCATTGTGCGGGGAGGAATAGAAGAAGTGGCCGCGGTCGAACAAAAAGATTTTTCGGCCTATATCGACTACAAATCAATTTTGCTCGACACTACCGGGTCCATTCAGCCGGTTGTGACCACTCCCAGGAACATAAAGATCGTGCGGCAAGAGCCCGAACGTTTGCAGTATGTCGTGAGAAATTAGAAGCTATCTAAAAATGGTTCCGATGTAGAATGCATTTGTAAATGTCATGCTGAGCGTAGCGAATGCCGAAGGCATCCCCTTGGGAGCATCCATAACACTGAAGTCTCGTAGATTCACAATGCATGCTTGTCATGGATTCTGATGCCGCCAAAAAGCGGCGATCGACGACTCCCTCCGGGTCTATGACCCGTAGGGTCGTTTTACGAATCTACGATTCGTAGAATCGTAGATAGACGACTCGCCGAGGATCAGAATGAGATTTCGCGGACTTTTTTAGATGGCTTCCAACAAAAAACTCAACCCGCAGGTTGAGTTTTTTGTTGTCGGCGCAAGTATTTTCCAAATCAGAACGGTCTGTTCAATCGCAGAAAGACGCTGACGGGTGCCTTGACGTCGGTGCGCCACGCAAACCCGAGCCGCCAGCTTTCATCATGCCAGCCAAGTGCAAAACCCACGTCGGACTTGATCGTCTTTTCATTGATCGTC
Source organism: uncultured Chitinophagaceae bacterium (assembly GCA_964439265.1). Classification (GTDB taxonomy): domain Bacteria; phylum Bacteroidota; class Ignavibacteria; order UBA10030; family UBA8401; genus JAGVPT01. Next base: position 4,943 of record CAYTOA010000033.1, read on the forward strand.
GAAAAGCCGTCGGTTATTGATTTCGTCGTCGCCACCAGCGATGCCGCACCTGCATCGGCAAGGACGATAAAATTCAAACTGTTCGGCCAGAAGAATTCATCCTCCATCAATCGGCCGCTCAGAACATATTCGAAATTTCCCAGAAGCATTCTGTTTCCCGCGAACTCCTTGAAACTATACGCCGGGAGCGTGTTCGCTCCTCCGACCTCGAAAGATTTTTGCGGAATGTAATCTCCCTCGAGAGACCCGGCGCGGACTCTGACATTGATCTTGTCATATTCAGAAAGCGGCTGAAAACGCCGGATGTCGATAATGGCTTCAGTGAATGTAAAATCGCCGCCGAATTGGTCGCCCGCGCGTTCAACGCTTGCAAAGAGATTCCATCCAACGCTCCGTCGTCCGTGTCCTTCAACCGTGCTCAAACCGGCAGTCCCCAAAATACTGTGCATCGTTCCCTCAGCGACGGCAGGGTTATCCCGGAAACTGTGGCTCGGCCTGAACAACGACCAGTCTGTTTCTTTCGACAGCGATGAGTAATCGTCGATAAGGTACTGAACCCTAAGCTGAGAAGTGAAATCGTCTTCTTTTGTGTACCTGGCGGCGTTCACAGAAAAACCTTCCCGAGTAAAATAATCGCGGTAATCTTCATGCCAGAGGATCGACGTGATGTTGTTTTCGCCCAGCTTCATGATCCATTCATCTTTTGTGTCGGTGAGGCTGTGTCCTTCTGCACCGACCTCGTAGAGCGCATTCTCCGCTGCGAACTGTCTGTCCAGGCCCAAATTAAGACGCCACCGATGAATCCGGAACGCATATCCCGCAGAACCGAACCCTGATATGGCTCTGCTTCCATCCCAATAAAATTTCTTTTCGGTCCCTAATCCCAGGAACAATCCGTCCACTCTATCGTAACGAAACAGGAAATGGTCCGGAAATTGGTTCTCGTCGAGCCAGAACTGGTTGAATTTGTACGACCGGTTCGGTTCATATCCGGGCCTCATATAAACGGCGTCCCGTGCTGAAGAAGTTTCCTCCAGAGATCCATCAATGGTTCCCTTCCCTTCTTTGATCACTTTGCCGTTGATGGCACGCGCGTCCCCGGTGATCTTTCCGCCGTCTTTTACAACGATATCGCCGTTGATCGCCAGGGCGTCTCCGTTCACCAGGCCGACGACGGTAAGCGTTCCCCCTTTTACCACAACATTTCCGTCGATCGTATCAGCCTGATCGATGCTCGTGTTTCCCGAAAACGTCACCGCATTCTCCGAAGAATGAGAGGTGCGGCTGACGGTCGTAGAATCAGTCTCTTCGTCACGTTCACGATGCCGATCCCGAACCATGACCTCTACGTCGGATTCAATCTTCTGCAGCAGGTTGTCGACGAAAGAGCCGATCCGGTCGTCGTTCGTCAAGCTGTCCGTAGGGTCCTGCGTAAAAAGATATGGACTGTGTTCTGATTGAGCAATCGATGAGCCGGAATTTAAAAGAAGCAGGGAGAAGAGGGAAAATGGTAATATTCGTTTCATAGAGGTTACCTCGCTGGGGAAGTTTGGATCAATATCCACACAGGGATACGAGACGCGATCACAAAAGTTGCGCTTTCCGCAGCCGCTATTGTGATTCGTCAACGAATTTCGTTTATTTTGCTGACATCGTCAATTGAAAGAAGAGCGAAGAATGAAGCTTTCCGTAAACATCGACCACATTGCCACCGTCCGGCAGGCCCGCGGGGGCGCGGAACCGGACCCCGCCGACGCGGCAACTGTTTGCGAACAAGCCGGGGCGGACGGTATCGTCTGTCATTTGCGCGAAGACCGCCGCCACATCAATGACCGCGACGTTCGCCGGCTGAGAAAATCGCTGACGACTAAATTGGACCTGGAAATGGCCGCGACGGACGAGATCGTTTCCATTGCCCTCAAGATTGTGCCCGACCTCGTAACGCTGGTTCCGGAAAAACGTCTGGAGTTGACCACCGAGGGGGGGCTCGATGTTGTCCGCCACCAGGCGAGGCTTGAAAAAACAATTTGCAAAATGCACAGCAAAAAGATCCTTGTCAGTTTGTTCGTCGATCCTCAAAGAAAACAAATCGACGCATCGAAAGAGATCGGTGCGGATATGGTTGAAATTCACACCGGCGAATACGCCGACGCCCGTTCACCCGCCGTTCAAGCGAAACTCTTGCGCAAGATCAGCATTCTGGCAGAGTACGGAAAGAGTCTTGGGCTTGGAGTTAATGCGGGGCACGGACTGGATTACACTAACGTGCGACCTGTTGCGCTTATTCCGTTTATTGACGAAATGAGCATCGGTCACGCCATTATATCGCGTTCAATGTTTGTGGGATTGGATCGTGCGGTAAAAGAAATGCTTGATCTCGTCTCTCCCAGATAAGACGAGGGAAATTTCTTCACAGAAAGGCTTTGTGTTGCCTTACTGAGTTGAGCCGTCCCGGAATTAATCTCCCATCGTCAGTTTGCGGATATCGTCGCGAAGCTTGGCGGCTTTTTCGTACTCTTCTTTTTCGATCGCTTCGTGGAGCGATGTTTGCAGTTGTTCCAGCTTTGAAGTATGCTTCTTGATAACGGCGGGTGGGTCGGTTTTCGGCTCGGCACCGGCTTCCTCTTCCTCCCCATCGGCTACGATACCGGCTTCATTCAACACTTCTTCCGCAACGAAGATCGGAACTCCGTACCGCACTGCGAGCGCGATAGCATCGCTGGGCCTTGAGTCGACTTCCTGACTCTCGCTGACCCCCTCGATGGTGATCTTTGCGTAGAAGGTCCCGTCGCGGAGTTCATTGATGAACACATCCTGCAACGATACGCCGAATGTATCGATGATATTTTTCATCAGGTCGTGCGTGAGGGGACGCGGCGGTTTGATGCCTTCCATCTCCAGCGCGATCGATTGTGCCTCGAACGCTCCGATGATGATCGGCAGCCGGCGGTTGCCGTTCATTTCTTTTAGGATCAGCGCATACGCTCCGCCGCTAGACGGGCTTGTCGACAACCCCAAAATATCAACTTGTACCTTCTCCACGTCGTTTCCTCGTTGATAAATTGCTTCGGTCCTAAAGCGAGTATATAAAAAATCGCTCTGAATAGCAATACGACATATCACATTCGTGTTTTATTTCTCTTTTCCTTTTTTGAGTTCCGCCGTCAACGCCGGCACTACTTCAAATGCATCGCCGACGATGCCATAATCGGCGATGGAAAAAATCGGTGCGTCTTTGTCCTTGTTGATTGCAACGATATATTTTGAGGACGACATGCCTGCAAGATGCTGGACCGCGCCGGATATTCCGACGGCGACATACAAAGAAGGCGCAACCGTCTTTCCCGTCTGCCCGACCTGTTCCTCGTGCGGCCTCCATCCCGCGTCGACGACAGCGCGCGAAGCTCCGACAGCCGCGTTCAATGCTGCAGCAAGGTCTTCGATCAGCGAAAAATTCTCGGCGGTTTTCAACCCGCGTCCGCCGGATACAATAATATCGGCCTCGGCAACATCCTTTTTTCCGCTCGACGCTTTTACTTCCTTCGTGACGGCCGCGAAATCATCTTCCGTCAACCCAACGCTTCTCTTTTCTATTATTGCCGAGGAAGACGACGGCGTACCCGCAGAAAAAACATTCGGCCGGAGAGAAAACAATTTCACGCGGGATCGAACGCGCACGTCGATCATTCCCTTTCCTGCATAGACGGGACGCGTAGCAACTACTTCGGCGTTCTCGACCCGCAGCGCCGTGCATTCCGAGACAAGTCCTGCGTCGAGCTTCACTGAGACCCGGGGCGAAAGGTCTTTTCCCATGGCGCTGGCCGGAAAGAAGACCATTTCGGCAGAGTCCTGCCGTGCAATTTCCGCCACAATTTTCGCATATGCGGTCGTCGAATAATTCTCTAGCCGGGAATCATCAACAACGATCACTTTCGCCGCTCCATAGGCTCCTAACTCGCCTGCGATCGAAGAAACATTTCCTCCGACGACCAGGGCGGTAAGTTCAGCAGAGAGTTGGTCAGCAGCAGTCTTCGCCGCACGTACAACTTCAAAAGCAGTCTTCTTGAACTTGTTATTTCGTTGTTCTGCAAATGCTATGATTTTCATAGATTATTTTTTATCAGTGAATGACTGAATTGACCAACATCTATCCAATTCGCTACCAAGTCGCGAAGACTCAAAGTAATTTTTCATAGTGACTTTGGGGCAATGAATTTGAAGCTTCTCGCCAAAATGAATGCATTAAATGACTTTTGCCTCTTCGCGCAGCAATCGCACTAACTCCGGCACAGCGGAAGCGTCCGTCCCGACAATTTTTCCGGGAGCTTTCGCTGCCGGTTTCTTCAGCGCGAGTACTTCTATTTTTAGTTCGACCGGACTGATCGCCCGCTCCTCGATCTGCTTCCGTTTTGCATCCATAATTCCTTTTAACGAAGGATATCTCGGCTGGTTCAATCCTTTTTGAACAGTGATGACGATCGGTAGCCTGGATTGAACAACTTCGTTTCCTCCCTCAACCTCCCTTTCCGCAACGACAACGGAGCCGCTGATATCCAGCTTCACGACAACCGAGATGGAAGGCATTCCGAGCATTTCTGCAACAAGTCCACCGATTTGAGCATCATCGTAATCGATGGATTGCTTGCCGCAGAAGATGGCATCGGGCGAATATTCTTTTGCGTAGTCGGCAAGCGCCCGCGCCACGGCAAATGAGTCACGAGGCATTGGGTCTTTCAGAAGTACGCCTTTATCGCAGCCCATAGCCAACGCCTTGCGAAGCGCTTCTTTGTGAGGGTCGCCGCCGACCGACACGACGACAACCTCTCCGGAAAATTTTCCGCGCAACTTCAACCCCTCCTCCACTGCGTATTCGTCGTATGGGTTGAGCATAAAGTTCACCCCGGCCGTATCGATCGTTTTACCGTCGGCTGCGACTTTCACTTTTGTTTCGGTGTCTGGAACGTGATTGACGAACGCTAGAATTTTCATTTCGGTTACGGTGTGTTCAGAGAAGTTCCTGGAGAACGGCAAGAAACGTCATATTTTCTTTTTCTGTGCCGGCATTAACGCGGAGCGTCCGCTCCAGCATTGGATATGAACTGACGTCGCGGACGAGGACGTTTCGCTGAAGGAGGCGTTGAAACAGCGTACCCGCTTCGAATTGTGTTTTGAAGATAAGAAAATTTGTGTCGGAAGAAAAAACTTCAACTCCCTTCAGCGAACGGAGCGAGCCTGCCAAGATCGTCTTTTGATTGTTAATGTATGCGATCCGTTCGTCGACAATTGCTTTCCGCTCCATAAGTTTCATGGCGACGGATGCGGAAAACGCATTGACGGTGAACGGAATTTTCGGCTTTAACAGTTCGGCACATAGCGCAGGCCTTGCGAGAAGATATCCGATCCGGAGACCGGCCATGCTGAAAGCCTTCGAAAACGTCCGCAAAACGATAAGACGGTCGAACTTCTCGAGCAGCGGTTGAACGCTCTGTTTTTCAGAGAACTCTATATATGCTTCATCGACAAGGACAAGAGATGAAGTGCCCGCAAGAATTCTTTCGACATCATCGACCGGGATTGACTGGCCGGTCGGACTGTTGGGAGAAACAAGCACGATGAGAGCCGGCTTTTCTTTTTGCGCCGACCGCATAATTTCCTCTGTCGGGAACGAAAGATCTTTATTCATCATCACCGATACCACCTCGCCGTCGAATACTTTTACCGCTTTTTCATAGAGAAAAAACGAGGGGGACGGAATCAACACCTTCGTTCCTTTAGAGACTACGGCCATCAGGATTGTATACATCAACTCGTTGGAACCATTCCCTGCAATTATTCCTTCCACCGGATGCCGGACGTGCGACGAGATCGCCTGAAGCAGATTGTCAGGAAAAACTTCGGGATACCGGTTCCACGGAGTTCCAATGAACGCTTCCGTGAGCTCGCGCTTGATCTCGTCAGGAATGTCGAACGGGTTTTCATTTTGATTGAGTTTGATCAACCCAGGCTGAAGCAATTTGCCTTTGACGCTATACGTCTCCAACGCCCGCACGCTTGGTTTTATGTTTTCAAGAAAACTCATTTTCCGTTCCCTTTTCCACGGAGACGAGCAGAGAGAGCGTGTGCCGTCAGCCCTTCGTGTTCGGCAAACCGCGCCACTTTCTCGCTGACGGATTCCATCGTTCGCCGGGAAAAACTGACGACGCTCGACTTTTTCGTGAACGTATCGACCGAGAGGGGTGAGAAGAAACGGGCAGTCCCTGCGGTAGGCAGGACATGGTTCGGTCCGGCAAAGTAATCGCCTACAGCGACCGGGGAGAAATTTCCGAGAAATATTGAGCCGGCGTTCCGGATCTTCTTCAGCGTGCCCTTGTCGTCTTTTGTGATGATTTCCAGGTGTTCGGGTGCAAGTTGATTGACAACGTCCGTCCCCTGTTTTAGATTTTTCACCAGAATGATCGTTCCGTTTTTCTTTAACGAAGAGGCAATGATTGACTGTCTTGGCAGAACGGTAAGGAGTTTCAGCAGCTCGCTGTTCAATGCCGCGGCAAGCCGGGAACTTGTGGTTACGAGAACAGCCGAAGCAGACTCATCGTGTTCGGCCTGGGCCGTCATGTCCGAGGCGATAAAATCAGGGCGTGCGCTGTCGTCTGCAAGAATGACAATTTCACTCGGGCCCGCGATACTGTCGATGCCGACCTTGCCGAAAAGCAGTTTCTTCGCGGTTGCGACGAAAATATTCCCCGGACCGGCAATCACGTCGACGGCTGGAATAGTTTTCGTGCCGTACGCCAGGGCAGCGATCGCTTGCGCTCCTCCGACCCGGAAGACTGATTTGACGCCGAGGATGGCCGCGGCGGTCAGGACGTCGGGGTGGATGTTTCCATTCTTGTCCGGCGGCGAAACCAGTACTATCTCTTTCACGCCGGCCACTTGTGCCGGAATGACGTTCATGAGTACCGTGGAGGGATATGCAGCTTTTCCGCCGGGAACATAGACTCCAACTCGCTCCACCGGAAGGTAGCGCTGCCGTAGTTCGGAGCCAAATCGTTCCTTCATCTTCCACGACGAATGTCGCTGACGATCATGGAACTTCTGTATTTTTTTTACGGCTTCGGTGAGAAGGCGAACAAAACCAGGTTCGGCCTTCGCCAGCGCATCGCGAATATCTGCTTGGGGAACGTTGAGCGACTTCACCTTCGCTCTGTCAAATTTCTGTGTGTAGAAACGAAGAGCGTCGTCACCCCGAAGTTCTACACGGCGGATGATAGCCGCGACGGCTCTTTCAACCGACGGAGAAGAGGTGCCGGACCGCCGAAGCATTATTGGCGGAAGATGGCGCGAAATGCGAAGGTCAAATTGTCGTAGCATTGTTCTCAGAAATAAAATTCTGAAAAATATACCTATAAATCGTACGACAATCAATGAAACAGGGGCAAAAGAAGGGGTTGTCAGTTGGGTAGATATTACATCTCGTTCCCAACCTCTCCCGCTGTTGCGGGACAGGCTGTTTGGGAACGAATATCGTTAAAGAGGGGTGTCTCTTGCGTTCCCAATCAGAGATTGGGAAGGAGAGGAGCAGGTATCGGCTAAGTAGGCGTCGGATATATTATCGGCAAATCAATTGAGAATTTGTCCGACATCTCACGCTACTATTTTTCTGCAATCAACTCTTTGATTTTCTGAACGACTTCGTCGTCCGTGGGAATCTTTTTCGGTGCGTACCGGGCAACGACATGACCATTCCGGTCTACCAAAAATTTTGCAAAGTTCCAGCCAACGTCTCCCTTGAAATCGGTCTCCGTGGTCAAATAATGATACAACGGATGCTGGTCGTCTCCCTTGACGCTGATTTTTGAAAACATGTCAAAGGTAACATGATACGTGTTGTCGCAGAAGGTTTTGATCTCTTCATTCGTGCCGGGTTCTTGAGCGCCGAAGTTATTTGCCGGAAACGCAAGGATCTTGAAACCTTTGTCTTTGTATGCCACATAAAGGCTTTCAAGGTTCTTGTATTGCGGCGTATTTCCGCAGAACGATGCGACATTCACGATAAGCAGGACATCGCCCTTATAGTCGGCGAGCGGCTTATCTTTGCCGTCGATCGTTTTCATCGTGAAGTTGTATAATGGGGGCACCGGGGTTCCCTTCGGAGTTTGTGCTTCGGCGGCAAACGCTACTAGCACAAATACCGTGATGAACTTTATCATCTCATCTCCTCGCTATAGTTTGTCGAATGATTGGCCTGTGCCTTTCAGAACACTCTGCCGCCATAATTCGTTTCCGAACGGCTGCCAACCTACATCCAACGCTTAGACCTCTATAGCTGTGCCATCGCAGAGATCAATACCGATAGTAGTCAGGCTTGAACGGTCCTTGCACCGGAACGCCGATGTACGCTGCCTGAACCGGGGAGAGCGAATCAAGTTCGACGCCGAGTTTTGAGAGGTGGAGCCGGGCTACTTTTTCATCGAGGTATTTCGGAAGAGTATAGACCTTCTTTTCGTACTTCTCGCTGTGGTTCCACAGCTCAATTTGCGCGAGCGTTTGATTGGAAAATGAATTCGACATCACAAACGACGGATGGCCCGTCGCACAACCCAGATTTACAAGCCTCCCTTCAGCAAGGACGATAATGTCTTTGCCGTCGATCGTGTATTTGTCGACTTGGGGCTTAATGACGTCTTTGGTGCTGCCATAATTCTTGTTGAGCCACGCCATGTCGATCTCCGTATCGAAGTGGCCGATGTTGCAGACAACCGCGTTGTGTTTCATCTTCCTGAAATGACGGTCGACGACGATGTCCCTGTTTCCCGTTGCAGTGACAATAATGTCAGCTTCGGGAATTGCAGTATCCATCTTTTTCACTTCGTACCCTTCCATCGCCGCTTGTAACGCGCAGATCGGATCTATTTCCGTGACGATCACCCGAACGCCGGCGCTGCTTAACGACTCCGCAGACCCTTTCCCGACATCACCGAAACCGGCGACCACGGCAATCTTGCCGGCAAGCATGAGGTCGGTAGCGCGCCGAATTGCGTCGACGAGCGATTCGCGGCAGCCGTACTTGTTATCGAATTTCGATTTCGTCACCGAATCGTTCACGTTGAACGCCGGAACAAGAAGCGTCCCGTTTTTCATCCGCTCATAGAGGCGATGAACGCCGGTGGTGGTTTCCTCGGACAAACCTTTGATACCCGCGGCGAGCTCGGGAAATTTGTTGAAGACCATGTTCGTCAGATCTCCGCCGTCATCGAGAATCATGTTGAGCGGTTTGCCGTCTTTGAACGCAAACAACGTCTGCTCTATGCACCAATCAAACTCTTCGGCGTTCATTCCCTTCCATGCATAAACAGGAATTCCGGCTGCGGCTATCGCAGCGGCGGCATGGTCTTGCGTGGAAAAAATGTTGCATGATGACCAGGAGACCTCTGCGCCAAGCTCGATAAGCGTTTCAATCAGCACCGCCGTCTGGATGGTCATGTGCAAACACCCGGCGATGCGCGCACCTTTGAGCGGTTTCTCCGCACGGTATTCCTGGCGAAGCGCCATAAGACCGGGCATCTCCGCCTCGGCAAGTCTAACCTCTTTTCTTCCCCACTCAGCGAGGGAAATGTCCTTTACCTTGTAGGCAAGCCGCTTCTGTTCACGTGTCGCTGTTATCATTGTGTTCTCCAAATAATTCCGTGGATCGATTATCGTGCTTTCTTTTTTAATATCGGTACTAGATCCAAATGCTCCCACGTAAAATCCTTATCGTCGCGTCCGAAGTGGCCGTACGAGGCAGTCTTTCTGTAGATCGGGCGAAGAAGATTCAGCCTGTCGATGATCCCGCGGGGCGTCATATCGATCTCATTTTTCAGTATCCTCGAGATTTCCGAATCCGGAATTTTTCCCGTGCCGAACGTATTTACGTAGATCGACACCGGTTCCGCGACTCCGATCGCATACGCGACCTGGATCTGGCATTCCGTTGCCAGGCCCGCGGCGACGATGTTCTTCGCAAGATGACGGGCGGCATACGCAGCACTGCGGTCAACCTTGGACGGGTCCTTTCCGGAGAAAGCACCGCCGCCGTGAGGCGCACGTCCTCCGTAGGTATCGACGATAATTTTTCGTCCCGTCAAGCCGCTGTCGCCATGCGGCCCGCCGATCTCAAAACGGCCGGTCGGGTTGACATAGTATTTCGTTTTCTTGTCGAGCAAATGTTCCGGAATAACATTCCCGACAACATGGTGAATGACATCTTCGCGGATTCGTTTTTGAGAAGCATCCGGATCGTGCTGAGTTGAAACGACGATAGTGTCAATGCGAACCGGTGTTCCGCCGTTGTACTCGACCGTTACCTGCGACTTTGCGTCGGGCCGAAGATACGGCATCAACCGGAGGCTCTTCTTCCTGATGTCCGCAAGCCGTCGGACGAGCTTATGCGCGAACATGATCGGCATAGGCATCAACTCGGGCGTTTCGTTGTTTGCGTAACCGAACATCATTCCCTGGTCGCCGGCGCCGCCTGTGTTCACGCCGCGCGCAATGTCCGCCGACTGCGAATGGATGCTCGAGATCACCGAACATGAATCTGCATCAAATTTATATTCTGCCTTTGTATAGCCGATCTCACGAACAGTTTCACGGGCGATAGTCTGGAAGTCAACGTACGCGTTCGTCGTGATCTCGCCGCCGATCATGACCAGGCCGGTCGTCACAAAACACTCGCACGCAACGCGCGAATATTTGTCCTGCCTCAGCAGCGCATCCAGCACCGCGTCTGATATTGCGTCGCACACTTTGTCGGGATGCCCCTCGGAGACGGATTCGGACGTGAAAAGATACCTCATTGAATTTTTGCTCCTTGTACTGTTTGGGTGTCTAATGAATAGGATTTTAGTAAAACTCAAGCTCGGACGAATCGCCGATGTTGATCCTCTTGTAACCGCCCCTCACGATAGCATTGCTGCCGATAATGGATTCTTCAAGCAGCGCACTTTGAACGGTCGAATCCTCGCTGATGATGGAATTTCTGATAACGGAATTCTCCACTGTCGCACCGGCCGCGATCGTTGCATTCGGACCGATAACGGAATTCTTTACGGTGGATTTCGGTGAAATGAAAACAGGCGGGATGACGACGACTCCTTCTGGAATCGAATGCGTCGAATTCTGACTCAGCAAATGCTTGTTCGTCTCGAGCAGCGTCTCCGGCTTGCCGCAGTCGAACCAGCCGTCGATGGTGTACGTCTTTATTTTCTCTCCCCGTTCGATCATCAGTTGAAGACCGTCAGTGAGCTGAAACTCTCCCTTGGTTCGAATGTCACTCTTGATCATCTTTTTCAGACACTCAAGCAGTATGTCAGGATGCTGGATAAAATAGAGGCCGACGATTGCCAGATTGCTCGTTGGGTTTTCCGGCTTCTCGATTAAGTGTGTGATAAAACCGTCCTTTGTTTCAGCCACACCGAAACGCCGAGGGTCTGCGACTTCCTTTACGCCAATGCTCGAGTATTCTCCTTTGGTCATCGCTGAAAGATTTACGTCGAACACAGTGTCGCCGAGGATGATCAGAACTGGATCTTTCGAGATGGTATGCCGCGACAGGTAAATGGCGTGACCCAGTCCGAGCCGTTCCTCTTGTTCGACAAAATCCACGCTGATGGAATAATTTTCAGTGATATATTCTTTGACTTTGTCGCCCAAATAACCGATGATTATTGTCGCAGAGTCGAATCCCCCGGCAATGATTTTGTCCATAATGTGGCCGATAATCGGCTTTCCTGCCACATTGAGAAGTACTTTCGGTATTGTATATGTGTGAGGCCGCAGTCTGCTTCCAACTCCGGCGACCGGTATAATAGCGCGCATAACCTGTGATTTTAAGGAACAATAATATACCGAACTCCCCTTCGATAATCAACCAACCGTAAACGAAATAATTTCCCCGATTATTCATTGCACAAATAGAGCAGCATAAGTATATTTGACCTGCAATTCTCTCTCCGTGAGGCTGCCAAACTGCGGCAACTCAGCATCGTTGTCCAGAATGCACGCGAGGGAATATCATCACACGTGAAACGAAATGGTCTGGAAATTATTCTACAATATTATTGTCGTCCCGGTCATGTGGTGCGCCTTTCAGTGCGCCGGTTTCTTCAACGAAAAGATCCGCCGCGGCATTCGAGGGCGGCAGAGCCTCGTGAAAAATATGCGGGAAGAAGTGATCCGCCTGGGCGAACATCAGCGATTCTGGTTTCATTCATCGTCATTGGGAGAATTTGAACAAGCGAAGCCGATTATCGCAGCCATAAAACGGTCGCACCCGGACGTGAACATTGTCGCCACGTTCTTTTCGCCGTCCGGTTATGAACACTCGAAGTCCTACAAACAGGCGGATATCATTTCATATCTCCCGTTCGACTCGTACCGCGAGGTCAATAATTTTGTCGACAGCGTTCAGCCCACCGCGGTCATCATGGTACGGTATGACGTATGGCCAAACCTGATCTGGGCGCTGCACAAACGAAAGATTCCCATCATGATCGCGAATGCGACAATGAAGCAGAATTCGATCAGGAAAATATTTCTTCTGCGGCAATTCCATCGAGCGCTATACAATTGTTTTTCGTCGATCCTGACAGTATCGGACAGCGATATGGCTTCGTTCGGCGATTTTCACCTCTCCCATCCCGTCGTTGCTACAGTCGGCGATACCCGGTTCGACCAGGTAAAGATCCGGAGCGACGAAGCTGCGAAGAAACATCTCCTGCCCAACAAGATCGTCAAAGGAAAAAAAGTATTCGTGGTGGGTCAAAGCTGGGATGCCGACGACAACGTCGTCCTCCCCGTCCTGTTTAAGATTCAGAAAACGATGCACGATTTACTGACGATCATCGTTCCGCATGAACCGACGGTGGAATATCTGGAACAGGTCGAACTCCGCCTTGAGGGGAATACTTCGTTCATACGGTTTTCAGAAATGAACCAATACGCCGGGGAAAAAGTCATTCTGGTCGACAGCGTCGGCATCCTTGTCCCTCTCTATAAATATGCCCACGTCGTGTACGTCGGGGGAAGCTTCCGCCAGGGGGTGCACAACGTCCTGGAACCTGCTGCGTTCGCACTTCCGGTCGTGTATGGCCCCAAGCACACCAATTCGCAGGAAGCCGTTGCGCTGGCCGATCAAGGAGGCGGGTTTGTTGTCGAGGACGAAAAAGAATTGTACCGGATCCTTCGCACTCTGTTGGAAAACGAATCGAAAAGGATCGATGCCGGCAAAAAAGCGCGCTATCTGGTTGAGAAAAACCTCGGAGCGACGGATCGATTCCTTACTTACCTTTCACCGCTATTCAAGAAGCGGTAGCTGACCCGCCCTATCCTCAGGGAACAATTCGGCTTCTTAGAAAAAAAATGTTATATTTCAGGAAGATGTCCATAAACTTTTCCACGAACGAATGAAGATCGCATACTTTGACACGATCGGCGGCATCAGCGGCGACATGACGCTCGGCGCGTTTGTCCATGCCGGAATTCCGCTCGAGGTTCTCCGGCGGGAATTGATGAAACTTGCCGTGGAGGGATATTCGCTCGAGCAAACAACCGTTCAGCGGAATGCGATCACGGCCGTAAAAATAAATGTCGTAGTCGAGGGCGAGGGCGCGCCGGCTGAAGCGCAGCCTCATCACGATCATCATCATGTCAACGATGACGAATCGCATCACCACCACAGTCACAGCCATTCGCATCCTACGCGCAGCCTTAAAGACATTCTCGCACTCATTCACACCTCATCGCTGGCGGCGAGGGTGCAGGATCGGGCTTCAAGGATTTTTACTGTCATCGGCACTGCGGAAGCAAAGATCCATAATACAAACCTGGACCAGATACATTTTCATGAGGTGGGAGCAGTTGATTCTATTGTAGACATCGTCGGTACGGCAATTTGTATGGAGTACTTTGGCATCGATGCTGTCTATTCAAGTCCAGTCAAGCTTGGCAACGGGGGTTTTGTAAACACCCAGCATGGGCAAATGCCCAACCCGACTCCGGCGACCGTCGAGATACTGAAAGACTACCGGACGGTGCTGACCGATGTTCCGTACGAGCTCACGACACCCACCGGCGCCGGCATTATTAAGGCACTTTCGTCCGGCATGTTGTCAATGGAGCAATTCCGGGTAACAACGATCGGGTACGGAACCGGTACGCGCGACATCGCGCAATTGCCGAACCTGCTCCGCATTTTCATGGGCGAGCTCATCGAAGGACATGACCATGATGAACTCGTTACCGTGGAGACAAACATCGACAACATGAATCCGGAAATATTCCCCTTCGTGATCGAGCGACTTTTGGGCATCGGCGCTCATGACGCTTTTATGATCCCGATTGTGATGAAAAAAGGGAGGCCGGGAATTCTTCTCTCTGCGCTCGTCAACCGGGGAAAACTTGATGCCGTACTGAAGGTGGTGTTTGCAGAAACAAGCACGCTCGGCGTTCGCATTCAGCCTGTGGAACGGCGCAAATTGCAGCGTTCTTCCAGGACCGTGAACACTATTTTCGGTGAAATGAAAGTGAAGGTCATCACGATCGACGGTGCTGAACGCCTTTCGCCTGAATTTGAAGAGTGCAAACGAATTGCTCTAGAGAAAGACATTCCTTTGCTCGACGTCTATAAACAAGTTGAGACGGAGCTTTTGTAACACGTTGACCGTGCCCTCCACCCTCGTTGCCATGAAACAGACTCTTGCAGACGTTGCTCTTCCAGTCCCCCTCCGTCAATCCTTTACGTACATTGTACCTGCAGAACTCGCGGCGCGCATCAATCTTGGAAGCCGTGTTCTTGTCCCTTTCGGCAAAAAGCAGATTTCCGGCATCGTTGTCGGATTTCCAGCTGCAACCTCCATCAGCGCGCTGAAACCGATCCAGGATGTGCTCGACGTCCTGCCCGCTCTCTCGCAAGAGCTTTTAAAACTGGGCTTTTGGATCTCCGAATATTATGCGGCGCCGCTGGGAGAAGTCTTGAAGGCATTTCTTCCCCAGGGAATTTC
The DNA here is from genome assembly GCA_964439265.1 of uncultured Chitinophagaceae bacterium. Lineage (GTDB taxonomy): Bacteria > Bacteroidota > Ignavibacteria > UBA10030 > UBA8401 > JAGVPT01. Next base: position 19,981 of record CAYTOA010000033.1, read on the forward strand.
AATCGAAAATAAAAAGGCGATATCTTTAAAGCGGGCGACCACCCCCGATGAGCTGGCCCGTTTTGGAATCTCGGCGCCGCAGCGCGCAAACGTCATCAAGGCCTTGTCGGCAGAGAGCCCTCTTTCGATAGCCCAGCTCCAGAAGAAGACAAAGATCAGAAATATCTATTCTATTCTCTCGGCGCTCGAAGATGCAGGAATCATTGACGTCAGCGATCGCTTGTCGGAAGCGAAGACAAAACCGAAACTCGGGAATTTCCTCATCAAGAAAGACATCCCGAACGATTTCGCGCCGGCAGGGAAATTACAGCAAAAACTCCTCGCCCGCATTTCTGAGTTGACGAACGAACCATATCCGCTTCGCTCACTTCTCAAAGAAACCGGCGCCACGCTCTCTTCGCTAAAAGGCTTTATAAAGAAAGATATCGTTGAGGTCGTGAGACAGGAAGTTGGGCGGACGGTAGATTTTTCGCCGGAGGCGGGGGTCTCACCAATCTCGCATGTCCAATTGACACTTCACCAGGTACGGGCACTGCAGGAAATCGGAGCGGCGATCACGTCGGGTGTCTCAACGACATTTCTCCTGTATGGGATTACCGGAAGCGGGAAGACGCAAGTCTATATCGAAGCCATACGCGAAACGCTGGCCAAAGGGAGAACCGCCATCGTTCTTGTCCCGGAAATATCCCTGACGCCTCAAATAGTCCGGCGATTCAGGCTGCACTTCGGCAACTCGGTGGCCGTGATGCACAGCCGCATGTCGGACGGCGAGCGCTACGATGCCTGGAGATTCTGCAAGAACGGCAAATACAAGATCGTGATCGGGCCCAGGTCAGCGGTGTTTGCTCCGCTGGAAAATCTCGGCCTCGTCGTCGTCGATGAGGAACACGAGGCATCGTACAAACAATTCGACGCCTCTCCCCGGTACAACGCCCGAGACGTGGCCATCATGCGTGCAACTCAAGCCGATGCCGTCATCGTTCTAGGATCCGCGACACCGTCGATTGAATCTTTCCATAACGCGCAAACGGGAAGATACAAACTCATTGAATTGCCCCAGCGCATCGATGACGCCGTACTCCCCTCGATCAGCGTTGTGAATATGGCGGATGATCACAAACGCCGCTTTGCAGCGATGAAAGAGGAGGCCGCAAAGATCGGCAGAAAGGCATTTGAAAAAGGGTTCCACTCCATATCCTTCCTTCTTGAAGAAAAAATCCGCGACAGACTGCAAAAAAAAGAAGGAATTATCCTGCTTCAGAATCGGCGGGGATTTGCTCCATTTATCGAGTGTGTCGATTGCGGTCATGTCGAACGTTGCGAACAATGCGACGTCACACTCACGTACCATCTCGTCAAAAAACACCTTCGCTGCCACTACTGCGGATCTGTGAGACCGGTGCCGAGCATCTGTCCGCAATGCAAAGGGACTCAGCTGAAGCTTCAGGGCTTCGGCACGCAGCGCGTCGAACAGGATCTGGCGGCGTTGTTTCCCGAAGCGAAGGTGATTCGAATGGACCTCGATACGACGACCCGAAAGGGTTCCCACGACAAACTCCTCCAGCAGTTCGGAAGAGGCGATGCAGACATTTTGCTGGGGACACAAATGGTGGCGAAGGGGTTGGACTTTCCGCGCGTTTCGTTAGTCGGGGTCATTTCTGCCGACACACAAATGCTTCTCCCCGATTTTCGTTCCGCTGAACGGACGTTCCAATTATTGACGCAGGTTGCCGGGAGAGCCGGACGAAGTTCGCTGAAAGGAGAGGTTGTCATCCAAAGCTACCAGACCGGTCATTACACTCTCAAGTATGTCATCGAACATAATTATCGCGGATTCTACGAAGAGGAGTCGAGGTACAGGCTGTCGGCAATGTATCCACCGTTCGCACGTCTGGTACTGATCGAATGCAAAGGCACCGACGAAAAAAATGTCCAGCGTGCAGCGGAAGCATTTGCCGACCGGCTCAAACGCCTTTCCCCGCAGTCGGTGATTTTGGGGCCCGCGGCAGCGGTCATTTCAAAAATCAAGAACAATTACCGGTGGCAGATCATCGTTAAAGCCGTAAAAACGAACGACCCGAATTCAGCATCCGTTCGGAATGCAATAACCCGGGTCGTTCAGGAGGTCTCTTCATCGCCCGAGGTTCGGCGCGGCGTTCAATTCACCGTCGACGTCGATCCGCAAGGCATCATGTAGCTCTCTACCCGCCGAAACTAACAAGCACGGACACTGCGGTGAACAACACCCACAACACTCCCACTCCCGTAAGCGCCTTAGCCGTCGAAACTGAAAATATTTTCCCCAATCCGACCGAGATCACAAAAAGGAACCAAAAGGTAAACGCGCTTATTGAGCTCAACAGTTTGTGAAGAGTATTTGTCGGATCGTATTGTGCTACCGCCAACGCAAGGCTCGGCGTTGCGTATAACGACCCCATTGCGATCATGAGCAGCATTGTAATAATTGACCCCAGCACATAAATATACATCGATAGACCAACAACTTCGAGCGCTTTCGAGTACGGCGCAGACGATTTGAATCCCCATTTTCCTACGAGCCAGAAGGCAAGAGTAAAGCCGAAGAGTATGACTGCAGCTCCGGCAGCCGCGGAGACGCAGCCGATAATCATGAACATCGGGGAGCCCGCCTTTGGTATCATCGCTGCGGCCTGATCTGCCTGTTCTTGCGTCATTTTTCCGCTGTCGATCCGCTTCTGGAACGACTTTTCCTGCTGATCCCGCATCTGGTCTTGAATTGGAGCCTGCGAAAAAACGACCAAGACAAAAATGATGCTTACAACCATCGTAATGATGAGCGGTACCGACCAATTCGAATTCTTCTTCTCGCTTTTCGCGACATTCTCAAATAATTCACCCGGCGCAGCAAAGACGTTCATCAATTTATCGGACAATGACATTTCCAGGTTTTCCGTTGAGCCCGTCGGCGTCGTGTTCGCTTCGTCCATAATTTGCTCCTTTTCGTAAGAGAACAAAAATGAGTTAATTCGTCTTCCTGATATTGAAGAACTCAGGGAGAAGTATAATAAATATGGTTTGCAGTGTCAACGCTTAATTGGGAGAAGTGAATATCATACAGAGCCGCTGCCGAAGGCCTCTTCGTTGGATGGTCCGCAGATTACCCCTTCGGCTCGTTCCGATAAAAAGCATCGGTCGACGACTCGACTCGTCGAGGACTCGCCCAGGGGGAAGAGGCATTATTCATTCTGATTGAGAGATCACACCCGAACTGCAGAATCACGTATCGTCTACGACCCTACGGGTCGTCGACCCGTAGGGAATGATCACGTCGCTGTGTGCAAACGCCGTATAACCCGCTGCTGCCAACTCTTCATCCTTGCAAAATTAACCTAATTTAAGTACCATAATTCAATCATAAATATGGAGATGTAAAATGTTCATCTCATTTGAAGGATTAGACGGCTCGGGCAAGACCACCCAGGCTGCGCTCCTTTCCGAGAAGCTGAAGAGTCTCAATCATGTCGTTGAGTTTTTCCGCGAACCTGGGGGCACCGGGATCTCCGAACGGATACGGGAAATTCTGCTGGACAAGAAGAATCTTGGCATGAATCAGATAACGGAACTATTTCTCTTCTCAGCGGCGCGGGCTCAGCTCGTCAACCAAGTCATTAAGCCCGCGCTTCTCGATTCAAAGATCGTAATCTGCGACCGGTACGTCGATTCGACCACTGCATACCAAGGATTCGGAAGAGGTTTACGTCTGGGAGCCGTGAAAACAATCAATGCCGTCGCAACTTTTGGACTGCTTCCGGAAGTCACATTCTTTATCGACGTCCCGATCGCTGAAATTGTCGCGCGGCGTCATAAGAGCGGAATCGCGATCGACAGAATGGAAAGCGGCGGAAGAGAATTTTACGAGAAAGTCCGCGACGGATATCTTGAGCTCGCAAAAGAAGAACCGAAACGCATCCAGCTCATCGACGGTTCGCTGCCCGTGAACATCGTTGCAAATGAAATCTGGAATCTTCTTTCCGATCGGCTGCCGCGAAAGATTTCTTGAGGAAACTTTTTGCAGTGCCGGTATCGACATCTCATCTGTACCGCTGCATAGGAATGCGGCTACGTTTTCTCTATATCTGAAAGCAGCTTCGGCAAATCTATTCTGTGATCCATTTGAATCACGCCCCCCTTCGCCGACTTTCCCTTTGCATCGATGCATTGAAACGACGAGTGCTTGCTCAGATCGCCGATATCGACAATCGTATGCTTTTGATGCACAACTCCATCAGCGCCGGCAATATCTTCCGTGTTGATCCCGATGTCAACGACGACAGGTACAATTCCATCCTCGAATGTCAATGTCAGTCCGGTAATAATAGTATCGTAGAGATTCTTTACGTTCTCGGGGAGACGTTCGTAGCGGGAGACGTCGGCTCGTTCATATTCGCCCTTTGCAATGGAGTAACAAATTCCAAGGAGCGCAACGCAGTTTAGTTTCCGGATCGACATTTTTTCGGGATCGTTCTTCGCCCCGCCCGATTCGATCAGAACGGTACTGGTTCCCCATTTTTGGATATTATCACCGAAGGCACGCGGTTCGAACGAATCGTCATAGCGAGAAATATGTCCCTCGATGAATGCAGAAAAGATCTCGACAAGCGCCGCCGCGACCTTTTTCGCACGAAGGCGGACCGCATTTTCGCTTTTCTCGTAATCGACCGCCGGAGCAAGGAGCGCAATGGCGGCGGCGTTTCCAGAGGACCCGACAGTATACCGCGGTTCCTGGTCGTGAAGGTTGAAACCATACTCCGGCGAATATCTTTCCCGCGTCTGTTTCAGAATCCTCGCTTCGTTTGTCTGAAGCTGCAATGCATCCCTGTTGATGTCTATCCCGTGAACACTTCGCCGCTGGAATCGCTCCGCCCCGTCGGGATTCAGCATGGGAACGATGAGTAGCGTAGTCTCAGAGAGGATCTGTTTTACCTCCGGCGCTGATTGATTCTTGCCGATGTACGACAGCATGTCGAGCACCCCCATCGTGGCCGTCGGCTCATCGCCGTGCATCTGCGACCACATGAAGATTTTTTTTTTGCCGGAACCGATCGTTAATAATTTGATTGAACGTCCTTCGGAGGATGCGCCGATCTGCTCTATCTTTGAAACATGTTTGATCGGCGCCAGTAATGCGTCCAAAAGATTCATCAGCGATGCATGTTTTAAACGCCGCGATGCGACTTCTTTTACTTCGTATGCTTCGTACGAGGCGTAGAGAGCGTGAGTATACTTGAGTATCTCCGACTCCGCTGATGGAGGTGTCATATTCATCGTCTTTGTCGTATGGGAAAAAGTGTTATTCGCGACCGAGCCAGCCCTCCTTTCAGTGCAATGCATAGAACTTGCCTTGAGGCGGAAGAGACTCGTTGCTATTGGAATGTACAAACATTTTTGGAAAAACATAAGCCGGGGGATGTGAGGCCATAACATCATCCTCTAATCCGGCAATAATGTGATGCTGTACCAGCACCAAATAAAACCAGTCATAGCATCGCCAGTTCGCTATCTACTAACGCTTTATTGATTTTCGAGGCAATGTTTCGTATTTTAATCTAAAATTAGCATTAAGAGCTTCGAAAGAATGAATCCCTTCGGAAAAAGGGATCTTATTTTTCCCCAACAGCAAAGGAGTGTTTGAGTGGAAGTTTCGTTCAAGACAGTAACCGAGTGCGACCAGGAAATAGCGATCAGTCTTACACCCGAAGAGCTGGCGCCGCATTTCGAGGCCGCCTATAAGAAGGCAGCGCCTTCCATCGAAATCAAAGGGTTCCGTAAAGGCAAAGTGCCGATCGCTCTCATCAAGAAATATTACGGCGAAAGCGTCGAAGCAGACGCGCTCGACGACATTGCCAACGAATCCTTTAAAAAGACCATCGAAGAGAAAAAGATCCAGCCGATCGGCACCCCCACAATGGTGGACATGAAATACAAACGGGGCGAACCGTTTACATTTACAATAAAGTACGAGGTCAAACCGTCTATTACGTTGAAGGAGTATAAAGGCATCCCGGTTGAAAAATACATTCATCCCGTGAAGGAAGAGGAAATTTCCTCTGAAATTCGCCGGTTGCAGCACATCAACGCAGCATTTGAAGAGGCCAAACAGGTCGACGGTGTCGAATACGTTGTGACCGTAGACATCCAGGACACGGATGAAACCGGAGCTCCGCTTATCGGACAAAAACGCGACGGAATGCGTATCTACCTGAACGAGCCGTCGACCGAAAAGGAAATAAAAGATGCGCTCAAGACGGCTGAACTTGGCGGTGTGTACAGGGTGAGCTTTGAGCATACTCACGAAGACCATTCCCACAAAGTTCACATGCAATTGACCGTCAAGAAGATCGAAAAGGTGATGCACCCGGAATTCAACGACGAGCTCGTGAAGAAAATCACGAAAGAGAAATATTCGACCGTCGAAGATTTTAGAAGAGAACTTACGGCAGACCTTGAACGTTATTGGAATGACCGGACCGAAAAACGGCTGATCGACGACATCACCAACGAGATCGTACGACTCCATGACTTTGCCGTCCCCGAAGCGCTTGTGAAGACGTTCACCGATTCGTACATCGAAGAATTGAAGAACCAGCAAAAGAACAAGCAGCTTCCCCGCGGATTCGAAGAGCAGAAGTACCGCGAAGCAGCGCGCCCGTCAGCTGTCTGGCAGGCAAAGTGGGCGTTGATCCGGGAACAAATTCTTGCGAAAGAAAATATCAAGATCGTGGACGCCGACGTTGAAGCCCTCGCCGAGGAAGAGTCAAAGAAGCTGAACATCGACAAAGAGCGGCTGATCAATTTCTACAAAACCTCGGAAACCGCCGGCGAGAAAATATTGAACGACAAGCTGATCGCATTCCTGAAGCAGAATTCGGCCATCAAGGAAACCGTCACGGATGATGCAAGTAAGCTTTTGTCTTAATTGTTCGCACCCTTAACACAGAAAGGATTTATCTGAAATGCTCCAATCGAACAAACCCTATGACCTCTATAACCAGCTCGTTCCAATGGTTGTCGAACAGACGAGCCGCGGCGAGCGCGCCTTCGATATTTTTTCCCGGCTCCTCAAAGAGCGGATCATTTTTGTCGGCACCGCGATCGACGACGTCGTCGCAAGCCTGATCGTCGCCCAGATGATCTTCCTGGAAGCCGAGGACCCGGAGAAAGATGTTCACCTTTACATCAATAGCCCAGGAGGAAGCGTCACTGCCGGTCTTGCTATTTATGATACGATGCAATACATTCGTCCCGATGTGTCGACGATGTGCGTAGGCATGGCGGCGAGCATGGGCGCGGTGCTCCTTCTCGCCGGAACGAAAGGAAAACGCAAAGCCCTCCCCAATTCGCGTATCATGATTCATCAGCCATGGGGCGGCGTTCAGGGAACAGCGTCGGATATCAGCATCCAGGTCGATGAGATCCTAAATACAAAAACGCGGCTCAACGAGATCATTGCCCATCATTCCGGGAAATCGATCGAAGACGTGAAGCGCGATACCGACAGGGACAAATACCTCTCCGCAGAAGAAGCGAAAGCGTACGGCATCATCGACTCCGTGCTGTTGAAACGTTCTGCTGAACCGAAGAAAGAAAAATAATCCATGATCGTAAATCTCGGAATACCTCAATGAGTCAAAAACCAAAAGGCGACGAAAAAATCCGCTGCTCGTTCTGCGGACGCGGCCCGGAAGAAGTCTCCAGCATCATTGCCGGCCCGGATGTGTATATCTGCGATCATTGCGTTTCGAGTTCGGTGGACATTATCCGCAATAACATGGCCGCTTTTCCGAAAAAGAAAGGGAAGGGAAAGGCCGGACTTACACCGGAGCAGTTAAAAGAAGCGCTCGACCAATACGTGATAGGCCAGGACCAGGCAAAGAAGACCTTGTCGGTTGCTGTGTACAATCATTACAAACGGATCGATTCAAAAGATCATTTACAGCCCATCGATGACGTCGAGATAGAAAAGAGCAACATTCTCCTCATTGGCCCGACGGGGACGGGGAAGACTCTCCTCGCGCAGACTCTTGCGAGAATTCTGGACGTACCGTTTGCAATCGCTGATGCAACGACGCTCACCGAAGCCGGCTATGTTGGGGATGACGTCGAGACTATTCTTGTTTACCTTTTGCAGAATGCGGAATACAACGTAGAACGCGCCGAACGCGGGATCGTCTACATCGATGAAATCGATAAGATATCACGAAAGAGCGACAGCGCATCGATCACACGCGACGTTTCAGGCGAAGGAGTGCAGCAGGCGCTGTTGAAGATCCTGGAAGGGACGCTTGCGGGTGTTCCGCCGAAAGGGGGACGCAAGCACCCGGAACAAAGCCTGATCAACGTCAACACGAAAAATATTCTTTTTATCTGCGGCGGAGCGTTCGAAGGACTCGACAAGATCATCGCAAAGCGCGTCAGCCAGAATCCGATGGGATTCGGCGCAGACCTCCGGGGGAAAAAGGACTACAACACCGACGAATACCTTAAACAGGTTGAGCCCGACGACTTATTGAAATATGGACTCATTCCCGAATTCATAGGCAGGCTTCCGGTGATCTCAACGCTGCATTCGCTTTCGGAAGATGCGTTGATGAATATTCTCGTAGAACCAAAAAATGCGCTGGTGAAACAGTTTCAGAAGCTTTTCAAATACGAGGGAGTAGAACTCGAATTCGAAGAAGGAGCTCTACGGTCGATCGTTCAGAAGGCAATGGCGCGCGGAACGGGCGCCAGGGCATTGCGGGCAGTCATCGAAGAAGCAATGACCGATATTATGTACTATCTCCCCTCGCGCCCGAATATTACGAAGTGTATCATCACGAAGGACACGATAGCCAAGAAGAAGGAGCCGGTGTACCTCTTCGAGGAACGCAAGTCCGCCTAATATAACAATCCGATCAAAATAGAAGAGCCAGTCGTGCAATTGCGGCTGGCTCTTTTTT
>CAYTOA010000033.1:29058-44058 GCA_964439265.1 uncultured Chitinophagaceae bacterium
GTCTCGGTGCGGAGCCTCCGTTTTCCGAGCGAGACCTGCACGAACCCCGCTGCCTCGGCGGTATGAATCTCGTCTTCCGTAAATCCCCCCTCTGGTCCGATCACGATGAGAGCGGAGGTCGGCTTCTGCCTGTTGCGGAGTGCTTCCCTGATGAAGAGTACTTCGTCCGTTTGTTCATACGGAATGATCTTCAGATCGAACACGGTCGCGTGGTGCATGACGGAATCCATGTCCGTCAACGGATATATTTGCGGAAGGTAACTGCGTCCCGACTGCTTCATCGCCGCTAAGGCGATCTTTCTCCACCGATCCTCTTTGGATGAATGCGCGACGGTGCGCGATGTCGAGACGGGGATGAAACGGCGGATCCCGAGTTCCGTGCCTTTCTCTATCATCCATTCCATCCGCGATGGGTTCTTGAGTACGGCAACCGCCAGGGTTACTTCGATTTCGGATTCATTGAGCCGATCATGGACCGAAAGTATTTCGCACTCAATGGCATGTGGACCGATTGAACGGATGACCACCTCGTATGCACGGTCTACTCCATCCACCACCCACAATAGGTCTCCTTCCGACTTTCGCAGCACACGGACGATGTGCTTTGATTCATCGTCTTCGATCGTCAGAAACCGCTCCCCGATCTTTGCCGGGTCTGTATAGAAAAATTCCTTAGACACTTTCGTTGGTCCTTGTCCTGAAAATGGAGCCTAGTTGGTAAAAACGATTTTGCTTTAGAGAAATTCCTACAACGATGCCCCAAGATCAAGAATGAACTCCCCGTTGTGAAATCCCGGACCGCCGAAGGCGTATTCGATGCGTCCGACAAAACTGTATGAAAAAAGAAGATTCAATCCGACGCCGTACCCCGATAGAAAATTGTTCAGCATGACCGGCTGACTCCGGTACCACACCGTCCCGGCGTCTGCAAATACGGTAAAATACAGAGCGTAGCGGATATCCCTGAATTGTTCGATCGGAATCTCTTCGATTCTGAAATACGCAGGCGATATAATCGGGACTCGAACTTCGGCTTTGCCCCCAAGAATGTCCTCCCCCTCGACGATAGTTTGAAACCTGCCGCGGATTCTGTCGCCGTATCCAAAAAACACATGCCCGTAATTCGGATCATCGCCTCCTTGCACTGCACTTCCGAAAAGACGAAAAACAAACGACGAGTTGAAATAGACCGGAATGTACCTCCTGAAATCTACAGCATAGCGCTGGTAATCGACGTACCTGTTGTCGACCCCGTACTTCGAAACGTCGATCGTTGCCAGCGTACCGATCCGGGAATACTCGCTCAAATCGCGCGTATCATAGACGAAGTCAGCATGCAGCGAAAAGAAATTATCTATTCCGTTCGGCGACAGCGTTCGCCCCGCTCGGTTATCTGAGACGCTCAGGTTGGTATACTCAACAGTCAGTGTTGCCGTACTGTATAGTGAGAACCTCTTTCCAAACCCAAGTTGTCCGTCGATCAGCCGCTCGTCGAAATTCGGGCCGGAAGAGAGCGAAACAAGGCTGAGATTCTTTTGAATCGAGTATGATGCTTTTGTGGAAAAATACAGGTTGTGCTCGGGGTCGAACGACGGGTCGACGTATTGCACCGAGACGTACGGGTTGTACCCGAGCGCGAATTGTGTATTCACAAGTTCGTTTCGCCCGCGGAAATTTGTATGGACAAGGCCCGCGCCGTAATAAAAATGCGTCCATGTGTGATCTTTAAATCCGGCGATCGGAAACGGATAAAAATACCAGCGCTCGCTTACAAAAACGATTAACGTCGCCGTCGTGGAATCCGGGACGACGTGAATATCCACCTTGTTGAACAATTGAAGGCTGTAGATGCGGTTGATATCGTATGCCACGGCTTCGTGTGTCAGCAGTGAGCCGACCTTGAGCGACATTTCCCGCTCAATGATGAAATCCTTTGTCAGCTCATTGCCCGCAATGACAATTTCCGAAACATGAAGCGTCGAATCCTGAAAATCCTGCGTCGCAACCTGTGCAGTGTCTTGCGCGAGGATGATGAAAGGAAAAGCTACAGTCGCAGTAAGGAGCGAAACAGGCAATCTCATTCGAGTACGGGGAATAAAAAAAGTAGACTTGAATCAGATGCTGACCCTCAAGTCTACTTTCAACATACGACAAAAAAATCAGCGCATCAAGGCACGGTGTTCGATTGCGATACACCGGTCCATAACGACTTTCAAGCCTGCAGATTCCGCTTTGACTGCCGCTTGCTCGTTGATAACGCCGAGCTGCATCCAAACGCATTTTGCGCCTATCGTAACGGCCTCGTCAACAACGGGCTCAACTTCGTTTGAATTGCGAAAGATATCGACGATATCGATCTTTTCGGGAATGCTTGCAAGGTCCGGGTAGCAAGTCAGGCCGAGGACATCTTTGTATTTGGGGTTCACCGGATATATGGTATACTTTTTCCCGACAAGATAGAGCGCAATGGAACCGCTGTCGCGCCACGGCTTGGGAGATGCGCCGACGACGGCGATCGTTTTCGACAAAGCGAGTATTGACCGAATCCCGGCATCGTCGGTTATCATAGGGATTGCTCTTCTGCGTATGATTCGATAGGCGGACAGCTGCAGACGATATTCTTGTCTCCATATGTATTGTTGATGCGTCCGACACTCGGCCAAAATTTGTGCTGGCGTACTTCGGGAAGCGGATATACCGCGTTTGACCTGGAATAAGAATGGTCCCAGTCATCTTTTGCCGCTTCCATGGGAGTGTGCGGGGCATTCTTGAGAACATTATCCATCTTATCTGCAGTCCCATCCTCAACTTCTTCGATTTCTTTTTTGATCGAGATGAGCGCATCGGCAAACCTATCAAGTTCCTCCCGCGATTCGCTTTCCGTCGGCTCGACCATCATCGTATCGTGAACGGGGAACGAGACTGTAGGAGCATGGAATCCGTAGTCCATCAACCGCTTTGAGATATCTTCGACATCGATGCGGCACTTCTCTTTGAATTCCTTCATGTTCAGGATAAACTCGTGTGCAACCCGGCCGTTCTTTCCCTGATAGAGAATTTGAAAATGCGGTTCAAGCCTTGCCTTAAGGTAATTGGCATTGAGAATGGCGTAGCGTGTCGCCTCCCTCACTCCTTCTCCTCCGAGCATTTTGATGTAGGCGTACGAGATCAGAAGAATGCTGGCGCTCGACCATGGTGCCGAAGAAACCGCGTGAAGAGCTTTTTCCCCCCCGGTCCTTATCACAGGATGACCAGGCAGATATGGAGCAAGCTGCTTCGTAACGCAAATCGGTCCCATACCAGGGCCGCCGCCGCCGTGTGGAATACTGAACGTTTTGTGCAAGTTGATATGACAAACGTCGGCGCCGATTATGGCGGGACTTGTGACACCGACCTGGGCATTCAGGTTTGCACCGTCCATGTAGACCAGACCGCCGTTCTCATGAACGATGCGGCAGATTTCCTTTACACCTTCTTCAAATACACCATGCGTCGACGGGTACGTTACCATCAGTGCCGCGAGCGTGTTTTTGTACTGTTCGGCTTTCATTCGCAAATCAGATACGTCGATGTTCCCGGTATCATCGCACGCAACGACAACGACCTTTAAGCCGGCCATGACGGCGCTCGCGGGATTTGTCCCGTGGGCCGACGAAGGAATGAGGGCAATATTTCTATGAGCCTCTTCCCTCGATGCATGGTACGCTCGTATCACAAGAAGGCCGGTAAATTCTCCCTGCGCTCCGGAGTTCGGCTGGAGCGAGGCAGCGGCCAATCCTGTGATCTTGCACAATGCCGACTCTAACTCTCTGAAAATCTCCTGATACCCTTCCGCCTGCGCAAGCGGAGCAAACGGATGAATGCCTGAAAATTCCGGCCAGCTCACAGGCATAAGTTCGGTTGCGGCATTGAGTTTCATCGTGCACGACCCGAGCGGAATCATTGAATGCGTCAACGACAGGTCTTTGTTCTCCAGGCTCTTAATGTACCGCATCATTTCTGATTCGGAATGATACATCGAAAATATCGGATGCTGGAGATACGGTCTTGCGCGTTGGAACGGTTCGGGGTAATCGATCGTCAACGAAGAATACTTCTCCGCAAGGTCGCCATGCGTATGCGGTGCATGAGCCGCGCGGGCAAATATTTCTTTCACCTCGAGGATGTCGTCGAATTGGGTCGTTTCATCCAGGGAGATGCCGATATGGGTTGCTCCGACGCGGCGAAAATTATACTTCATCGACAATCCAGTGTCAACGATCGCTTCCGCGTTCCCACGGGCATCGATCATCAGTGTATCGAACCACACCCGGTTTGATTGTTGATAGCCGAGTTCCGCCAGTTCTTTATCTAAAATTTTCGCAAATGCATGGACTCGAGAAGCGATTCTTTTGATCCCGTCCGGTCCGTGATAAACAGCGTACATTCCCGCCATGACCGCAAGGAGCGCTTGCGCCGTGCAAATATTCGAAGTCGCTTTTTCGCGGCGAATATGCTGCTCTCTCGTCTGCAGCGTCATGCGGTATGCCCTGTTATTCTGCGCATCCACTGACACGCCGATAATGCGCCCTGGCATGTGCCGGATAAACTCATCCCGCGTAGCAAAAAAGGCCGCGTGCGGTCCCCCGTATCCCATCGGAATTCCGAAACGCTGCGTCGACCCCACGACAATATCAGCGCCGAATTCGCCCGGCGGAGTGAGAAGCGCAAGACTCAGCAGATCGGCCGCAACGACAACCAGGCCGCCGCTGCTGTGGACGTCGGTGATGAACGGCCGGTAATCTACCACCGCCCCCTGCGCATCGGGGTATTGCACGATCGCACCGAAATACGACCCGTCGAACTCTATCTTTTCATGATCACCCACAACGACGTCGATGCCGATCCACTGCGCCCGGGTCTTGATCACGTCAATGGTCTGGATAAAACATTTTTCAGAGACGAAAAAGCGGTTTCTCGGGAGGCCAGTCAGATTCTTGTTGACGATCCCGTAGGCCATGCTCATCGCTTCGGCTGAAGCCGTCCCTTCGTCCAACAAAGATGCATTCGCAACCGGCATCCCTGTCATATCGATGACCATCGTCTGATAATTGAGGAGCGCTTCGAGTCTTCCCTGGGATATTTCCGGCTGATACGGGGTATATTGAGTATACCAGCCCGGATTCTCAAAAATGTTCCGGAGGATCACGCTCGGCGTTACACAATTATAGTAGCCCTGGCCGAGCATTGACGTAAACACAGTATTCTTTGCAGCGATCTTCTTCATTTCGAGGAGAAACCTGTGCTCGCTCATCGCACGAGGAAGCTCGAGCGGTGTGTTCATCCTAATGCTGGCTGGAATGGTTTCGTCTATCAGCGTGTCGAGGGAGTCGACGCCGATGGCCTGCAGCATGGAGCTCAATTCTTCGCTGCCGGGACCGAGGTGGCGTGATTGGAACTTCTCTTCTTGAAAAATCGGGTTGTTCATTTCAGTTATACTTGAGTCGAAAGTTAAAATATGAATCTTCACGCCTTTGCGGTCTGGCAAGAGGTCGTTAATCCAACAAGTTGATCAGGAAGGCGAAGGCTCATTCGCCGCTTGCTGCTGTTGTCCCAGCAGGGATAATGCATGATGCGCTGCGGCTTGTTCGGCTTCTTTCTTATTTTTCCCTATTCCTACGCCTGACCTCCCGTCGCCAATCGATACTTCAACGGTAAACGTGCGGTCGTGGTCGGGGCCTTCTTCCTTCATGATCATGTAGTGCGGAAGAGACATCCCGTTCGCCTGCGCATATTCAAGGAGGGCGCTCTTATAGTTCTCATCGCTTTCGCGGATCGTCCCATCCTTCAGAGCGCTCGTCAATTGGCGATCGACAAACCGTTTTGCATCATCTAATCCGCCGTCAAGATATACCGCCCCGATGACAGCTTCGTATGCATCTGCCAGTATCGTATCGGCCCCCTTTTCCGCCGTCTGGGATGCGCTGTTGCTGAGGAGAAGAAAATCGCGAAGATGAATGATCTTTGCGTACTGAACCAGCGCTTTTCTATTCACGAGGCGCGCGCGCATGATCGTTAGATCGCCTTCTTCCGCGTCGGGGTAGAGCGAATATAGCCGCTCGGCGACGACCATATTCAGAATCGAATCGCCGAGAAACTCGAGGCGTTCGTTCGATCGGATTTCCGGCGTTTCAGCGAGCTGCAAGTACGACCGGTGGAGGACCGCTTGAAGAAAAAGATCTTTGCTTCGAATACGATGCTGAAGAGCGCTTTCAAAGCGCTTAACGTCAATCTTGGAATAGAGGTCAGAAAGTGGGTGCGCGGAAGAATCTGACGCGGAGTGGAAAAAATTTTGAACCCATCGACGTAAACTGCTCACACCGGTACTTGTCCTCTTAATTCTCCTGATACTTTCTAAAAAGCAGGGTGGCGTTGTGGCCGCCGAACCCGAACGTGTTGCATAGTGCGACGTTCACTTCCTTCTCGATAGAAACATTCGGAACGTAAAAAAGATCGCAGTCGGGGTCGGGATGTTCGTAGTTGATGGTCGGATGAACTTTGCCTTCCACAATGGTCATCACCGTGGCGATCGAGCCTACCGCTCCCGACGCGCCGAGTAAATGCCCCACCATCGATTTCGTAGAATTGACGGCAAGCTTCTTCGCATGCTCGCCAAAGACCGTCTTCATCGCAGCGGTCTCGTTGCGGTCGTTTGCAGGTGTCGACGTGCCGTGCGCGTTAATGTAGTCCACGTCGTTCGGCGAAACCCCTGCATCGCGGATAGCCGCTCTCATCGAACGGACTGCACCTTCGCCGCCGGGAGCCGGATCGGTGATATGGTGTGCGTCGGCTGTGAAGCCGATGCCGGAAATCTCAGCATAGATCTTAGCTCCGCGTTGAATTGCATGCCCGAGTTCTTCAAGAACAAGCAGGCCTCCCCCCTCGCCCATGACGAACCCGTCACGATCCTTGTCGAACGGCCGGCTTGCTTTTTGCGGATCATCGTTGCGTCTTGAAAGAGCTTTCATTGCGTTGAAGCCGCCGATCCCCATCGGACATATAGAGGCTTCAGACCCGCCGCTGAGCATCACATCCGCGTCGCCGCGCTGGATTAAAATGAACGCGTCGCCGATTGCATGCGATGCAGTCGCGCACGCCGATGTTGTGGCATAATTCGGCCCCTTCAGGCCATACTTCATGGAAATTCTCCCTGCTGCAATATCCGGGATCATCATCGGGATAAAAAACGGGCTGATCCGGTGAGGGCCTTTTGTTACCACAAGAGTCTCATGCTGACGCATAAATGTGAGCATGCCGCCGATGCCGGAGCCAAAAATAATGCCTGCCCGTTCGCCGGAAACTTTTGTAAAGTCGATCGCCGAGTCCTTCACGGCCTCTTCGGCGGCGGCAAATGCGTACTGTGTGAACGGGTCGACACGCTGGACCATTTTTCGGTCCATATAATTCAGCGGATCAAAACCCTTCAACTCTGCAGCAAACTTTGTATCATACTGCGCCGTGTCAAAATAGGTGATCGGAGCTGCACCGCTCATGCCGGCAAGCGCATTCTTCCAGAATTCTGCGACCGTCAAGCCGATCGGCGTCACGGCACCCATACCGGTGATGACAACACGACGCGCTTTCCCGTTAAACGACATTCCCTTTTCCTCTGCTTCTTTGACATCCGTTGTGAGAGAGCGTAATGCCGACCTATGCCGGCATTACGTTTTCATTTTTTCGAGCGTTGCCGTATGTCGATTACGCAACCTTTGCCGAAAGATATTTTACCGCATCTCCAACGGTAGCGATCTTCTCGGCATCTTCATCCGGGATTTGAAGATTGAAAGCCTTTTCAAATTCCATCACCAGTTCGACGGTATCCAACGAATCAGCGCCAAGATCATTCGTAAATGAAGCTTCCGGTGTAATCTGTGCCTCGTCAACGCCAAGCTTGTTCACAATGATCTCTTTTACTTTTGCGGATACATCAGCCATACGGGTATCTCCTATAGTTAAGTGATTATGTTGCTTCGAATACAATGACAATTTACATCACCATGCCGCCATCAACACAGAATACCTGTCCGGTAATATAATCCGCGTCGGATGATGCGAGAAAGCGAACCACCCCGGCAACCTCCTCCGGTTTCGCGATCCGCTTCAATGGAATCATGGCTAAGATAGCTTCTTTTTGTTTCTCATTCAACTTCTCTGTCATATCAGTTTCGACGAACCCGGGAGCAACGACATTGGCCTGAATATTGCGCGAAGCGAGCTCTTTTGCCACTGATTTCGTGAAACCGATAATTCCTGCCTTGGACGCTGCGTAATTTGACTGGCCTGCATTGCCCGTTATGCCGACGACGGACGAGATGTTAATGATCTTGCCGGCCCGCTGGCCCATCATCTGGCGGCAGACCGCCTTTGTAAAGTTGAAGACACTCTTCAAATTCGTTGCGATGACTTCATCCCAATCGCTTTCAGACATCCGCATCAACAGTCCGTCTTTCGTAATGCCGGCATTGTTCACAAGGATATCCACCCTGCCGAATTCCTGCACCACTTTCTGTGCAATGTCGTTTGCCTGTAAATGATCGGCGGCATCAGACTGGTATCCCATGACACGCCTCCCCTTCGACCGAACCTCGGCAGCGATATTGTCGGCGGATTCTTTCGAATTGCGATATGTGAACGCGACATCGGCACCCGCATCGGCAACGGAAAGCACAATTGCTTTCCCGATTCCCCGCGTTCCCCCAGTAATAAGTGCTACCTTGTTTTGCAGCTGCATGATGATTCTCAGTTCTTATTCCAATGATAAGGGCTGTTTGGCGGACAAGAATTCCTTCTGCAGATCCGTCAATTTTTGATAGCCGTCTTTTTCGAGAACGAATTCCAATTCTTCCCTGCACGCTTCGACGAGGGTCGTTTCCCTGTTGTCGATGAACGAACAGCATGTCGTTTTCTCGTAAAGGAGATCGTCGAAGGTCACGACACCGTTATCGACCGTGATAGGAAATGCCACACAATAAAACGGCTTCAGCGCCCAGCGGCCGATCTTCTCCTCTGTGCCGGCAATCTGCAGGCTGCACATCCCGGACTTGTTGAGAAAAACGCACTTGTCATTCACGACTTCCGTACCCACGGTTTTGCCGGATGGAAAATCAGTGTCGTCCAGAACTTCTTTGTCAAACCACTGGGAGTCGTCAGCGGTTTGAGTCTCATCCATGTACTTCTTGATCGTCTCCTTCTGCGAAAGGATGAGTTCTTTCTCTTTCAGGTCGATAAACACGCCTGATCCGCAACAGGTGGATTCGCAGGCAAATGGCCCGCATCCTTTTGAAAATCCCTTTTCAAATAGGATCGGATCAATTTCATATTTTCCAACACGCATATCTATTCCTTCAGTCTATCCCGCTAATTTCTTGGCGCCGAGATATTCGCCGCTGTATCGAATCCTGCGACAACAGGTCCGGTCGTTATTCTTTTCACGAGGCCCTGGAGCACTTTTCCTGGACCGATCTCGACAAATCGTGACGCCCCGTCTGCCGACATATTCACAATTGTTTCTTCCCATCGCACAGGGCTTGTTACCTGTTCGAACAAGCTGGCCCGGATCTCATCTGCCTTCTGTACCGGTTTGGCGCTAACATTAGCATATACCGGAATCTTTGCTTCGCGAAATTCGGTACCATCCAGCGCAACTTTTAGTCCGTCCTTGGCGGATTGCATCAGCGAAGAATGAAACGCGCCGCTGACGACAAGTTCCTTCACCAGCTTTGCACCCCGCGATTTTGCCGCTTCCATCGCCTTGCGGACGCCGCTGACGGAGCCCGAAATTACAATCTGCCCCGGTGAATTGAAGTTTGCCGTCTGCACAATGTCTTCGGACCGCGATGTGCGGCAAACTTCTTCGACAACTTCTGCATCGAGCCCAATCACTGCCGCCATCGTGCCGGGGTTATCTTCTCCGGCCTGCTGCATCAATTCACCGCGCATGCGAACGAGCCGCAGCCCGTCTTCGAATGCGAGCGCGCCGGCGGCGACAAGTGCGGAATACTCTCCAAGCGAATGTCCCGCCGCCATGGCCGCATCGTGCGGGTTCAGCACCGTCCAGATTGCGACACTGTGTAAAAAGATCGCCGGCTGTGTATTTTTGGTTTGCCTCAGATCCTCTTCCGGTCCCTCAAAGCAAATTTTTGACAACGAAAAACCGAGAATGGCATCGGCCTTCCGGAATAATTCTCCGGCAGCGGGGAATTGAGCGCAGAGATCCTTCCCCATCCCAACATACTGCGACCCTTGTCCCGGAAATACATACGCAACCTTATTCATTTCTTTTCAATCGCAGAATGTTCCAGTTTCCAATTCATAATTCTTAATTCTTAATTTCCCTTCGGTCCTTCTATTCCCCACTTCACCAGCACCGCCCCCCACGTATATCCTGCCCCGAAGCTCGATAGAACGAGATTCTGGCCTTTCTTTATCTTCCCTGCCTGCCACCACTCGGACAAGCAGAGGGGGATCGTCGCCGCAGTGGTATTTCCGTACCGATCGATGTTGATCATGACTTTCGATTTATCCAGTTCCATGCGCTCGGCACACGCGTCGATGATGCGGAGGTTCGCCTGATGAGGAACCAGCCAATCGATGTCTTTGCCGGTAAGATGATTGCGCTGCATGATCTCTGCAGAGACATCGGCCATTCCAATGACGGCAACTTTGAAGACTGCTTTCCCGTCCTGATACACATAATGCATCTTCTTTTCAACGGTCTCCTGCGTCGAAGGATGCAAACTCCCGCCGCCGGACATATGCAGCGCAAATCCGCCGGAGCCGTCAGTGTAAAGTTTATGATCGATGATGCCGACGGAATCGTCCGTTGTGGGCTCGAGGAGAACCGCCGCCCCCGCGTCGCCGAAAAGAATACATGTGTTTCGGTCCGTGTAATCCACGATCGAGCTCATCTTATCTGCCCCGACGACAACGACGTTCTTGTACGCGCCCGTTTCAATGAGCTGAGAACCAATTGTCAGCGCGTAGACAAATCCCGAACAAGCGGCATTGAGGTCGAAACCCCACGCCTTTTTCGCGCCTATTTTATTCTGGATGATGCACGCCGTTGCGGGAAAGAACATGTCGGGCGTTACGGTGGCGACGATAATAACTTCAATTTCCGAGGCGTCCATCCCCCGCCGCTCCAGCAAATTTCGTACTGCGCCGGCGCCCAAGTCTGAAGTACCTCCATCCGTAAGGATTCGGCGTTCTCGAATTCCGGTTCGCGTCCTGATCCACTCGTCATTGGTGTTTACCATTTTTTCCAAATCGTGGTTCGTGAGAATTTTCTCAGGGACATAATGGCCGACGGCCGTAATCAGTGCTCGTGTTTTACCCATTCAATCCTTCAGAGCTGTGTTCGCGTAACAATTGTTCTATGTGAAAATTGATCTTCTTATTCACCATTTCTTCCGCCCGCAAGATCATGTTCGCAATCGCCTTCGGCGTCGATCTTCCATGCCCGATAATCGTAACCCCGTTCACTCCCAGGAGCGGAACTCCGCCGAATTCCTGGTAATCAAAATCCTTAAAGATCCTTCTCAGCGGATTTCTGAGCAGGCCCATGAGGACCTTTTGAAGCGGCCCTTCCTCCGCATAGTTCTTGAATTTTACTCTTAAGAAGGAAGGAACACTCTCAGCGAACTTCAGCAGGACGTTGCCCAAAAAACCGTCGCAGACCACGACGTCAGCTTTGCCCTGCAGGATGTCTCTTCCTTCAATATTCCCGATAAAATTGACCCTTCCTTTCCCCTCAACGAATTTTGCGTATGCCTCTTTTGCCAGTTCGTCTCCCTTCGATTCCTCCTCGCCGACATTCAAGAGGCCAACCCGCGGATTCTTCTTCCCGAATACGTATTCCGAATAAATACTTCCCATTACTCCGAATTCATATAAAAAATGCGGTTTGCAGTCGGTGACCGCGCCAGCGTCAACGATCAGTGTCGGCCCGGTCTCGGACGGAAAGATTGCCGCAACCGTCGGGCGACTCACGCCATGAATTCTTCCCAGGAGCAGTGTCGCTGCGGCCGTTACTGCGCCGGTATTCCCCGCACTAACAAAAGCGTCGACTTTCTTTTCTTTGAGAAGCATGACACCGACAACGAGGGACGAATCGGGCTTTTGCTTCAGCGCGAGGACCGGCGAGTCCTGCATGTCGATCACCTCGTTTGCCGGAACCACCGAAAGAGAAAGGCCGCGGGTGTCTGTCTTCGCGAGCTCTTTCCTTATTGCCTCTTCCTTGCCGACAAAAACCACTTCGAATCTGTTTTCGGCACGGCGCAGCACATCGACCGCGCCCTGTACTTCGTTACAAGGGGCAAAATCGCCCCCCATCGCATCGATAGCAATCCGCAGTTTTTTCTCTGCGTTGTTCAAAGCATTTCCAGCGGCATTATGGCTGAATGTCTCGACGATGGTCGTCTGCGAGCAACCGACGGTACACTACGCTTGTTTTGGGATGATAATCGAACGGCCATTGTAATAGCCGCAATTAGGGCACGCCCGGTGCAGGAGTTTTGGCTCGCGGCAATTCGGGCATTCCGCCAACGACGGCACTGTGGCTTTATAGTGCGTGCGACGCTTTCGGCCGCGAGTTTTGGAATGGCGGCGTTTCGGGTTTGGCATTGCAGTGATTCCTTATAATAAATTAGTTCTTCTTCTTTGACATTGAAACTTCTACAAGGCCCGCCAGCTTGTTCCAACGCGCGTCGGTCTCGCCTGGGGCACAATCACAGCTGCCGTCGGCAGTGTGGTTCAAATTTTTTCCGCATCGAGCGCACAGTCCCGCGCAATCTTCCTTGCAGAGCAATTTCAACGGAATCGCCAGGAGAACACTATCGCGTACGGCATCGGAAATATCGATAATGTTCGTATCTGATGTTAGTGTTCGAACGTCTTCGTTTAGATCAGCTGAACGATCTTGAACATCCCACACATATACTATCTGAAGCGCCGGCAAAATTTTTCTGCTGAACTCGTCCAAACATCTATCGCACTGAAACAATGCATTCGATGTCACCCTGGCACGCAAGAGGATCTGCCGGCTCGACTTTTCGAGCGTTACCTGGGCAGCGATATCCCCAACAAATTGCTCTTGCAGTTCGAACTCATCAGCCTTTTTTGACAATTCATATTCGTGCGTTCCCTGTGAAAGGTTCGATATGTTGATTTTCACTGTTTCCTCCGGCTAATCCAGAAACCTAGTTCGGCCCAGCGGCGAATTTCCCTCCAAAATCAATCAAATTTGTCAAAAAACGAGCATTTGTCCAAAAAAAACATGCTAAATATAGCCAAATTGGATGAGAGAGTCAAGAAATCACGATGAAGCGCACACCATTGTCGGGAAAGTCATTTTATAGATTTATAAAGAGTGTAGTATATCATCTCCGTATGAGTGATTGAAAGCCCCGGAAATTGCCTTGTCATAATCGGGACGAGCGAAGAAGAAGAAAGACGTTCCGGGATGGAAGAACGGTCGATGACATAATCGGGCCGGACGACGGCATCATATTTTCTTTGCAGCATACCAGCGTCATAATCAAGCCCGCGAAATCCTATGCCGAGTTCCGGCGTTACAAGACCGATGTCGCACACTGCTCTGTCTGAATAATAACCGATCACTCCCACGTCGGGAACGAAAACAGATGCATGTTCCTCTGAATTATCACGCAGCCATCGCCCCATCGGTTTAAGGGAATTGTTCATCCCGATAACAAAGTTGTCCACATGGGGTTTTGTCACCCACCAATAGAGGATCTGGTTTTGAGCAATAGTAACAGTCATGACCGCGAGTACGAGCAAGAGAATTCCTTTTGATGGGAGATGCAGACGGCGGGTAAATATCTGCAGACCGTTAACGCCGCAAATAATCAGAAATGGGAGAGTGATAAGAAGATATCGCGAGACCACCTCAACGCCGTCCAGAACGTAAAATACCGGCAGAGCAACAGTCCATGCCAGAAGGAAATGTTTGTCGTGCCAGCTCAGACGGCGATCACCGAAAAAGAAGCTCGCCGCGCAGACAATAATAAGAGGGAACTGAGTTGCCGCCAATAATTTGATAATTGCCCAAACGGCCGGAAAGATGTCGTTAACGGGGGGAAGGCCTGTTGATTTCCCATAATAGGTGTTCGGAAGAATTTTCCCAAAATGGAAATAGGAAAAAATCAACCAGGATGAAACGACCGCGGCATAACAACAGAGGGGGACCAGCCGGTCACTCATCGTGCGTTCGTTCTTCGAGCGTTCGGAGAGCAGCATCCTCAGGTACATGATCGCGAAGAGAATACTCCCTTCCGGCCTCGTCAAGGTCAGGCAAGCGAAAGCAATTGCAGAGAGTATCCAATGCCTGCGAAGAAAAAGCCACACCGCAGCGATCGCAAGCAATACCGCAAACGAGCTCTCCATTCCCGAACCTGACCACCGGATAAACCACGCATCTACCGAAAACAAGGCCGCCGCAAGAAACGCATATGATTTGTTCCGCAGAATTTCCAGCGCGAGTAGTTGCATAGCGGCTATCGAGAGGAACGCAAAAATAAAATCTAAAGACTTCGCGGCCGCATACGGAGTAAAACCTAATTTCGTCCCTCCCGCTATCAAGAGCGCCCACAACGGGCCAGTCGTTCCATAGCTCGGAGTACTGCCGTTAAACGAGAACCCTTTTCCCTGTGCAATTTTCTTTGCATACTGGAAATAAATGTAGGCGTCGTCGGGAGTGTACTCGAAATGCAGCGCAACAAGACAGATGAACAACGCCGCGCATCCGAGCGCAACGTACGTAGTGAGATGGTGGAGTTGTGGTTCCCACGCGGTGTCTTTCTCCGGAAGGCCTGTCATACTTTCTTGATAGATGATTCGGAAGGATTTTTGCGATATCGATGTGATGAAAATATGAAAGCTTCAATACACTTACAAGCAAAAAAAAGTCTGCCGTCGGTGTGCATTTCTTGCACATCCCACTTG
>CAYTOA010000034.1:0-43901 GCA_964439265.1 uncultured Chitinophagaceae bacterium
GCTCAGCATGACATTTACGGCTGCTTTCTGCATGGAAACCATTTTTGAGATGGCTTCTAGTAACAATATTCTTTGCGATCTTGGCGCCTTTGCGGTAAAAAAATTATTTAATTGATTACCGGGCAATTGAATTATGCTGCAATCATTTCCAAAAGCTTCGAAAGCGTCTCACGCAGATCCTTCCTATTCACGACAAGATCGATAAATCCTTTGTCCTGAACGAATTCCGCTTTTTGAAAACCTGGGGGAAGATCTTTTCCAATTGTCTGTTTGATCACGCGGGGTCCGGCAAAGCCGATGAGGGCACCCGGCTCAGCAATATGGATGTCCCCGAGCATTGCATAACTTGCCGTGACTCCCCCGGTCGTCGGGTCGGTCATAACGGAGATATACGGGATATGAGCGTCGGAAAGCCGCGCGAGCTTCGCGCTCGTTTTCGCCATCTGCATGAGCGAGTATGCAGCTTCCATCATCCGGGCGCCGCCGCTCGATGAAATGATGATAAGCGGCGTCTTTGTTCTCAGTGCTTTGTCCGTCGCGCGGCTGATCTTCTCACCTACGACCGAGCCCATGCTTCCGCCGATGAAGGCGAAATCCATGCACGCGATGACAATGTCTTTTTTCTTGATCTTCCCGGTACCGCAACGGACGGCATCGTTCAACCCGGATTTCTTGATCGAATCCTTCACGCGGTCCTTATACCGTTTCGTATCCGTGAAGTTCAGAGGGTCTTTCGACGTCATCTTCCGGTCCATCTCCCTGAAGCTTCCTTCGTCAAGCAGTATCGAAATATATTCTTTGCTGCCGATCCGGAAATGGTAATTACATTTCGCACAAACCCAAAGATTCTGCTCCAGCACTTTCTTGTGAACAATTTCTCCGCACGATTCGCATTTTCTCCATAATCCCTCCGGTGTATCTTTTTTTTGGGATTCCGAAGAAATGCTTTCTTTTGATCGTCGAAACCATGCCATGGACTATCCTTTGAATGAATGAGCGGGAGTTTGATGCGCAGCGGGAATTGGTTGAGACTCGCGACCAATTTTTCTGCCCGGCTGCGTTGTTACAAAATCTCGAAGATAGAGAGGCTCCAGTGTTGACGTCTCCTTCGCGGACAATCTCCTTCCCTCCTTTTCGGCGAGGATGCCGACCGACGACGGGCTGCAAATATTTTCCGGCGCGAAGCGGTACTTTCCGGCCATCCCCGGCGTTATTTCCATCTTCCGGGTGCCGTCGCCGACAAATACTACCGATCCGTACCTCGCCGCCTCTTCGCCCACCCGGGCGACGGACTCTATTGAATATTCTGAAAGGCGCTTCACACCGGCATCCGTTGTTTCATAGAAGCAGTAAAATACCTCATCTCGTTTTGCGTCGATCAGAGGACAAATAAGGGCCCCTACACTCGCCGGGTTGGTCCGGCAATATTCATATGCCAATGCATCCAGAGTCGGGACCGCAATGATCGGCTTTTGAAGAGCCATCGACAATCCCTTTGCGGTGCTCAAACCGATCCGCAGGCCGGTGAAAGACCCCGGGCCGATCGACACGGCAACTGCGTCGATGGCGTCCAGCGTGAGAGAAGCATCGCAAAGAATTCCGTCGATCATCGGGAGGAGCTTTTCCGAATGGATATTCTTTTCGTTGATACTTCGCTGCGCAACGACCCGGCCGTCGCTCACGATGGCGGCACCGCACACATCCGTGGCTGTCTCGATAGCTACGATCATTCTGCGCTCGTCCTGGCGATATGAATGAGCCTTTGATTCTGACGCTCCCCCAATTCCAGGGTAACGTCGTAACGATTCAACGGGAGAGTAGACTCCACAACGTTCGCCCACTCCAGTAAACAAACTCCATCCCCAAAAAGATATTCTTCAAACCCAAATTCCGCCAATTCCGAAAGAGAACGCAGCCGGTAGAAGTCGAAGTGATAGACCGGATATTTTCCATCCACGTATTCATTGAGGATCGTGAACGACGGGCTGACGACTTGGTGATGGACTCCAAGACCCAGACACACCCCTTTGGCGAATTGCGTCTTCCCGCTTCCGAGATTTCCGTATAGAGCGACAACGTCGCTGCGCTGTAATCCTGAAGCAAGCTCTCTCCCCACTTCGATGGTGTCATGTGCGCTGTGTGTCACTACAGACTTCTTCATTCGTTGCCGATCAGCGGCTCACTTTTTGGGCTCGAGCGTCACTACAGGAAGGATGATCTCTTCCATCGAAATGCCGCCATGCTGAAAACTGTCCCGGTATTGATTCAGGTATTTGTGATAGTCCGTCGGATAGACGAAGTAATAATCTTCTTTCGCGATGATATAGTTTATCGTCACTCCCCGTTTCGGCAGCTTATAGTCCTGAGCATTCTTGATAAATACCGCCTGCTTGTCATCGGACTTGAGGTTGCGGCCGAACTTATAGCGAAGATTCGTCGATGCTTCCCTGTCTCCGATCACCTTCGACCCGCGCAAACAACGAACGCTCCCGTGGTCGGTCGTAATAATGATCTTCACGTCTTTTTTCGTCGCAAGTGTCTGGAGCATCCCGAACAAGGACGAATGTTTGAACCAAGAATCCGTCAGCGAGCGGTAGGCGGATTCGTCCGGAGCGATCTCCTTCAACAGCGCCGAATCCGATCTTCCGTGCGCCAGCATATCGACGAAATTCACCACGATCGAAGTAAGTCTGTTCGAAGCATAGGAGAGGATGTTGTTTTCCGTTTGCCTTCCGAACTCCCCGTCCAGAATTTTAATGTATTTCGGTTCCGGTTTCAGCTCGATGTGCCGGCGTTCCAGCAGTTTGTCCAGGAGCTGCCGTTCGTATCTGTTGTGACTATTTTCATCGTCTTCGCCCTGCTGCCAGATTTCGGGGAATCGCTGTTCTATTTCCGCCGGAAAAAGTCCGCTGAAGATGGCATTGCGCGAATACGGCGTCGCAGTTGGAAGGATCGAATAATAATATTCCTTGTCTACCGAATAGTATTCTCGGAGATAGTTTTCCATCACAAGCCACTGGTCGAGCCTCATGCAGTCGATGACGAAAAAAAAGACCGAAGTCCCTTCTTTCAGCTGCGGGATCAGGTACTTGTCCACGATATCGACGGAGAGCGCCGGCTTTTTCCCTTTTTGCTGCAGCCAATCGGGGTAGTTCCTCTCGATGAATTTTGAGAACTCCGCGTTGCATACGCGCCGCTGGTCGTCGAGCATCTGGTGCAGCCCGAGTGTCGGATGAAGGTCAAGTTCCATCTCCCATGCAACCAGCTTGACGTAAAGGTCGACCCATTCATCGTAGTTCAGCGGGTTCATCAGCGCCCGGGAAATGGAGTTGAATTCCTGGACATAATCTTTCGAGACTTGTTCGCTCTGAATTTTCTTCCCTTCAAGGAATTTCTTGCAGGCGAGGAGAATCTGGCTTGGGTTCACGGGCTTCGTGAGGTAATCCGAGATCTTTCCGCCGATGGCATCCTCCATCAGCGACTCCGCTTCGTTCTTCGTGATCATCACCACCGGAAGCGACGGGAACAAGTCCTTGATCTCCGCGAGTGTCTGCAGTCCTCCCTTCCCCGCCATCATCTCATCAAGGAAGACAAGGTCAAACGGTCGGTGCTGAACCAACTCGATCGCATCCTCGCCGTTTGTTGCCGTTTCGACGGAATACCCTTTTTCTTTCAGGAAAAGGACATGCGATCGGAGGAGTTCAATTTCATCGTCCACCCAGAGAATGTTTCCTTTTTTTTCTGATTCCATGGACATTTCTTTCTTCTGATATCAAAATACAAATTGGACGTTCGAGAGTCAATTTGGCACAACTCGATTAACGAGCGGCTCCGAACACGGAATATCTTCATTCAAAGAACGTCTTCAGTTCAGCCCACATGCAATTCTGCTCCCTGACAACGCAGCCCGACAATTCGCCATCTCAGCGGATCGTGTCTATTGAATTGCGATGTGAACGTCGAGTCCTCCTTCATTCGTTGTCGACCCCGGAATCGTCGATCCTCCAGCGTCGGGGCTTACCTTGGTATACCGATAGAACAACGACGCTGTGACCCGCGAGCTGAGGACGTACCGAATTCGCGGTTCTGTGACGCTCCGCGAAGAACCTTCACCCGGAACACCTCCGTCGAGACCGCTCCCGGTACCGGCAGGCAGCGCCGTGAAAGTTTGTCTCGCATTATTCGAGTAGGTGTAATTCAGGCTGATGTCGATGTCGTTCGACAACGAGAGACCGAAAAATGGAATCTCGAAACCCGTCCGGCCAAAACTTCCGGTAATGGAGATCTCTTTGTCGTCATTCTCCACAATGTTCTGCGCCGATGGTACAAGGTCGTAGCTCGTCGTCGTGCCGTACCGAACGGTGGCAGTGATATTCCCTTTCAGGAACTCTTTAAACGTCATGCTGAGCCCAAGAAGCGGCGCGAAGCCGTACCCGATATGCTGCGCATCGACGATCTGGTCGCCTCCGGACAAGTCTCCGTGATACGTTGTCTGGTATGTCGAGGTGTACGCATGATCCAGACTTACCCGGGTGGCGAAATTCTTAAACAAGGAAAGTTGTTCCAACCCTTCCCAATGGAATGCATAGTTGAAGCGGGGCATGAATTCCCCCAAAAGCCGCTTAAACAGGGGGAGCGTTTCAAAGCCGTTCTCAAACGCAGAGGAGAGTTTTGCATCGTTGGTTCGGGTGTCTGCGGTGTTGTCTTCAAGCGCCGCGAACTCCTTGCTCACTTCAGTGATTCCGCTCTTGAACGCAGAAAAGATGAACGTCGGCGGCAGCGTAAAGAATGAGCGCTCAATGCTTCCGCTTGTAGCAACGCTGGTGACCGTCGACTGGCCGAGCGCATCACTTTGAATTGTTTCGTTGCGGGAATATTTCCAGTCAATGCTCCAATTCAAATCGATGCGGGCCCCTGTCCACAGATCGCGGGAAGTTCGAAGAGTGATCTTGTTATCCTGCGTATACGAATCGTTAAAGAGCCCGCTGTCAGCGCGGAGACCTGAGTTCGTAGAAAAGCCAAAATACGGAAAAGCGCTCTGCCCGTGAATGCCCGTGATATTCGACGTCGGATCGGAGACAAATCCTAACTGATACGCCGCAGTTGGACCATATTCCGGCTTAGCTTGCGTGAAGAACAAGGGCCGGCCAAAAAGATTTGCAAAACCGGGTCTGCCGGGAATTCCCCCATTCGTCGCACTGTTCGATTGATCGAACGCGACGTTAATCTTGTCGTAATCGAGGAACGGCGTTTTAAGGAACAACCGGGCGATCTCAGTCAGACTTTCTTTCACCGAAAATAGTTTTTTGGATTTTGCTCCCTGGCCGGCCGCTGCCAATGAGTCGCGCGCTTTGGTCGAATCTTTTGCTGCAGACAGGTTTTGCGGCTTTACCGAATCAGCAGGCTGCGGAACCGGCGCCGGAGGAGTCAGGTCCCGAAGTTCCTCATCGTCCTGATGCCCTCTTCCGCGCCCCGCAAGATTCGAACGGCTCTGAGATTGACCGGAACCTTGCTGCGTTTCGCCCCCCTTTTTCGCCGGGAACCATGTCTCAACGAACTGCTTGAGACTGACGTCCGATGAAAAAGAAATACTGTTTCCCCAGCCCGCACCCTTGCCGAGATCTCCGTTTTGCAAATTATTCTGCCATCGGTACGACACGCCGTAATGCAGCGTCATCGTCATGTACTTGCTGAGGCCGAGAATTTCCAATATCCGCGGGTGGCTCTGAATATCGATATTCTGGTTGTAGGATATATCCTTTCCAAAGCCGATGAGCTGATCCTGGAAGAACAAATCGCGGAGGATTGACGTGAAATCCCTTTGACGGCCGAGTGTATCGGTTTCAAGATACACAAGCGTGCTGGCAACGTTGAGAGAGTACGTCCCGGATAAGTTGAGAAGAGCATTCTCACTCAATTTCCATCCGATCGATAAGGACCTGCTCCCCGACAGCATCCGGTCCGGAGGGCTTTCGTCCGTTTGCCCGCGCGTTAGCTGATGTGTCTGCGATCGTGACAGATTGTACGTCATGCTGATAGTCTGGATGGGATAGTACAGGCGAACATCTCTCAGTCCGCCGAGTAAGTACGATGTCCCGAAGCCAGCGAACGGTACGATAAAATCATTGGGATCCGTGGTATACGCATATGCAAGATTTGCATTCCAATTCCACTGGTTCTGGTATTCTACCGATGGAGAACGCGTGGTCGATGTATTATAAGAGAAACCGTACGCCAACTTGTTGAAGAAATCCCTGATCAGCCATTCATTCGTGGGGAGGACGATCTTGAATGTCGGCATCGCGTACGTGCTGGTGGTCGTCAGAGTTTGAGATTCGAAAATGAGCTTTTGCTGTGCGGCATTGGCTTCCTGAATCGATCCGCCTGATGCCAGAATGAGGTCGTGTTGCTGCTGAGCAGCCTTCGAGACGTCAACATCGGAGCCGGGAAGGTATTTTGGCGCAGAGCTCCCTTCCGAGTGTGAATAACTGAAGGGGAGAGATGTCCCTACCCAGGTCGGCGGTAAAAATCGGTCGAGGGCGAAACCAGACGAGATCGTCCAGTTGCGGTTGGTCGTTCGGCTTCCGAACTGCGACTCGAGCTGATGAAAATTCGGGTCGATGTCCGTGTACGAAAAAGAAACGCTGCCGATATCGGCGAGCTTGAGCGACGTGCTCACGCTGTACGCCCGGCCTTTGCTGTTGTCGACGTCGATCAATCGTAGTTCGTTCACCCATACGGTTGCGGAATCGATAATGCGGCGATAGATCGTATCCGGATTTTCTATTCCGATGGAAATGTACTGGACGTTCGTCAACGTTGGATTACCGATAACGCTGTAGGTTGATCCTGGCGGACCGCCGGGTACGGGCTTAGTGTAGACCCTGTTAATTTGCGCAGAGTCTCTTGCTTGCTTGATCGCAGCAAGGTCTGAAAAGAAGATGTCGATGTTGTTTTGAGGGTTCCACACTCCCGCCTCGTCTCCCCCTTTCGGAAATACGCCGGGAAGGAGAGAGGAGCCGATAATGGGCTCCCGATACTCATAATAATTCAGACTGTCCGATCCCAGACGCAAGAAGATCTTTGCGCTCGGCGCATGCCGGTCTGCACCCAGCGGATTGCCGGAGAAGGAATGGTCTCCGCTGACGAACATTCTTAATTCTTTGTAGTTGAAGACATCCAGCGGCTTGGAGCTGAACTGTTTGATGGCCTGCCTGCTGTCGCCCGGTTTCAGGTTACGGATGTTCATTGCAAGCGCTTGTTCGTTTTCGTACACTTGCTCGTCCGGTTTTGTAAGATCGCGTGCGCGGGCAAGTCCCGGAGGGCTGATGTATTCGGGATTGTCTTCGATGTTCACAACCGCCAGTGAAAATGTACTGTCGTGCTGGGCCAATTCCATCCACTGATTTCCCACGAGGTCGAATTGAGCGATGCCAAGACGTACTTCTTGCTTATAGCCGGTAAACCACATCCGCGCGTACTCAATCAGAGAGAAGTCGGGTGATCCGACCTTATTCTTCCAATTGATCAACGGAATCCTATACTGGTACCAGCCGTTTGCCCCTCCGCCGACGAGCTGCGGATTGACATAAGCACCTGATGCCGTTTTGGTTGTATCAAGATTCAACTGATACTCAAAATAACTATTCGTTTTATCCAGCACATTGTTGTGGTTCAAGTCGTCTGCATCTGGAGTTCGGCCGTTTTCGCTTTGCAGCTTGTAATTATTTTCCGTGCCGTTGACATGACTGTAATCAACGTTGACAATAGGAGCTACGTAATCATCTCCCGCAGGGTCGTTGGCAATATCAGGAAAATCTGCTTTGTTGTTCTCGACAAAATCATGATGCAGGTTATACTCGTCAAGATCAGTTTGGCGGTCGATTCCCTTGTCCTTATCGTTGTTGATAATTCCGTTCGGCACTTGCCAATCATCTTCTGTATGAATCCCACCGCCGGGACTCCCCGGATCGTTGGGAATTACATCCTCGTTGATTGCACCGAGGTCTATATAGACTCTGTTGTTGGCAGTATCTATCGAGGAAGGCGTGAGAACCTTCACCCAAATTTCGATGAAATTAATATTCTCCTGAACAAGATCGACCACGCCGGAGGAGAGAAGCCGCTGCATCCCCCCCCAATTCTTAAGAGGATGGCTTAATGAGTCCTTCAGGTGCGGAGCATAATTATATTCCCCGCGACCTGCAGGGTCATAATCAACAAAAAAGATTGACGTCGTTTGATCTGCCTGGGCCACAGACTTGTTCGGCCAGATGCTGGTTTGTGCAATGTAGTTCGGAATTGTGTACCAATATGTTCTTGCTTTTGTATACATCTTGATTGAGTCGGCGATTGCCAGACTAGGATCAGGGCTTGGATCGACTCCTTCGATATAGGCCGGCGGGCTCATGTAGTGCCAGGTGCCGTAGCTTACGCCGAATGGAATAGTTTTTTTCGCTCCTTCAAAATCGTCGATGTAAGCAATAGATTTTCCGTTGTCAACCCCGATAGTACTCTTCATGGTATTGGGATCCGGCGACATGTACGCCATTTCTCCGCGAAGAGTGAAGTCGGACTTTGCCTTCGTCGAGACAATCGGCAGAGCGTCGATGGCCTTCGTAAGAAAATCAAGGTTGGCGCCGGTCTGCGCATCCAATCCGTAGATCGTGTTGTTCGTCGGCTCTTCACCGAGGCGGACTTTTTCGCTCAACGTCTGCTGGTTGAGGTTCATCACGGTGAAGCCGAGCATCGTCCTGTCGGAAAGCTTCAATTCGCCCCGGGTACCAAGAAGAGTCTTCGATGCAAGTTGGAACAAATCGTTTTGCTCGTACTTTACCTGAAGGTTGGCCCCGGGAACCAACGCCGCCTGGTTCTTGATGATGATCTGGCCGACGATGTAGTCAACAGTGTAGTCCACGTTCGGTGTGAGCGCCTGACCGTTAAGTAAGACCTGAACACTATTCTCGACAATATTGAACCCGACATTGATGATGTTCGAACTTCCCGCCGTTGTCTTTCCGACGATCGTGAACCTGTCGCGCAGAGTATTATTTTGCGCCGCATAGGAGAGAGTATCGTACACTTCGGGATAGCTGAACGAATCGGCCGGGATTGTTATTTTGGCGTTATCAAACGCTTCTTTCAACCCGCCGTAGAGCGGCCTGCCGCCGGAAGTGTCGGGCCGAGTCCCTAAAAATGGCTCGACAGTCTGAAAAATAATCTCGCCGCGCGATTCATCAACGGTCCATGGTGGTATGTAATCAAAGACGTTATCCGAGCCTGAGGAATTATCATCCTTATAATTATCGAACCCGAACAATTGAAGGAGTTTGGTCCCGTTAATATTGTCTATCGGAGGCTGCCCCGGAAGGTTGTAATAAATATTAAGCTGGAATCCTGCCTTTTTTATGTCTCTCCCCCCAAGAGAATAAATGTTCTTCATCAATAGGCGCCACGATTGTCTGAATTGAGGGTCAAGCTTCTTGGGTTTGATCAGTTTCAAAACGAGCACGTTTGATGGCTGACCTGACCCGGTAAACGTTCCGAAAACCTTGTCCTGGTCGTGATTGCCGTTCCCGCTTTGTACGCGATAAGCGATCGCCAGCGCCTGCCCGTCCTGAAGCGATCTGTTCATCGTGATGTAGCCGGCGTTCGGTTGTATCGTATAATCTTTTGTCAACGTCAGTTTTTGCCATCGGCCGACTTCGCTTACTCCCGGAGTTGACGCTGTATCGCTGTGGGCGCGATAGCTGGAATACAACGTCGTATCACTTGGACTTGGACTAACAAAGGGAAGATTTATATATGCAACTCCTTGAAACGCCGTCGGGTCGGCAGGGTTTTGGCTTGTGATCCAGACCTCTTGTTGGATGATCGTTTTGTCAGCGAGCCCTTGCTTATTCTTAAAAAAATCCTCAAACAACGATATATAGCTCGTATCGACAAAATAGTGGTCGGTATTATAATTGTATGCATGCAGCGTGAAATCTGTTTCCGAGCTGCCGCCCGTGATATTCTTTTCCTGTATCTGCCCTTTCTTTTGAGATGCAAGGCCGGTCAGCTTTAATGGACCAAGTTGGAAGACCGCTTTTATTCCGAACAGGGCCGAACTGCTGGAAATAAACGAGGAATTTGTTGCCAGCGAAACGTTGCCGGCCTCCACGCTCTGAACGATCTCATCGTCGTACCCGGTATACTTGATCTTCAGCTGGTTCTCATATTCGAACGTGCGCTGCGTGTTCCAGTCGGCAAGGATATTGAGCTTGTCCCCGATCGTGCCGCTCACGTTGATCTGCACTTCTTGCGAAAAGTCCGGCTGGTTCGTGGTGCTCCCGAGAGTCGACAGCGTCACCTGATCGGTGGTCGTGTTCGTAAATGCGGCGTGGATATCGACCGCGCCTGAAATATGGAGGTTGATCTTTGGCGGGCCGAAGATGCTGAAAACGGGGTTCGCCGGAATAGGGATGTCGATATTGGTGAACGAGCCAAGCACATCGCCAAGATCGTTTCTCTTTTTCCCCGCTTCAATCTTGTGCACCTGATCTTCAATGCTGCGGTTTATTTCATATTTATAGCGGAGCTTGATGTATTCGCTCAATGGGACTTTTTGAGGGATCTTTATATCCTGACCATTGACTCTTTCCCTGATGATGACATACTCGCCCGTCGAATCCAAATCGACGCTGCGGGTGATGAGCGAAGGAGGTTTGCCGAACATCGCATATGTTCGCTGGTTAAAGTACGAGACCATCGGCTCGTCAGTTCGATGGTACAGGAATTGCGCGACTCGGGCAGTGGAATCGCGGGGGACCCTTCGTATGGAGTCTGCCCGGGCGAGCGAGTCCCTTGTCTTCTGCGGTAGACGGAGCAGCGAATCTCTTTTCATGAGGGAATCAAGGTCGATGTGTCTGAAGCCTCCTGATCCCTTCCCACTCTCCATTCTCTCCAACAAATATGCTTTTGTCGCAAGCGAATCAACGAATGAACCGTTGCGACGGAAAAAACCGAGCGGATTGAGTTGAAGAGCGACCAGGTCACTGCCTGCACGTGCATCATGAGTAATCGCAGCGGGCTTGCTTGAGTCAGTCGACGCTGCGCTCCCGGATAGTGAAGCGTTCTTGTTGCCCGAGGTATCTTTCACTGAAACATTTCGACTGACCGAGTCGGCTGGTAACGGAGGTAGTTTTACTCTGACCTTCCCGGCGGACGTATCGCGAACTTCTGGCTTGAATTTGCTCGAGTCGATGGGGGCGAGGAGAACCCGGAGTGTCGAGTTCTTCACACCAAGAGAATCGCTTTCATGGATGAAGGGCGGGCTGGACGAATAAGGCAAGTTAAGAGAGGAGCCGGCAAAGAAAAACGGTACACTCAGGGCCGCGGCAACGGAACCCGGGTATAGGTGCCCCTTGAAAAACGAAGCGGCTCTGCGTGATATGGACGTACTTATTGGATTCACTACTTCAAATAGAGATAACAGTCAATTGCCTGGGGGCATTTGCTCAACACGGACAGGAATTCGTTCGTAACGAGCGTTTATTGATCAGGTAGCAACTATCCGCTGACTGTTCTCCATTATATGATGGGACACTAACGAATGGTACATTAAAGTAGAAAAAAGCCGAAAGAATTGCAAGCAATCTCAATTATCGGTCGTGTTACAGTTTCAGCTCCGCCGCATTTGGCGGAAGGGTTTTTCTCGTTCCCAATCTCCGATTGGGAACGCTGTGATCCTGCCGCTCGATGTCTTCAGACGAAAAGACGAGACATGCAAGTCGCTCCCAAACAGAGTTTGGGAGCGAGAATGGAAATTCTCAAACTGTAACACTACCCAATTTTTCGCGACTTCACGCTCGGCAGTCAAATCCCCTCACAGTGCATTGTTTAGGAGCAATTGAGCATACGTGATATATCCGACGAGAGATCCGTAGCTTCTCAGTATTACTCGACGTGGAAGTTTCTTTCTTCGATTAGACGTTGATAGGAACAGCCGCTCTTTGTATATTGCATCATGATTCTCTTCCGCCATATCCTCCGAGCACACTTTGCACCGTTCCTCGGTTCTTTCATTGTACTCATGTTTCTGTTTGTTCTTCAATTCATAATGAAGTTCATGGACCAGCTTGCCGGCAAAGGGTTAAGCGCCGCGGTCATCGTTGAACTCATGGTGCTCAACCTCGCATGGATCGTTGTGCTCGCCGTTCCGATGGCCGTCCTGGTCGCAACGCTCATGGCCTTCGGCGGACTCTCTGCGAACAGTGAAATCACTGCCATGAAAGCCAGCGGCGTAAGTCTGTACCGGATGATGTTTCCCGTCCTCATTGTTTCCGGATTCCTGACATACCTTATGGTTCAGTTCGACAACAAAGTTCTCCCCGAAGCCAACCACCGGCTGAAAACGCTTACGATGGATATCCGCCGTAAAAAACCGACATTCACGCTTGTCCCCGGGTTGTTCTCGCAGGATATGCCCGGATACAGCATGCTCGTTCGGAAGACATTTGCAGAATCGAACAATCTCGAGGGAGTGATCATTTATGACTTCACAAACCCTAACAAGAACGTTGTGATAACCGCAAAGCGCGGAATGCTTTCCTTTTCCTCCGATTATCGCCGCCTCATCATGGACCTGTACGACGGCGAGATCCATGAACTCACGACGACCGATAACATGTCGTACCGCAATATTGTATTTCATCGCCAGGTGCTCACAACGCAAGCCGAAGGGTTTGACTTCGAGCGCTCCGGTGAAAACACTTTCATTCGGGGCAACCGGGAACTGAGCGCCGGCGAAATGTTGTACATTGTCGACAGCCTGGAAGAGCAGGCCTCCGCATCGCGCAGGCGGATCAACGCTCTTACCGACGGCCTCCAGCAGAAATTGTTCACCGGCTCCATTGCTCAGAAATCGGATTCCTATGCCTCCTGGAGGGCGATCGAACCCTTCACCAATATCACGAGCCAGTTGATGATGCTTCGCAACGCGATCGACGGCGAGCTTGCGAACTATTCTTATATCGACCGGACCATGAAACAGTACTGGGTGGAGATCCACAAAAAATATTCCATTCCCGTCGCATGTTTCGTCTTCGTCCTCGTCGGCGCGCCGCTCGGCGTCATGTCGCGACGCGGCGGGTTCGGCGTCGCCGCTTCGTTGAGCCTCGGATTTTTTCTCCTGTACTGGGCATCGCTCATCGGCGGAGAAAAACTTGCCGACAGAGAACTTATCGAACCATGGCTCGGAATGTGGATCGCGAACATCGTCATCGGCGTGCTCGGGGTTGTTCTCACGTACCGCATCGCAAAAGAGAACGTCGAATTGCGGTTCGACTGGATCAAACGGCTCGTGCCGCACCGGCTCCGCAATACACTGTAACAGTTCTTTACTCTCAGACCATACATGAAGCTTCTGGACCGGTATATCGTCAGGCAATTCCTTCTCACGGCGCTCTTCGGCATCATAGCGTTCACGGTCATATTCATCGTGATCGACTTGATGGAGAAGCTGGACGATTTTCTCGACCGTAAGGCGGAAGCGATGATCATCGTCCAGTACTACATCGCGTTCACGCCGGAGATGATAAAGCTCATGACGCCCGTTGCAATTCTGCTTTCCAGTCTCTTCACGACGGGGAAACTGTCGAACAACAACGAACTGACGGCAATGAAATCGAGCGGCGTGAGTATGTACCGCTTCATGGCTCCCATGTTGATCTTTGCACTCATTATCAGCGTGGCCTCGGTATACTTCAACGGCTGGATTGTTCCCTATGCGAACCAGCGAAAATTCAATATTGAACGAGTCTATCTTCAACGCAACTACGAATCGACCGCCCGCTCAAATATCTATATCCAGGATGGCATGAGACGGATCGTTTCCATCAATTTTTTCGACCGCGCAACCAATCTTGGCGGACGAACTTCGATCCAGGACTTCAGCGATTCCAATCTCATCAGCATCTCGCAGCGGATCGATGCGCGACAGATCCGATGGGACACGGCCTCGGGAAAGTGGACCCTGATCGGCGTCACCGAACGGACCTTCAACCATAATGAAGAAAAAATGAGTACGGCGGACCGGCTCATTATGGATACGCTCCATTTTGCACCAGCCGACATCGTCAAGAAAGAAGAAAATCCGGACGAGATGAATTATTTCGAGCTGCGGAAATTTATCGAACGGCAGCAGCGGACAGGAACCGATGTCGCCCGTCTGCAGGTCGATTTCTATAGCAAGGTGTCATTCCCGTTTGCGAGTTTCATTGTAGTTTTGTTTGGCGTCCCCTTCTCGTTCGGGAAGCGCCGTGGCGGTTTAGCGGTACAGTTCGGAATTTCAGTGGCAATCTGTTTCATCTATTTGATCTTCATGAAAACCAGCCAGGTGTTCGGATACAACGGAGACCTCGAGCCGCTGCTCACGGCATGGCTCGCAAACCTGATCTTCCTGGTCGGCGGAATCGTGAACATCTTCCGGATTCAAAAATAAAAATCCACGAAGAGCACGAAAAGACACGAAGGATTAAAATAAATATCTGAAGACAGATGTCCTTCGTGGTTCTTCGTGTCCTCCGCGGACAATGCTACAAGCTTACCTTCACGGTCAGCTCCGTTACAAGCGCCACTTCTCCCCCGCCGACATCCTGGAAACGCATTCCCATCGAAGAGGTGACCTCTTTATTGTAGTTTGAGGTCGACCAGGCTGCATCAAGAGCGCTGATGACGTGATTCGTCACTACCAATATCGTGGCCAGCCCGGCAGTATAATAATAGTCGTTAGCCTTCCCCCGATTGTGTGCATAGTCAAGCATCTGCTGGGGTATATACGTAAGGGTGTACCCGTCGTCGCCGTATCGAGTACCATCGGGCCCAACGTAGGTATCCCATCCGTACTTGAACTGAGAGTACTTTCCGATCAATTCATAATACTGTTGGGTATTGTATACCGGCAATTCATGCGAGAAGCCAACCTTGTGAGGGAGCGATTCCCAATCATTAATTTGGTTGAAGTCGACTCTCTGCCATGAAGGGAGAGAAGTATTGGGGTTGATGGTGATAGTGGGATACGTCGTCCCGGGCACTTCGTAGTTCGCGCCATTCTGGTTGATCCATATCGCGTAATCGACCGCACTCCAGTGCTGGTTTGCATACGCTTGAAATTCGGAAGTCTTGCTGTTTCCTTTATTGTTGTACACGATCGCAGCGGTGAGCGCGGCAACTTCGACCGCGAAAAAGATTCCGCTCTTGAGGTAGCGGTCGGAATACAACTGACCGGCGCCCGGAATGAGGAGCGACATTGCCCCGCCGAGCAGCGGGTGTTTCAACTTCGACAGATCGACCTGATTTTGGGACATGACGCTCCCCGGTTGAGGGAGGGAATCCATAGGTGAAACGGCGACAATATCCATCCTCGCGTTCCCGGTGAGTGAATTACCGCCGGCGAAAGCTGCGAACGGAAATAAGAGAGCAACAAGGAACGATTTCATATGCGTAGCACTCCTTAAAAAAATGATCCCGGTATTACCCATTTACTGCTCAAGCATCTCTCCTGCACCGATTCAACCTCGGGCGCAATCATCAATCAAGGTCGAAGTCGAAAAGAATTCCGAAATAGAATCGCCATTCTTTTCCGTACGGCACCAAAGTTCCGTCGGTGCCGGTAAAGGAAAACGAATCAAATCCGTACGTCCCGTTGAAAAATATCCGTGTGGGATAGGCGTAGAAGGAATATGATTCCAACCGGAATTCGAAGCCGGCATCCCGCTTGAACGAAGCGATCACGGGATCCCCGTTCCACGCATTGCCATAATCGCAATGGACCGAAGCGTACAGCTTGTCGAAGTACAACGGGAGAAAGTGGATATCGATATTATCCCACAAGGGAAAACGATATGTCGCATTCGCCGTCGCCATTTTGTTGCCGCCGAGAGCATAGAACGGGTAGCCTTTCATCCCGACTAAACCGCCCGCGTAAAAATCGAAAAAGTCCGGTATCTGGGGACCGAAGATCGTTCCGCCATGGAGCGACAACGTGAGCGTGTGCTTCCACCATGGCAGCTGAAGGTACTCGCTGTATTTTACTTCAGCTTTGGGAAAATTGAATGGCGAAAGAACTGGCGAGACACCGGTTTCCGTATTTGCGTACTCGTTGTTGTAATTGAAATGATCGAATTCATAATCAAATCGAAGAAACAGTTTGCGCCCGACCGGATTTATTTCCTCGTCTCTCGAACGTTCAACGGCTCTAATCTCCCATGTCAATGATACGTCATTCCCTTTAAAATACAGATCCGTCGAGCCGGGTATATCCTGGTTCAGCGACGGAGAAAATGTCGAAGCGATGTCCTGGCTGTAGCGCGAATTAGAGAAGCCCAGTGTCAACACGTCTGCCGGAGTGAACAGGTTCTGTCTAAAGTTAATGTCAAATTCCAGAAGTCCGTAACTGGGATCGAAGTTCACCGTATCCAGCCCAAATACCCCCTGAACGGCTTTTGCGTTCCTCGTTATATTATAGAGTTCGAGCGATACTGCGGGCGAGAGTCCCAGTTGATACAGTCCCGGTATCCTTGCCCTGTAATCGAATATAAAAAAAACGTCCCTCTCGTACTGCCGATTCATCGCCGCCCCGCCGAAAATGCTGTACTTGTCGACCACATCGGAAGAAGTGAAATAGAATCCGGGTTTAATGTAGTCGATACCCTTGTTAGCGGTGCTGTATTCGTCGATCCTGATAAACGGGACAATAGAAAGACTCGTGAAAATATTTTTGTACGGCTTCGCCTCGCTCTGCGGAAGCTGCGTATCGTCGTACGCGCGAAGTTTGCCCCAGTACATCGTGCTGTCGCCGGCGGCCGCAACAGATAACGGTGGAGGATTGACAGGCCCGGGCACGTAACCATTGTCGACAAAGCTTTGAGGCAAGGAGGAGCGAAGGAGATTCATTTTGAACCCACCGGAGGTATACGATGCAAAGGCCAGATCGCCCGACTGGTTGACCGCAGGCATAAAAGCTCCCCCCAGCACATTAGACACCTGTTCGACAGCTTTTGTTTGGAGGTCGTATGTGTAGATGTTGAAGATCCCGGTCTTGTCCGAGACGAAATAAATTTTCTTGCCGTCCGGCGAATAGGAAGGGTTCCTCTGGTCTTCACTTCCGGTAAGGAGCATTTCGAACGTTCCGTCGGCCACTGTCACCCGGGCAACATCCTGCGCTTCGCGCAGCGCGCAGCCGAAAATGACGGAGGCTCCGTCGGGCGACCATTTTGGGGTGAACACCTGTTCGCCGTTCTTAAAGTGCGTCAGGAGGCGGAAATTCTTCCCGTCGCTGTCGATGATGCCGACATTCATCGTGGCATCGCCTTCTCTTGTAAAAGCGATCGATTTTCCGTCCGGCGACAGTGACGGGTTCAACGCGCGAAGACCATGCGTCAGCCTCGTTTCTTCTTTCCTGACGAGGTCGTACACATAGACGTCTCCGACTCCTGACCAATGGGGATTATCGCGGGTGATCTTCGAATAATAGATCTTCGATCCGTCGGGGGACCAGGAAACGGACGAAAGAACTTTTTCGTCAACTTCTGTTTCCTTCTTCGATTCGATGTCATAAATGTACACCGAAGACATTCCGAAATAGTCGGATGTCTTATTCGACGTGTAGGCTATTTTCTTCCCATCGGGAGAAAATGCAGGATAGAAATTTCCAAAACCGACCGAACCGATCGTCTCCCCTTCAACCCTGTGACGAAGTATCGGTTCAGTACGTTCCCGGTACTGTGCCAAGGTGTGTGTGCGCCATTCCTTGTACAGTTCCTCTCCGCTTATTCCCAGTGCCCGTTGGATCGCCCCGTCGATGGTTGTCTCGGTCAAATCGGAGAGGTTCTTTGCAATTCTCGGTATTGCGTCGGGACCGTACGTTTCGGAGATATATTTCACCATCGAGAAGCCGGCATTGTACGAGGATTCGTTGCCGAGGCTTGTTTTCCCGAAGACGCTCATTTCGGACCAGGTCAACATGTTTCCGTCAAGCGCGTACATGCGAAGGATCATGTCGCGATGCGAATCCCAATAATCATAGCTCATCTCAGGGCGGTTATACTGCGCGACGCCTTCGGCAAACCAGCTCGGAACGATGAAGCCTGAGATTGGATATGACACAATGACGTTCGGGTATCCATACAGAACGTCCTGGCGGCGTTCGGCCTCGTAGCCGAGCCACTGTAAATAAATTCCAGGAACATGCCTGCCGAACTTCATGGATGTCTGGATCTGGATGATGTGGGTGAACTCGTGCGCAACCACGTTGCGGAACCAATTATGCGTACCTCTCAAGTCAAAGTCGAGAGGAGGCGCCCATAGCTCGATCTTGTTGTCGTAAAAATACGAGGCGCCGTTTGAATAATCGTCGTAGTCTTTCAGGACGATGCTCACCTTCTGATCGGGCTCGTGATGATAGAGCGAAGTGACCGGTCCGTAGATATCTTCGGCGACCTTTGCAACAACCCGCGCGCTCCGTTCTTCCCCATTGTGGAAATGGACAAAGAAATGAGGCGTCTCGATCGTGAACCAGTTCAGTTCGGTGTGATTAAAGTACTCGTCCTGGGAGCGAAGCGGGGTTGGATCAGAGA
Source organism: uncultured Chitinophagaceae bacterium (assembly GCA_964439265.1). Classification (GTDB taxonomy): domain Bacteria; phylum Bacteroidota; class Ignavibacteria; order UBA10030; family UBA8401; genus JAGVPT01. The sequence continues at coordinate 18,618 of CAYTOA010000034.1, forward strand.
GTAACAATACGAAGGAGATGAAAAGGAGGTGAAAAAAAATAATGCTCTGGCGGCTCATGCTGCGCGGGCTGTGATGGCGGCCGAGGTCGATGAGTCCGCTGTCGTCGCTTTTCCAGTCTGCTTTCTTCATCACTTCACAACCGCGATTTTTACCACGACACTCTTTTGCTCGCCGGCAGCGTTCGCACGGATCTGAGCAAAGTACACTCCGCTCTGTGCTTTTGAAACATTCCATTGCACTTCATTGTCGATATTGCCCGCTCCCGGGCCGGGAAAATGGTCGACCAACTCGCCTGCCATATTGTAGATCTTTATGTCGACCGTCGCGGGCTTGCTGAGATAATAGCGAATGGTCGTCACCTTTTCGTAGACGGGGTTGGGCCAATTATAGGCCAGTGACTGGGGAAGAAGCTCCGTCGATTTCGCAATAACCGCAGTAGTACCCGCTACATAGTTCGAGTGGTACTCGTCTGCGAGATATCCTTTCCAGAATATTTTTGAGGAATCGAAAATCCCCTCTACGCGCCACACGTATACTGACGAATCGGTGGACGCTGCTGCCAACAAGCCGCCGGAATATGCGAGCGACGAAACAATTCCCCCTGTCTGAAGCGGGAATCCGTTAAGAGTTTTTCCATTTCCGTCATAACCGTACACCTGGCCGTTGGAGCTTCCGAAGATTATCCCGACGCTCGTCGATCCGGCAAGGCCGACAACGACAGGGCTCCCCGAGATCTTTCCACCGTCGAGAGTCTTTAGCGGAAAATTATCCAGGAGCGCGCCGTTCCAGTTATAGGCATACAAACCGTTGTCGGTTCCTATGAGAATGTCTTCCTGCCCGTCGCCGTTAAGGTCGGCAATCGCCAGCGCGCCGGTAACATTTGCGTTGATATGGTATTCACTCCGTTTCGTCAGGTCATCGCTAAAGACAGTGAATGTGTTATCATCGCATACCACGATAACAGAGCTAGTGGGTGAACTCGCGGTAATTCGGGCGGAGCCGAAACCCAGAATGTTCTTGCCGCTTAGCGGCGTTGAGGAGTTCTGAATATATAGTGAGTCACGCGTGGCCACGGTCCAGAATGGCAGAGGGGTGACTGATAAGGAAGTGATCTGAGAATAGGCAAGATGATCTTGAAGCAGAGTATTCACGCCTGAAAAATCATAGAAATTTCCTTTTTGGTCGCCCATATAATAGTGAACAGCCGTTGGAGCCGCCGAACTGACCGGCGTTGAGATGAGGGCACCTGCGGTGAAACCGCCGAGAATTCCCGCAATATTGTCGGTGTTCGGATGGGCGCTCCCGAGAATCATGAATGTGCTGTCTTTGCAGCAGGCGAGACCGAATGACGATGCCGGAACACTCGCAGACCGGGCAAGCGCAGGCTGAAATTTACCTCCGAACGGAGAGAACAGTCCGCTCGTATTGCTGAGAAAGGGGGTAAGGTCGTGCTTCAGCACATAGATCGAATCTCCGGAAGTATAGATCAATTCGTCTGAACCGTTGCCGTCGATGTCGGCGAACAACGGAGAGTCGTTTTGGCTGAGTTTGATATTCTTCCGTTTGATAGTTGTCTGCAATGAAAGGTTTGCATCTCCCACATTTGCCTGAAATGTCATCACGGGTCCCGCATCGCTGAAATTATTCAGCATAACGTGAGAACGGGCACGCGTGTTACTGAGCGAATTCGGGTGACCCGTTTCGCTGAACTCGTTTGTATATACCGGAGAGATATTGCCTTTGAACCAATAGTCGATCGGAGAGCCGTCCTCGCTCCCGCTCCCCGGGTCGAGCAATCCGTATGTTTGCCCGATGTCCTGCGAACCGTCGGCTTCTTCCAGATTGACGCCGCGATGAACCGGGTCGGCGTTGATCGTGTTCGTCGCCAGATTGTCATCGATGACAGTTTCATCGATATGCCAGATGAGAATTCCACCAAGATACCCTACTCCGCCGGGAAGACTCCAATCGAGATCGTCCGCATCTATGACGGTTCCGTAGATGGAATCCACATTGAAGGCGTTAAAATCGTTGTCGTCCTGCAAGTATGTTTTGGTAAACTGCCGGCCGTTCCATCGGATTGTCAGCGTCTCGCCGTCCTTGTGCACATCGCGGTTTCGGTTTTCTACGAGGAAGTATTCTTTGGCGCTGATCGGGACCTTGTATATCGTATCTCCAACAGTTTGGTATAAACCGGAGTGGCTTGTTTCAACTGCAGGCGCGCGCAGCGCTACGCTTCCGGGGGCGACCGAGATCGGCGACGTCCATCCGAGGTAAATTTTTTCCCATGCACATGGCTCGGGGGGAAATAATCCGGAGAAACTGAAGATTGCCTGGCCGTCCATCAATCCGAAACGTCCGATAGCAGTCCCGCCGGTTTTCGTGTCGAAGAGGTCGGGCAAGCCGAGATGGCTGGCGATGTTCGCAACCAGGAGTCCGTTGGTGCTGAGTTGATACAGAAAATCGCCTCCGGTCGATGAGGGCAGCGACCTGTTTTCCGTCTCGGGAAGTACAATAGAGTTGGGAACGGAGAAAGCCGGATGATTTTTCAACTGAATTCCGGTGTACGTCGATCCGAAGATTTTTTTCAATCCATCAAGACTAAAATACAAAGATGGAATGTCGTACGGCGTCGGATCAAACCCGATCGATGACTGCAAGTCGATGTCTTTCCCCGAGCCGGCGTGGAATATGACAAAAAGGTCGTATGCGTCGAACGGGAACTGCGGGTATGCCGAATCTGCCAGCCCCCAGGCTTCGGTGATCATTTCGCCGAGGGGAAGATTAGAGTTGACCGGTGCATATTGTTTCATTTGCTTGGACAGCGTCAAAATCGAACCGAGAACCGTCGCCGAAATATTCTGCCTTCCGTTGGATGCCTTGGGAAAATAATTTTTCGCAAACATCAAATGGTCGGCGAAATACGATGAATCCCGGGGCGGAGCGTCGATGATCCGTTGCGGCGCCGTCGACAGGTCGAACTGACCGTTGCCGCTCGTGAGCGGGTCGCTGTCGGGCTGGAATTGCACCATGATTGCAAGAATTCTCAGCGTGTCGGGAAAGGCGTTGAGCGTTGCTGTACCTCTCAACGGCAGCACGCCGCCTTCTGCGCGAAAAGGATGGTTCATCTTTTGGGGTGCCCGTTGAGTCGCAGCGATCCCTTGAAATGCAGTAATGAGTACGAGAGCAGCCGCGAGGCGGAACTTCGCCATGATGAATTAGTCCGTTGAATGAATGTGCAAAGAAATTGACGACACTATACCAAGACTAATTATCGGCGCCCCAAATAATGAGAAGAGTGAACCGCAATGTATCGGAGAGTGGACTGTCGATATCTGATGCTGAATCGTAACTGAAGTCGAAACCGTAAATATCGTATCGGATGCCGGCGCCGAACGTCATAAATTTTCTGTTGCCGTAGCCGGGGTCTTCGTAAAAATACCCCATCCGAAGTGCGATAAGTTTATTGTACCAATACTCGAACCCGGCGGATGTTTGCGTCGAGCGAAGCACGCCGTTCAGTCCGGGTTGAGTCCATGAGGTGATAAGGGATTTTGGAAGCGGATCGGAGTTTACCCCATTGCGCTGTACCAGAAGCCTGCTGAAATCCAGCGCGATCTCGAAGCTGTTGAATTCATCTTTGATAGGCGTAAAACCGAACCCGACGCGCAGAGTCGTGGGGAGCGGATCTGCCTGCGCGGCGTCGATGTACGTCACCTTCGGTCCCAGGTTCGAAAGGTCCGCACCAACACTAAAGAAATCGCCGAGGTCGACGTCGGTGAACGGGATGACTAGAGCTTTCGGCTTGTAGAGTGCCGCAATGTCAAAGCTCATGTCGTACGCGATGCCGTTCCCCGATTCAGAGCCCGCACCGATCGGTGAAAGGCTGCTATTGATAAATCTTAAATTAATTCCGAGCCCAAACTCGTCGGTGATCGCCGTGCCGTAGCCGACCGTTCCTGCAACTTCGAACGCTTTGAATGTTCCGATACCGGTCGGACCGGACTCGGTCGTGATCGTGAACGTACCCAGATTCAAATAGGTGACGCTGGCGGCAACAGTCCCTCCCCATTCAGGAACATCCTGCCGGAAATTGAGATAATCGTAAAAAAGGTCGGCAAGGTGGAACTGCGGAAGCCAGTTTGCGTGAGTGATGCTGACTTCGCTTCCTCTCAGGAATCCCAGCCCGGCGGGATTCCAATACACTGAGCCCGCATCGTCAGCGAGTCCTGCGCCGGCCTCGCCCATTCCGCTTGCGCGCGAATTGGGGGAGATGAGGAGAAACGGCACGGCTGAGGTTCCGCCTTGGGCGAATGCGATATCTGAACCAAAGGCGGCGATTGCCAGTCCCGCAAACAAGAACTTCAGTGTTTTCATACTCAAACAGCCTCCGCAAAAAATTCAATATGTTAATGTACAGTAATTATTTTTGAGGTTCAATATACTACGCTGACCGTATGCGCTCCGTCACCGGACGATCGACAGCTTTCCTAATGCTTCGTTTGCGAATTTTCCGTCAATTGTTTTTGCCACTACCTTATAGAAATAAGTCCCGTTTGCGATCCTGGACCCGTCGTGATCGCGGCAATCCCATGGAATTTGGACGAACTTATCCAGGTAATTGCTGCTCGAAAGAGTTTGGATCAACCTTCCTGCAACGGTATAGATCTTGATCTCAACGTTGATCGGGGTTAACTGGTTATGCTGAAACGTAAAGGTCGTAGCTGAGCGTACCGGGTCGGGTATATTATAGACATTTTCCAGCGCGAGGGACGACCCCGAAGCGACGGTGAATTCAGTTTCGGTTGTCGTAGAGTTATTGTATACATCCCACGCGCGAAGGGTAAGGGTATGGCGGCCTGGGGCCAGCGCGGTGAACTGGTACAGAATGGTTCCAGCCTGATAGTTATCTCTAGCACCGGTATAGTAATCCGTCAGATCAGTACTTTTTGTATCTGAGTCGAGCCATGCCTCGAGGCCGTGCCCAATGCCGCTTCCTGCATCGTTGATTCCGCTGCTGTCCGTGAGGTCGACAATCAATAGAGGATTCTCAGTTACAAGGTCACCAGAATGGAACGACCTCGTGTCAAAGTAAATCTTAACGGCAGGCCCCTGAGTGTCGTTCGCGAGCGCTGTCGATGTTCCCCCCACGATCACCTGCGTGGTAGAGCCGCGGCCGTCAGTTCCATTTCCCGAAAAGTAAACCAGAACCTTTCCCTGCTTATTTTCATAGGAAATATCCTTCGGAATGATGAACGTCGCCGAAACTCTTCCCGCGTGAATGGTATTATCTCCTTTATAGATCGTCGCTCCCGGTTTAAGAAATGTCATGCTATGCTGCCAGGTCGTATTATCGCTGTATACGCCGCTGTCATACACTGAATCTGAGCGATCGGCATCGAAGATCGTAATAAGGGCTGAGTCACTGTTGATGCTTTGGAGGACGCCGCTGTTGTCGCGAATGGAAGCCGTAACGGTAACTTTACTGAGAGCCTGAAGAGTGTCGAACGAAAGATTCGAAACGGGTTTTCCGTTGATCGAGTCAATTCGCATGACCAGCCGGGGAACTGCCAGGCGCATTGTTGGATCGGCCAGCAAATGGTACTTGCGATTGTTATCGAGTGAACCAGATCTTCGATCGTTCTTCGCAAGCATCAGGGCATCTCCCAAACGAGGAGTAAGACTGTATGGATCCGTCGGAAATAAGTACGTGTACAAAACTTGATTCGTTTCCGAATTGTCCTGCGAATAAACTTCCCTATCCGCACTAACGACTCCCACAGCGCCGCCGTTTGCGTTCACGATGATCTCTTCCGCCGAGCTTTGCGCAGCGGCGTTATCAAACCTCCCCCAATCGCACGTTGCCGCGACGACGAATGTCTGTTCATTTGCGTTGAAGAATTGGGTGCTAACATCATCCAGGGTGAGAATTGTTTCGTGAGACCATACTTTAGGATTCCCATGTCCGACATAGTTTATGACAAGCGTTCCCCTGTTGACCTGATCGATGATGGCCTGACGCACTTCCGGCTTCGTCCTTCCTGAAGCAGCAATGACGGTCGGGTAATCCTCCTCGTAGATCTTCGCCAGTTGAAATGTGGTTGGAACATCCTTCAATGCCAACGTTTCTGTCTGCTCCGGATTATCAGCCCCGTCTAACGTGCCATTGACGTTCCTGTCGTCCGCCACGAGCGTTATTAAGTTCCTCCATGCTCCAAACGTCGGTGCTGTTTCATACTGAATGATCTTGTCGACCACAAGCCGCGCTTCGTCGAGAGTCCTTACTGCAAGTCTTCCAGTCGCCAGTGTCACCGTGGATGTGTTTCCGGGCTGGAGGTATGTGAAGAAATCATCGTAGCCGTACGTGTAGACCTGGTAATTCGATTCAGGAGTTTCGTATGTCGGTACCCAATTCTTGTCGAGGTTTAGGATATTCTTGTAGTCAAAACAGGCGTCGCCGAAAAAGAGAACGTACCGCGGCGCGGGCTGCCAGTTCGTTGTAGCATATGCCAAGAAATCGCGGATCGCCACCGGGTCGGGCAGACCATTGCCGAATTCATTATAGATCGTATCGATCTCCACTACCGCGGTTTTCAGTGCTTCACTTCCCGGCAAGCTTTCCTTATGAGCCTTGAGCCGCAGCGCCTCCGAAACAAAATCGTGTTGGGTCACAATGATAAAATCCGCCCCCGGGATCCCCCGCAAGTTTGTGTTTGGAATCTTAATAAACGAGAGGGGAGTTTTATATGCCGCAGTCGTCCCGGCCCAATACCGTTTTACTTTCCCGGAATTGAGGTTGTCCCGAAGAAGGTATGTACCTGCCAGCTGGTCGGCCTGAGGCTGCATCACTTTAACAGAATCAGAAATATCGAATGCGGAAAATGATGAAGCCGAGAATACCGACAGGTCGAACTCAACAGCTCCGGTCGTATCTGGTGAAGTGAAGAGAAGGGCATCGCCGACCGCTGTTAGCTGCTGGGTGTAGGTCAACTCGATCCAATTGATATAGCCAGTGGCAACTGCGCTTGATGCATTGTAGATGATTTTCAAAGTACTGGTGTTATTGGCGGCAAGCGACGGGACCGTTTTTGTCTCGCCATCGCTGACAGTAGCATACTCTTCGGTCCCGGCGAGCGTAATTGCGTCCTGGGTTACGCCGGCGTATAATGACGCTATCTGTTTGCCCGTCTCCAGAATAGAAAAACTCTCGGCGGCGTCCGAGCGGGAAAGCAACTCATAGTTGTAGTCTACCACAGAGCCAGGGTAATATCCATCCAGCTTGTTCACAATAACACGCGAATCGTTGGGGTTGAGCGGCGAGCTGTACCATTGAAGGCCCGATTGAACAAGATTGGTTTTTTCCTCTTCAAAGAAGACTTTTCCCTTCGTGGTGTTTACCGGAGCCCCGCTGCCTGGGCTCGGCTCAACCGCCATTTGCCTGCCATTGCCCGAACCCGGCGCGTACTGAAGGAAGTACTCGTTGCTGTTCGTAAAGTGATTGATATAATGAGAGAATTGTTTTGCCACCGGATCGTACGTCCAGCCGGTTACGCCTTGGCCGTAGAACAGGATATAGTCATCGGCATCGAATTTCGAGTTCCCGTTGACATCCACATACAGCGCGGGCTGCTGGGATATGTCTGCCGGCCTTGGCTGCGAGAGATCCTCAGGAAGAGTTACTCCGTTGCCGCCGTATATTTTCAAATCACGTATGGAAGGAATGGATGAGCGATCAATACCGAGAGTACTCAGGTATGCCGCATCGATCTTGTACATGCCGTCATCCCTGACTTCGAGTTTATACCAGGTACCCGTCGACAACACGCTGTTGGAAAGAGCCGTGCGCCGAAATGCGCCGGCCGGCTGGAGCGAGCGCTTGATCACCGGATAATTCAGGAGCGACAGACGCATCCAGTCATCATCGGTATTAGGCGCCGTCGCGCGCTCACGGGACCCAAAATCCACGCGAACAACTATTCGTGAATATTTCTTCAGCGTGTTCGTCAACGCGTTGTATTGGACCGGATAAATTCTGAGATATCCGACGTACGTTCCCTTTACCCTCGCCACGTTGTCGAGCGCTGCGACAGCGGGAGCAACGGAATTTTCACGTGCAAGCTTCTCTGAGTTCCCGCTTTGGTTCTTTGGTGAAGAGAACAAGGAGGGTACCGGTGCCAGTGCAAATCCTGCGATCGTTACGACATCTGAACTGATGACCGTCACGCGGTTATTCGTGCTTCCCCAAAGGCCGATGGGGATCGTGCGGAATCGAATATCGGGCTTTCCGGCGCCGGCATAATCGCTGCCGGAATTTTTCTCAAACTCAACAGTTTCGTATTCCCTGCCGCCGGCGACCACCTTCCGCCCCGATTTATACTTCGGCGTAAACTCAAGGGTAATACCGCTTTCCGTTGACGAGATGACGCGCACGTCCGAAAAATTACCGGCTGCGGAAAGGCCTCGAACAGGAAGGAACACGGCGGCTGCCGCAGCGAGAATCAGACAATATTGTGATATTTTTTTCACGGCCTTGATAAAAATAAAATACCGAACTTTCTGGCTTTTCACTCACACCAAAAACGTCCGGTACAAGAAAAAAGCAACTCCGTATGAAACGTCAAAGGTTTAGAACGAGAACATGATCAAAAACTTTTACTAACCTTTAACAATGACGATACGTGCTGCTCCTAATATTCTTGTCAAAATATAGCCAACACGCATGGTATTGTCAAGAAAAAATTTGGGAGCCCGGATATTGGAAAAGAGGGATCGTACGCAACGCATTTCTGGCCGCCTATGCACGGGAACCATTTGATTAGCCGATGTATTCGGTTTGCCTCCCTCATAAAGGTTCGCGTCAATCTTTTTTCCGAAGAGCCTGGCGATCCCCTTCACGGCACACACTGGTTTTTGAATTGCTTATAGCACGAATTTTTTGTAAATTAAGAAGCATTGATCACAGTTTTATCCCCAAACGATACGAGTATGTCAAAACCCCTCAATATTCTCTTTGTGTCAAGCGAAGTCGAACCGTTCGCAAAAACGGGAGGGTTGGCAGATGTATCAGGGACGCTCCCCCAGGTGATAAAAGATTCAGGCCATGAGATTCGTATCATCATGCCCCGATACGGATCCATCAGCGAGCGCAAATTTAAGCTCCACGATGTTATTCGTTTGAAAGACATTGAAGTCCCCATCGGCGACGAGAAAAAGATCGCCAACGTCAATTCTTCATTTATTGCGAACGTAAAATCGAAGGTCCAGGTATATTTTCTCGCGAATAAGGAGCTCTACGAGCGTCCGGGAATTTACACGAATCCCGAGACGAAGAAAGATTATGCGGATAACGATGTTCGGTTCATCTTCTTTTGCCGCGGCGTCCTGGAGACGCTGAAGCGACTCGGATGGCAGCCCGATATCATCCACTGCAACGATTGGCAGACCGGCCTGATACCGGCATACATCAAGACAATTTACAGCGGCGACCCATTCTTTAAGCATATCAAGACCGTTTTCACGATCCACAACCTCGCCTACCAGGGAACATTTCCCGCCGCTTCATTCGAGAAAACGGGACTGCCGGAATCCGAATTTACAAAGGAAGGCGTCGAATTCTACGGGAAACTCAATTTCATGAAATCCGGACTTATCTATTCCGACGTGATCACAACCGTCAGCGAGAAGTACGCGGAAGAGATCTGTTCGACCGAGGAGTTTGGGTGCGGTCTGGAGGGGGTGCTGCAGAAGAACAAATCGCACCTCCACGGTATTACCAACGGTATCGACTACGCCATCTGGAATCCCGAGACCGACGAGCATATTGTGAAGCGTTTTGACGTCAGAACGCTCGAAGGAAAGGCCGACAACAAGAAAGAACTCCTGTCACAATTCGGCCTTGTCTATAAGGAGAACGTCCCGCTCATCGGTATCATCTCGCGACTCGTGGACCAAAAGGGACTTGACCTCATCAAGGAAATTGCCGACGACATGATGAAGCTCGATATTCAATTCGTGATGCTCGCTGCGGGTGAGAAGCGATACCAGGAGTATTTCGAATCGATGCACAAGCGATTTGCGTCGAAGATGGGCGTCTACATCGGCTACAACGACGAACTTGCCCACCTTATCGAAGCCGGGTGCGATATGTATCTCATGCCTTCCCGCTATGAACCGTGCGGCCTCAACCAGCTCTACAGTCTGAAGTACGGAACAGTTCCCATCGTGCGCGCCACGGGAGGACTGGAGGACACGATCCAGGATGTCGACGGGACCAACGGAACAGGTTTTAAGTTTAAGAAATACGATTCAAAAGAGCTCCTCAAGACGATCCTGCGCGCTCTGAAGTCGTACCAAGACGGCCCCGGTTGGAAAAAGATTATGAGGAATGGGATGCTTCAGGATTTCTCATGGGAGTCGTCCGCAAAGAAATATACAAACCTCTACCGAAATCTTGTCAAGCAATAAGAACCGATGACCCGATCTGATATCGCGGTGTTCCTCGACCGTGACGGAACTGTGAACGTGGAAGAGAATTTCATTTCATCGCCAGACCAACTCCAGCTCATACCGCGCGCCGGCAGTGCCATCCGAGAACTGAACAATCTGGGGATCAAAGTATTTATTATTACGAACCAGTCAGGAGTTGCCCGCGGCTATTTTTCTGAAGCCATGGTGCACGACGTCCATGCGGCGCTGCGGAACCTACTGAAGAGCGAAGGCGCATTCATCGACGATTTTTTTTATTGTCCGCATTTGCCGGGATCCGCGGACGAACGCTACAATGTCGAATGCAATTGCAGAAAACCAAAACCCGGAATGCTTCTTCAGGCCCAGAAGAAATACTCGGTCGATCTTAGCCGATCGTATGTCGTCGGAGACCGGTGCATCGACGTCGCTGCGGGCAAAGCGGCCGGCGCACACACGGTGATGGTTGCGACGGGCTACGGCGCCAAAGATATTCTCAATTGCCGGAACCAGCCGGATCTCTTCGCCGGCGACGTGATGGACGGCGTCGTGTATATCAAACAATCGATCGAATCCCAGGAACGCTCATTTACTCAGTCTCACACCGCATGAATGTGTACCCCAAACGTATCATCGCAGTTCTTTGTCTTCTCGCAGCCTTTGCCGGATGCAGTCAAAGTCCGACATCGGTCGGGAAAAAGATAATCCCCGTCAGCAGCAAGTACACCACGCACGACACTTCGTTTACATCCGTCGGCGACACGACCTTCAAGTTCCCGCAGATCAATGGGTCGAGCGGGTCGTTTCTCGTCGGTAATTCCTCGTCGGTCGATGCGAAGGCGCTTCTCCTCTTCTACGCGTCGTTCCCCGACAGCATGGCATCGGTGCAGATCGACACAGCGGAATTAACGTTGAGCGCTGACTACGGCTGGAACGTTTCAGTTCCGCCGGCGCCCGGTCAATTTGTGATCAAAGAGGTATTGTCGCCATGGTCGGCGGCGACTGTCACCGTGGATTCGTTGAGCGGACTGTCGATGGCGCCCACCAATTCGGCGAACTTTGTGATCACGAACCTGGACACGCTCAGTGCCGGAAAAACGCTGACCGCTCAATTCGATACTTCTCTCGTACGGAAGTGGATCAATATTTATGCGGATACGTTATTGCCGAGGTTCTTCAGCATTGCGCTTGTGACAAAACCCGGCATGACAAACTTCGGTATCTGGGGGTTCTCTCAATTCGGCAGCTCAACTCCGCCGAATCTGGAAATCATCTACGAAAAGAACGGCATCAAGGACTCGGTGAGTCTCAACATCGGAGAAGGGACTTTTTTTGCGACAAGCAACCCCATCCAGCTTTCCGCCGGAATTCAAACGCAGGGGGGCATCTCGATCTACAGCCTCGTTAAATTCCAATTCAATCCGCCGGCCTTCGATTCAATTCCTTCGAACAAGGTAGTGATCAACAATGCAACGATGCTTATGACGCTGAAGAATGGCCAGAGGTCGATCGGTTATGGAATGCCGGACAGCGTCGTGGCCTATTTTGCGGGGAGCGCAACGAACTTTGATACTGTCGCGGCGACCTACTTCGGGTACGGCTACCGGAAGGATACGACTCAGACGTCGAACATCGTCTATACATTTAATCTCACGACGATGATCCAGCAGTGGATCAACGCGCCACACGGCAATTTCGGCGCCCAGCTGCGCGCTCTAAGCGCTAATTCCGCGATCGACTCGCACGTCTTCTATTCTTCAAAAGACACGGCGTACGCTCCAAGGCTTCTTATCACATACACCAGGAAATAATTCACCGATATGAAAACGGTACAGCTCTTCATTCTGACAGCGTTGATAACAGCATTGCCTTGTCGTCTCTTTGCGGGGGAAGGGTCGATCTATTCCAGCTTCGGTGTCGGCGATATCACAACGTATGCGGGCAATCGCTCTGCGGCGATGGGAGGAACGGGCATCGCGTCGCTCAACGGCGGGTATATTAATTTGCTCAATCCTGCGGGGCTCGGACAATTGTCACGAACACAGTATTCAGGGGATTTTCAGTACCAGGGGTATTCACTCAACGACGGATCGGCCTCGACCTTTCTCAGTTCGGGAAATTTTCAGTCGGCCGCCCTCGCGTTTCCAGTGTACAACGACTACGGAATCGGATTCGCGTTCAGCATAACGCCGTTCAGCCGAAGGGCGTACGATGTAACAGGCAACGACCTTGCGACGGGCTTCACGCAGACGTATACAGGCAAAGGGGGATTATCGTCGGCCCAGTTTGCATTTTCCTTTTCGCCGGTGCAAGACCTGTATTTCGGAATAACGACCCATTACCTGTTCGGAAACTTCGACGACGTTCAGCAGCTGGACAGCGTCGGCTACTTCTCGACGAACGCCGACAAGAACATCTCAACACACGGCTTTGCTTTTACGTTGGGCGGCTTGTTTGCCGGGATCGACAAGGCACTCGGCGTCTCGGACGATAAGCATGTGAATATCGGCGCCACGCTGTTTTCGGGAGCGGCGCTCTCTTCAAACGAACAAATATTTCAAGATTTCTCAACTGCTCAGGAAACGACCAACGTCAGCAGCGGCACGACGAAAATTCCGCTCGGGATCGCGCTGGGGTTGGAATACGACGTGCGCGACAAGATCATCTTCACCGGCGACGCTCAGTTCCAGCAATGGAGTCAATACACGTACATGGGCGTTCATCCGCAGGAGGTCCAGAACAGCATGCGCGTTGGAGTGGGAGCGGAATTTCTTCCGACAAGGACCCTTGCCGAACCGTACTACCGGCAGGTCATCTACCGTGCAGGCGGCTACGTGAACGAATCGTATCTTAAGATCAACGGTCAAACCGTTAGTGAATATTTCGTCACCGGCGGCATCGGCGTCCCGATCTTCTCCGCGCCGGGAAGCGAAGCGAGGATCAACATCGGACTCGAGTACGGCATTCGCGGATCAACATCGAACGGACTCGAACGAGATTCCATCACCCGTTTGACGATCTCATTGACGGGGAGCGATAGCTGGTTTATTCAGCCGGAGGTACAATAACATGATTGCGCTTGCGAGCGACCACGCGGGATTTTCGTACAAGGAGAAAATAAAAGCCGTCCTTAACGAGATGCAGCTCCCGTTCACCGACTTCGGCACACATTCGAACGAATCGACCGACTACCCTGACTACGGGCATGCGGCGTCCGTCGCAGTTTCAAATGGAGAATGCGACAGGGGGATCCTGATCTGCGGGACGGGTATCGGCATGTCCATTGTCGCGAACAAACATAAAGGAGTACGGGCCGCAGCTTGCGAGACGATCGAGGCGGCAGAGCTCTCGCGAAAACACAACGACGCCAACGTCCTCTGCCTTGGCGAGCGATTGACCACGTGGGACGAAGCTCAGGCGATCGTAAGGATCTTTTTACGGACAGAATTTGAAGGAGGCCGGCACGAGCGCAGGGTTGCAAAGATCCACTCTCTCACCTCGTGCTGACGATTGCCCCGGCTGTACAGATACTTCGTCCATAGCCAGGACGGAACTCTTCCGACAACTACTTCATAGAGATGACCATGAATCAACTCCGCCAAGCCGACGATGACGTCTATACGGCGATAAAGAATGAGTTGCACCGCCAAAACACGAAACTCGAACTGATCGCATCGGAGAATTTCGTCAGCCAGGCGGTCCTCGAAGCCGCCGGATGCATCATGACGAACAAATATGCGGAAGGGTATCCCGGCAAGCGGTATTACGGCGGATGCGAGTACGTGGACGTTGTCGAGAACCTGGCTCGCGCGAGGGTAAAAGAATTATTCGGCGCCGAGTATGCAAACGTTCAGCCTCATTCCGGGTCGCAGGCGAATATGGCCGTTTACTTCACCTTTATCAAACCGGGCGACACAGTCCTCGGTATGAATCTTTCTCACGGCGGCCATTTGACTCACGGCTCGCCGGTGAATTTCTCAGGACAGTTCTATAAGTTCTCTGCGTACGGCGTTTCGAAGGAAACGGGGCATATAGATTACAACGACGTCGAAGAGACCGCGAAACGCGTCCGGCCAAAACTTATTACCGTCGGCGCGAGCGCGTATTCACGGAATATCGACTACAAGAGGTTCAGGGAAATTGCCGACAGCGTTGGAGCGTTCCTCTTCGCCGACATCGCCCATCCCGCCGGCCTCATCGCATCAAAGCTTCTGAATGATCCCATCCCCCACTGCCATGTCGTGACATCAACAACGCATAAGACGCTTCGCGGTCCTCGCGGCGGCATTATTCTGGTCGGGAAGGATTTTGAAAACCCGTTCGGCGTCGTCGCGCCAAAGTCGGGAAGAAAGAAGATGATCTCAGAACTGCTGGACTCGATGGTCATTCCGGGAATTCAGGGCGGGCCGTTAATGCACATCATCGCGGCGAAAGCGGTGGCGTTCAAGGAGGCACTCGAACCGGGTTTCAAAGACTACTCAAAGCAAGTGATAAAGAACGCCCAGGCCCTCGCTGATGCGATGGTGAAAAAAGGGTACAACATCATTTCCGGCGGAACCGACAACCATTTGATGCTCATCGATCTCCGGAACAAGAACGTCACCGGCAAGGACGCGCAGGAGGCTCTCGACGCCGCAGGGATCACGGTCAATAAGAATGCCGTCCCCTTCGACGACAAATCCCCCCTTATCACCAGCGGGATCCGGGTTGGTACTCCCGCACTCACAACCCGCGGGATGCAAGAAGCCGACATGCGAATAGTTGCCGATTTTATCGACGAAGTTGTCATCAACATAGGCAAACCTGCGGTGTACGAATCGATGAAGAAAAAGGTGGCCGACCTTTGCACCGGCTATCCGCTCTATAAAGAAATGGCGTAGATTATTCCCTGAAGAATTTGCGAGCGGAGTCCCGCTCTCATCGACATCCGCCCGATCAACGACTTAAACGACGACGTATTATGGCAGAACAAATATCCGGCAGCGGCGATGCGAAAGAGATGTCATTCTTTGACCACCTCGAGGAACTGCGCTGGAGAATTATAAAAGGATTGATCGCGCTGACTCTTGCATCGATCGCCTGCGCCTTTTTTTCTGATTTTCTTGTGCAGGACGTCCTGCTCGGGCCGCTTCGTGTGGCACATTTGAAAGTGCAAGTGCTCACTCCCTACGGGATCATGGTCCTCTATATGGAGGTCATTCTCTTCGCGGGGCTCATCGTCAGCATGCCGGTGCTTCTGTATCAGATCTGGAAGTTCGTCGCCCCCGGCTTGATGCCGAAAGAACGGCAATATATCTGGTGGATCGTTTTCTTTACGTCATTCTGCTTTCTTGCCGGCATTGCGTTTGGTTACTTCGTCCTTGTTCCGACGGCGTTGACATTCTTCGCCGGGTTCGGTACTGAGAATATCAGCTTGAACATCGCCGCCGACCGGTACATCAGTTTTATCATGAGCCTTGTCGTCGGAGCGGGGTTGGTGTTTGAACTTCCGATGATCGCGTACTTTCTTACGAAGCTTGGCATTCTGACCCCGGCGTTCATGCGGCACTACCGCCGTCATGCGATCGTGGTCATCCTGATCATCGCCGCCGTCGTAACGCCGACCCCTGATATCGTGACGCAAAGCCTGCTTGCTGCGCCGATGTTCGTGTTGTATGAAATCAGCATTATTGTTTCGAAGTTCGCGCAGAAGAAAGACCCGGACACCGCTTCATGAAACGACATCAATCCATAAGCCTGGACGATATCAAGGCTCCGGTGAACGAGGAGCTGCAGGAATTTGGGCGTCACTTCAAACATTCGATGCGTTCGAACGTCCTTCTCGTCGACACGATCGCACGGTATATTGTCAAACAAAAAGGAAAAAGGATCCGTCCGATCCTTGTCTTCCTTGCGGCAAAGGCGTGCGGTCAAATCACCGAAAGCACCTACCGCGGGGCAACGCTTGTCGAGATCCTTCATACCGCAACCCTCGTTCATGACGACGTCGTCGACGATGCCGATACCCGGCGCGGGCTCGCATCGATCAACGCCGTGTGGAAGAACAAAATTGCCGTGTTGATGGGAGATTACCTCCTCTCGACCGGCCTCATGCTGTCGCTGAAATATGAAGATCATTATTTTCTGAACTCCGTTTCCGACGCCGTGCGAAGGATGAGCGAGGGAGAGATCCTGCAGATCCAAAAGAGCCGGGAACTCGACATTGACGAAGAAACGTACCTGAAGATCATCTCCGACAAAACCGCTTCCCTCCTCTCAACCTGTTCCGTCATCGGTGCGGCAAGTGCCACGCGTTACACGGACATGAGGCAATTGATGAGAGAATTCGGCGAGAATGTCGGAATGGCATTCCAGATCCGGGACGATCTGTTCGATTACACAAGCAGGAAGAACATCATCGGCAAGCCGGTCGGGGGCGACATGAAAGAGAAGAAGATCACACTCCCGCTGATCCATTCGTTCCAGCAAGCCCCAAAAAAAGAATCGCGCCGTATTCTCAAGATGATCAGGAATGGCGCGAAGAGCAAAGACGTTGAGTATGTCGTGGCGTTTGCTCAACAGTACGGCGGGATCGACTACGCAGTCTCAAAAGCAGAATATTACAGCGAACAAGCCCGCCAATGCCTGAAACCGCTCCCCGAGTCACCCGCCAAAGACGCGCTGATGATGTTTGTCGATTTTGTGATGGAACGAACGAAGTAATCACTTCAGCAAAGCCGCATCCTTCCTGCTCCGGATCCGCACATTTCACTCAGCACTCGTACCTGTCACCATGGCTCATTGGGACCGAAAAGACTAGGAACGATAATTCCTCTTTCGAATCGTTTCGAAGCTGATGAAAAACCCCCGGGGGAATTTCTATCGCGTGATTATTTCCCACAACGACCCTATCTCCGTTCACGTGCATCGTTGCCGTTCCCTTAAGAACAAAAAAGAGCTGCCGCGAAATCTTATGGCAATGCATTTTCTCGGATGTCCCGGCCGGCATTCGCTCCTGGATAACGCTCATATCGTCTCTTTTAAGAAGATGCCATCCGTCGCAATTGTCTCCCCAAGGATAATGCTCGGCGTTTTCAACGCTGACATGCTTTAGACTTGAACTCATGTTCTTGCGGATAAAATGTTATTTCGGCCAATGATCCGGCACATATCGTTCTTTGATCAGATTCCAATGATGCAATTCGTGTCCCGCGATCTGGTACGCGAGCGCCCGAACGCTTGCAGGGTTTCCATTAGCGATGCCGTTTCGAACATAGTCCTCATCGCAAAAGCTTTCAAACATGGTTATGGTCGCGCTTCTGAGTGCCGCGTATTCCTGAAAAATATCCGTGAGAGTTCGTTCATTGGCTTTGGAGTATGGGACATAGTCGTTCTGTTCATAACCGGGCAATGCCGTTTTGTCGTTCCGCGCAAACCGCAGCGCCCGGTAACCGAAGATCCGTTCCGTGTCCATAATGTGGACGAGTATTTCTTTTATCGTCCACTTGTCCGCAGCGTAACGGTACGCGAGCTTGTGATCCGGCAAGGCGAGTATGAATTTTCTCAACGCGTCGTAATTATCTTTCAAATGACCCAGCACGGAGCCGTCATCGGGGAGCAAACTGATGTACATGATCGCATACGGGGCATATTCCCCCCCTGCCGGTTTTGAGATACTTTTCATAACACAGGACTCCGTAACGGTTGATATTTATCTTTGGCGGCGAGATCTACCGCCGTCACAATTCCGAAGGTATGCAGAGTCAATCACTTTTACAATAACAATAATGCGAAGGCTAGAATTGCGGGAAGAGCTTGCTTGTAGAAGATCGACCGGTGCGCCGTCCATGCGCCGTAGAAGCCTGCGACGATAACACAGCCGGTGAAGAAAAGGGCAATGTTTTTCGACCACACGGGATCAGAGACAAGCAGCGACCAGGTTAATCCTATTGCGAGAAATCCATTATAGAGTCCCTGGTTAGCCGCCATCACTTTTGTCTTTTCGAACATATCCCCGGAAAGGGATGAAAACACCTTCCTCCCGCGTGTCGTCCAGGCGAACATCTCCAGCCATAGGATGTAATAGTGTTCAAGCGCTACGAGCGCGACGAATATCTTTGCTGGGAGCGACATCGGTTAAGTCCTCGTACGGCATAGGTTCATCCCACGGTGCCAGGATTGTTTGTTACGCGTGCAAGTAAAAAATTGCTCCCAAAGCTTTCGCGGTTTTGGGAGCAATGTGTCTCTTTATTGCTGCGAGTGCGTGATTTATTTCAAGAGCAGCATTTTCCTCATCTGCACCCTGCCGCCGAACTCCAGCCGCGAGAAGTAGACTCCGCTCGACAAATTTGCCGCGATGAACTGAGCTTGATGGATCATGCCGACCGCTGCTTCGCCGTCAAACAAGGTAGCGACCTCCTGCCCGAGCACGTTGAATACCTTCAGCACTGCCCTTCCATTCGACGGAACGGTGAACTGAATCTCCGTCGCCGGGTTGAACGGGTTCGGATAATTCTGCGAAAGAGCCAAGACCGTCGGAATTTTTGCCGATGCATCGCGCACGGATGTTGTGGTAATATTGAACACGACGCCCGTCTCTCCCGGATGGACAACAACCGTCGGGGACTGCTCATTGGGAGGCAAATATTGGGGATTCAAATAGTAATTAAAGATCTTATTACTGACCTTCATCGTGAAATTCCCTGCGTTGTCAGTCAACGCCATCGAATATGCCGTATCCGGGTTTGTTGCAATTAACTCAAACGGATAATTTACATTCTGCCCATTAAACTGAACTATGCCCTGAATCGTGGAGTTGACTGCGTAGGAAACCAGGTTATAGAACAAACTATCGCCGGTATGAAGCAGCGGAAGCGAGATCTCGGGATATATATGATCGGACACAGAATCTCCATTCGTAGACATAGCAAGAGACCAGTGTTGATTCTGAGTTTGATCAATGTCTCCCTGCAAAAGACCCAAATCGAAAAATCCTAGGTTATCAGTTTGAGAATAACGATATGGGGCGTTGCTGCCGGACGACTGAACAGTTGCATACACACTGCTTTGAATCGGTAATCCCGAATCATCCTTTAGATAGCCCGCCACTTGCGCAGCCGCAGGAAGCATGATAAGATTAATGCCGCTTGGATTACCGACAATCGTAATCGTCGAGTCTTGGGGAGTAATGATCGATGGAGGATACGGGTTGGTTTGAATTTGAACGTACCATGGATTGCCTGCGGTATCGGCGTTCATTGCGATTTGAAAATCACCCGATGCATTGGTATACGCATCCCATGAATTGGGCTGCCCAAAATTACCGTCGCGGTCGATTTGAACGTCGATGTATTGAGCGCTTTTGCCCGGAGGAGGAGTCACGTGTCCGGAAATTGTGTGTGCAGGTAAGGCCAGCGGCGACACTGTGCCCACATCGGTAACGCTGCTTCCGCCGTTCGTAAACCTGAGAACGTAGTCTCCCGGTGCAATTCCAACGGGTTGATAAAATATTACGTGCCCGTTAGCAAGTCCGTCCAGATCCCCCGGACCGTTGTGATTTGATACCCCGTCGGTTTGTGCAAATGCGCCATACTCCACATCGGTCCCAGGGTCGATCGTTCCGTTATGATTGACATCATACCAAAGCTCAAAGGCAATGGTAGCACCAACGGGACAATTGTATTCCCACTTAATCGTATCACCCGACGTCATGGTGAACGGTGTAGGTGCGGTTACATTATTAACTTTCAAATTGGTGATCTGGGCTGTTACAAGATATGGGATGCAGAACAAAAAGCCGAGGAACAATATTCGTACCGTAGCCTTCATGGATTTTCTCCTTGATGTTATATATAATCAGCTGTTTTCGTCGCTGACTGTTATTCTAACGCGCAATATTGTACGGCAATTCCGAGGGAAGGGTGTTACACCACCAATGTACTTAACAAGTCACTTGCCTGCAATAGTTGATTTCCTCAATACAAAGTAATTGGACTTACTTCAAAAGAAGGAGCTTTTTCATCTGCACGGTACTACCAAACTGCAATCGTGCAAAGTACGTGCCGCTGGCAAGTTTCGATCCGTCGAATACTGTCTGATAGTATTCTCCGCCTTTTGCAAAGTTATCGAAAAGGATCGCCACCTCCTGGCCGATCGAGTTAAAGACTTTCAGGATTGCACGTCCGTCACTCGGCAGCGTGAACTCGATCGACGTCGCAGGATTGAACGGATTGGGATAATTCTGAGACAAATCAAATGCCGCTGGTGCCGGGCCGAGCTGCACCTGAATTTCCTGAGAATATTTGAATTCACCGTTGCGGTCTATCTGCTTCAGGTGATACGAGTACGTGCCGGCGCTGGCGACATTGTCGGAAAACGAATAGCTTTTCGGGGAATTGGATGTTCCGGAGCCGGCTACGGACCCGACTCTGATCCACGCTTGAGTTTGTGCGCTTGCGGGGAGAACAGTGGAAAGTGATCTTCTTTCAATATCAAATTGTGAATTATTTAGCTCTGTAGCCGTCGACCAACTTACGTCAACCCTAAGTCGGTTTGGCATTGCCGTAAATGATGTGACTTCGACGGGAAGCGGGGCGGACGGTGTGGCATAAACCCATGTTGCACCCGCAAAGCTGCTGTCACCTAATCCGCCAGCAATCGCGGTATTGCCGTCTCCAGAAATTGCAACGGAACATCCTAGCCGCGAAGCGCCCACTGTGTCAGTTCCAATAAGTTTAGTCCCGGACTGAGTCCACACTGTGTCAGTACTAATGGAACGTTTAAATATCCACGCGGCACCGTCATATCCATGGTCACCAAGCCCGCCTACGATGACGGTACCCCCATCGGAAGAAACAGATACCGAACAACCAATGGAAGGAGTGCCGGTAGTGTAATCACTAGGGCGAATTTCGTTCTCCATTAATACCCATGAATCGTCAGGCATTCTATTAAATATCCAAATCGCGCCGACGCTGGCGGAGTTATAGTCGCCGGACCCACCGACAACAAGCGTATTGCCGTCCGACGATAGTGCTACGGAACTGCCGAAGGCCGAATAATATCCTCCCACCAGCTTATTCCCCTGGCTCACCCATGAGGTGCCGTTCCAGACATAGACGAACACAGAACCATAGTACGGAGCATCGTCGTTGGCGCCGACGGCAACAGTATTTCCATCGCCGGATATTGCTACCGAGTATCCCTGCTGACCGTATGAACCGCCTTGATTGTTTGCCAACTTGCCCCCAACCTGCGACCAAGTGCCGCCTGTCCTTCTGTAGATCCACGCGGCTCCGATTCTATTACTGTTATCGTATGGGCCGCCCACAATTACCGTGTTGCCGTCTCCGGAAATGCCAACGGAAAAACCTTGATACGAAAACGACGCATAATCGTTTCCAACGAGCTTGGACCCTTGCTGTGACCAGGTTTCTCCCGAACGGACAAATATCCACGCAGCACCGACATGTGTATTGTCATCGTACGCTCCGACAATTGCCGTGTTGCCGTCTGCCGATATTGCGACCGAATAGCCTTGTTGCGAAGTACCTACAGCTCCAGTGCCGACAAGTTTGTGTCCTTGCTGCGACCAGTGTCCTCCAGAGCGTGTAAATATCCAAGCAGCTCCGACACCAGCACTGTCAGCTATTCCGCCGACGATGGCAGTGTTACCATCTGCAGAAAGCGCGACAGAAGTGCCTTGTTCAGGAGTGCTTGCACTCCCCGTACCGAATAATTTATTTCCCTGCTGGCTAAATTGTGAATAGGAAACCGAGACATAGATAGCGCCGAGTAACAAGATATATTTGTTCATTTTTCCTCAACAGTGGTTTGATGAAAAACATCTACGCGATTCGACCGTCGGATTCTTCTTGTTCGCTCGCCTCGTTGCGATTTTTGTAGAAATAGATCTCTTGCGAGCGTTCCCAATCGGAGATTGGGAACGAGATATAACAGAGTAGCAAAGTGTATTTTTTCATATTCCCCTTACAATGTCATTATGAGAACCATCCACACGAACGAAACGCTGGATTACTCTTGTTCCTTTGCAACGTTTCGTTTTTTTTCATAAACGTCTGCTGCAAGCGTTCCTAATCGGAGTTTGGGAACGAGACATAGCCAGTATCATCGCGAAGGCTCAGCGCAAATGATCCAGTCAGTTCCGGAAAAATATTCTTTTTTGAATGAGTTTGGGTTATCGGCAAAAATCTTCTACATAATACAACAATGCGACAGCCATGTCAATTATCGGATGTATCCTGCGACACAACGTCCCACAGAAAAACACTCGATCCATTCACAATTGCTGCCGCATTGTTGAAAAAATCAACAGATCAGCCAAACTACTTTATCATGGCCATTTTTTTCATCATCTGCTTCCCGCCAAAATCGAGCCGTGCAAAGTAGATCCCGCTTGCCAGCCTCGACCCGTCGAACACAGCCTGGTGATACTCGCCAGCCTTCGCGACATCATTGAAGAGAGTCGCAACCTCCTGGCCGATCGTATTATAGACCTTCAACGTTACCCGCCCGTCACTCGGCACTGAAAATTGAATCGACGTGGTAGGGTTAAACGGATTAGGATAATTCTGCGACAAGTCAAAGACATTAGGCGCAATTCCGACCTTTACCATAACTTCCTGTGAATATTTGAAGGCACCGTTGTGGTCGATCTGTTTCAGCCGGTACGAATACGTTCCAGCGCTGGCGACTTTTTCATTATAGGAATAATTATGCGGAACGCTACTTGTGCCATTACCCGCCACAAACCCCACCCTTGTCCAGTTGCTCATTGTTGATTGTTCATTGTTCATTGACTTCCGGTCAATTTCAAATCCCGAATTGTTTATTTCCGTTGCCGTTTTCCAGTTCAGCACTGAGTTCAGTCCGTTTGTTGCCGCAGTAAACGATGTCAGTTCCACCGGCAGCGATGCGACCACCCACGTCGGCGAATTGCCAAACACAGCGTCATTATCGTGAGCACTGCTCGAATCGTGCGCGATGGTTCCGGTCCCTTCGTCGAATTTATAGTATGCGACAAGATGAGAATAATCTGGATGTGACGGAGTTATCGATTTGATCATCCATGCCTGGATCGTATCCTGACCCACACTCTTATCCCAGACCCGCACTTCATCGATCTCTCCGTCAAAGAATTCGACGCCATTCGTTACCCCTACAGTATAGTTTGATGCGTCAGGAACGGCGTGAGTTCCTGAAGGGTTGTCAGTGCCGACGATATTGCCGTCAAGATAAATCGTGCGCGTCGTTCCGTCGAATGACGCCGCAACATGATGCCATACACCCGATAAGTCTCCCACAGAAGCGATCTGATCATCGCCCCACCAATAATTGTCGATACCCGATGGGTCGAGCCGTAATACGTTTACCTCGTCTTGGTTTCCATAATTTCCCCAGCCGATAATGCCGAACGCGCCCATCGAATTCGGTTTGATCCATGCTTCAAGAGTATAAGAGGAATTTTCGATCGGGATATTCGACGGTGAACCAACGCTCACGTAATCATTATCACTCGCGGTAAAACTTAGCGCATATCCCTCCGGGAGTCCGGTTGTAAAACTTTTTTCAGCGCCAAGAGAATATCCATTGCTGCTGTTCGCCGAAATCCGATAGTAGTAGGTGGTGCCCTGGTGAAGTCCGGTCAGTGCGCCTGATTCGGAGGTGACCGTATTCCCGGTCGCGGTTAATGGAGCTGCATCGACGCTGTCGGGATAATTGCCTGAACTTGTGCCGTAGACAAACCGCACGGACGTACTCAAGTTCTGCGCGTTCACTGTTCCATTTATATTAGCCGTTGTAAATCCAATGGCAGTCGCCGCAGTTGTTACGACGGGACTGATGTAGACTGTTGACGGTATTAAAGGATATGCCGGGTTTTGGCCACCTTGAATTTTGAAATAATACCTACCAGAAAGTGCATTAGATGTCGGGCTGATACAAAACTCCATTTCAGATGAATAGTTGGGATCAATCGATAATCCAAAGGTTGAGGAGGATTGTATCATGAAACCGTAGCCGAAATGGGGGGAGTTTTCGGGCAATTGGTGCGTTGTAGCCTGGTTATTGGTGAAATGGGACGATGGTGCAAGCTTCCATGCGTTCGTGCTGCCATCTGTCGTGATCTCCGTGTACGTTGAATTGTCGGTGCTGTAATACAACGAGAGATTATTGTCATTAAGATCTCCACCATAAGTTGCAGTGGTATATAATTCAATTCGAAGTCGAACGTTGCCTTGGGTATTCAATGAGTCGTTAACATCATAATTCCTGCGCCATGTAGCACTTGTTTCGCTCCCGTCATCGTTCCGCCACCGAAAATTCCCTTGAGATGTGCTCTGAGCATCCACGGCAGACGCAAATGCGAAAAGCAACAATACTACATAACACAAAGCGTTAACAACCTTCATTGGGTTCTCCTTAAATTGATATTTGTACATCTTACGTTGAATATTCTGGGGAGGTAAAAAGAAAGAATGTTATTAGAAGCCATCTAAAAAATGGTTGCCATCCAGAAAACAGCCGTAAATGTCATGCTGAGCGCAGCGAAGCATCCATGACATGAAGCCCTCTGGATTCAAGGTGCGTCATTGTCATGGATTCTCCCGAAGGTCGCGAAGCGATCCCCTTGGGAGATGCCTTCGGCATTCACCCCGTATTGAAAGCGACGGTCGACGACTCCCTACGGGTCTATGACCCGTAGGGTCGTTCAACGAATCTACGATTCGTAGAATCGTAGATAGACGACTCGTCGAGGGTTCAGAATGACAATGATCTGTCTGTATTCCTTCGGAACGATACGATCAAGAGTTTTTGAGATA
>CAYTOA010000035.1:0-42987 GCA_964439265.1 uncultured Chitinophagaceae bacterium
TTCATGAGGATCAGTTTTTTCGTGGAAACGAACGATCCGGCATTCAAGCGGTAGAAATACACCCCGCTCGAAAGACTTCGCGTTCCATTGCCCGCATTGAACGTAACGCTATAGCTCCCCGCTTCCTGACGCCCATTCACCAGCGTCGCAACTTCCTGTCCAAGCTCGTTGTAGACCCGGAGGGTCACCAGTTCGGCCTGTTGAAGACTATAATTGATCTTCGTCGACGGATTGAACGGGTTCGGATAGTTCTGCGAAAGGTCGAACTTCGCCGGACCTGCATTCGGTTCACCGACAAGCAACAGAGTACCGGTTGTGAAATTCGGGGCCGTTGAGTAATCGCTCGTTCCCGCGGTGTCGCTTGCGTTGACGTGCCAGTAATACGTTGTACTCGAGGCCAATGGAAGGCTCAATTGCTTCATCGTATCTGCCGTTAGCGTGTCGAAGACGACGTTGGCAGCTTTAAACCCGCCGATAGAATCCACAGCGTTGCTCGAAGCTATCTCCAAATGATATTTTGCTGCATACGCTGAAGCGTGCCATTTGAAGGTTGCAATCCGCTGCACGTTTGTTGTTCCGCTCGGCGAAATAGTGAGAGGCGATGCAGGAACTGCAACGATTGTTGTAAAACTCAATGCAGAAGAATAATCGCTCGTTCCGCCGGTATCACTCGCATCCACGTGCCAGTAATATATAGTGTTGGCAGCCAAGGAGGCGCTTAATTGCTTCACCGTATCTGTCGTTGTCGAATCGAACACGACGTTGGCAGCTTTAAACCCGCCGATAGAATCCACGAGGTTGCTCGAAGCTACCTGCAAACGATATTTTGTTGCATACGTCGAAGCGTGCCATTTGAAGGTGGTTTTGCGCTGCACGTTTGTTGATCCGCTCGGAGAAATAGCGACCGGGGTTGCAGAAGCAGGAACTATGGTGGTCAGAGAATCCGCCGTCGAGAATGCGCTGAAGCCTCCGTTGTTATACGCGCGCACACGCCAGTAATATTTCGTCAAATGAGAAATTGATATGACCTTTTTTGTTGTATCGGTCGTCGAATCGTTTTTGGTAAAGGAATCGAACCCGAGACTCGTCGAGAGTTGGAAATTGTAGCCCGTCGCCGTTGCCGCTGACTTCCACACAAACTTAAGCGTATCCGTCCGTTGAGACACCGCTGCGTTTATCGGAGCGACGAGAACAGGAACCGCCGGGACGGCGACAACCGCTGTCGGTTTCACGACGGTATTGGCGTTCAATGTGACCGCCGTCTGTGCCAGAGCTCTGCCGTTAAGCGTTGCTCCGTTGCCCAGGGCGATCTGAGTTTGAGACAAGATATTCCCTTTCATCTGTGCCGTTGTGCCAATGGTAACTTGACCGGCAACCTGCCAGAAGATGTTGGAGGCCTGTGCACCACCGGTGAGCGTGACAATTGCTCCGTTCGCTACTGTGAGGTCGCTCGCTATCTGGAATATCCAGATATCAGTCGCACTGCCGGAGATTGTGACGCCGCCTGCAGAGATGAGAACCCCGGTTCCCCATTTGTAGAGACCATGAGGAATGGTCTTCCCGGTGATATCTCCGGCGCCAAGTTCAGTACTATCAGGCGAGGTTCGTCCAGCTGCATCGGTGTACGCAGCCTGCATATCGCTGATCGCCGTGGTCATGTTCGTTGGTGTTGGCGGAGCATAGTCGGACGCGTAGACTTTTCCGGTGACCAACGAGGATGTTGCAAAGACGTTGGTAGCATCCGCGATCAGCCCAAAGCCGGTAATGAGGCTTGCCGCGCCCGGGCTTATTCCAAGATCGCCGGTTACTGCGGTGGCCCCCGTCGTCGTTATCCCTGTTTTTGCCAGGATCACGTAATTGCCTGCGGTCCCAAGATTTACCGCTGACGATTGTGAGAAAGCAACAGCATGCACCATCAAAGCTACCGTCAGTATCGCTCCGAAGAAGCGGGCACACCGGCGTATAACAGCAACAGATTTTTCTTTGTTAAATTTCATGAGATCCTCCTAGTTTTCCAAAAATGATGCGCGACCTGATTTGTCGCTTAAAGCTTTTAGCGTTATTTTTTAAAATTTTTCCGCGCTCCCAGCTTCTTTTTCGAAAGAATCATTGTGGGCTTAGGAGCGATCTTTGTGAAAATATGTTTCGCGCAAAATTCCTGAAGAGCCGAATGTGACCAAAGCATGTCCCCATTCCGGCACGCCGGGATGGGAACACGCTGATCATACCTACTTCATGAGGATCAGTTTTTTCGTGGAAACGAACGATCCGGCATTCAAGCGGTAGAAATACACCCCGCTCGAAAGACTTCGCGTTCCATTGCCCGCATTGAACGTAACGCTATAGCTCCCCGCTTCCTGACGCCCATTCACCAGCGTCGCAACTTCCTGTCCAAGCTCGTTGTAGACCCGGAGGGTCACCAGTTCGGCCTGTTGAAGACTATAATTGATCTTCGTCGACGGATTGAACGGGTTCGGATAGTTCTGCGAAAGGTCGAACTTCGCCGGACCTGCATTCGGTTCACCGACAAGCAACAGAGTACCGGTTGTGAAATTCGGGGCCGTTGAGTAATCGCTCGTTCCCGCGGTGTCGCTTGCGTTGACGTGCCAGTAATACGTTGTACTCGAGGCCAATGGAAGGCTCAATTGCTTCATCGTATCTGCCGTTAGCGTGTCGAAGACGACGTTGGCAGCCTTAAATCCGCCGATAGAATCGACCAGGTTGTTCGAAGCTATCTGCAAATGATATTTTGCTGCATACGTTGAAGCGTGCCATTTGAAGGTGGCATTGCGCTGTACGTTTGTTGCTCCGCTCGGTGAAATAGTCAGAGGAACCGCGGAAATAGGAACGATTGTCGTCAATGTATCGACTGACGAGAATGCACTGAACCCGCCGCTGTTATACCCGCGCACACGCCAGTAGTAGTTTGTGATGTGAGATAACGAGGTAACTTTCTGCGTTGTGTCGGCCGTCGAATCGTTTTTGACATAAGAACTGAAGGACGAACTGGTCGAGAGCTGGAAATTATACCCTGTCGCCGCCGCCGCCGACTTCCACACAAATTTAAGCGTATCCGAACGGAAGGAAACTCCTTTGTTGATGGGCGAAACCAATACAGGAACCGACGGAATGTTGTTGGCTAGTGCCGGGTTGTCGATATTGTTGGCGTTCAGAGATACCGAGTCCGTGAGTGCCAATAATCTTCCGACGACGTTTGCACCGTTATTCGCGGTAATCGTCGATAACGCCATGATACTGCCGCTGAACGTCGAATTCGAACCGAGCGTTGCCGTCGTGCCGACCTGCCAAAAAACGTTGTACCACTTGGCGCCGTTAATGAGTTTCACATAGCTGCCCGACGCTGTCGTGAGTGCTCCGTTCATTTTGAATATCCAGACCGCGCTGGCATCGCCGTTGCCGTTGAGTGTCAGAGTGTCTGTCAGCCCAAACGTTCCGGAGCCGGATTTATAAACGGCTGGGGTGTACGTGAATCCGCCGAGTTGCGTCGCAATTGTCGAATCGGCGATTAGAGCAGAAGTACTGTCGTATGCTGCTTTCAATGCAAGCTGCGCCGCAGCCGACGGTGCATCGCCGGGGTATTCCACACCTGTGAAAATTCCGGGCGGAAATCCATTGATGACTGTGCTCGGGCTGACGCCAATATCTCCCGTGACTGTTGTGAGACCGGTGTTGCTGATCTTAGAACCTGCTAGCACCATGAAGTTGGCTGCTGCGCCTAAGAACACTTCCGGACTAAGAGGAGATGCCGCTGATCCGCCGATGGCGTTCGTCTGCAGAGTCACCGAAGCGGTCCGTGCCAGCGCTCTCCCTTCCAGCGATGCGCCGGTAGCAAATGTAATTGTCGTGTACGCCATGATGGTTCCCTTCATGACGGTTGTCGTTCCAAACGTCGCAGCGCTTCCGACCTGCCAAAAGACGTTGGAAGCCTTCGCGCCGCCGCTCAGAAACACCTGCCGGCCCGATGTCATGTTGAAGCCCGACGCGATCTGGAAAATCCAAACTGCATTCACGTCACCCTGGGCATCGAGCGTAAGATCTCCCGATGATATTGCCAGCGAGCCGGTCGATTTATAGAGGCCAGAATAAAGCGTCCGCCCGCCGATATTTCCTGAAATGCCGATAGGGTTTACTGTTCGTCCTGCCGCATCGTTGTACGCAGTCGTCAAATCGACGATCGCTTGCGTCAACATGGACGGGAACGGGATCGAACCCGCGGGTCCGGTCGCATCAACTCCGTAGATCGTGCCGACCACGTTCGGAGTGCCAAATCCTGTCATATAAGAACCTGCGAGAGGACTCACACCGACGTTGCCGGTAATAACGGAAGCACCGGTATTCGTTATTCCGCCGTACGAAAGAATCGCAAACCCGCCGGTCAAACCAAGGGTCACCGGCAAGAGAGGAGTTGTGGGCGTTGTATTCCACGTCGTGAAACTTCGAACGGTGGAATACGCGCTTAGTGCGCCGCCGTTCTTTGCACTGTCTCTCACGCTCACACGCCAGTAATATTTCGTTGCATTCTTCAAGCCGGTGACAGTGTTTTCGATGCCTGTCAGGGTCGAGTCGTTGTAGATTTTGCTGTCAAAACTCGACGCCGTATCGATCTCCAGGTGATACACACTGTCTCCCGCCGCTGCGGTCCATTGAAGCTGCAGGGTTGTCGACTGATTCGTCGCCAAATCTGCGGGCGCTACGAGGGTCGGGGCTTGCACGGCAAATGCAGCCGATGAGATGAATGCAACAGCCATGAAGAGCACTCCAAAGAAGTACCTCCAATCGCGACGGGCTGTCATTGAATTTATCGTATTGGTTTTCATAAAAATCTCCATAAGAGTTAACCGAAAATATTTCCCGTTTTCTCGCGTTCAAATTTCCGCCGTTTCCGGAAACCGCGCGCCACAAACATGTGGACGGAATAATAGAACGAAATCGACATTGAAACGGGGACAAACATTTTCAACACAATTTACTTCATAAGGATCAGCTTCTTGACCGATACAGAGGATCCATTCACCAAGCGGTAAAAGTATACCCCGCTCGAAAGATTCATCATTCCGTTGGTTGCATTGAACGGCACGGCATAGCTGCCGGCTTCCTGGTGGCCATTCACTAGCGTTGCAACTTCATCGCCAAGGATGTTGTAGACCTTAAGGGAAACCATTCCTGCATTTTCAATACTGTATTCAATCTTCGTGGATGGATTGAACGGGTTCGGATAATTCTGCGAAAGGGCGAAAGTTTCCGGCGCAGGCTTAATCTCAACCGCCGCCGATCCATAGTACATGAACGCCCCATTGTTGTCGATCTGCTTCAAGCGATAGGTATAGCTGCCGGCCGCCAATTTAGTATCGGTGTAAGAATAGCTCCGTGGTTCATTGCTTGTTCCCGCGCCTGTGACAAAAGCAACGTCCTGCCACGCTGAGGCCTGCCGTCGTTCGACTTCAAATCCCCGGCTGTTTATCTCCGTCGCAGTCGACCAGTGAAGGTTTGCATTCATGCGGTCTGCCGTTGCCGTAAATGCCGCGAGCTCGACCGGCAGCACCGTCGAATTTATTGTGACCGCGGCGGTGTTAGCCAACAATTGAGCCGTTACTTGCGCTGCAGTGGCATTTACTGTGATGGACGAACCTGCAAGTATGATCCCGTTAAACGTTGCTCCGCTGTTAATCGTCGCCGAACTGCCGACATACCAGAAAACGTTTGACCACACCGCGCCTCCGGTTAAGCTCACAGTGCTATTCGTATTTATAGTCAAGGTGGTCGAAGCCTTTATGATAAAGACATCAGTTGCGCTGCCGGAGAGCGTTAGAGTCCCGGACGAAGCAAGGTCGAGAGATCCTCCTTCATAGACGCCGCGATGCAAAATCTGTCCGTCAAGAGCATCACCCGCAATGGTTTCATCAGTTATTCGGCCGAGGGCATCGGTCAGCGCGGCAGCCAGGTCGGTCTGAGCCTGCATATTGTGACCATCACTAAGATCCGTGAGATTCCAGTTTGTGCCACTGGCCGTTATATTTCCTGAAACAGTAGCGTTTGACGACCCTACATCTCCGTTAACACTGGCAGTGCCGGTGATTGCCGAGTAAGCTAACGCTCCATACGTGCCTGCTGTTAAGAGCGGTACTGATAACGGATTGCTGTGCAACGGAGGATTCGCAAACGTAACGGCAGACGTCAACACGATGACGGCCATCATTACTCCGAGGAAACTTGTCCCTCTCTTTATGAGTGCGGCAGTATTAATGGTAAAATTTTCCATATGAAGCTCCGTGAAATTGATGAAATGAATCAGTGAAATTGATGAACTCTTCTTTTAATAGGACAAGGCTCCATAATAATTCGCGAATGGGATGTCCGGGTATCCCTATTTCATGAGTATTAATTTTTTCGTCGACACATACGAACCGGCCTCCAACCGATAGAAGTACACGCCGCTCGAGAGACTGCGCGTTCCATGATTGGTATTGAAGGTGGCGTTGTAGCTCCCCGCTTCCTGACGCCCGTTCACAAGTGTGGCAACTTCTTTCCCAAGGAGATCATACACCTTCAATGTCACCTGACTGTTCACCGATAACTGATAACTGATCACTGTCGAAGGGTTGAACGGGTTTGGATAATTCTGCGAAAGTGTGAACCTTGCAGGCGCCGTGGCTCCTGCGATCTCGACTTCGGTAAGGCTGCCGCTGTGCAAGATCCGCGAGGCATAGATGTTGTAAGCGCCGCTCCGTTTGTCCTGCCATGCAAGGATCGCGCCGCCGCTGCCGTCACTGACGATCGAGGGATTTGTTTGAGTACTCTCCGCGGTACAGATCGGAACGCCATTCGCAACCCACGGAAGGGCAAAACTTCCAGTGATGCGCGACGCGTAGATATCATAGGTGTTGACGTTCGTGGCGCTGTCGCGCTTGTCGATCCATGTGATGATCGCGCCATGACTGCTGTCGCTGATGATCTGCGGGTTAGATTGGTTGAGCGCCGATACGCAAATGATCACGGCGTTCACATTCCACCCGGTTGCCACGACACCGGTTGAATCGACCCGTTGAGCGTAAATATCGGATTGAATACCGGTACGGAAATCTTCCCACGTCATCAGGGCACCGCCGATTCCGTCGCTGACGATCTTCGGGTTCACCTGGTCATAGGCAACATTGT
Source organism: uncultured Chitinophagaceae bacterium (assembly GCA_964439265.1). Taxonomy (GTDB): domain Bacteria; phylum Bacteroidota; class Ignavibacteria; order UBA10030; family UBA8401; genus JAGVPT01. Next base: position 7,177 of record CAYTOA010000035.1, read on the forward strand.
TGTTCATGACAACGCCGTTCACCGGCCAACGGATTGCGAGGGCCGGACTCATCCGCTGCACCCAGATATCAATGTCGGTCGTGCTGCGCGAATCCTGCCAGACGATGATCGCGCCTCCTGCCCCATCGCTGCAGATATCGGGGTTCATTTGGTCGGTCGCCGATGTACAAACGGCAACGCCGTTGGCAATTCCGACAAGTCCGCCAATGGAGGTCACACGCTGTGCATAGATGTCATAATTCCCCGCGCGGTCATCATACCAGGTGATAATGGCACCGCCGCTTGCGTCACTTGTGAGTTTCGGACCATGCTGAGCGGCTGCCTGTGTGCAAACACCGATGCCGTTCGCCGTCCACTGTGCCGTTCCCGATACATTGACCTTCTGCGCATAAATATCGGCCAGCCCGGGACCGGCATTGCCGCGATAATCTTCCCAGGTGAGCACCGCTCCGTCGCTTCCATCACTGATCATCGCAATGTTGACCTGGTCAAATGCTGCCGTGCAGACAGGCGCACCGGTCGAGGGACTCCACAGCAGCGCACCGACGGCGTTTATACGCTGCGCGTAGATATCGTAACTGCCGCTCCGTTTATCCTGCCATGCGATAATTGCGCCGCCGTCACCATCGCTGACGATCTCAGGGCTGACCTGATCGCTGTCTGCCGAACAAATCGCCAAACCGTTGACCGTCCAGAGCGCATTTCCGGTCCCGCTGACGCGCTGCGCGTAGATGTCGAAATTGCTCCCATTCCGTTTATCCTGCCAAACAATAATCGCTCCTCCCGCCCCGTCACTGGTGCTTGCCGAGTTGATCCGGTCGGCCGCCCCGATACTGATCGGGTTATTGACTTTGGGGCTGCTTGACCATTGAGCAAGCGCAACGGAAGGAACGAGCAGCGATGCGGCGATCAGACCGCCGATGAATCCATGAACTACAATGGACAAGCCCGACCACAGCCGAAACATAACACCAGCGTTCTCGGCAAATGTATTCATGTGCACCTCCATGTAGTTGGTAGAATTGAGCAAGGCTTTTTCCATCTATAAGCCATCTCAAAAATCCCGGATCATGTCATTCTGAGGAGCGTAACGACGAAGAATCTATGTTTTCGTATTATATCGGATTATTAGATTCTCCCGAAGGGATGCCTTCGGAATCGCTTCGCTCAGAACGACAAAACAAGGCATTTCTGAGATGGCAATTACCTGAGTTTTTTCACGGCACAGGGATCACAACAACATTGCTGGCCAGTGTAACCTCTGCAATGCGGGCCAACAATCTTCCTTCAACCACTGCGCCGGTATTCAGCGAGATCGATTGATCGGCCAGAATGTTCCCTTTGAAGACAGAAGTAGTTCCAAGTGTCGCCGACGTACCCACCTGCCAAAAGATGTTCGCTGCCTTCGCGCTCCCGCTCAGGAAAATTTTGCGCCCGGACGTTGTGTTCAACGATGAAGCGATCTGTATGATGAACACAGCATCGGCATTTCCCCTGGCGTCGAACGTGAGATCCCCGGATGAGATCTGGAGCGCACCGCTTGATTTATAGAGCCCGGGTGTGAGCGTGAGTCCGCCGATATTTCCCGCGAGAAGTACGATGTCCGTTGCCGTGCGTCCCGCGGCGTCATTATATGCGGTCGTTAGATCGCCTTTTGCCGCCGTCAACATTGCGGGGACACCGGCGGGTGAAACGTCGTTGGATGCATAAATCGTCCCGGTCACTTCGGTCAGTCCGAAACCTGTAATGAAAGAGCGGGCAGCCGGACTCAATCCGATATCTCCAACAATTGCCGATGTTGGGATGTTGGAAATTAGTGAGCCCGCGAGAATAACAAATCCCGCGTCCGAGCGAAGATTGACCGCTGCCTGGACTGTCGTTTGTACTGGGATGACCTGTGGAGGTGAGTTTACCGGACTATCATCTTTTTTGCATCCAGCGATCAGAAGAAATAACGCGGCTGCAATAATGAGCCCTGTTTGCATCAAGCTGCCCGTGAAATACGTCCGGGGGCTTTTTAGGGTTGTAGGAATTTTCTTATCGGTGTTCATAATATCTTTCATGTTTAAGAGAATTAATTCTTTCGAAAAGACGTCGGCTGATTATATCAGTCCGGAACGATATCGATGATTACCGTTCTGTTATAGAATCGTTCTTCCGGGAAATTGTTATCAAACGGCGCGTATTGAAGATTCTCGCCGAACCCGAATGTCTGGAACGTGATCCCGCGCTTGCCGCTTTTCGCGATTGCTCCCTCGATGATGGCGCGCGCATCTTCTACCCGGCGCGAAGATAGGCTGTCGTTGTACTCTTCCGTCCCTACGATATCCGTATGACCGTGGATGATGACAAGGCTCGTATCCGGAATAAGCGGAGTTACAATGTCTGTGAGAAATTTTTCATAACTTGCAATGGTCTTCGATTGATCGAATTCGAACAGAACGCTGAATCGCACTGCCTCCTTTACCGGTTCGTTCCGCCTGATCAAGTGGACCGTTGTTTCCTTCTTAACGAATCTCCCGCTCTTCGTTTGTCCTAGCAACGTGATGGTGTAATCGCCTTGCGCACGATCGCCAAGGATGGTGTTCCCCGAAATATTTTCATGGTCTTGTGTCGATGGTCCAAACCGTTGAACTTTTCCTTGTTCATCGGTGATCTCTAATGACCATGAGGAGAGAATATCCTTTGCCCCGGCCACATTGATGAGAAGGTGGCTGTCAAGCGGGTCTTCCACTTCTGCGACAATTTGCACCGGCTTTAGCATGTAGTGCAGACCGCCTCCAACTTCTATCGTCATCTCGGGAGAATCGCTGTCGATATCAACACGGCGGTCTTCTGCCCGCAGCAGAGTAAGTTCCTTCGTCGCACCGAGAACTTCCGACGGAGTTCGCGGCTTATCTCGTCCTTCGGTGGTTATCCTTGAGCTGTCGATTCCAAACACATCCACGAGATATCGCTTGATCGCTTCCGCTCTCGCCTTTGCAAGATTTGGCCCTAGTCCCGATGCACCGGTTAACGTAATGACCACAGCGGGACTTCTTCTCATCCGAATACCGACGATATTGAGGATGTTATAATAGACTGTCATCTGTCGAAGTGAGCGGCCCGTCATATTCAGCGGCCGAACGTCCTGTAATTGACTTTCCTGGAAATTTGCCGCTTGGTCTTTTGTCATCACGACATATCGACTTGGTATTTCAGATGATCCTTCCTCGAAGAAGACACAGTTGAGGATTGGGAACGATTCCCTCACCCGGCGTTTAAGAGGGACTGCTTTTGGGGCGCGAACGGAAAAGTCAACTTCGCGCTCGACAACTAATGGAGCTGGCACAACTTCGGCCTGAGCAATATCTTTCCCGCTTCCGAATTTTATAGAGGCACCGAGGCGCAGTGTCGAGACTCCCCAGGTTTCCACGGAGCGCGGGTTTTCACCCATGAACGGCTGGAAGGAAAGAAAAGGCGAAATATCGATCTGGTGTTTTGCGTTAGGCGACTTGAGCGGAATATCGTAGCCCACTCCGATTTGTCCTGAGAAGACGGTTCCCCTCATATCGCTGAACTGGCCTTTGGCGGCATAACTTGGCGCCTGAGTGTAGACGAATGTTTTTTCATCTCCTTTTGAAGGTGACCAGCTGAAACCAACTCGGGGGCCGGCAAAGAAGTAGAGAGCATTTGACCAAGGAGCGAACCGTAGACTCGGCTCGATGGAGAGATAGCTGGCTGTCGCCGCCAGGGACGAGTTCTGGCCGCATGGGCACGGAACGTCGTTGAACGATCCGCGCCGGTCATCGTATGCAGCCTGAAGAATGACGCCCCAGACAGAATCAGGCCGGTATTCTACGAAAGGAGCAAGATAGAGACCCAGACCGAAACCTTTATGGAAAGCGCTCGGAGTCGTGAACGTTGGGTTCAGCACCTGAGTCGTTCCGCCGTAGAAATTTAAATTCGCGGCTTCTGATGCGCCGAACCACCATGTGGGCAGCGTCCTTTGAATCTCCTGTGCTAAAATATTTGAGGTAACGGAAAAGAGCACCAGAAGACTGAGGATGATTCTTGTGCGCCACAAGCTTGTGATCTTTCGGTTTTGGATTGCTGATCGATATCGAAACATTCGTACCTCCTTAAGAGTAAATTTGTTGCTCGTATTTTGGTCAAGTGCAGTCATCATGGTGATTGGCCTACATGTCCTTTGTCTTCATTCTCAAAATCAATTACATCTTCGCTGCCGAGCTGAAGATCCTTCCCGCCAAACAAACGTCTGGCGGGGAGGTCTCAATGATTACGGCGCAGGTACGTTGACGGTCGCATCCTGCAATGCGATTGTTCCCGCCGTTGTCGCTCCGGCTAATATTCTGCCGTTTATTATGGCCCCGGTTACAGCAGTGACATCCCTGCCCGATACTAACGTCCCGCTGAAGGTGGTACCAACTCCAACAGTCGCATCCAACGTTGGAACCCAGTACACGTTCTTTGCCTGAGCACTGCCAGTGAGAGTTACATTAGCTCCTGTGGTCAGCGACGAACCGATCTGGAAGACCCAGACGGCATTCGCATTTCCTCCTCCATCGAGAACGAGATTGGTCGAGACCAACATCGTGCTGCCCGACGTATACGTGCCCGGGGGAATACCTGATGGATATAACGCGCCCAAGTCAGCTCCTGCACCGATAGTTGTGCCGGGCGGCAAGTTCTTGAAGTAATTATATGCGGTCAGCAAATCAGTTCTGGCCTGCGTTGAAACTCCGTCATTAATGTGTATCGAACCGTTCACAACTGCCGGCGGAAAACCGGTCATTGAAGTGCCCGGGTTCAGCGAAACATCTCCGTTGATCACCGAATTACCAGTGCTCGTAATCGCCGAGGTCGCCATGATCCCAAACGTGCTCGCTGAACCAAGCAACGGGGGCGGCAGTGGTGCAACGATAAAGCGCCATGTTGTTGAGTAGGCACTCGTACCGCCGGTATTCTTTGCATTCACGCGCCAGTAGTAGGTTTTCCCATTCACAAGACCCGCCATCGGTTTCAACAGCCCCGATATTGTTGAATCGTCAAATACAGTGCTGGCAAAAACGGCGCTTGTGTCGACCTGCAGGCGGTACGTGGCGGCTCCCGTCGAAGCGTTCCAACTGAGGGTCGGAGTCGTGGTGATAACCGTGTCTCCATCACCAGGTGCGGCCAAGAGCGGTGCCTGGAGAGCAGCGACGATTGTCGTAAATCTCCTGGAAGCGTACGCGCTCGTCCCGGCTGTGTTCTTTGCGTTCACACGCCAGTAGTAGTTTGTTCCAATAACCAATCCGGTGATCGGCTGCGAGGTGCCCGTGATCGTCGAATCGTTGAACACCGTGGTAGCAAACGTGTTACTCGTTGAAACCTGCAAGCGATACGTATCGGCTCCCAGCGAAGCATTCCAACTCAACGTCAGACTTGTAGGCTGGTTTTGTGCCGCGTCAAGAGGTGCGACCAAGACCGGCGCTGCGGGAGGCGTCACTGTCGTAAAGCTCCATACAGTTGAGTAAACACTCGTCCCGGCAACATTCTTTGCATTTAAACGCCAGTAGTAGGTCGTCGCAACTGCCAGGCCCGAGATCCCCTGCGAGGTGCTCGAACGCGTCGAGTCGTTATAGACCGTCGTGCCGAACGTGTTGCTCGTCGAAACTTGCAACCGGTAGGTGTCGGCTCCCGGAACAGCATTCCAAATCAAGGTCGGATTCGTCGCTTGATTGAGTGCTGCGTTGGCAGGCGCGACCAAGACCGGTGCCGCAGGTACTACGATCGTGGTGAAGCTCCATACAGTAGAGTAGGAACTCGTCCCGGCAACATTCTTTGCATTTAAACGCCAGTAGTAGGTCGTCCCAACTGCCAGGCCCGATATCGCTTGAAAAGTGCTCGAGCGCGTGGAGTCGTTGTATACCGTTGTTGTGAATGTATTGCTCACCGAAACCTGCAATCGATAAGTATCGGCTCCAGGAACGGCATTCCAGATCAACGTCGGACTCGTGGCTTGGTTGACCGCTGCATCGACCGGTGCAACTAACACCGGCACGGCAGGTACTGTGATGGTAGTGAAGCTCCATACAATAGAGTAGGGACTCGTCCCGGCAACATTCTTTGCATTCACACGCCAGTAGTAGGTCGTCCCAACCGCCAGGCCCGATAATGCTTGAGAAGTGCTCGTGCGTGTTGAGTCATTATAGAGAGTAGTGGCGAAAGTGTTGCTCGTCGAGACCTGTAAACGGTAGGTATCGGTCCCTGATACAGCATTCCAAATCAGTGTAGGATTAACGGACTGGTTCGTCGCTCCATTAGCAGGGGCAGCTAAAACCGGCGCCGCAGGAACTGCGATGGTTGTAAAATTCCATACGTCGGAGTACGCGCTCGTCGAGCCGGAAGTCTTGGAGTTCACGCGCCAGTAGTACGTGGTCCCGACCGTTAAGCCTGATATTGCTTGAGTTGCGGTTGTGCGTGTCGAGTCGTTGTACACCGTGGTCGCAAAAGTGTTGCTCGTCGAAATCTGCAATCGATAGGTATCTGCGCCCGGTACTGTATTCCAAATCATCGTCGGGTTCGTAGCTTGGTTCAACGCACCATTCACAGGCGCGACAAGTGTCGGCGTCCCTGGTGTAATCGTTGTAAAACTTCTCGTCGAGTACGCGCTTGTCCCGGCGACATTTTTTGCATCCACTCGCCAATAGTAGACTGTCCCGGCTGTCAATCCACTTATCGACTTTGAGGTGCCGGTGAGCGTCGAGTCGTCAAACAGCGTAACGGCGAACGTATTGCTCGTCGACACCTGCAGACGGTACGTCGCGGCTCCCGGCGAAGCATTCCAGCTTAAGTTCGGGCTCGTTGCGATATTGACCGCCGCGTCAAGCGGTGCGATCAACACCGGCGCAGCGGGTGTTCCAATTGTTGTGAAGCTCCATACGTTGGAGTATGCACTCGTTCCGCCGGAAATTTTTGAATTCACTCGCCAGTAATAGGTTGTTCCAACCGCGAGACCGGGGACCGCCTGCGAAGTGCTTGTGCGTGCAGAATCATCATACACCGTGTTCGCAAAAGTATTGCTCGTCGATAACTGCAATCGATACGTGTTGGCTCCCTGCACGACATTCCAGATCATCATCGGACTTGTTGCCTGGTTCACCGATGCATCGGCCGGCGCGACAAGCGTCGGCGTTCCGGTTGCGATCGTTGAGAATGTCCATACATAGTTGCTCGCAAGGGCAATTCCTGCCAGATCTCTGACACCCGTTGTGATCGTGCACGTGTAGGTGAGGGACGGAACTAGGCCGTTCGGAAGAACAAATATCGCAGTCGTGTCGGTGTACGACACGGAGCCTGGATATGAAATTCCGCCCTGTTGTACGGTAAACGTGGATCCGTTGATCGTACTCGGGTCCATCGGCGTGCTGAAGGTTGCCGTGATGAGCTTGACCGCGGCGACGCCGGTGACGGCGCTTGTTTTATTCAGCGGTTCGTTTGTCCCGCCGTTTACGGGAGATGTTCGGATCACCGTCGGTGCATTACAGACACTTACGATTCCCGGAACCTCTTTTCTGCATCCTCCCATCACAACGATGAAGAACAAAGCGGCGGTCAATCCAGCCGTAATCGGGGCGTCGAAGAATCTTCGGGCCGTTCGTGAAAAATGCGTCCATATGGTCGCGACGCTTGATGGGTTTGTTATTTGAATGTTCATAGTGCCCTCTGTAAGTGATCAACGGATGAAAAGAGTTTCTTTGCTGTTAATGTCATGTTTCGTTTTTTAAGGTCTTTTTTTCTTCGATGAAGTTTTTCGCTTCACAGATTTTTTCGCCGACGTTTTCTTTTTTTGCTTCGACGATTTTGTCAGTATTATTAAATTCGCGTTCGACTTTTTCAGCTTGTCGATATTTTTTTTGAACTCGTCAACCTGGTTCTTCGCTTCATCTTTGGCGATCCCAAAATTTTCCTGTAGCCTTCCGACGAGCTCTTCGTACCTTCCCGAAATCGCGGCAAGTTCGTCATTCATTAGTTTTCCCCAATGGTGAGCCGCTTTACCTCTTCGCTGCTTCCACTGTCCCTCAACTCGATCCCAATTCATTGTGCAGGCTCCTTTCGTTTCAAGGGTCGTCTGGCATGGATCATTGTCATCCAAAAGGAAGGAGGAACTCATGCTAGAACGTGGAAAAATATACCAATGATTGAATGGAGGCGTAATAGCCCGAAAGGATGAAAAAAGGGTTAATCCTTTGTGAGAGAGCAAGTTCGACCCAGCGAAGTGCTTGGCCGGCGTTGTTAGTCTCCATGAAGGGTGGGAGATCTTGGAGCGTCTATTGTGTAGATAATCGGATCAAGTGAGCGGAGTACGAGTGGTGGGAAACACGTGCTCAGGCAGGAGAGTATCTATTGTAAGTTGGAATGTGCATTCGATTTTCACAGCAACAAAATTATTTGAACCGGGAGGGCGAACTCTAAAAGATAAGAAGTGCGCACTCACCCCTGGGGGCGATTGTCTGAATACTTTGGGAATTAATGGATGCAGCGGGGAGAGAGTTGAGGGCGAAGCATTACGACGTTTTTCCGTCTCTTGAGAAATTCGCAATCTGGAGCCGGCTATGAAGTGCCAATTTTTCTAAGATGTTATGCACATGGCTTTTAACGGTGAACGTCGCGATGTTCAGCTTTGCGGCTATTTGTTTGTTGCTCATCCCCTCCACGATCAACGCAATAATTTCCTTTTCGCGCTGGGTCATTCGTGTGGCTCCGCGGAGGTTTCTTTTTCCCTTCAACAGCGCATGTTCAGCTATCTGAAAGAAGAGCGATCCCGTCATCGGGGAAGGAAGCACCGTTTTTCCCCCAGCTACTGATCGTATTGTGCTTACAACTTCTTGCAATGTGGCGTCCTTGAGCAAGAACCCATCCGCTCCTGCTTGCACGAACTCCATAATGTCCTCTTGTGCCGGCGCGAGCCCCATGCCTATCACTTTCACGCCGGGAAACTCCTTCTTCATCAGTTCCACTATATCCATGCTGTTTTGACGGTCTAATCCGAGATCGAGAAGCACCACATGCGGTTTGACCCCGCTCTTGGCTAATGAGTTATGACTGCCATCGGACACAGCAACAACGGTAAGATCCTTGTGTTGATTGATCACAGCGGTAATGCCGTCACGCAAAATGCGGTTGTCTTCAATGAGAAGTATTCGGATTTTAGGCATGAGTAGCTTTTAAGATTGAAAACGTAGGAATCTGCTTATCACAGACCCTCATAATGATGGGAATCGTATAAATATATTATTCATTTGCTGCAAAGTCAACGTTTGAAGGTGTTCGGCAGCACCCTAATTTGAACAGACCTTTCACTCCGCTCAGGCTGGCATATAGTTGTCAATGCCTTCATCAAACATAAGAAATCCAGCACCGCCAATGTCGTTCTGGTAACATTTATTGGTGATTATGATTCAAATTAGGATGGTATCTAGTGCTTCGATTGATCTGAAGTCGAAGAGTGCATTCAGGAGATATATTCTGACACTGACTTGAACTTGCCATCAGATCCAACATCGGGCGATGAAATGACGGAGAAAATCGAACATGCTGTCACTGGTGAGAACAAGCAGCTCATGCCGTCAGGCGGTAGAGGTTCAAGGCAATTCCCGAATGCCCCGGCGTTTCGCCTGCGGCGTACCGTAACGCGTCAGATCCCTTAGCTATTCACGCAGCAAGTTTTTATTTTATAATAGAGTATGCGTTGAAATTTGATGCGGTATTGACCGTATTTCAGTCAATACGTCGTATGATGTATTGCGTTTGCGGCAAACCATTCTATCTTACAGGTTGCGGATTTAGTCAAGAATCTGCAGGGGGTGGTATTTTGTTCGCTGATGCTTCCCGCTTCAACGATATGGCATACTTTACCTCAAATTTATCTTCACTGGTCATCCATTCTGTTCCGAGATTCAGACTCACGCCTCGGTCGCTCGCGGCGCACGCATTCGGGAAAATGAAAAGCTGAACATCACCCCCGGCGTCGTCTGAAGAGGTTTAGAATTGAAAATGTTTGCGATGAGGACATTATGGTGCAAAAACGAAAAGCCTCCAAAGAAATAATTCAGCCGAAAGATCGCTCCCGTGTCGAGACCGAAAAGTTCGAGGCACGGAATGAAAGCAAACATACGCTCGTGATTATTGATACGCGCGGCTGCATTCTTTTTGCCGATAAGGCATTTGCCCAATCGGCAGGCAAAACGCTTTCCGCAATCGCGGGTCTGTCGATCCGCCATCTCCTGCCGGATGAGCAGGCGGAAGTGTTGAACGATCGCATACGAAGGGCGGTTTCGACCGGGAAGCAAGAGAATTTTGTGATCATCCAGGGCTCACGTTATACGGAAAACAGCCTTGTTCCACTCTGCGATGCCGAGGGAACAATCGTCCAACTTGCGCTCAGCGGAAACGATATCACCGATCGCAAGCAGGCGGAGAATCAGTTACAGGAATCTCAACAGATGCTCAGATTGGTCCTGGATACTATTCCGGTTCGGGTTTTTTGGAAGGATACCGAATCCAAGTATCAGGGATGCAATCGATCGTTTGCAAAGGATTCCGGACTTGCATCGCCTGAAGAACTTGTCGGCAAGGACGATTGGTCGATGGGGTGGATAGAACAGGCAGAAGCCTACCGCGCCGATGATCGACGTGTCATGGAGACTGGAAAGGCGCGGCTTAACTACGAGGAACCGCAGACAACGCCCGACGGCCGAAAAATGTGGTTACTGACAACCAAAGTTCCTTTACTGGCTGCTGACGGAACCATCAAGGGGATCCTCGGGACGTATGATGATATCACCGAACGCAAGCGAACGGAAGAGGCGCTGAAAAAAAGCGAAGAGAAATTCAAGGAGCTGTTCGACAGTGCCCCGATCGGCTACCATGAAATCGACGATAACGGCTGCATCGTCGACGTCAATCGGACTGAATTGGAGATGCTCGGCTATACGCGGGAGGAGATGGTAGGCAAGCCGGTCTCGCAGTTTGTCGGCGACAGCGAATCATCACAGAAACGGGTCGTAGCAAAACTGTCGGGAGAATTGACGCCGACCAAAAGCGCCGTCCGGAACTATCTCAGAAAAGACGGCACATCGTTCCCGACGCTGATGGAAGAACGGCTGCTTAAGGATGATCAGGGAAAAATTACAGGGATCCGGACTGTCATCCAGGATATCACCGAAAGGACGAAAACCCAGGAGGCATTACGCATCAGTGAAGAGCGGTTCAGAACAACATTGTACAGCATCGGCGATGGAGTGATCACGACAGACATCCGCGGAATGGTCTTCCAGATGAATCCTGTCGCAGAAGCGCTCACCGGCTGGTCCGAGAAAGAGGCGCTTGGGAGGTCCGTCGCCGACGTGTTCAACATCGTCAACGAGCTGACCGGGACCTCCGTTGAAAACCCCGTGTATCGGGTACTTCGCGAGGGAATTATCGTCGGACTGGCGAACCACACAACGTTGATCGCAAAAGACGGAGTGCGGCGCCCGATCGCGGATAGCGGCGCACCGATCCGGAACGAACGGGGCGTAACGATCGGTGTTGTCCTCGTCTTCAATGACCAATCGGAGAACAAACTGCTGCACGCACAACTGATGCAGGCGCAGAAGATGGAGGCGATCGGCAGGCTGGCGGGTGGAGTTGCACACGATTTCAACAATGTCATCGCCGTCATCCTCGGTTACGCTAAACTCATCGAACACGCGATCAGTCCGCTCGACCCGATTGCGCGAAAGATCGAAGCTATCGTCGCAGCCGCAGAACGTTCCGCCGACCTTACAAAACAGCTCCTCGCCTTCGCCCGAAAGCAGGTCGTTGCACCGGTCGTGTTGAACCTGAACGACGCCCTCTCCTCTCTGCAAAGCATGCTTGGACGACTGGTCGGCGAAGACGTTGCTATTTCATTGCGGCCCGGAAGAGATCTCTGGAACATAAGGATCGATCGTACGCAGGTCGATCAGATTCTGGCAAACCTTTCCACCAATGCTCGCGACGCGATCTCCGATGTCGGTTCGATCACGATCGAATCATCGAATATGGTTCTTGATGAAGATTACTGCAAAGACCATATGGAGTTTCAGCCGGGCGAGTACGTCATGCTGGCGTTCAGCGACAACGGATGCGGCATGGACAAGGCGACAATGAACCAGATCTTTGAGCCGTTCTTTACAACGAAACCCAAAGATTACGGCAGCGGTCTGGGGCTGGCGACGGTGTTCGGAGTCGTGAAGCAAAACAACGGGTTCATTAATGTCTACAGCGAACCCGGTAAGGGAACGACGTTCAAGGTCTACTTTCCCCGGTTCTACGGGGAGATCGACATGCCTGCAAGGAAACAGGAGGACCTTCCGCTTAAAGGGACGGAATCGATCCTCGTGGTCGAGGATGAGGAACAACTTCTCGACCTCGCCAAAAGCTCGCTGGAATTGTATGGCTACACCGTTTCTACTGCGAAGTCTCCCGGCGATGCCATCGTGCTTTGTGAACGGGGCAACAAAAAATTCGACCTTCTCATCAGCGATGTTGTAATGCCCGGAATGAACGGCAAAGAACTGAAAGACAGGCTCATTTTGTTAAAGCCGGGTATGAAAGTTATTTTCATGTCCGGCTACACCGCCGACGTCGTAGCAAATCGGGGGATCCTCGACGAAGGAATTAACTTCCTCCAAAAGCCATTCACCCCGCGATCACTGGCAAGAAAGGTACGGGAAGTTTTGAATGGATGAAATTGCAGGATGCAGCAAGAGTGAGTCTCTGCTGAAGCTCCACCTTTAGTACAGAAGAAATCCCTGCCGTTGTGAGACGGCGGGGATTTCTTTTTCAGGCTTCCCTTCCCCGTTGCTAAATGCCGCACGGCCAATTCAACGCCAATCTTCTTGAGAACCGATTACCTCTAACGGATAGATCATAATGAATCCGTCGACAAGCAACGCTTCCGCGGCGGGGTAAAGGCTCAGCATCACGTATAAGAGGGAATGTGGACAAGAGGATGACACCCGCGGGAAGCGATATGACGATCACCGCCTTCTAGCTCCTGCACCGTCAGTTGATGTCGCTAAGCGCGAGCTCTTCGATTAGCTCCGCCTTTTTGTGGATTTCTGGATGTGAAGGAATGATGGGATAGATTTTGGGTCCTGGAATAACAGGCAGAATGTTTCCGGCAGGATGTCCCGCCGTCAACTACTTGACTCCCGAAATAAGGGGTGCACAGTAATCAAGGGAAACAATTTCTCATGCATTCCGTATACCCATCGGAATATTCTTTTCTTTCGTAGGAAGCTAAAGCCCTAAACCCGACCGTAGAAAATGCTGCGCAATGACCGGTGGTCGCTGCATCTGCTCGTCCGCCGGAGACTATTAATTCACGTACCCCAACACATTCACGGAGGTTCTATGAAGCCAGTCGTAGCGTTACTATTCGTTGCCGGGTTGACCTGGAATTCAGCATCAGCAATGCCCGGGGCTGATCAAGAAAAAATTCCCATCACGACCGCGTCGGAGGAGGCGAAGAAAGAGTTCCTTCTCGGTCAGGAGCTCTCCGACAACCTCCAGGCGACGAAATCCATTGCGCATTTCGACAAAGCGATTGCACTCGATCCGTCGTTCGCCTCGGCATATCTCAACCGCGCCAACAATTCTTTCACCACAAAGGAATTCTTAGAGAATCTGAAAGGAGCAATGCTCAATAAGGATAAGACGTCGGAAGGAGAACGTCTCCTTATCCTTGCGACCGACGCAGGGGCGAACGCAAATTTTCAGAACCAGAAGAATTATCTCGAAAAGGCGGTATCGCTCTATCCGAACGATGAACGAGCACATTTCACGCTCGGCGCCTACTATTTCGGCCAACAGGAATACAAGGAGGCGATTGACCAATACGAGAAATCGATCCATCTCTCCGACCGGTTTGCCCCTGCATACAACATTCTCGGTTATACTTACCGTCAAATCGAAAAATACCCTGAGGCCGAGAAGGCATTCAAAAAATACACAGAGCTGATACCGAACGACGCTAACCCGTACGACTCGTATGCAGAGCTGCTGTTGAAAATAGGAAGGTTCGACGAATCTATTGCCAATTATAAAAAAGCCCTCGCGATCGATTCCACATTTACATCCTCGGAAGTTGGTTTATGCATGAACTACCTGTACCGGGGAAACAAAACAAATGCAGCATGGGCAGTACGGCATCTCTTTGAGATGGCGAGAAATCCTGGAGAACGGCGTCAGGCGTTCTTCATCAAAGCAGTCGTCGATGTCGATGAGGGGAACATGGAATCGGGCCTCAAAGATTTTGACGATGAGTATGCTGTAGGAAAGGAAATCAATGATGCTGCGGGTATGTCGGGAGACCTTGCGGCGAAAGCGAATATCCTGCTGGAGATGGGCAAATACGATGAGGCGCTCAAAGCTTTCGATGCCTCGGTGGACATCATGGAACGTTCAGATCTTTCAACCGAACTGAAGAAGAACGTTCTCGTCATTGCCCATTTCAATAGAGCGCAAGTAGCGGTTGCGAAAGGTGATCTTGGAAAGGCAAGAGAAGAAATAGGCGCATACTGGCAAGGTGTACGGGGGAAAAACAACTCAAATCAAATCCGGTTTACCCATGAATTAAGAGGGACCCTTGCCCTTGCTGAGAAAAAATACGATGAGGCGGTAACCGAATTGCTTCAGGCAAATCAGCAAGATCCGTACAATCTTTATAGAATCGCGATTGCACTGGAGGCAAAGGGAGAAAAATCGCATGCCAAAGAATTCTACAAGAAGGCATCCGATTTCTACAGCCTTCCCTTTCTGAACTATGCTTTTATACGAACCAAAGCAGAGAAAATGTCCGTCGAACCATAACGTTCGCAGGTTTCTCGCAATTTATCTCCTTCCTTTTCAAACTTCGGCGGCTGGCCCCCTTTTAACGGGGGCTTTTGCCGCGGAGGGTGTCCGGTATATGAGGGAGCAGTTCTTGGCCGGCCTCCAAAAAATACGCTGAGCGCTTTTCTCTCATCAAAGGCACGTTTTGTAGAATCGGGTGCATCAGCGGAGATCTGCGGAAACAGGATTTCGTCGTTCCACCCGCTCATTCCCCCGAGCAGGGTCCTGACATTGGGGAAGTTCTTTGTTTTCAGAATCACCCATGCCTGAGCGGCATGAGTTCCCCCCTGAGAATAAATAACAATGTTTTCGTTCCGACGAACGCCGCCGTTAACGAGAGCCGTCAACGTCATTAAACGGGCGCCCGGTATGTGGTACTCGGCGAACTCCGTCGAGTCGCGAAGGTCGATCACCTGAAGTTTCTGTTTCCCTTCTTTGATCGACCTGGCCAGGTCGAGCGGCTCGATGTGATCCTGCTCGGATTCAATTAAGGCTGCCAACGACGAGGGATCGGTGTACGCATTCCGCTCCGGATTTTGCAAGAGGAGGGCGCCGCCGGCAAGAAGAAAAGCCGCAGCAGCTAATAATCTATAGAAGGTCATGATTGACTTTTTGTCCGCTTAAATTTTCCCTCTACGAATTCTGCCCCTGAGAAGCCGAGAAGCGCAACGGATGTCACGATGAACACCGTTGTACCGGGCGAGAGATTAAAGACCTGTGAAAGTGTTGCTTCACCCATTGCAGTGGAAGAATACCACTCGGAGATCATCGGATATACCTCGGCAAAAACAAAGATCCCGGCAAACATCCCCAGCAAATGAACCCAGCCGTCCATCCTCCCGGTGACTGCCGCGACACAGCACGTCCCCGGGCAATATCCCCCCATGACAAAACCGACGCCGAAGATTATCCCGCCGACAAGTTGAGGAACGAGATATGTCGGCAAGACCCTGACAAGTGAGAGGTCGACGATACCGAGCCGCGAAAGCCAGAAGAGGCCGAGCATCGCGGTGACGATGGCCGTGAACATTACTTTAAACACCGTGAGGTCGCGAAAATAAAACTGTCCGGCGAGCTTCATCGCGCTTCCGAAACCAGCTTGTTCCAGAAAGAATCCGAAGCCAATGCCGATCGCGAATGCGATGGCAAGCGCGGTCTCGAGGTCAAACATGCCGAATTGGTAGAACGGTGCATTCATGTCCATTGCCTCCTAAAGAGAAATGCAGCCGCATACGCGCTCACAAAAACAGCGATCATAAAGACCCAGCTTCCGACGCTCATCAGCGCTCCTCCGGTAAGAGCCTGGCCGCTGGTGCATCCACGCGCAACTTTCGAGCCGAACCCGAGGAGAAGTCCGCCGCAGAATGCATAGATCATCCTGCCGGACGTTGAAAAGCCCGGGCTCTTTTCGACCGTCCGTTTTATCCTTCCGGAGAGGAGTCCGGAAATAAACCCTCCAACGAGGACTCCCGCAATTTCATACACAAGCCATTCTTTCAACGGATTTCCCGACGGAGTGTTGAGATATTCCCTGTACAGTCCATTCGACTGTGCATGTGTTGGGGCAACACTGTTCACACCCGCGGCCACCACTGACGTGAAAGCACCCGATGCGCCAAGACCCCGTCCCATGATCACAAAAGCGGAGAGAAGCACCAATCCGAGTCCGATGCCGGCGAGATAAGGATTGAGGTATGGCCTGGGCTTTATCATATGATTCATCGCCAAATCAAGTCATTTGTTCTCAGGAGCGAGCAACTGCCGTCGTTTTGCAATTATTATTTCTTGCCCCCATCCGTTTTCTCGACAGGGTAGCTCTCATCCCGCACATTCCAATCCTCGAAACATCCGTCGTAGACCATTGCGTTGTAGCCGAGATATTTTGCCGCCAGGTAGACGAGGGTTGCCTGCTGGCCGACATGGCAATACGTCACAACAGTAGACCCTTTTGCGATCCCTGCATCATCAAACCTTCGTTGAAGGTCCGCAATCGATTTCACCTTATTCGTACTGTCGACGATAGTGGAATACGGAATATTCCTGGCTCCCTTGATATGTCCTTGACGCGCGATGCCGCCTCCGTTGCCATCGTAGAAACTTTTCGAACGTGCATCGACAATGGCGATATCCGGAGATGATAAATGATTCTTCACCCAGTCCGCATCGGTGATGACATTGGAATGGGGCTCTACTGTGAGTGAGGATCTCTTCACTGCCGGCACTTCTTTTGTAATGCTCTTGCCTTCCGATTTCCACATTGGGAGTCCGCCGTCAAGCAATGCAACGTGGTCCCCAAGGCCAAAATACGTAAGGGCGAGAATCATGCGCGTTGCGATCGTGACGTTTCCCCCGTTGAAAACAATAATTATTTTCGACTCTGCCGTGATGCCTAATTCTTCCAGTATGGGCTTGGCCTGATCGACTGACGGCATTTCTGTTGAAAGCTCCGGAGTCGAAGGTGCAAGCCAATCAAACCAAAGGAAACGTGAGCCTGGAATATGGCCGTAGTTGTATTCACCTCTGCTGAAGGCAACCTGAAGGATAACAACATCTTTGTCTTTCATATGGTCACTTAGCCATTCTGCCGAAACGAAATACGGGAGAGATCGCTCCGCAAGGACGAAGGGAGCGAGGAAAAGGCTGGCAAGAAAACAGAGGAAAAGATTCTTCATAGATTCTCCTGTTTATTGTTTTTTTTAAAAAAGAATCAAGGCTGCGATATCGCCTAAGTGCATTGGGTGTGGGAAAGGGTGCCTACAGGGATTGTCTGTTTACGGTGTGAGCGGTCTATTTGTTGCACCGATGAGGGTCCCGCGTCGCGATTCACAAATTTGCGTCCTGAGTGCGCGGCAGCACAGCCTTGCATATGGATTCTTTCGCTCAGCCTCCGGACCGTTTATCGGCCGCCGTCCGGAGCAATCCATAGTACACAACGTCGACGAATTCTCCCCCAGACGTTTTAAAGTCCTGGTGGAGAATCCCCTCTTCGACAAACCCATTCTTTTCGGCAACGCGTCTGCTGGAAATATTATCTTCCGCAATCCTCATGTAGACCCTATTCAAACGTAATTCGCGGAAACAATGATCGATCAGCACTGACACGGCTTTTGTCGTGATGCCCTTGCCTTCATATTCGCCGTCGATAAAAAAACTGCATTCACATTTCTGAACGTGCCAGTCGAAGTTCTTCAAGAACAGTCCCCCGATGATTCGTTGGGTATCGTTATCAAGAACAGTATACGATATGAGCTCCCTTTTTTCCGCCAGTCGAATTCTCTCCGCAATGAACAGAACCGTCGAATCGATATCCCTGTTCGCCACCGTGACGTTGGGGAAATATTTTGCAATTCTTCCCTTGTTGCCTTCGATCAGATGAAAATAGTCCGAGGCATCTTCGGCGGCAAGGGGGCGTATTGAAAAATTGTCAAAATTCATCTCAATGGGGAGTGGTTTACGGGCTCTGCGCAGTCCATATAGCTGTTCGCTATCGGCGCAGTGCCGCTTTTGAAAATAGATAATCCGGGATCTCCGCATCGAGAGTCACGGAATCGACGATAAATTCTGTTCCCTCCCCTTCCTTCATTACGTCTTTGTAAAGAACCGATTTTGCCAGCCATCGCCCCTGAACCTTGATCACTTCGCGCACATCCATCGTTTTCAACAACTTCCCACTTTCTGCGTAGAGATTCTCCCGCAGCGGCACATACCGGTCTTTATCGACCCAGAGACGCCGGTGGTGATACGCGATATCCTCCTTTTTTGCTGTGAGGTCGAGTATCCAGCAATCGCGACCGTTGAGAGTATCTTCGGACAGCACTTTCGCCGAGTAAATATTCGGGAGATGGGGATCTTCCATCATGTCCTCGTACGAAAGGTCGGAGCCCATGACCGACTGCCGGAGTAAGCTTCCGGAGATCATGATCGTCCGGTCTGTGGAAGGAGAATAATCCCAGAGCATATCCTTCAACTTCAGCATTTTTGTCCCCTTGTCCCTGGCCGGCGCAAGGAACTCTGTATACGATTCGCTGGTGCCCCGCTGCCATGATTTCGATTCCACCGTTCTGATCTCGCGGCGTCCGTGGATGATCATGCGCGAAACCGAGACCTTGTTCTCAGAGAACATGTTTTCATCCACCTTCTTTAGGATGCCGTCTCCGGACGGAGTCTGCAAAAAGAATGAAAACAAGAACAGTGCGGACAGCAGAGAAAGTATACGGATCATGTTTCAAGCTCCTTGAACAATTCCGAAGTTTGTCGTTTATAGATGCCGATGCCGGAGATCGCGGTTCCGAAAAATGTAGCGAGCATGCCGGGCACAAATCCTATCACAAATGTCGTCGGCGTGATCCGGGCTCGCACAATATTCGGAAGCATCATTGAACTATCTTTTAAAACCGAGCCGATATCCAAGCCTTTGACCTGGGTATAGTAGGCCAGCGCCAAACCAATTGCAGTACCGGCGAGAGATCCGATAAATCCGATCATCAGCGACTCGGCAAGCAGTGAGAGATAGATATGTCTCTTGTCTTCCCCTACCGCAAGGCGCACGCCGATCTCTCCGTACCGGCGCAGGCTCCCGGTAAGTCCTGCATTCCAAAGAACGATGGCCATCGCGAAAACGAAGATGCCGATGATGGTGTCGGAGAAGACTCCGACATAGTCAAGATAATCGGAAAGCCCGCTGGTCGTTCGAAGTGTCCCCATGACGGGAGAAAATTGATCGCCATTTTTTCCCCTGGAATTGAAATCAGCAGTCACTGCGTTCGCCCGCTCTTCGTGATATAGATCGTCGGCAAAAAAACCGAGGATTTCTCCCGCTCCGTTTTGGATATCGAGGGCTTGTTGAACGTCGGCAACATCGACGATCACCGTGCCTTTGTCCATTGCTGTAATTCCGAACCGAACCGTCCCGACGACGACGAAGTTGGTGACGCTCATGCTGCCGTACATCGTTGAGCTGATTAGCGTTGCGGTGTCGCCGGGCTGGATGCTGAGCCTGTCGCACAATTCTTCCCCTATCAGCATTTCACCTTTTTTTTGAAGCATGCGTCCTTTTACGATCGCCTGGCGCATGTTCAGGATTTTCTGTTCAGGGCTGCCGGAAGAAAGAAGATCAACCGCAAGACCGCTGACAGGCGCCTGGGCCTTCGTTTCGCCATTCACGTCCGGAATATCGAGGAGCCCGCCGAACCTGATGCGGGGAGTCCAGAGAAGGTCCGGGTAGTCACGCTTCAACGCTCCCATAAGCGTGTCGATTCCCAGCAGCGCAAGGTCGTTCGGAATTTGGTCTGCCTCTTTTGCGTACGCATGCGTCATCACGCTGACGTGCCCCGTGTTGTAATGCGCCGTCGATTGGATCATCGATGAGACCGCTCCGTTCAACCAAGCGTGAAGAAAAACTGTCAGGACAACGCCAGCCAGAACTGTGATGAAAGGAAAAAGAGAACGGGAACGGTCACGCATGAGGCCTTTAAAGAGGAAGAAGATCATGAGAGTTTCCCCCGAAGAGCGTCGGTTGGCTTGAGGTGTGCGATTTTCCTCGTCGGCAGGTAGCTGACGATGGTCGTGACGAAACACACAAGGACCGTCGTGCCGATAATCAGCGCAGGAGAATAAACGGGAAAAAGTTTCTCTCCGATGGCAAAACCGAAATTGTCGGTCGATGCGGGAAGGGGGACGCCAGTCCTGGCAACGTACGCAAGCAAAGGGATCCCGTACATCGCAGCGACAACCCCCGCCAGGATGCTGTGAAACGCGCCTTCCAGGGTAAACAGTTCGATCACGTTTGTCCTCGTCATACCGAGCGCCATTAACGTCCCCATTTCTTTTCTCCGGCGCCAGATCGACAGAACCTGTGTGTCGAAAATTGCGAGCATCGCAAGAAATAGGAGGAGGAGGTACATGATGCTCCCTTGAACGCTTTTCATTCTCACCATCGAATGCAGATCCTGCAAAAGAAATTCGAGACTCTTGAATTCCCATCCGGAAATATTGTCGACCGGCGTCATGCCCGCTTTCAGTACCACGATCGTCGCCTGGTCGGTCATCCGGGTGAACTGCTGCAACTGGGCGAGCGGGATCCAGATCTGTTCATTGTCGATATCCTGCACCGTTGAGCTAAAAACTTCGACGATCCTCACGTCCCGCGCATCGAATGTACCGTGAACGTCTCTCCATTGAACCGTCACTAAGTCCCCTTTTTTTAGTCCGGCACTTTTTGCCATCCTGCTGCCGATGAGTCCGGGAATTCCGTCGGGACCGGCTTTTAAGAGAGAGGATGGAACTGACAGGATCGTTTGATCTGGGTCGATCCCCTTGAGAATGATGGAGCGGAATCTCCCCTGGGGATATATCGTCGCAGTCCGGATGAGGATCGAGGCAGCGGACTTTTCGTTGATCAATGCCTGAAGCTGCGGCTGAATTGTTGCATGAGCATCCTCAAAGGAAAGCGGGTCATACGGATCGTACCCCTTTTGCCAATACTGCCCGCCCCCGTACAAAGCATCGATGGTCGCGTGCTCGACCTGGTCGTTCATTCCATCATAAACTCCCTGCAGGGAAATGATCGCCACAAAGGCAAATGAGAGAGCGATCACATTAAGCCAGGTTCTGAGGCCCGCGCTGATAATATTCCGAAAGGCAAGTTTTAGTATAAGCATCGTCTGCCTCACCGTGGAAGTTTGTTGTCTATAATTTCATCTTTGGAGATCTTTCCATCGACAAGCGTTATCTTTCGCCTCAAGTAGCCGATTACTTTTTCGTCGTGTGTTGCAAAGACAAAAGTTGCGTTGGTTTCTTTATTCAATGTCACCATCGTTTCCATGATGTGGTGGGAGTTTGCGGCGTCGAGGTTGGCGGTGGGTTCATCCGCCAGAACGAGTTCCGGTTTTTTGACGATTGCCCTCGCGATCGCAACACGCTGACTCTGTCCCCCTGAAAGCTGGGATGGCCTTGAATTTGCGCGGTCTAAGAGGCCAACCCACTCCAGCGCTTCTTCAACGAGCTTCCTGCGACGCGCCGATTCGACTCCCTGCAGCAACAGGGGAAACTCAACGTTTTCGTACACGGTGTAGACCGGAAGCAGATTGAACGTTTGAAAAATAAAGCCGATGTGGTTGTTTCGGAGACTTGCGGCTTCTCTGTGAGAAAGTGATTCGATCTTCCGCCCCAGCACTTCGGCTGTTCCGTTCGACGGGGCATCGAGAGATCCTATGATATTCAAAAGGGTCGTCTTTCCCGAACCGCTGGGCCCAACGAGTCCGAGAAACTCCCCTCTCATCACGGATAGCGTGATACTATCGAGAGCTTTCAGGGTCGTAGGACCGAGCGAATAGATCTTGTCAAGATTTTCGATCTTTATCAGAGGTGAGTTCTGCATATGCCTTTCCGCTTATTGTTTAAACTGCCCGGGTGTTTCTATTCGAACCATCCCTGAATAAAACTGTCTTTACCGCCAAGGCGCCAAGCTCGCCAAGAAATTATGAGTATAAAGGATGACAAGATCCCTGGCGTTCTTGGCGTCCTGACGGTTATTACAATGTTATTCTATAAAGTCCACACTGGAGTCCGCCCTAAATTTCTCAGTGATTAAACACGACCATGACTTGAATTCCGGTACCTGCAAAAGGATTCGCTCCTGTCTGGTTGCTGTAGAGCTGGATATTCTTTGGATCCCAGAAACCCATAAGATAGAAGCTCCAGTTATCGTATGTCCGCTGCCAGGTCACTAGCCGATACCATTCTTGATCCTTCCAGTCACGATAGAAAATTGCCGACACCTGGTCGACAATACCGATCGGGTAATTGAGCGACAATGCAGAGAACCCGGTCCCTTGAGCAGAGGCGAATGGTTCGGCTGGATTATCGGACCGGAAGTATTCCGTCGCAGCATAGAGGCCGTTGCCGGTCGCGAATGTGTAATCTGCACCCACCGTCCAGAGCCGCTGGTACCGGGCATGAAGAAAATTATTCTCCTGATGAATCAGCGCCGATTCAAACCAGACGCCGATGCCGATATCCCATTTTCCATCCAGACCCAGCCGGTCCTCCGGCGCGATAAAGCTGCTCGTGTCGGTTCGCAGCGGAATTAATGAGCTCAAATCTGCTCGACGATGATGATAGGTGACGCCGATTTCTCCCGTCCACATCGGCGACTGCACCCTGCCGCCGTATTCTGATGATTTCTTTTCCGTTGGCGACAGCTCCCAGCCCTTTGGATCATCATTGCGGTAGAGTCCCCACGCCCAGAAATTCGCATTATTCAAAAAGGTGTATCGTGCGAGCAGTGCATAAACTCCGTCCGTCAACTGCAGCGGATCGCGAGGGTCGACACGGTCAAACCACATAAGGGGACGGAAAAACACGGCGGAACCGAAATTAATCTTCTGCAGCCCGAGCCTCGCCTCAAATTTATCCGTCGAAAGTCTGACCCATCCTCGATACGGCTTTATTTCCTCGTCGTACGATGCTGACTCGTTCTTCTGATATCGAGCGGTCACAAAAGCATTCAGCGACAATTCCATATTTGCGTTGAGATGATCGCCGAGTTTTTGTTCAAGCAGGAGGTCGGGAATATAGCGGAGACCTCCGGCAGCCCCCGGCACACTGTCATGGTTCGCGCCCATCCAAACCGACGCCTGGCCGTGCAATTCTTCGCTCTGCGAACGCGCAGTCGCACACATGCAAAGGAGAAGCATGAAATAATTCAGGCATTTGTTCTCTAACGACACTTTTATTCTTTCCCGGAGTACGCCGCGCGATCCGCTGCGGTAATTTCATGACGACTTAGTCGCCGATTTTGTCCCACCTCAAAAGCAGCGTCTCGATAAGGTGGTTTTTGATGGCATCAATGGGAAACAGATCCGGTGCTACGGTGTAGTTCGCGACAACTCCGTCGAAGACAAACATAAGAAGATAACAATCGAGATCGGGTTTGTCGGAACCCAGTTGTTTAATAAGATTGCTGAGGCGCACGAAAGCGAGTTCGAAGTACTGCTTTCCTTTTTTCTTCATCAGCTTCCGGTATTCTTCGTCGAGGCTGAGCTGAAGCGAAAGCCGAACAAGCAGAGGCTTGGTCTTGATCAGGTCAAGCCAGGAATTGACGAGCGAAATGAACCGCTCCTTGGGAGGCCTCGGGTCATCGTCTTTGAAAATCTCTGGGAGGATGTGCTCAATTTCCTCATCAAAAAGTGCGAAAAGAAGGTCCTGCTTCGTGGAAAAATGTGTAAAGATAAGGCCTTTTGAAATCCGGGCCTTTTTCGCGATTGATTCTGTAGTAGTACCGGAATATCCATGCTTCGCAAAAAGCTCCAGCGAAGCCGCGAGAATGGCTTCTCTGGTTTTCCCCCTCATTTTCTCGGCCATTTCTTTCGATCTTGGAGACATAGTATCCTCTCGCTCGGAGACTCAGTTTGACTGACTGGTTAGTTAATGATAATGACCGTATGGCGAAAAGTCAAGCTAAATCTTCAATCTTGAGACACTTTTTGCCGTACTCCCCCTCGATTCCGAAATGAAAAGCCCAGACAAAATTTTGATCATACCGGGACGTTCTACTGATAAAAGAATTTTCACGGTTTTCTCCTTAGACCATCGCGGTAATTTGAAGTCCCAATTTTTTCGCTTGACAACTGGACCTTCTCGTATTATATTCAACCAAAAGGTTGAATAATGGTCCAGGCAAATTTAGACCGAACGATGATGGCACTCTCCGACCCGACCCGGAGAGCGATCCTGAAATTTCTCTCGGGAAAAGAATCGCGGGTGACGGAAATCGCGCGGCCGTTCAATATGTCCCTGAACGCCGTCTCGAAACACATCCTTATCCTTGAACGCGCTCAGCTCGTCCGCCGGCGCCGCAAGGGGAGAGAGCATTTTCTTTCCGCGAACCCCGAACCGCTCGAACAGGCGGCTGACTGGATCGACGACTACCGCAGGGCATGGGAGGAACGGCTCGACCGGCTCGGAGATTATCTCAAAGCGCTGCAAGCAGACCAAAAGAGTGGCGAACGCCGAAAGGTGAAAACGAACGGCCGTTGAAAAGATAAATGAAACGAGCCGGAGAGCCGCCTGAAGAATATGGGCCGAGGCAACACACTCGCCGGATTAAATATATCATAGAGGAGATGTGATCATGGCCAACTACAATCGCGCTGAGATCGTTGTCGAACCGGGTAAACAGGAGATCCTGATCACGAGGGTCTTCGATGCCCCTCGCGAACTGGTCTTCACAATATTGACGGACCCAACGCGCATTCCACATTGGTGGGGACCAAAGTATCTCACAACCGTCGTTGACCTGATGGAAGTGAAACCCGGCGGAATGTGGCGGTTCGTTCAACGAGACACGAAAGGCAATGTGTTTGCATTCCGTGGAGTGTACCATGAAGTAACAGTCCCCGAACGGATCATTGACACTTTCGAATTTGAAGGTCTGCCGGAGAAAGGACATGTTATGCTCGAAACTTTCAAACTCGAAACGCTTCCGGGGAACCGGACGAGACTCACAACACGGTCGGTGTTTCAATCTGTCGCTGACAGGGATGGGATGGCACAGTCCGGAATGGATAAGGGGGTCACCGAATCGTACGAACGGATCGACGATCTTCTTTCCCAAGAGTTCTCGATGACAAGATAAGGATTACTGCGATGCGAAAGCTGAAGATACAAATGCACATGACCATTGATGGATTCGTCGGAAGGACCGACGGCGGCATCGACTGGGTCACCTTCAATTGGGATGAAAAGCTGCGCCTGCGCGCTTTGGCAAACCTTGACAATGTCGACTGCATCCTCATAGCGATGGGGCGTAAATCTGAAATGCAGTTCATCCCCTATTGGACATCTGTAGCGGCCAACCCACAAGATCACTTCTTTTCTCTTGGAAAGAAATTGACAGGCACGTCAAAAATCGTTTTGTCGAATTCTCTCGCACGTTCTGAATGGCCTGATACCGCAGTGATCAACGGCAATTTCATTGAAGAGGCTGCGAAGTTGAAGAAGTTCAAGGGCAGCGACATCATTGTTTTCGGCGGTGCGAAGTTCGCATCTTCGCTGATCGCAAGCCGCCTTGTAGACGAAATACATCTCCTTGTTAATCCTGTTGCAATCGGAGACGGCCTGCCAATTTTCCGAAAAGTTGCGGGAAGACTGGATATGACGTTGATCGAGGCAACACGCTTTGACTGCGGGATCGTGTGGCTGCGCTATGACTGCCGCGGGTCCGTGACGGCATCATAAGACACTGACGAAAGGAAGCAGAGATGAGAACTGTATTTTCATTTCAAATGGTCTCGCTCGACGGCTTCTTTGAAGGCCCGAGCCGAGAACTCGACTGGCATAACGTGGACGAAGAGTTTCATAAATTCGCCGGGCACCAGTTGAGCACGGTGGACACTCTCCTGTTTGGCCGGGTTACGTACCAGATGATGGCGGCCTATTGGCCGGCCGCGGCTGAAAGCGACCCAATGATAGCGGGCAGGATGAATTCCCTGCCGAAGCTGGTTTTCTCAAGAACACTACGTTCTGTTGAATGGAATAACTCAAGGTTAATGAAGGAGAACCTCGTCGAAGAAGTCTCAAAATTGAAGAATCAACCAGGAAAAGATATCGCCCTTCTAGGAAGCGCCTCCCTTCTAACCACACTTATGGATGCAAATCTGGTTGACGAACATCGGATCATGATCGCCCCCATTGTCTTAGGCTCCGGCAATCCTCTTTTCAGAGAATTGGAACGCAGGCAGGGGCTTAAGATGTTAAGAAGTACGGCGTTCAAATCAGGAAACGTATTGCTCGTTTACGCCCCAATTACAAACTAACACAAAAAGGACCGAAGATGAAATCGCTAGAGATTACAACAACATGGGAATCTATGGGTCCGCGCCTGAAGAGCCTGCTGCGCATCGTCGCAGCAATCATGTTCATGCTTGCGGGTACCATGAAGCTTTTTGCCTATCCCGTTGCAATTTTTCCCAACGGCGGCACGGTGCAGTTAATGTCCGAGCTGGGGCTGGCTGGAATTCTTGAGGCATTCGGCGGAGCGCTGCTTCTGCTCGGCCTTTTCACCCGCCCGGTTGCATTCCTCGTCGCGGGCGAGATGGCTGTCGCATACTTTCAAGCCCACTTCCCGGGAGGAGTCTGGCCGAACTTGAACGGCGGTCAACCCGCGGTACTGTATTGCTTTGTCTGGCTCTATTTCTCGGCGGCTGGTGCAGGACCTTGGAGTCTCGATGCGCTGCGAACCAAGCAGCCAAAATAAATTTCATAAAAGAAAAATGCATGGGGAGAATGCAGCGTACACAGTGGTCTAACCGATCAGTTAGAACAATCGAGGTGGAACACAGTCATGCCTGAAAAGAATTCCCCGGGGGCGAGCAACGTCGACCGGGAGATTTCCATTACACCAATTTTCGACGCACCGCGGGAACTCGTGTGGAAGGTGTGGACGGAACCGGACCACAACGCAATGTGGTGGGGCCCGAGGGGTTCACAAACACGATCCGTAAAATGGAAGTGAGGCCGGGCGGCGTGTGGGAGTTCATTATGCACGGACCCGACGGCGTCGAGTATCCGAACAAGGTTTTCCATCGTGAAGTTCAAAAGCCCGAACGGCTTTGTTATGATCAGGGGGGGCCGGGTGATCTCTCCTACTTTCATGTTACCGTGACGTTCGAAGACATGATGGGGAAGACAGAACTCACGATGACAATGCTCTTCGAGACGGCGGAGCAACGAAACGCGGTCGTTGAAAAATAAAGTGCGGTCGAAGACTTGAAACAGAACATGGATAAACCTACCGATTATTTGGCCAAAATATAAAAAAGGAACTGGCGTGCCGACGCAATGTCGCAAGATCATAATTAAACAAAATTCGCGGTCTTGCGGCACGACGAGGAACGGTATGCATCACGCCAATAACTCTGCACAATCCAAATAAATAATACAAATATGAAAAATGAGCCGATTATTGTCGAGCGAATGTTTAATGCACCTGTCGATAAAGTGTGGAAGGCGATTACCGATAAAGACCAAATGAGGCAATGGTATTTCAACGCACTAGAAGATTTTAAACCGGAAGTCGGTTTTCAGACTCAGTTCAATGTCCGGAACGACGGCAAAGACTACCTGCATATCTGGAAGGTAACAGAAGTCAAGCCGGGTAAAAAGATCGGCTACGAATGGAGCTTCGGAGGGTTTCCCGGAAATTCGTTGGTCATATTCGAACTCGTTGCGGCAGGGAAGAAAACGAAATTGAAACTCACACACAAGGGAATAGAAACATTCCTCCCCGATGTCAATCCACCTCTTGCGCGAAAAAATTTCGTCGCAGGGTGGACGTCTCTGATCGGCGACATGTTGAAGAAATTTGTCGAGAAGTAATCGGAGATTTCTGGAGAAGTCCGCGTTGCCCGGCTCCTACTCGACATCTGCCGCAGGCCGGTCCAATTCAAGCTTGACGATCGTATCGATCTTGTCCTGCTGGCCCGCAGGCATATAGAGAGCCAGGCCGTCCGCAGTTTGTTCGAGTTTCAGGCCTTGTCCGGTCAACGATGTCCAAGCGATGATCTTACCGTTGAGGCGCCGGAGTTTCATTTCATCGCCGTTCCATTTCAGAATGTGAAGGTAAACGATATTCCCTTTACGCGTTGAGCCCCCCCATGATCCATTAGGTATGGGACCGCCCCGCGTTTCATAAATGCTCTCTCCGTTTTTGTTCAGCCACTCACCGATCCCTTTCAACACTGCGACCTGTCTTGGCTCGATCTCGCCGTTGGGCATGGGGCCGACGTCGAGCAGAAGGTTCCCGTCGCCGGTAACGCATTGCACCAGTATTCTGATGCAATCTGCAGAAGTCTTCAGTGTATCGTTGGGTTTCCACGACCATTGCGTACCGACAGTCATACACGTTTCCCACGGAATCGATGTATTGTAGTTCCCTACTTGCTGTTCCGGAGTTGCATAATCTGCGTTAGGACTGATCTGAGTCCTGGCGTCGTAATACGCGTGCGTCTCGATATCGAGTCTGTTATTGATGACGATCTGTGGCTGCAAGGACCGGATGAGATGATAGGTGTGTTCCTGATCCCATGGAGAAGGTCCTCCTTCGGTATCGAACCACAGCACATCGATCTGTCCGTAGTTTCCCAGCAATTCAGAAAGATGCGTTTGCATCCGATTCACATAGGCGGCGTTGCGTACTGTCCTGCAATCGGGGTCGCGCCAGTCCATGGGAGAATAATACCATCCGATTTTGACTCCGGCTTGATGAGCCGCGTCGGCAAGTTCTGCGCAAACGTCCCGTTTGAAAGGCGTACTTCCGATATTGTAATCGTCAACTTTCGTTTGCCACAAACAAAACCCGTCGCAATGTTTCGCCGTGAGCACCATATACTTCATCCCCGCCGATCGTGCAATATCAACCCATTGTTTCGCATCGAAAGCAACAGGGTTAAATTTCTTATAGAGATTGTCGTAGATATCGACGGGTATATCACCGGTGCCGGTTTGTTCAATTCCCCGCCGCAATCCGCCGCGCGACCAGCTTATCTCCGTGCCGACAATACTGACAGGACCCCAGTGGATGAACATTCCGAATCGTGCTTTGCGCCACCATTCCAACCGGTGTTCTCTTCCATTTATTGCATTTTGAAGAACGGAATCAGTTTGTCCAAACAAACTCATCGGGACTAATGCAGACATCAGCATGACAGAGACTGAGGCTATTAGCAGAATGATGCCTGCATGAGTGGATTTCTGCATTGTAGGTTCTCCATTTTGTTCAGCAAATTCATCGGCTCCGCCGCAGCAAAGCGTGGAACGTGAAGGTCGGATGTTGAGACGGGAAATAATATAAGTAAATTGTGAGAAATATACTCTGAAGTGAACGGAGGGAAAGGATCGAAGCGACATATCGCTGTTTTCTTAATCGAAGTAGCACAGTCGAAGCCATCTCAAAAAAAAAGTTGTGTTAGCCCTTCGACGCGTCCCCCTTCGGGGGACTTGCTCAGGGTGAACAAATGGCCCGTTCATCCTGAGTAAGCGAACGGAGTGAGCGCATCGTCCACGACCCTACGGGTCGTAGACCCGTTGGGAAGGATCAAATGGAATATTTTTGAAATGGCTTCTACCCATTTCCATCGGATATTTGACATTCACTTCAAAAAGTCTTAGCATGGTGCGAAATATTAAAGAGAACTCATCTTCGCCATAGCTGACAGTTTCTTCCGCGATTAAACTTTGTCGTTATGATAAAACCGGAGAATACACGATGATGAAATTCATGCTACTTATTCTGTTCACATGCCTGACGGCACTCTATCAACCATGTGCAGCAGACGACTTTCCCACACTGCCGCTTGGGGCCTCCGCCCCGTCATTCAACCTCCCCGGCATCGATGGCCGCAATTGGACTCTCAGTAATTTTTCGGACGCCAGGATTCTGGTGGTCGCGTTCACCTGCAACCATTGCCCAACGGCACAATACTATCAGGAGCGCATAAAACAGATCGTTACCGACTACAAAAGCAAAGGCGTAGCGCTTGTTGCCATCATGCCGAACGACCCAACATCGGTGCGTCTTGACGAGCTCGGCTGGACAGATCTGGGTGATTCGTTTGCGGAGATGAAACTTCGGGCGAAAGAGATCCAATTCAATTTTCCGTACCTCTACGACGGAGAAACGGAGGAGGTCTCGAGAGCGTACGGTCCCGTGGCGACGCCGCATGTATTCGTATTCGACGCTGAACGGAAACTCCGTTATGCAGGAGCCATCGACAACTCGGAACGCATCCAGCACGTAACAAAAAACTACCTTCGCAACGCTCTCGATTCCCTGCTTGCCGGGAAAGAGCCTCCCGTCGCCCAAACCAAAGCCATCGGCTGTTCCATCAAGTGGGCGGGCAAGGAAGAATTGGTGAAGGCGTATATCGATAAGCTGGATGAGGAGCCCGTAACGCTCTCAAAAGTGGATACAACCGCACTGCGCGAACTGAGGAAGAATACGTCCGGGAAATTCAGGCTGATAAATTTTTGGGCCACATGGTGCGCCCCCTGCGTCGCCGAGTTCGATGAGTTCGTAACCGTGAACCGGATGTACCGTCACCGCGACTTCGAAGTCGTGACCGTCTCAGTAAACCAGCCGGATGAAGAAAACGACGTACTGCAATTCCTCCAAATGAACCATGCCTCAAACCGCAATCTTATTTTTTCTTCGGGAGAAAGGGATTCATTGATCAATGCGTTTGACCCTGAGTGGCCGGGAGCGGTGCCGTATACGGTGTTGATAGATTCCGATGGCAAGATCATTTATAAAGAAGTAGGGAGCGTCGACATCCTTGCGGTGAAGCACGCTATTCAGAAAGGGTTGAACGCGCGGAAGCCGTGGTGATTGACAAACATATTTGGATGCTGTGGATGGTGTACAAAATGAGCGGACCATCCATTCGGGTAATTGGTTCTTCCCGCACTGTACTTATTTGTTGACTTCCGCCGACGCATGACTTGCCGGACTTTGCCGAAGTGTTGTCAAAGAATCCATTACCGAGACCGCGGGGCCGGGGCTGCCGTCAGCGTTCCAGACGTCTCGTTCAGGCGCCCAATACATAACACCCAATCCTCGCGGGACACTCTTTACGGTATTGATCAAGTCTACCATAAATTGGAGCCGACCTTCGGGCGTCACCGGCCACAACATATCCTCGTTGTTCGCCACTCTTGAACTGTCGTATCCGGTCTCCACGACAAGGAAATCTTTCTTGTAGCGTTTGGAGCACTCCTCCATATTGTGCCGGACTCCTGCGAGCGAGCCGTGATGCCACGGGGGATAAAAACTTTCCGCGATAATATCGTAATCGACATGCGCCGCTTCCACGTGATCGAAAAACCATTTCGTCACGGCCCAGTTACCTCCCTGATCGATATGAATTGCTATCCGAGGGGGCGTGTTTCCTCCCCCGGATTTCACTCCCCGAATTCCCGCCTTAAGGAGTCTGGTTAGTCGATCCCACTGTTTTGTTTCGTCATACGGTTCCGGCAGTGCATACTGTGTGGACCCAGGAATCTGGATCTGCGCCAGCGGCCATAACGTTCCTCTTGTAATTTCATTCCCGATTTGAACCCAGTCGGGCATCGCGCCCGCATCTTTGAACTGCGTTATGACATCGCGGGAGTACTCTTCAAAGCGCCGTTCCAGCGTATCGAACGGTAGCCCTTGCCATGCCGTGGGAACCTCCTGATGTTGAGGGTCGGCCCACGTGTCGGAATAGTGAAGGCACAGCAGTAACGTCGCGCCGGCAGCTTTGATCCGTTTGGCAAGAGGAATCGCATTTTCAAGCGTGTTATTCGGAGCGTTCCGGACCGGAGAGAGAAAAACACGAACGCGAAATGCATTCCAACCGTGGTTTGAAAGGATCGTCAGTTCATCGCTCTGCTTGCCATTTTCCTGGTACCTCAGAGGAGTTCCCCATCTGCCGCGGCCCGGTGCATCCAATGCGCTGATGTCGGCACCGAGGGAAAAATTCGGGGAAGAAATCGTTGAATCGGGATGGACAGTGACTATTACTTCATATTCCGGAGAGATGGCGATACTTTTCACAACGGCCGCCTCCGAGTTCCCTTCGATCTGTGACCATGCATTCTTCGGAAGGTAGATGGGGGCATCTTTTCGCAGCGGAAGGATCTTCAGTTCAAATCCACCAGCAAGAGAAGCTTGCGCAAATCGCTTCAGTCCAACTTCCCACGTCGTCCCATTATAGAAATTGTCATCGAGTAAATGGCCGCCACCGTAGATCCTCGCGGCGTCTCCAACATAGTTGATGGTAAGAAATAAATCGCTCAATCCTGACGGAATATCCTTCGGAACCGTCAACTGCCAAACGGCCGCTTTGTCGAAAACTGAATCGTCTGGAGCGCTTGCCACCGATCCGTGGCGCCAATCGAACGGTTTACCCATCATCACCGGGGATGAGGGGGCCGGTTCGCGTACCTGCTGAACTGTGACAGGTATGCTTTTCGAACCGACATTGGCTGCGTACCGGGCAAATAGTCCCTGATCGTCAGCTCTCAGGAGCATAACTTTCGAATCAATTTCTTCTCCGGCATGAGGAAACACGGAGAGCGAAAAGTTCTTCGTATCGCGCGACCGAAGGTGAAGTGTGTCTGCGTCAGCAAATACATCGGCGGGAGTGATCAACAAATGCTCATGGCCGCCGATCAGCACCTTCCACGAGTTATATGCCTGTTCTTGAGAGAGGAGAACGATGCGGATAATTTTTCCTGTGTGCGACCGGACTTCCATCGCCTCTTTCATTGAAGGTTCAATCCCTGTGAGGTATAACAGGCCGTCCCGCCGCGAAACGGTACCGGTTCTTGAACGGTATGAATCAAAAGAGGATTCTGCAAAAGCAAATTCCGCGGCGATCGTTGATGAAGGAGCAAAAAAATAGTAATCGATTTTTCCATCATCGATCCTGGCGAACGGCTGCGCGGTCGCATATTCTAAGAGAGCGCCGTCGAGGTCCATGTTGACCGGCCAATAGAAGTACGATTGTGCGGGTATGTCGACCGGTTCGCGCGGAATGTTGATCGCTCCGGAGGGAAGCTTTAAAAGCACGGTAACTCCCTTATGTTCCGGGAGCGGGTAATTACGAAGATAGTTGTCAAAGAAGAGGAACCCGTTTTCACCGTGTGTTCGCGCCGAAATGCGCAACGTTGAAGTGTCCCGCTGCCCCGCAGGCACGATGTCGGGAAGATGGGCTGTCGTTAGTGCAAGATCGGGTCCAAAATCCTGGATGAATTGATGGAGGAGCTTCAGCTTTCGGAACGATTGATTCAATTGTCCGAACTCGCGCAACGGCGCCTGAAAGTCGTACGAGACGACAGGGACATCGTTCGGATAGCCGGTGGCTTGCGACTCCTGCAGCGTCGTCAGTTTTCCTTCTGGATTAGTTCCACCATGGTACATATAATATCCGAGAAGATTGACGCCCGACCCGATTGCCGTCAGTGCCATAGATGCGATATCGTCCGCAGATATGTCGACTCGCCGGTGATAGGTAACCTCCATCCCTCCTCCCAGCTCTGCCGTGAATTTGGGGTAGTGCGAGAGTTCCGTTCTTTCCGTTGGACCGGACATTCCCTGCAAAATTCCGGCTGTCCCTGTAGGAGTTGCCGCATGGAATTGATAAACGCCTTCCGGATCGGGGGGCAGTTCCTGCCTGCTTCCGCCCCACGGCTCATCGGGATATCCGCCAAATACCGGAATGACCTCGCGGTCCGGGTACACGGCATTGTCCCACCCCGTGACGGTATACATCGGCACATCGAGTCCGGCTTCGATCGCCATTTGCTTGAGCACGGAAATGTGTGCTGCGCCGCCGTTTGGTGCGCGGTTGGAATATTCATTCTCGATCTGGATCCCGATAACAGGACCGCCGTCTTTCCAGAGGAACCCTTTCAGTTGTTTTCCGATCTCGTTGTAGTACCTCTGCACGTAGGAAAGGTACACGGAATCATTCACTCTTGTCGGGACCTTTGCAATAAGCCAATCCGGAAAACCGCCATTGCGCACCTCGCCGTGCGCCCAAGGGCCAAGACGCGGATAAACGTACATATCATGTTTTGCGCATAATGCGACAAACTTCCTCAAATTTCGCTGACCCGACCAGTCGAACTGCCCCTCGAATTCTTCATGATGGATCCAAAATATGTAGGTCGAGAGAATCTGGATTCCGCCAGCCTTCATTTTAAGAATTTCTTCTTCCCAATATTTTTCCGGATAACGGCTAAAGTGAAACTCTCCCATTACCGGGAGCCAGGGAGAGGAATCCATCATCAGATACCGGCTGTTCACAGAAAGAATTCGGCCGTCCGGGGATTTGCCCGCCGTGCTGCTCCCCATTTCAAGATAGCCCGTCTCGGGAGCTGTAACGCCTTTGCTTGCGTCGATCGTGAACAGCGTGCCAGTTCCCGATTTCGTTTGCGCAGACGTCTGAAAAAAACCGATCCAAATGAACACCGACACGAAAACATAACGGGATATCGATAGTGTTGGTCCTCTCATATCTTTTCTGAATCCGCCTTTCTTATACCTATTTAACAAATATTATGCGCAAGAGCACTATTTTCTATATGGATCGTTCTAACTGGGGCCACACTTCTCTGAGCAGGGCTTAGCATACACTCCCCTCCATTATTATTTTGCTGCTGGAATCGTTGCGCGCACGCCGCGATTAAAGTAACGAGTTGCGAAACGGGAATCAAGAATTTGGGACAAACCGGCAGCTCAGCCCGGACGAAAAAAAACAAATCATTCTGTGTCCGTTGGATCGTTTTTTGTTAGCTATAGCAGTGAATAATTGCCCTTTATTTGCTGGTGAATCAGGCCGAATACCACGTAATTAAACGAATACCCGGTTCCACTCGTCTAAATTGTTGATGGGATTGCAATTCATTTCCGGTACTGATCGCATGAGACACAGACGATTCAATCGACTTAGTGTTACAGCAGTTCTCGCGGCATATCTAGTCACTAGTGTTTTTAGTGCTACGAGTCTCCTCGGTCAATCTTCATTTTTCAAACTCGACAACTCCATTTCATTCCGAAATGATCGAAGCATCGTCCTGGACGAGCGCCCCTATTGGACAGCTCACAAACATCTCATATCATCGGAGCAATCCTCTAGCGACCACATCCTCGGCACTGCATCCCCCTCTATCAATGTCATTGAATCGAAAGGGACGCTCGACCGTCACGAAATATATCTTCCGGCAGCTTCACACCTCTTTTCCTCAAACGCACTTCGCGCGCCCCCGCTTTCATAAGCACTCGTTCCAGTTCTAGAACTTTTCAAAGCCGTCCGGGTACTGATCCCGCATACGGCACACCCATTCACAATAATCCAAAGGAACGGA
>CAYTOA010000036.1:0-42446 GCA_964439265.1 uncultured Chitinophagaceae bacterium
TTTTTGAGATTGCCTCTAATCTATTTTGCGTCGGTGCGGCTTTGCGTGAGATAAAAATCACTACTTCTTCAGAAGACTAATGTTATGGAAAAAAAGCACTTCATGATAAAATTTCTTCCACGCCGTCCCGATTTTGCTAAAACAATGACCGACGGCGAAAAAATAATTGTGCAGCAGCATCATGCGTATTGGAAGGACTATATGAATAAAGGCGTCATGCTTATCTTCGGACCGGTGTTTGACCCCAAAGGAACGTTCGGCATTGGTATCTTGGAAGTGGATAACGAGGAGCAAATCAGCGAACTCATGGAAGAGGACCCTGCGTTGAAGATCCATAACTATGAATATTACCCAATGAATGCAATAAAGCCCGAGAGGTAAGATGGTGTCCAATAGCCGAGATATGGCCGCGATGAAAATCAAAATAATGTTTGTTCTGAGTCTGTGTGTTGTGTCTATTGCGGCAGGACAGTCCGTTCTGGACAATCTGCTCTCCCCGTCACGCCTGCCGTTTCTCAAACAGGGAATGCTGGTTCAACTATCCAGCAGTGATACAACCGGAGGAAACGATGATTTCATCATCATCCCGGCGGGATCAACGGCGACGCTGGCCGATATCAATGGACCCGGGGTGATCACGATGTTCTGGACGACAATCTCATCGTCCGACAAATATTTTCTCCGCCACATCGTTCTCCGCATGTATTGGGACGGTGAAAAGAATCCATCGGTCGAAGTTCCGATCGGGGATTTTTTCGGGACGGGATTCCAGTACAAACAATACATTACGCCATTCACCGGCATGTCGAGCGGCGGATACTACTGCTATTTTCCGATGCCCTTCAACAAATCCGCACGGGTTGAAGTGACGAACGAGACCGGCCAGGCAATTCCGTCATTCTACTATCACATCGACTATCACAAACTTCCAAACCCGTTCGATTCGACAGTTGCGTATTTCCATGCAACCTGGCATCGCGAGATCAGAACCGATCCTTCACGCTATTATACATTGCTTGACGCTGAAGGGGAAGGACATCTTGTGGGGATCAACATGAGCATGCAGAGTTACGACGGAAGTCTTAGTTTCCTCGAAGGGGATGAAATGATCTATGTCGATGGGGAAAAGGAGGCATCGATCAAGGGTACGGGAACGGAAGATTATTTCAACAGCGGATGGTATTTCAACCAGGGGGAATTTTCTGCTCCCTATCACGGGCTGATCATGAAAGATGATTCCCTTGGGCGGATCGCGGCGTACCGGTTCCTCATTCTCGACTGCGTTCCGTTTACGAAGTCGATACGCGCGCTCATCGAACACGGGGATCAGAATAAAGAAGAAGCCGACTACAGCAGCACGGCGTACTGGTACCAAAAAGAACCGCACCGTCCGTTTGCACAGATGCTTTCTCCGGCACTCCGCACACCTCTCAGAGTTCAGGTTCCGAATGGAGTTCTCGAAGCCGAGTCGCTGCAGCCGCAGCAAACAACGCTCTCTTCATCGGTCGAAGACATGTCGCCCTACGGCGCGGATTGGAGCGGCCTCAAACAGTTGAAAGTGGATGCGCAGAAAAAAGGGGACGGCTTCACGCTGATTCTGCCTGCGAATGAGAGCCGGTACGACCTTGACCTCTTTTTCACTAAGGGTCCGTCGTACGGTAATCTCGATGTTTTACCAACTGGTGGGAAGGGAGTAAGTTTCAACGGATACAACGATGCAATTATTCCCGGAGGGAAAATATCCCTCAAGAATATTCATCCTGTGCGTGGAGAGATTGTACTGCGATTCGTCGTCAGCGGCAAGGATCCAGGCTCGTCAGGATTTGCAGCAGGTCTTGATGCATTTGCGATGCACCCGTACCGCGCATTCATACCGAACTGGTACGTTTGCGGACCGTTTCCTAACCCGGAGGATTCCCTGCACGGTCGGTACGGCCTTGACACAGTGTACGCTCCCGAGCAGGAGATCAATCTGAAATCAGTTTACCGTGGAGCGCGCAACCAGGAAGTTCGCTGGCAGCTTGTGAAGTCCCAGAAATCCGGATTTTTAGACCTGAGCATTTTTCATCCTTCGGATCTGACGGTTGCTTACGCGCTGAGCTATGTCTACTCGCCGCGCGATCAATCGCTTCCGCTTCTCATCGGGAGCGATGACGGCGTGAAAGTTTTTTTGAACGGGAATCAGATCTACCGTTTCATTAAGAACAGACCGGCCGTGCCCGATCAGGACACGGTGATGGAAAATTTTCGCAAGGGATGGAATACCTTGCTGATGAAAATTGAAAATAATCTCGGCGGGTTTGGGTGCTACGCTCGCGTTGCCGACCCGGAGGATGAAGTTCTCTATAGAACCTCGAAGCGAAAATAGATTCTTCTGAGAACGTTTTGGGTATCCTCAATTTGCATTGCTGCCGGAGTTGAAGAAATATCGTCCCGCCTTTAGGTAGTGACCCAATTTGAATAAAAAATTGTCATGCCCACGTGCCAAAGGCATCCCTTTGGGAAAAGTGGGCATCCATTATGGAGCAAAAAAAGAAGTATTTGGATTCCCGCTTTCGCGGGAATGACAAACTAAGCCAGCACCCGCTTTTGCGAATCCTTGACAATAGCGTCGGGAAAGAGTATTTTTAATTTGAATTCTGTACCAGATTGCGAAGCAATGACCGCCGCCATCTGTTCAACCCGTCTGCAGGGAAACACCTTTAACGCCAATATCAAATCGTAAATTGCACTGCGGAGATAATTATCGCAGCTCCGCCATTTTCATCACAAAGCGCTGATCACGATACGTCTGCAACCTGTGGCCCACATTAGTCCAATTGCACGAAGTGCGGCTTTGGAAACCGCTGCGCAGGATTTTTCTTTTTCCATATGAAATACGCGATTATTTCTGATATCCACGCAAATCTTGAAGCTTTGAATAAAGCGATGACCATCATCGATGACAAACACGTCGATGAGATCATTTGCCTAGGCGACGTAGTCGGGTACGGCGCGAATCCTAATGAATGTATCGAAATTGTGCGGCACCGAAGTTCCGTTGTCGTTCTAGGGAACCACGACCAGGCGGCATTGGATCCAGCAGGCCTTCATGATTTCAATCCGATCGCACAAAAAGCGATCGAGTGGACGGCGGACCAATTAACCCCCGAGAACCGGTCGTTCTTGACTTTGATCCCAATGACCGAAAGGAGAGAAAATATTCTTCTCGTTCATTCGTCACCCGCTTCGCCGGAGCAGTGGGACTATGTTAGCAATGCGGATGATGCCGTCGAGGCGCTTCGTCACTTCGAAGAGAATATCTGTTTCATCGGGCACACTCACGTTCCCGGAATCTTTTCGCCTCATGGCCGGGCGAAATCGATTTCCGTGAACGAGCAATATCTCGTCAATGTCGGAAGCGTGGGCCAGCCGCGCGATGGGAACCCGATGCTCGCGTTCGGCATATTTGATTCAACAACATGGGAGTATGAATTGATCCGCTCGGAGTATGATATCCAAGGGGCGGCTGACAAAATTTTGGAAGCCGGCTTGCCTCGGGAGCTCGGATACAGGCTGATGTGCGGGATGTGAAATAGGATGAACCGCCAAGGCGCTGAGAACGCCAAGAGTATTATCGTCCTTTTTCTCGTTCCCAATCTCCGATTGCGAACGGAGTACCCAGAAGCTCTGCTTCATTTATGCCTGAAGAATCAATGTTTCAGAAGTATGCGTTTCCAACGGGACGTTGGGAACGAGATGGAAGAAAGAATCTTGGCGTTCTCAGCGCCTTGGGGGTTTCTTCTCGTTCCCAATCTCCGGTTGCGAACGGAGTACCCAGAAGCTCTGCTTCATTTATGCCTGAAGAATCAATGTTTCAGAAGTATGCGTTTCCAACGGGACGTTGGGAACGAGATGGAAGAAAGAATCTTGGCGTTCTCAGCGCCTTGGCGGTTAATGACGACTGCCTCTACAAATCGTGCTTGGGATAAACGATCCCGCATTCCTTTCGTATCGCATCCAGCATCGTTATTAACTGCATGCTGTCATTCCAGCCCATCAGCCTGCTTTCGGTTTTCCCCTCCAAGATGCATCGATTGACTTCTTCCGCTTCAAATTCATATCCGTTCCCCTTCACTTCAAAGTTGAATATGTTTTCTTTTCCGTCATTATACGTCACCTTCACTCTCCCGGGACAAAACCATAAGTGCTCGAGAAATATTTTTCCCTTGTCCCCGTGGATCTCGGCGACGACAGCAGGGTTGGCAAGAAACGAAGAATACATGACCGCTAGCGTATCGTTGTCATATTTGAAAGTATAACTGCAGGAATTATCCCCGCCCTGATCGCTCAATCCAGCGATCGCTGAAAATGCTTTCGGTTTACCGAGAAGGAGGAGGGAGAGAAAGACGTTGTAGATTCCAGTATCGAGGACCGTCCCGCCGCAAAGTTCCAGGTTATACTGCCTGTGCTCCGGTCCGTGTTCCGATTTCACCGAAAAGAAGGCTGTGAGCAGTTTTACATTTCCAATTTCGCCGGAGTCGACCAGTTCTTTTGTCTTGATAATATTCGGAAGGAACCGGCTCCACATCGCTTCCATTAAAAACAGTTTCCTCTCTTTCGCCTTTGCGATCATCCTCGTTACTTCCTTGAGATTGACACCCATCGGCTTTTCGCAGAGGACGTGTTTGTTATGGTCGAGCGCCAAAAGTGTGTTTTCCATATGGAGGTTATGCGGAGTGCCGATATACACAACGTCGACGTTGGGATCCTGTACCAGTTCCTGGTAACTGCCATATGATTTTGGGATCTTGAATTCGTCGGCGAACTGTTCTGCCGTTTGCACGTTGCGCGATCCAACGGCATAGAGTTCAGAATTGTCAACGACCTGGAGTGCCGCTGCAAATTTGTGAGCGATCCACCCTGTGCTTATAATTCCCCATTTAATTTTTCTGTCAGGCATTATATGTCCGATCTTATTTTAGGATGAAAGACTGCATGACAATGTTAAGAATGTTGTCATGCCAGATCTGAAGCGTGTCGAGTGATTGAATGTACCAGTTGTCGGAAGGAGAATCAAGGTAATGAGCATGACGGTAGAAGTATACTTTCAATTCAATTGTTATTCCCGCTACAACCGTAAGTCAAACAACTGAGCTGGATTCCTTCCTCGGCAGCATGGCGAGTCCTTTTAGTTTGAAAGTTTTTATATGTTTTTTATGCCGCCAGACGCTTTGTTCTGCTCCTGTTGATCGTTTTTCTGCCTGATCGCCCTTTATTCCGGTAAATTTTTCTCCCCCGGTCCTTACACTAATTTTACATTCCTCATTTCTCTTTTTATATCCTGTTAATTGCATTCCCGTCAGTGCTCTCTCATATTTGCACACGTAATTATTCAAGGAACTGGGTGCGCTGAGCTTGATATGCCCTTCAGCGTGTGATCAGATGAAAAGAAAGCCAGCGGCTACTATCCCTGCTGGCATTTTGTAAACTAAATCTTAGGAGGAATTTCTTATGAACCTTTTGATCTGGCTGCCGGCGATGTTCGTGTTGGGCATTGCGTTGATGGCACTCTGTTATTTATTCATGGAAGCATGCGAAAAAATTTAACTACCCGAAAGAGAGGATGAACATGATCTACGTAACCGCTGTTGTCGCGCTTTTTTTGTTCGTGTATCTGGTTGTTGCGCTTATCAGGCCTGAAAAGTTTTAAGCGCTCATTCAAAGTCTACAATAAAAGGAGTTTAGAAAATGACATTGCAAATTTGGCTCTTACCGATTCTCCTCCTCGCCACGGCGACGGTCCTGGCGTTCCCGCTCAGCAAGTACATGGGCTGGATCATGGACGGAGAATATCGACCGATCCGGCTGTTTGGATGGTTTGAAAAACGTCTCGACAGCGGACATCAGAACTGGAAGCAGTATGTCGGATCGCTGCTGATCTTCAATACGGTGCTCTTCGTTTTCGGCTTTCTCGTTCTGGCTCTGCAGGGATCGATGCCGCTGAACCCGATGGGGCGGCCGATGATCGCGCCGAGCACGATCTTCAACAGCGTGATCTCATTCATGACGAATACGAACCTGCAGCACTATTCCGGAGACCAGCATTTCTCGAATTTCAGCCAGATCTTCTTCGATATCTCCAACATGTTCATTTCGGCTGCGATCGGTCTCTGTGCGTTGACGGCGATCATCCGGGCCCTGCGCAGCGATACGCACCTGGGGAACTTCTTCCTTGACATGTGGCGCGTTTTGATCTACATGTTCATCCCGGCGGCGTTTATCGTCAGCATCATCTTCATCTCGCAGGGAAGTCCGATGACGCTGGAAAGCGTTTACCACATTGTCGGGCTTGAGTCAAATCAGCAGAATATCATTGTGGGACCGGTTGCGGCTGTCGAGTCCATCAAGATGCTCGGCACGAACGGGGGAGGGTTCTTCGGCATGAACTCGGCTCATCCGTTTGAAAACCCTACTGCGCTGTCGAACTTCTTCAACACGCTTTCGATGATGATCTTCCCGTTCGCGCTCGTGTTGATGTACGGCCGCATGCTGAAAAAAATGCGCCATGCGTACGTTATTTTTTCCGTGATGCTATTCCTCATGGCTGGGACGATCGTTTGGTCCATCCTCTTTGACACCTATAAACCGAACCCTGCATTCACCGGCCAATCGATATCGCAATCGTACGACGTTCCCAGTGCAACGGCGCCAGGTGGAAAGAGGACAGTAACATTGCCCTCAGTCAGCAATCTTCCGGTTGACCAGCATTTAGGCAATCTTGAAGGAAAAGAAATGCGTTTCGGAACTTCGGCTGGCGCAACGTTCGCGGCATTGACAACAGACGTCACCTGCGGCGCAGTCAACTCCGAGCATGACAGCCTGAATCCTCTTGCGGCATTATCGCCGATGGTCGGGATGTGGCTGAACTGTGTTTTTGGTGGAAAAGGCGTCGGCATGATCAACATGCTCCTCTTCGTCATCATCGGGATCTTCGTCGCCGGCATGATGGTCGGAAGAACACCGGAGTACCTTGGCAAGAAGATCGGCGCGCGCGAGGTAAAGCTGGCCGTCGTGGCGCTCTTGATCCACCCATTGATGATTCTTCTGCCCACCGGTATATTCGCCGCCACCGATTGGGGAACGAAAGCTGTCAGCAATCCTGGACCGCATGGGCTTTCCCAGATGTTTTACCAGTTCTCATCGGCATCCGCAAACAATGGTTCAGCGTTCGACGGCTTAGGAACAACATACGGTTTCTATAATAACCCGAGTCCCGCGCCCGAAGCGGCCGCCTGGGACATTGCCACAGGTATCGTAATGCTGATCAGCCGCTTTCTCCCGATTGTTGCACCGATCGCAATGGCAGTGTATCTCGGTCAGAAGAAGACAAGTCCGTTCAACCTTGGGACGCTGCGCACCGACACGGCCATTTTTGGTTATCTCCTGCTCGGTACGATTCTCATTATCGGTGCGCTGCTCTTTCTTCCTATAGCAGCGCTCGGTCCGTTGGCTGAACATTTAGGACCGATCCCGTTCGGTGGATGAGTAAATAATTATCTACTTCAAACTTAGAATAAAGAAGCTGTCCACACAAAGTCTTAAGGAGTTTACAATGAGCGAAGTCCATACAACAGTAGAACACAATGTCGAAGAGATCATGGAAAATCTTTCTTCGAA
Organism: uncultured Chitinophagaceae bacterium; assembly: GCA_964439265.1. GTDB lineage: Bacteria > Bacteroidota > Ignavibacteria > UBA10030 > UBA8401 > JAGVPT01. The sequence goes on from CAYTOA010000036.1 coordinate 7,660, forward strand.
ATCGGCGAAGCCGCCGCGCAGAGTCAAGCGGCGGGCCTTGCTTGAGAAAAATACCGCAATCCCTGCGCTGAAGCAGTCGTTTGTCATGCTCCGCCCGGACATCCAGTGGAAGAACCCTGTCATGTTCGTCGTGGAAGTCGGAGCAGTGTTAACGCTTTTGTACGTGTTGGTAGGAATATTCGGCAGCAATGCGAGCCAGGTTCCGATCACGTACTTCATCGCGCTTACCTTTTGGCTTTTCTTAACCGTATGGTTCGCGAACTTTGCAACCGCTCTCGCAGAAGCGCGTGGCAAAGCGCAGGCGGAATCGCTGAGAAAGGCGCGTCGCGACACGATAGCATACCGGCTGATTGCCGACGGGTCGGTCGAACAGGTTTCCTCAACAGACCTTAAACCCGGCGATCGTGTTTCAGTGCAGGCCGGACAAATGATTCCCGGCGACGGCGAGATCACGGAAGGCATTGCATCGGTGGACGAATCGGCGATCACGGGCGAATCGGCCCCGGTGATTCGGGCGGCGCACAGCGATGCATCTGGCGTGACCGGCGGAACGTATGTGCTGTCCGATAAGATCATTGTCAAGATCACCAGCGGTGCGGGCGAATCTTTTCTGGACAGGATGATCGCACTTGTTGAAGGTGCCATCCGTCAGCGCAGCCCGAACGAAATCGCATTGACGCTAGTCCTCTCGGCGTTCACGTTGATCTTTTTGATCGTCGTTGTGCCGCTTTGGCCGATGGCGTGGAATGCCGAACAATATATGGGCAGCTATCTCGGAATCTCCGAACCTCTAAGAAGTCTCGGGACCGATGTGCCTACGCTGATCGCACTTCTCGTTTGTCTTATTCCGACAACGATCGGGGCTCTTCTTGCGGCGATAGGCATTGCTGGAATGGACCGTGCGCTGCAGGCAAATATTATTTCAAAGAGCGGAAAAGCCGTCGAGCTGGCGGGCGACATCGACGTCGTGCTGCTTGACAAGACCGGCACGATCACGCTCGGGAACAGGCATGCGACGAAATTCTTCCCGGTAGGAAGATATAAAGAAGCGGACCTCGCGCGTTTGGCCGCGCTTGCTTCCGCCGCCGATGAAACACCGGAAGGGAAGAGTATCGTGAAGTTGTTCGAAAAAATCAGCAAAGACCCGATCAATGTACCGAAAGATTCGGAGTTCGTTCCATTTACCGCGCAGACCCGGATGAGCGGCATCGACTACTCCGGAGGTCGGCAGATCCGAAAAGGTGCGGCCGATGCAGTCTTCGATTTTGTCCAGAGCAACAAGGGAACGATTCCTCCCGAGATCAACACGATCATCAACGATATTGCAAAGAAGGGCGCTACGCCCCTGGTTGTGGCGGACGACTCTCATGTTGCAGGAGTGATCTCTCTTGAGGATATCCTGAAGCCCAACATGAAAGAACGTTTCGACCAGCTGAGAAAGATGGGATTGCGGACAGTGATGATCACCGGCGACAATCCTGTGACGGCTGCTGCGATCGCCGCCCAGGCGGGAGTGGACGATTACCTTGCACAAGCGACGCCGGAACGGAAACTCGAATTCATCCGCAAAGAGCAGGCTGATGGAAAGCTTGTCGCGATGATGGGCGACGGGACGAACGATGCGCCGGCTCTAGCGCAGGCCGACGTCGCGCTGGCGATGAATGCCGGAACGCAGGCGGCAAAGGAAGCGGCGAACATGGTCGACCTCGACAGCGATCCGACAAAATTGCTCGAAGTCGTTCATATCGGGAAACAGCTTCTGATCACCCGCGGCGCGTTAACGACATTTTCGATAGCGAACGATGTCGCGAAATATTTTGCGATCATCCCCGCGCTGTTCGCGGGGACACTGCCGTGGCTGAAGGCGGTGGATATTATGAACCTGCATTCGCCGACGTCGGCAATTTTGTCGGCGGTCATTTTCAACGCATTGATCATTCCCGCGTTGATCCCGGTTGCACTGCGGGGCGTCAAGTACCGCGTTATGGGTGCCGACGACCTTCTCAAGCGAAACCTGTTCAACTGGGGGCTCGGCGGTGTTGTGCTTCCGTTCATCGGCATCAAGCTGATCGATATGATCATGGTAGCGTTGCATTTCGTGAATTAGATTAAATAAAAATGGAGGATATCAAAATGTCTAAGATTATTTCGAAAAGTCTCTTACTTCTGTTGTTTGCAGTTGCGATATGCTGCGTCGTCTATCCGGCCGTGTTGCTCGCCATCGGGCAGGTCGTGTTCCCGTTCCAGGCGAACGGAAGTATTGTCAATGGTCCGGATGGAAAGCCGGTCGGCTCGCTCTTGATCGCTCAGCCGTTTACGAAGGACGAATATTTCCAACCGCGCCCGTCGGCTGCTTCATTTGACGGTTCAGCGTCGTCGTCGTCCGCATTGGCGGCGTCCAATTATGCACTGCGCGACCGCGTAGCCCGTGTGCTCGGCCCGATCGTGAAGTATGCGGACGGCCCAAAATCGGGACAGCTTGTCGCGCCTGATATTGAAAAGTGGTTCCAGCAGGATGCGTATCAGGGAGCTCCGCACATTGTCGGTCAATGGGCATCCATGCACACGGCAGACGCAGCAGCGTGGGTGAATACGGATTCGCTCCACATGGGCTATGTCACGGATTGGGCAAAGACTCACGGTGATGTGGTTGCCCAATTCTTGAAAAGCAATCCGAGTATTTCGCAGCCTGCTCCCTCGGACCTTGCGGTAACGTTTTTCCAAACATTTTCGAATGAAAACCCCGGCAAATTCCTATCACCCATGCCGGACACCGGTGCTGACGGAAAAGCTGTAACGGTCATCAAGGCCGTCAGCACCGGTGGCGATATTCAGTCGATCTTTTTCGATATGTGGCGGCTGGATCATCCGGGCGACAATCTGCAAAATATACCGGGCGATATGCTTACCACGTCCGGTTCGGGTCTTGACCCGCATATTACGATGCAGAACGCTGTGTATCAACTCGACCGCGTTTCTGCTAAATGGGCAGCCGACCTGAAGAGACGCCCTGCTGAGGTTCGCAAAGAAGTCGAAGACATTCTGGAGAAAAATTCCTTCGCTCCACTCAATGGCTTGGCAGGAGAGAAGATGGTCAACGTTCTTCAGGTGAACCTCGACCTCCGGAATCAATACGGGTCGCCGCAATAATGATGTACTGTCCGCAAACGACAATATGCTATTCTGAACTGATCGGAGCGAAGCGAAGTGAATGCAAAGGCATTTCTTCGGGAGGATCTTTAAACCAGTATAGACCCTTCGCTCCGCTCAGGGTGACATTTAGTTGTTGGTCATTGTCACTCTCAAGAAGTACAGCTCCATCATTGTCATTCTGAACGGAGCGAAGCGAAGTGAAGAATCTATTTCAACTCAGGTATGATTAACGCAGGCACAATTCTCGTCAGTGATGACGACATTGAAATCCGGCGGCTTGTTTTCAAAACGCTCGAGCCGGCAGGATACAAAATTAAGAATGCCGACTCGCGGAAAGATTTTGTTCAACAGGTCTTTTCGTCGCGCTGCATCCTGGTTATCGTCGGAGTGGAGACTCTCGCCATATCACATGTCGATATTGTAAAGGAGCTCCGAACATGGTCTGCCGTGCCGGTTATATTGCTTTCGTACCTGCCCGGGCCGGATGCTCCCGGTCTGTCTACCATTGGAGTAAACGATCGGATCATGAAACCTTTCAGCCGCGCGGAATTGCTTTCGACTGTGCGTTCAGTGCTGAAAGCATACAATATGACAGGGCAGGGAACGAAGTACGAAGCGGACTCTGTGACCATCGACTTTGAGCAGCGGCTGGTGAGCAAAAAAGGGAAAATAGTCAACCTTACGCCGACAGAGTTCTTGCTCCTTTCGCTCTTGGTTCATAATGCCGGAAAGCTGATAACACACGATAGCATCCTGAGGCAGATCAGGGGACCGTGGGTAGAGGTAGAGAAGGACATCACGTATTCGCGAGTATATATGGGACGGCTCCGGAAGAAGCTGGAAGACGACCCGGATCACCCGCAAATGTTTCAAACAGAATCAGGCAGGGGCTACAAATTTGTTGCAAAGCACCAATAGAAATGGAAATCTCTTAACGTCAATCACGGCTTATGATTTCGCTCTCTACATACGATGGGGATACAATGATGCAAACGAATTCCGTAAACGACGAGACGGTGCAATCGACGGAATATTTTCGGCAGCTTGTTCGAAAGCCCCGAAAAGGAAACCTCAAGATCTACATGACACGAGTACCTCTTCCGGGCCTTTTTGAAACGATGGTGGCTGAAGGGAAACGCCTCCTCTCCATGGGAATTGATGCCGCCGTGGCGCTTGACGGAGAACGCACCGAAGCTGATTTTGCTGAGGGGGGTCTTGTGCCTGCTAAGGCGATCGCCTTCAAAAAAAGCACCTTTCAGGAATTGGATTGTGAGGCCATCCTCCTCCGCTCGCCGGAAGTCGTCATCATTGACAATCTTCTGCACGTCAATATTTCGGGGTCGACGAACGAAATGCGGTATCAGGATGTGCGCGACCTTCTCGACCATGGCATCAGCGTGATCACTTCTACGTATTCGGCTTTCGGGAAGAATTTAAGGAACGCGCTCGATTGCGTCTCCGGGAATTTTTCCATCCCGTTTGACCGATGGGCGAACCTTCCTGCAGACGAGATCGTTGCACTGATTTTCGCACCGAAGGAGACATTTCACCACGCAGAAGTTGGTTCACCGGTACAAAAGATTTCGACAAGATAGTAATGTCTATTAAAATAAAATCACCTTGTTTCAGCCATAATTAAACGGAGCACCAAATGAGATACATCCTCTTCCTTCTTTCAGTGATTGCATTATCTTCAGCCGTATGTTCAGCAGCAGACACCGCAGCAGCAGCGGCCCCCGCACAGATCACCTGGAGCGGGTTTGTGGACGCGTATTACAGCAAGAATTTTAACAGTCCGTTAACATCGGCCAATGCGTTACGGAATTTTGACATTAGCGAGAACCAGTTCGCATTCAGCCTTGCAGAACTTGTCATCCAGAAGGCTGCTTCGCCGGTAGGCTTCCGGATGGATCTCGATTTCGGACCGACGAACGACATCGTTCAAGGAGTCGCTCCCTACGGAACAACACCGTATAATACGCTGAGCATCCTGCAGCAAGCCTATTTGACGGCTGTCCTGCCAGTTGGTTCTGGTCTTACCGTCGACGTAGGTAAATTCGTCACACATATGGGATACGAAGTGATCGAATCGAAAGATAACTGGAATTACAGCAGATCGTTCATGTTTGCCTATGCGATTCCATACTACCACACCGGCCTTCGTGCATCGTATACGTTCTCAAGCACATTCTCGGCCGCCCTTCACTTTGTCAACGGCTGGAACTCATATATCGATAACAACAGGTCGACTTCACTGGGGCTGATGTTGAATTACGCCGTGACATCGACGACCGACATTATATTCAACGGCATGGACGGCTTTGAACGTCCGTTCAACACTCCGTATGGAAAGAGAGATGTCGCGGACTTCATTGTTACGCAGACGGTGAATGACATGTTGTCGCTGGGACTGAATGCCGATTACGGCCAGGAGCGATTAGGAGGCTCCAGCGGTCCGTTGGAGATGTGGAAAGGAGCGGCGATCTACGCGAAATGCACGATGAGCCCGAAATCATCGGCAGCATTGCGTGCCGAAGTGTATTCCGACCCTTTTCTTTATACGTTAACCGGATATGCAGCTCCGTCTCCGTTCGATACGAAAGAGACATTAAAGGAAGTAACGTTGACGTATGAGTATCATTTGTTTGATCCGTTGATCGCACGAGTCGAGCTTCGTGATGATCTATCGAACAATGCCGGATGGTTTAGCACAGCCAGTGCCACCCCATCGTCTTCGGCGAAATCGCAGCCGACGCTCCTCGTCGGAGTTGTCGCGACCTTCTAAACGTTGAATATTTAATTTCAATGGATTGAATACTGATACAGCCTCTCTCATTGCTTCCGTTCTTCCAATTACGGAAGCAATGGGGAGAGAGGCTCCCTCGTTACTGGTATTGAAATCCCAGCCTGCAGAAACACCATCAGATCCTTCTCTTTAATCAACGAAAGACTCAAACGACTCTCGAAATTCTAGGAGCATCTGGTCCGCATGAGCTTCAAGCGCCATTGGCGCGCAACTGCCGTCACCTTATTTATTAAGGTGTAAACACGTATTGGCCTTGTTCTTATAGCAATTTTATACACCCGACTTTCTTTTTTATATATTCTTTATTGCTTTCCCGTTTGCGAGTAAAGATATTTGACGTGAAGGGCCTCAACCGGATCAAACGCTAACTGTAAAAATAATTGGAGGGAAAGGAGAATGTGATCGCCATCGCTGAATGGTCAGCCTTTTGTAATCTGATATGTGCTTATCACAACTGGACGGTTAAGAATTTGGAACACTCTCACATCGTGAACAATTCAAAGGAGTACTACAATGTTCATCCACATCTGGCTTCTCCCGATCGCCATTCTTGTTACAACGACGGTTCTTGCCTTCCCGCTTAGCCGGTTCCTCGCCTGGATCATGGACGGCAAATACAAACCTCTGCCGGTCTTCCGCTGGGTTGAAGAACGACTGCAGAGCGGCCCGCAAACCTGGAAGCAGTATACGGCGTCCATTCTCATCTTCAACACCGTTCTGTTCATTTTTGGATTCACCGTACTGGCGCTGCAGCCTTGGATGCCGCTGAATCCAGACGGCAAAGATATGCTTGCACCAAGCACCATCCTCCATAGCGTCGTTTCGTTCATGACCAATACGGATCTGCAGCACTATTCCGGCGACCAGCATTTGTCGACATTCAGTCAGATCTTTTTCGGACTGACAAATTTCTTCCTCTCTGCGTCCATTGGATTCTGCGGCCTGACCGCGATCATCCGGGCATTGCGCAGCGATTCCTCGCTCGGCAACTTCTTTGTCGACATGTGGCGCGTTGTGATGTACATGTTCCTCCCGATCGCGTTCCTTTTTGGGATTATCTTTTTGCAGCAAGGCTCTCCCATGACGCTGGAAAGCTCGTACCATGTTTCGACGCTGGAACGAGGCTCGATGGGAGTGACGGATAAAGGTGATCCAAAACTCCAGAACATCGTGGTCGGTCCGCTGGCGGCGTTTGTACCGATGAAGCAGTTAGGCACGAACGGAGGAGGGTTCTACGGAATGAATTCTGCCCATCCGTTTGAAAATCCTACCGCCTTCACGAACTTCATTTCGTGTGTAGCGATGATGCTCTTTCCGTTTGCGCTCGTTCTGATGTACGGCCGTATGCTCGGCCGGCTGAAACATGCGTATGTCATTTTTTCTGTAATGATGATCTTGATGGTGGGAACGATCGTCTGGGCGGTCTATTATGACACTCTCAATCCCAACCCCGGGTTCACAAGCCATCAGGGACAGACATACGAGGTTGCGAGTTCCTCGGCGCCAGGGGGAAAACGGCAGGTTATTGTTCCTCCGTCGTCGGCACTTCCTGTTGACCAGCATCTTGGCAACCTTGAAGGAAAAGAAATGCGGTTTGGCACATCAGCTGGAGCCACCTTCGCGGCACTAACGGTTGATGTAACAGATGGCGCGGTCAACTGTGAACATGACAGCCTCAATCCGATCGCAGCGATATCCCCGATGGTCGGGATGTGGCTCAATTGCATCTTCGGCGGCAAGGGAGTAGGGATGATCAACATGCTCTTGTATGTGATCGTCGGAATTTTTGTCGCGGGAATGATGGTGGGACGGACGCCGGAATATCTTGGGAAGAAAATCGGTGCGCGGGAAATCAAGCTGGCGGTCATCGCACTTCTGATCCATCCGCTTATGATTCTTTTCCCGAGCGGCTTGTTCGCAGCGACGGACTGGGGGATGAAAGCCACGAGCAATCCGGGAGCGCATGGCCTCTCTCAGATCATGTACCAATTCTCGTCTGCCTCGGCCAATAATGGTTCTGCTTTCGACGGGTTAGGGGTGAGTTACGGTTTTTACAATAACCCGAACCCCGCTCCTGAAGCAGTAGCCTGGGATATTGCGACGGGCATCGTCATTATTATCAGCCGCTTTATTCCCATTATCGCGCCGATAGCAATGGCGGCGTATCTCGGAATGAAGAAAAACAGTCCTTTCGGTCTCGGCACGCTGCGTGACAATACGTTTACGTTCGGCACTTTACTCTTTGCGACGATCATTATTATCGGCGCTCTCCTCTTCCTGCCTATCGCCGCACTCGGGCCGTTCGCGGAACATTTAGGCCCAATTCCGTTTGGAGGATGAAAAAGAGACGGAATTGACTCCCGCTCTGAATAAACAAGGCCGGTGCTCACCGAGAGCGCCGGCCTTGTCTATTTTACGGCTCATTGAATTATTAGATCGTGAGTTGAAAGCCAAGATATCCGGTGATCGATGCCGCGCCGGACAATGTTCGGCCGGCCGAAAATAGAATGTGGTCGTTGTCGTTCAGATTGACGTATCCGCCAAGATTGAAACCGCTGCTCGGCGGGGAATCCTGGCTGGCCGCAGTTTGGTGATAGAGTTCACCGCCAAGCGTGACGAGTTCGGAAAAGTCGTATTGAAATTCCCATCCTTCGAATGTCCAATTTTTTTCTCCTGCTCCTGGATTATACCACAAGCCGCCCCCCGCGTACGTCGTAAATTTTCCCCAGCTTTTCTGAATCCACAGCGGAACGTAAACCTGGGTTTTACCAGTGCCTAACTCTTCATTCTGATTACCAGTCGGCAGCTCTACTAACGGAAAGACTCCCACTTGTGGGACCGACTCGGTTTCCTCGACGAAGCGGTATTTCACGCCCAGCTCTGTGTCAGAATAACCGTAATGAGTTCCGTCGACCGAGTGGACGTATTGAAGCGGTGCGATAAGATGAAGCTGTATATTCGGAAAGGCGCCGTAGTTCATTTCAAAGTGAGGGGCCGTAACGTCGGATTCATGACTGTCGAATTGCTGCAGCGAAGCGAGATAGAATTCCCAATGCCGATAGTCAACAGGCTCCGGATCGTCAGTTAAGAACGGGGGACCGCCGATGGCTTTTCCCGCGAGGAGAAAGAACAGGAGCGCAATCGTGGACCACTTCTGCGGAAAAAATCTCATTTCTTCTTGATCGATTAAATGGCGAGTTGGCTTGTTCTCTATACGAATGGTAATAAAAAATCCGATGAGAGTCTAACTGCGGTGCATTAATTGAAAATTCAGCGGCAAAACAAGAGAGGCCGAGTCTCCGGCCCCTCTCGTTTTATCTTTTTCACACTGAAGTTTTACCTTCAGTCTCCATCGCCCTCCATGGCTTTCGCCGACATTGACTCATGCGTTTCCTCGGACGCCGATTTTCCCGCTTTGAGCGCGGCAAGGTCCTTGGCTTTCTCTGAGATAATGGCGGTATCTTTCTTTGCAGCAGCCGGTTGTGCGCTGCCTCCGCTGGGAATGAGCGGACGGCTAAGAGCTGAAGCGATTGCTCCGGTTTGTCCCTGTCCCATTGTAATTGGTCCCATGAAGACGATTCCTTTCGGCAAAGTATTAGGGATCAGCGCCTCTGGTGCTTCCAGCCGCATGTCAACCCTGTATGGGAAGTATCGGCACATCCGCCGCAAACTATAGATGGATTACTGCGGATCGACCAGTTCAGTGTATTGTCAATTGAGTTTCTAACGAAAAATCTCTTTCAGCAGGTGAATCGTCTTCTAGTTGACAATTTGAGCAGATAATCCCATATTTTAACGGCGATTTAGGACTGGAGATTCAGGATGGAAATGAAAACTGATGAACTATGTGCCACACCTGCATTTCGTGATTCGAACTATGCGTTCGCCGGCAGTATGTCCAACGGAAACACATTACAATCGGCGAGGATAATTTTTGAAATTCTTTTACTGGCACACCGTGTTGTTGATGTTCTTAAGACTAATGCTCGCTGCACAAGAGCATACTGCAGGAGGGATAACAGGAACAGTTTTGAACGGGTCGACAAAGCAACCGCAGGAATTCGTGAACGTCGTCGTGATGAAGGCATCCGACAGCACGATCGTGACGGGAAGCGCGACCGACGGGAAGGGGAAATTTCAAATCGCCAGCGTTCCTCACGGCTTGTATTTTCTTAAATTCAGCCTGTTAGGATTTGAGGAAAAGCGATCCGGCAAATTCACAATCGACGAGGACCGAAAAGAATTCGATGCAGGAACGATCTTCGTGGTAGAATCGTCTGTGCGGTTAGGGGAAGTGACGGTCACGGCGCAGAAGTCGCTCTACAACAGCGCGATCGACCGGAAGGTCTATAACGTCCAGCAAGATGTAGCGAGCAAAACCGGGTCGGTGAGCGACCTGCTGCAGAATGTTCCTTCCGTCCAGGTCGACGTCGACGGAACGGTAAGCCTCCGGGGGTCTCCCGACGTCCAGGTTCTCATCAACGGCAAACCTTCCCCTCTTCTCGGCAACAATAGCGCAGATGCACTGCAGCAAATACCGGCAAGCTCGGTCGAGAGGATCGAGGTGATCACGAACCCTTCGGCAAAATTTACGCCGGAAGGGACGGCCGGTATCATCAATATTGTCCTTAAAAAGGACGCGAACCTCGGGTTCAACGGAAACGTGACCGCAAACGCGGGGAACAGCTCGCGTTACAACTTCAGTACAAGCGACAACTATAACCTCGGTGTCATTAATATTTTTGGAAGTTACAGCCTGCGGCAGGATGAAAGGAACGTCGTGGGAACGCTTGCGCGGAAGCAGATTGATTCCACGGACGAGCCGAATTACTTCAACGAAAACGGGCGAGCCGTCTCGCGCCCCCAGTCGCAATTTGCCACGCTGGGGATGGAATGGCGCCTCGGCGAGATGGACAACACCGGGCTCTCCGGGAATTATCGTTACCGGCATTATACGAGCAACGACGTTACAGGGGAGACGCATCTGGACAGCACCGAATCAGTGGTGGATGATTATGACCGCCGCCGCATCGACCACGACCAGACCGGCTCGTCGGGTCTTGCGGGATTCTTCGAACACGATTTCGAAGGAGAGGATCATAACCTCCGGATCGAATTCAACGGAAATCAGATGTTCGACCAGGAAGATAATCATTTCACCGATGCGTACCGGATTCCGGCAGGTTTGATCGAGTACGACAACACGCTTATTCAGGAACACGACAGAAGGGGACTCCTCACGGCCGACTATCACCGTGTGCTCTCCGACCATTCCACGTTCGACGCTGGTTACGAAGGAAGGTTCGAGAAAGACGATTTCAATTTTTACGGCTCCTACTTCGATACTGTAAAGCAATCCTTCGTAGAAGATACGTCAGAAACAAACCCGTTTACCTATCGCGAAGCAATTCATTCTTTGTACGCGACGTGCGAAACCTCTTTTGGTCTCTTCAGGGTTTTAGGAGGATTGCGGGGTGAGAAAGCATCCATCACGTCCGAAATCTTGGCCAACAGAACCAGCATCCCGAACAATTATTTCAAGCTGTACCCAACTTTACATCTGGCCTATAAGCTTGGCGAGTTCGACGAATTGCAGCTCAACTACAGCCTTCGCGCCAACCGTCCCCGTGGGGACGACATGAATCCGTTTCCCGAATACCGGGACCCGAGAAACGTCTATGCAGGCAATCCATACCTTAAACCGGAATTTATTCATTCGGTCGAGTTCGGCGTGCAGGTGCAGGAAGAGAACCTCACGATTCTCCCGAGTATTTTTTATCGGAACAGGTACAATAAGTTCACGTCCGTTACGGAAGCGCTGAACGATTCTACGTTGATGACGACGCGACAAAACCTCTCCACCGATCAATCGGGGGGCATCGAATTCGTTCTGACGGGAAGCCTATGGAATTTTCTTTCCGTCAATTCAAGCACGGATGCATTCTACGAAGAGATCGACGCGACCAACCTCGGATACGGGGAGAAGAAATCGACCGTGACCTGGAGCGGGAACTTGAACTGCAGCGTGACTATTGCGAAAGGAACGGTGGTGCAGGTAAACTCTAATTATCGTTCGCGGCAATTGACGCCGCAAGGGGAGAACCTTGCCAGCTTCGTGACGAACCTCGGGATCCGGCAGGACCTCTCGGACGAAAGAATCTCCATCATTGCCACCGTCTGGGATATTTTCCGAACGCTTAACCGAAAAACAGAGCTGAACACTCCATCGTTGACGCAAGACACCTTCAACAGCCGCGATTCCAGAGTTGCATTCCTCGGTATCACGTACCATTTCGGCGGCCCTCCAAAAAAATCCAAAGACAAAGGCCTGGAACTCGACGAAGAGAACTGACGGCGTGGCTGCTTAACGTGCAGCACATTATTCCGGCGCCGCATTGATCTCAGAAGTTATAGCCTGCGTTCAACCCCAACTCGACCTGGTTGTAACCGCTTAACCTGCTGTTATTGAATGGCGCCTCCATGAAGATGGTTCTTAAACCAACTTTAGGCATAAGTACAATATTCAGTTCTTTTATGGGGACGAGGAATCCCGCCGCAACCCTGTCAAAGGTCTTATAGAAATATTTTGGAGATGTGTACTCATACACAGGATTCATTCGAATGATGCCGAGAGAGAGCTGGACAAACAGCGGGTGAAAGGCATCGATAGGATGATACCGGAAACCGGATTCCAACGACATTGTCTCTAATTTGAAATCCATCTTATAGATCCAAGGGAAATCAACGGCGGGGCCCGATGTGTATGTCTCTGTCATCGTTTCCTTCATTCGGGAATACGCAAATGAAGACATTATCGCTGCGTCGGCGTTGATATAGATATCCGACTCGACGGCCCAGTTCGAATTTGATGCAAACGAGAGATTGGTCACGCCTGACGATATGCTTTTCATCATGCCAAGGGAATAGCCATAGGAATATCCTCCTGAAACCACGATATTCTTCGGCAATTCGGGAGCAGTACCTGGTTCATCCTTTTTTTCAAAGACGTTAAAGTCGCTGCTGAGACCGAACTGAAATGTTTCCCATGGCAGGTTTGAATTGCCTAAGAAATAATTAAAATTATTATTATGCCATCTTCCAGCGTACCCGGCTGTAGCTTTAATTCCGTGTGTCTCTATGCCGATGGTGAACCCATGGGTGTAAAAAGAATTTGTGCCGTCTTTCGGTCCCGTGGAAAAATATCCCAAATACATTTCCTGAATAAATGACACTCCCGCACCGAGATAGATCGGATGCCACAAATAGTTCAGCCCAACCTGCACGGTCATGTCGTTGGGAAAATCGCTCCAGTCGGATGTGAGGGCGGTAAAGGAGGATTCCCCCTGATTGTCAGGGAAACCAGTCGTCTTCACTATTGGTTTCTTTACGCCAAGCATAAAATCCACGTCGGCAAAAATGTTCTTAATTGCCGCCGCATTCATTCCGAGATTTATCTGCGCCGGAGGGGGATCTGAGAACGTCTGCATTCCTGGAGAGGAGGCTGGATACTTCACAGACGTGCCGAAATTCATGAACGAAAGGCCCATGTTAAGTCGATCGACAAACGCAGTGGGTCTGTAATTTACACCGAGACTGAATAATACATGGTCAACGGTGTTCGCGACACCAAATGTGCTCCAGACATATCTCAATTGCCCGCCTATTGCAAGTTCATCGCTCAGCGGCATTGCATATCCAACTGCCATGGAGCGCTCATATGAATGAAAATGCTGCCCCCCATCGGGATTATCTTCAGTTGTGAATATGCCATCTCCAAAATCCCAGTCAGTATACTCAGCGCCGACCGTTCCGCCATTTGGCAATTGTACTGCCGCAGTTACCGACGTCAACGGGATGCTCCAATCAAACAAATCCCATGGATTTCTAAAATATGACAGTGACAAGCTATCACTGAATACGAGGTTCGCAGGGTTGTACTCCAATGCGTCCGCTGAGTTCATCGAGGCAACTCCTTGTTCGCCAAGTCCCGATGAAGTAAGTGTTCTTGGATAAAGGAGCGATTGGAACGCCGAATTAGACTGTGCGGAGGCGTTGAGACTGAAGAGCAACGTTAGGAATGAAATGAGCAGAAGAATACGCATTTGCATTGTGGTCCTCTTTCTTATAAGAAATTACGGTACAGGTGTTGCGCGAGGTTGCGTTCTTTGCGGCGCAAGTACCTTCCCCAAAAATAAAAAACCCTCATCGTCGCGCCTGCGAATCCGAGGGACATCGTTCTTTAGTATTCTCCCAGTTCCCCCGGGTTTGAAGTGTGGAAAAATGTAGCAGGAAATGGATGGAGAGTCAAGGAAAAAAAATCTGCAGCTTCCTTTTGAGCTGGGCGTCGGATCAAACGGTTATGGATTGATCTCGAAGAGCAAAAGCGAACAGACGATCAGAACCCCGACCAGCAGCAGGAGCGCTTCAAACGCGCGGCTTGGCAGCGTTGGGTGAGAAAGGATCTTTGTCAGATTGATGGAAACCCCGACAAATATTAATCCCGCGAGAGCCGCGGACGCGCCGACTTCCGCCATCAAAAAATTTTCCCATCCATCCATATTCGGAATTGTCTCCTCATGTTGTACTTCAGCCGGAGAGCTCCAGCTTCCCGCGGAACCATTACGTATTCGCCAGGAGCCACTCCCGGGCCTCTGCGAAAGAGCGAAAGACGTCGTATTGGACTCCTCTCTCTTCAGCCTCCGCAGATCCCATGCGCATCAGCCCGAAGGGAGCGTCTTCGGGCGCGACCATTGCGATACGGTTATTAAAATGTTCGCCGAGCGTTTCCAGGAAGCGCGCCATGGATTTGATCTCTGCCGAACTTCTCGTGCGGATGCTGCGCGATTCGGTGCTGTCGATCAACAGGCAGGAATGCTCGGGGCGCTTCGGGTCAGAAATGGAATTGAGAAACGCAGAGCGGAGTTCGTCCGTAGAGTATTCGCCGACCAGTTCTACAACGACAATGCAGTTGTCGAATCGGTAATTTACCGGCATCCTGTCGGCCCTTCCTTTATTCCTCGCCCGATCACCTGCGCCTCGTCTTTGCCAGGAGCCGGAGTATCTCTATATAAAGCCAGACCATGGTAACGATGAGGCCAAACGCGCCGTACCATTCCATGAACTTCGGGACCTTGTTCGCCGCACCTTGTTCGATGAAATCAAAATCGACGACCAGGTTCATTGCCGCGACGATCACGACAAACACGCTAAAGATGATGCCTCCGACCGAATTATCGTTGACCAGGGGGAGTCTCATCCCGAATAGCGAAGCGCCGAGACTTATCAAATAGTAGAAGGCGATTCCTCCTGTTGCGGAGGCGACGATGAGTTTGAAATTCTCCGACGGCTTGATGATCTCCATTTTATAGATGAGGAGGAGGCAGGCAAAAATGCCGAAGGTGAGAAGGAGCGCCTCAACCACGATGCCCGGGTACGCCGCTTCCATCATCGCCGACAATCCGCCAAGAACAAGGCCTTCGAACGCGGCGTACAGCACGGCGAGGTACTGAGCAAGATTTTTCTTGAACACCAGCACGATCCCGGTGATCAATCCGCCGAAGAGGCCGACCATGAGGTACGGCGCAACCGCACTGAAATCATCCGCGACGCTGAAGCGCTGCCAGACGAACATTGCAGTAATGAACAATGTCAGCAGGAGGAGGCCGGTCTTGTTGACGGTCCCCTGCAGCGTCATGACGTTTTGCTCGTCTACTGTCTCCGCAAATCCAGAAAAGGCCGCTTGTTTAAGCGCAGGATTGCCAGATTTGAATATTGCCATGTGTTTCTCCTTGTTAATGTTCGTGCATGTAATAGTTCAGAAAATAGATCGTGATCGAAATTGGATCAGCAGCAGATTTCACTTTCGCTGTGCTGCCTGCACCATCTGGTACACGCTCCTGACATTTTCGATCAACTCGAAAGAAGGTACCGCCTGTTGACCTGCTCCAGGCCAGCTGGAATTCCCCATGAACGAGCGCGACGAATACAGGGGGCCAAAAGTAATCGTCCCGCGTCCATTCGGTTTTTGTTCAAGCGTGATATCGGCAGTCGACTTAAGATTAACAGAACGGACCGATCGATCGAAGACGCCCGAAAGGATAAGAGCACGCTCCGTCGTGAGGCCGTAGATGGTGTTCTTTCTTTTCAGGGCATCGTAGCCGAACCTTCCGATGGTAATATATAATCCCATTAGGACGAAAGCGCCTCCAAAAATCAGAAAGTAAGAAGGGGCGCCGGAGCTGTAGGCCATCGTTTCCCAAAAAACGGCGAAACCTCCCCACACCAGGCTGAACGGAATCATCAACAGGTCTGATTTTCTAAACAGCAGTCCTTGCGGCGGACGTCCGGCCCACATGAGTGTTTCGTTGGGCTCGAGGTAACTACCAAACGCTTGTTGGTCTTCAAACTGCATTTAACTTCCACCTAATTTCTTATAGACTCACGGAGACCCAGCGAACGGCCGCCTGGTCAGATGGATGCAGCCTGCTGATGGTGAGTTTTCGTAATCGGCAATTAATCCTGCGACGTCAATGACAGAAGCAAGAAGAATTGCTTGACTCTTTCCCGGAACCGGAGCGCGAATTCCTCTAAGGTTTCTCTTTTTTTCCACGCTCGCAAAACTAATGCATTTCATTTAAATATGCAAAATTTTGATGGAAGGTGGGAGATGAGTCTGTAGAGCGGAATAGAATACGCATATGGATTTTGCAGCTGCAGTCAATTGACCGTAGTTTTGAACGTGATCTGAGTTGTCGCACCTGATGCGAGCGCTGTAATCGTGACTGTAATAGATCCTCCGCCCACTGTCACGCCGTCTCCGTCGGAAGCATTTGTTTTTGGTACACCGTTAATCTCGACGCCCATCCCGACGCCGTAGCTGTCGTTGCTGAACGTCGTATTATTGGGTATTGCGGTGTTCAACGTAATGCTGGTGGCATTCGATGTCCCTTTGTTCGTGACCGACAACGTATAGGTCAATATGTCGCCGGGAATAGGACTGCTGTTATCGACAGCGTTGGCGATCGAGACGCTCGGAAGATTCGTGAACGTGACCGGCACCGAAACGTATTCGACCCTTCCCCCTCCAAAATCAATATGGGCGGTGTTTGTGATCGTTTGCAAACTGGAGATCGAAGAATCTGACCGAAGCTGGAAGGTCCGTGTCGCCGAAGCGCCGGCCGTGAGAGAAAAGGAGGGCCATGTGATCGTTCCTCCTTCAAGATTCATTCCTGTCAATGTCTGTCCCGCAATCCCGCCGCTGTTGCTGATCGTCCCCGGAACGAGAATGAAATTTGACGATAACGCATCGCTGACGTTGATCGTCGACTTGGTTATTACATATGGGTTGACAGCCGTAACGGTGTATGTGAGAGTGTCGCCGGCATTCGTGCTGCCGCCGTTGTTGTCGACAAATGCCTTCGAAGAGGCGCTGGCGCCGATAGCCCACGTGCCGAAGGCTGTGACTCCCGTAAGTTCGACATAATTATTGACGCTGTCCCTCGACGTTGCTCCTTCGTTCACCCATGTGCCGCTGGAGTCCATCCAGAGCTTTAAGAGCGTTTCATTTAGGCTGTTCGTCTCGCTGTTTTCGTAATGAAGCCGAAGTGTGGCGGTGAAACTTCCCCCGGTGCTGGATATGGAGATGGATCTATCCACGGGGATCATCGTTGGGCTTGAAGGCGTTGTTTGGGCAAGGACGGTAATGGTGACGGATGTAGGAAGCGACCCGCCGGTGAAAGTGATAAGAGTGTTGGGTCCTTCAAATGCGTATGGCGTGGAGAGAGAAAAAGTCAGAGTTTGCGTGACTGTTCCGAGTATCAGGCCGTTACCCGACCTCGCTGATGTTATTGTTACGGAGTTCGCGCCCGTCTGCATCGTTCCTTGAGTCATGGTCAACGTTCCGACTCCAATGCTATGGTTGAGCGTGACAACAGTTGTTGAGGCCAGTTTGTTTACCGTTAACGAATTGAATGTTGTTGCGCCGGTTATTGACACCGCTGCGCTGTTTCCCAGAACGACGGTGGATGTTCCCGCTGAAAATGTTCCGCTGTTCGTCCAGTTTCCAAAAAGGGCAATCGTTGCTGAACCTCCGGCTCCCGTTGCGCTCGCATTGATCAGGAGATCTCCCGTTACGCTGTCAGTCCCTGCAAAGTTTTTTGCCGTCGCACCCCCATTGGTCAAGGTTAGATTGTTGTAGGTGAAGGCGGGAATGTTTTGCGAACCGGATCCATCGTACTCGACGGTGCTGCCGGTATTGACAAACGAACCGCCGGTAAATGTTGCAGAGGGATTGAAGGTCCCGGCGATATCGATCGTTCCTGAATTAGCGAGCGTTACGTTGTTTGACGTTCTCGCCTGGCTGACGGTAAGATTATTATAGCTGAAAGCGACAATCATTTGCGCACCAGTTCCGTTGTAGTCGATGGTGCTGCCGGTGTTGTCAAATGCACCGCCGGTGAAGGTTGCTGAAGGATTGAAAGTGCCGGCGATGCCGATAGTCCCGGAGGTTGCAAGGGTTACGTTGTTTGACGTTCTCGCCTGGCTGATCGTAAGATTGTTATAGTTGAATGCAACAATGGACTGAGCGCCTGTTCCGTTGTAATCTACGGTGCTGCCGGTATTGACAAATGCACCGCTGGTGAACGTTGCTGACGGGTTGAAAGTATTAGCAATGCCGATCGTTCCTGTACTTGCCAGCGTGACGTTGTTCGTCCTCACTCCGCTGACGGTTAGATTATAATAATTGAATGCGAGAATCGTCTGTGCGCCGGTTCCGTTGTAGTTGACAGTGCTCGTCCCCGGTGTGAACGTTCCTGCGGTGTATGATGTGGCTCCGCCGATATTCAATGTGCTGGAGTTGCCGAGGAGCGTTCCGTTGGAAAATGTCCAGGCACCGGTAAACGTATGCGTGAATCCGGCTCCCAGATCAAGAGTTCCTCCCGATCCATTGAGTGTGAACGCACCTCCATTGACATTGTCTGTGAGTGTAGCTGTGCCCGCTGTCTTCGTCATCGACACCGCACCCGTCGTAGTAAATCCGTCAATACTTTGCGCTGCGACTGTTCCGGTAATTGTAACTCCCCCCGAGCCGCTTGTCAATGTGCCCGCATTTATAAAATCACCGTCGAAAGTCAAAAGGTTGGTTCCGGGTGTTAGTGTCGCCCCGCTAATGATGTTTAAAGGAACGCTTGTATTGTTGCCAAGTACTTTGGGAGCGCTTAACGTCACAGTGCCGCTGTTTATTACGACTCCTCCCGTTGCGAGGAAGGGCGTAATCCACTCTGGTCCCGCGGTTGCAGTCTGGTCGTATTGCAAAGTAGCCGATGCTCCGTACGTTGGAGCAACTGAGGCCGTTGCAGTTCCTGCCATATTGAGGATCTTGTTCACTGTCACGCCGGTTGTGGTTTTTGCGCCGCTTCCGCTTAGTGTAAGATTGCTGTATGCAACTGCTTTTACAGTCTGCGCGCCGGCTCCTTTGTAGTTGACCGTGTTTCCAACGGTGGTGACCGTAAGCGTTGTAAACGTCGGTACGGCAAGGTCGCTGATATTAAGCGTGCTTGTCGAGGTTGCGTTATTAAAACTTGTGATCGTCCCTGATGTCGTAAGATTAACGATCCCGGCGGCGTTGTTGGTGATACCAGTAATCGCACCCGACCCATTAAGATTAAGTGTGTCGGTGTTGGTGAAATTCGCAACAGCGGTGGATATGATGCCGACACCGCTGACGGTTGTCGTTCCACCATTTGCAAAGGTGGTAATTGAACAATTTCCCCCAATGTTGAGTGTGTTGTTCGCGGAGTTTGCCAGAGACCCAGCGCCGGCTAACGCCGTACTGACTGTCAAGATTCCGTTGTTTGTGTACGAACCGCTCACCGTGACGCTTGGTATCGAAGTGGTCGTTGAGCCGCTGAACGTTTTTGCTGCACCGCTGAACGTGTGCACCCCGGTGTTGGCAGTAAAAGCTGTTGCATTGTTCGTAAAATTACCGGCAATACTATAAGCTGCTGCGCCGGTCTCATTCCAAGTACCGCCGGCATTAATTGTGACATCGCCGGTAAAAGTCTTTGTCCCCGTATTAGCGAGGTTCAAGGTTCCTGTCACTGACGTCGTGCCTGTCACGCCCAAAGTCCAGGTATTGGTGGCGCCGGTCGCAAATGTTGTCCCTGTTCCGACAGTAAGAGCACCGCCAATCGTAAGTGCGGCTCCTGTCGTTGCTGTAGCAGTGCCGCTTAATGTCAGATTATTGTTTACAGTTGTGACTGCAAACGTCTTGGCGCCGCTGCCGCTTAAAATAAGATTGCTGTATGCTACTACTTTTACCGTTTGAGCACCGGCGCCGCTATAATTAACGGTGTTTCCAGCAGTGCTGACGGTAAGCGTTGTAAACGTAGGCACAGCAAGGTCGCTGATGTTCAGTATGCTCGCGGCGGTAGCATTATTAAAACTGGTGATTGTGCCTGACGTAGTAAGGTTTACTATTCCGTTGTTGGTAATACCAGTAATAGTTCCCGATCCGCCGAGGTTAAGCGTATCTGCGTTGGTGAAATTCGCAACAGCGGTGGAGATATTTCCGGCGCCGCTGACGGTTGTCGTTCCACTATTTGTAAAGGTGGTTATTGAACAACTTCCTCCAATGTTGAGCGTACACGTTGAAGCGTTTGCCAATGACCCGGCGCCTGCTAAAGCCGTACCGATTGTCAACGTTCCATTATTTGTGTACGAGCCGCTAACTGTTACTCTCGGTATAGAGTTGGTCGATGATCCGCTGAATGTTTTCGCCGCACCGCTAAATGTATGGACTCCGGTGCTGGCAGTGTATGTTCCATTATTCATGAGATTTCCGGCGATACCGACCGTGGCTGCCCCGGATTCAGTTAACGTTCCATTGATGGTAACATCCGACCCAAATGAAAGCGTGGCAGCAGCGGTCTCTGATAATACTCCGTTGCTATTAATAGTGACAGCGCCGGTGAAAGTTTTTGTTCCGGTGGCTGAATTTGTTGTCAACGTCGCGGTTGATCCGACCCCGCTGCCGACCGTCGTCGTGCCTGTAACGGTCAATGCAAATGCGCCGGCGGTAAGGGTGGTGCCGTCACCAACAGTAAGACTCCCGCCGACCGCAAGGGCGGCTGCGGTCGTTACGGTTACGGTTGACCCGCTGGTTAACACCAGATTGCCTCCAATCGTAGCGTTGGTCAGAGTCTTTGCGCCGCTTCCGGAAAGCGTAACGTTGTTAAAGGTATACGCAAATGGAGCTATCGCCTGAGCCGCACCGTTAAAATTAACCGTGCTCGTCGAGCAGGTAAAGGTCCCGGTGGTACCGCTCATGAAAGTGCCGCCGGCGTTCAAAGTTCCTGCCCCTGAAAATATGAGCTGACTGCCTGCTCCCGAAGAAGTAATATTACCCGAAACAGTAAGAGTCCCTGTTGTAATATTGATAACATCATTCCTCGGAGTAGTGGTAGCGGAAAGTGCGATGGAGGCGCAGCTGATGCTTCCGGCGTTTATGTTCACGGTGCCGGTAAGACCAGCGGCCGGCCTAGGCATAGTGATCGCACCTGTAATGGTTATCGAATTCGCTCCGCTTATTGTCACGACGCTACTTGCATTGATTGCTGCAAAAGTAAGCGAAGCGCATTGAGCTGCTACGTCGACGGTACAGTTCGCACCCGAGGCGATCGTCGCAGCGACCGCACTGGTGGGCACCCCGGCGCTCCAATTTCCAGGAGTGCTCCAGTTGCCCGTGCCGCTGAATGTACTTTGCGAGACGGCGGTTCTCCCCAGTACCACAATGAGCAGCGTCGTGAGCAAGAACGAAGTCAAACGCATCCGAAAAAACGATATGTGTTTGTCCTGACTCACGAGTTTGAGCAGCGCATGCAATAATGGATGATAGTGCGATATAGGCGAGATGTTTTTCTCATATCAATAATCAAGGTAACTCAGCCTCTTCCCTGTATGGTTGATCAGGAGTTTCAGACGCTGGCCTTTGATGCAGTATTATCAATTGAGAGGTTTCTCAATAATGTTGGGGTTTAAAGTGTGCGACTGCGCGGTATTCGTCCCTTGCTTTCCGCGAAGTGTTGGTGTTCAGCCTCTGATACTGAGCGCAGATCCCAATGACTTAACAAATTTCTGTCGGTCCTCGTGGAAATTCATTAGGAGAATTCACTCCCACAAAATCTGGTTTAATATACAATATTGAAGTGAATCAAAACAGTGCCGTAGAGCAATCGGAAGGAGATTTTCCACCGATAGAAAGGATTTGGAGTCGAATGCTGAACGAGAGCGGGACTCTAGCACTATTCTGCGGATTGATATCGATATAGGCGGTTCCGGGGCAATTATCTTGGTTTGGGAAAGTATCTTACGTTCTTCGTCCGACAAACCGAAATTAGGTGGAATGCGCGTACAAGCCGAAATTGCTATCAATCCGAGGTGTCCCCGTAGAAATCCGACGCGGCGTGATATCCGATGACATTACACCCGACCTATCGAATCACAAGTGAATACGCAGCCCAATGGAAAAATCTGATCCTGAGAAATCGACAGAATGACCCGCAAGATTCTTCAATCTTTTGTCGTATGGATTCACGTACGCTATCGGCGGGACGCTGAGAGACGGCACGAAGCTCTGTTCAAATTTGCCCTGAACGGAAAAATGTTTTGTAATATAGTATTCAAGACTCATTCTCAACGCCGCCCCAATTGCTCTTTTCTCGAACATGAACGTGCTCGGATTTTGGATATATGCCGACCCAACATATGATGAAACGCTCCCGTTGACGGTTAACCAGTTATAGCTTACTCCCGCACCTACTGCTAACTCGTACCGCGAGAGGAGCAGCTTGTCGACCGGGACTATCACGTAATCGGCAAAGAGGTTTACCGAGACGGCGCGGGCATGTTCAACCTCATCATCTTTCCCCTCTACCTGCTGTTCGGAAATGCTGACCCTTTCCAGGCCGATTCGGAATTGGGAGGTCAGATCGTATTCCGCGCCGAGACTCCACGTGAACGTGGAGCTATTATTGACGGGATAATCTACCGGTCCGAAAAATCCCCCGGTAGAACCGCCGAACCCCGACACGTTGAACGCATTCACCATATCGCCGTTGATGTGTGATGCCATCCACCCGCCGGCCAGGGCAATATGCAGCTTCGCTGGCGATGGAGGGGAGTAGGTCATGTCGGTGTCGGCAGTGCGATTGGGAAGAGCGTGGTGCGGTTCCCTGTATTTTTCGTCCACCAAATCCTGCAACTGCGGCGGCGGGAGCGAAGGAAATATTGCCTCATTCTTCATTTTTTGCACGATCGCTTTGTAGGTTTCCGAATTTCCCTCAACCGAAAAATCGTCGTCGACTCCCTGGATGGCGCCGAAAATCCCTCCGAACAGCCCGAACGGTGTTGCGAGACCCACGCCGAGCAAGAGCGCCTTTTGACCGGCGGTCAGGCTGAGTATTCCCGGCGGATCGTTCCCGCTCGCCAGCCCAACGACAACACCCACACTGCCGCCGATCAATGCTCCGGTTCCGAACCCCGACCAGAAATTACCATCTCTTATAATAGTAATCCGGGAAATGTCCGGGGCTTGAAGTACAAGCGTCCAAGTTCTAACGCTTGTATCGTTGAACGGCTGTGTGCCCTGCCACAGGAGAAGCAAGCTGTCTGTCGCGTATAAAAATTGTCCGGCGTGAAGCTCACCGCCCCGCGTCGCGATCGACATTTGAACGCCTCTTTTTGAGCGCCTGTCACTCTCCAACCGGTTGGTTGACTGTTCCGATCTCGCCGACGCAAAATCGTCGTTCATCATTTGGGAATACAGCTCATACGCGGGTTTTTCGCCAGAGGAATATTCTTCAATTTCAATTTTGTTGATCAATCGAAGCGGTATTCTGACCCTGATCGTGTCCCACAAAAAGCTGACAACTGTTCCGGATGTATCGCTGACACGGACATTCCTGTAGACAAAGCCGCTCTTCAAATAGACCTCATCGGCAAGAGAGGAGCGTGAGAGCAAAAGAAAAATGAAAAGACCATTTACGGTCATATTGATGCAATCTTGAATCGAGATTCTGGGGACAAACTGTGCGGAGTGTTGAGCAGCGTGGATCACTGGTTCCCTGCTTTTTCTTATCGAGCGTTATTGATGAGAATATCTGCAGCGCTCGGAGAAACAATGTCAAAGAGTTGTCAATAGGATTTCATGAATGGCGGAAGAGAATATTCACATGATTCGGCGATCATCATTCTTCCTCAATTCGCGGGGTAGGCTGGATATTGATTCTTGCCCGTTCCTCTGTACACGCAGGTGCGAGAATGTACCGGTAATCGGCCGGACAATCAAGGAGGAAGAAAAGCAGGAAAATCAGAGAACGCACTTATTGCATGCACTACGCAAATTCTGCGTATTGAAAACTCTAAAAAGCCGTTATTACTGCTATAAAAGTGGAAAAATCACTGGCATCGTTATTGCGATTTATTAAGACACCACGAAGAACTGTGCCTTCACGATTCATCAAACATTCATAGATTGGGAGAAGCGAATGCGAACGAATGATTCTGTGATGAGGAGAAAGTTTACAATTTTTATTTTAGGCGCGCTCACAACAGCGGCTGTCTTTGTTGCGGGATGCAAGAAAAATGATACCGGTCCTTCCCAGAATCAGGAGACGGTCACGGTATCTGCTGCTGATATCGCTGACGCCGGCGATGCTACCTCTGACGCACTTGCAAGCAACAACGGCGGTGCGATGGACCAGGTGAATGATGCTTTCGAAATCGCCGGTGGTGCGGCCGTAAGCGGCAGCGCGACGAACAGCAATGCGTTATGGAAAACGGATAATGATTCAATCGCTGGAGCGGTTTACGACTCCTCTACAATGTCTTGGACCAAACTCGTCATAAAAGGGGATTCGTTGTTCTACCCAGCCTATTATGGTTATTGGACGCGAGACTATTGGGTCCAATACCGTCTGGATGGACACGCTCAGGAGTATCGGAAAACCAACAACCTGGTTGCCGATACGATCAGGCATAAACTGCTTGGCGGTTATGGTTATTTTTGGACTCCGCGATTAGTCCATCACCTGCTCTCAATCAGCAGCGACTGGACCATCTCGAATACGAACACGGACACGGTAACGATCAACGGGACGTACATGTGGTCGGGTATTGACACAATAAAGACGCTTGCTCGTAAGGGGAGGGTGCTGGTTCGCACAATTACCCTTGCATTTGAAAATGTCAGGGGGCCCAAAGGCCCGAGAGTTGCACGATCAGCAGGGACAACCGGGACAATCCACGTGACTTACACTGCAACGGTTACTCCTCCCGGTAAGCTGTCATATACAATCAATGAACAGTTCACTATCGTGCTCGGCGGAGGTGATGCAACATTTTCAATCGAGGGAACAAAATTCGTATCAGATTTGGCGACAGGCGATCATTAGCACGCCGCTCTTTATGCTTTCAAATAAAAAGGACGAAGGCCGTTTCGGTCTTCGTCCTTTGTGTTTCAGGAATTTCATCTAAATAATCGGCGCTTTCAATAACCTTATCGTAACGGTTGTTCCCCCTTTTTCCATGCTCTCAATCGTAAGACTCCCGCCGTAGATCTCCGTCAGCGTTTTTGCAATCACCAACCCAAGTCCCGCTCCCTGCTGCTCATAATGATGCCGTTCAAATTGCTGGAATGCGGTGACCCTGCCGATCTGTTCCCGGGACATTCCGCGCCCCTCATCGTTGATGATGATCAAGATCTCGGCGTCATGATCCTCGCTTGATACACGTACTTTTGTTCCGGGTTCAGAGAATTTTAACGCGTTGTCTGTTATCTCTTCAATGATCTTTGTGAGATGGGCTGAAGATATTTGAACGGCAGCATTGCTCACCTGGATGTCGATCGAGCCGGCGCGTTTATGAGCGCCCGCTTCCTGTTCTGCCGCCGACCGGACCGCTTCCCGAAGCGGCGTGGCCGCATCGTCCCGCAATGCAGCTATCGCTTTTTGATCATTCATAAGAAACTGGAGTTCCCCAAGCAGAATCAGGTTCTCCAGGAGATGATAGAGCCGCTGCGCCGATTTATGGATCATTGCGCCGATTGTTCTTACTTCGCCGGGAGGAAGATTGGTTTCCTCCTGTAAAAATTGAGCATAGCCAAGGATGCCGTGCAGAGGGGTGCGAAATTCGTGGGGGAGCGACTTCACGATACTCGTCTTGATATCTTCAAATTGGTTCTCATAATATTTCTGCAAAGATTTTTTTCTCGTTAAGCGCGTCGTGATCGCAGTGATAAGCTCGTGGGATGTGAACGGTTTCGTCAGGTAATCATCAGCGCCGAGCTGCATTCCGTGGCGTACATCGCTCCTCGTCGAATCGCCGGTCAGAAAAATAAACGGTATCGATGCGTATTGAGGGTCTTTTTTTAACGCATCAAGCAGGCTATATCCATCCATCTTCGGCATGTTAATATCGCAGAGGACGAGATCCGGATGGTCGCGTTTCACCGCCGCCAGTCCATCCAGCCCGTTTGTTGCGTCGCTGACGGTGAAACCTGCGAACCCAAGAGTTTCCACGATCATCTCGCGATAGTCATCATCGTCGTCGATGACGAGTATTTTTTGGCCCGGTTGTTGCGACGGCGGTGTCGTTTTTGCATGTTCCATTTTGACCTGTTCCTCTCCAGTATTTCGTCCATCACAATAGTGTCAATATGACATTTATAGGTGCATGAGATCAAGGATGTTCCGGATCTTCTTCAACTTACGGAAATGAATGTGAAGAACATAATGATCGCGGCCGCAGTTACTAGGCGGGCAAAGAGTTTATATCCGATCACTCTCAGTCTAAAAGCCATCAGAAGCCGTTTGCCCGCTGCTGCTCGAAAGATAATTATGGATTGCTCAGTGCGAGAAAATAGCGCGTTCATGCTGGGTAAGCGAACGGAGTGAGCGCATCGTCCACGACCCGACGGGTCGTAGACCCGTCGGGGAGGACCAAATGACATGTTTCTGAGATTGCTTGAAAAATAAATATCTGCGAACGCTCTAAAGGCAAGGACATGAGACTACTCACATACGCCTACCAGGCGCGGTGTTGCTTTTCAAATATGGAGAAAGTTGAGACGGCAATGATTCAAGTCTACAGGCCTGGAGCCGGAAGGCTGACAATATTTCGTTCTGCGTAAAAAAATCCCGCATAAGGAGAACACACCTGGTAAATCTACATCAGGCAGCGATCCAAGTCTGCGAGAATTCTGCCGGCATAAAGTTGTGCACTGATTTTTTTCAGCCTGCAGGTTCTGGCTTCGTACTTTCCGACTTTGAACTACGGAGCCTTTCTTCATACGACTTGCCCCGGCCAAAGGAGATCGGAAAATAATGTAGAAGGAGTACCCGGAAGTGGCAATACCTATAATCAGGTATTTTTGAAGCCGTGAATTTGACGGGGAAAATCAATGTCGGAATTCGATTCCTTGCGCGAGGGGCAAGTCTCCGGGGATTTGAATGGGGAAGCTGCGGAGTATATTTTTCCGACAGGAGCGAAGAACGCATCGGAGTCTATGTTCTCTCGAGCGGCTTTGGTCCGCACGACACATTTGCAGCGTTGGTGAAAAAAGCGGACGAGTCGATATCGAATTATTGAAGACCTTCGCTATTGTGAGCGTCGGGAGGGCTACGGTTGACTCAGCTCTTTTAGAAGGGGAGGGAGCGACCGATAAATTATCGTAGAGAATTCTCTGTGACAGCAGTGGTCCGGATGTATCCGTGCCTGAACGAATTTATCAAAAACCAGCGTTACTTCGACCTTCCCATCCTTTCCGCACACCGGACAAGAGAGGGGTGAAATAATAGCTTCCAATTTCGTGGACAATGAACTTGCTTTGACCTTGAGGTCCGGCTCCTTAATGTCGTCCAGATTGGTCGAACTATCGTCAACCCGGAGATTTATTTTGATCATGAGCTTGTCCTCTGCCTAAAGATTCAAAGGATAAACTACTGTAAATGATGAACAATTGCAAGACTGCGAAGCCTGCAAAAGAATGTGCTCTCATGGAAACACCAGGGGTGCACGGCCGGAAAGATTGACTAAAGATCACCCCTACTTGAATTTACGGATGTCGGAATTGCAATTACAGGACCAGAGAGAGCAGATTGGAAATTGCAGCTTCAATGAGGACGGGTCACCACGGATTGAGCAACGCGGAGTGGGTTGCCCCGTTGGAAGGCAATAGTGCGGACGCTCTTTTGAGCCCGGCTCATCCGTAATTCGGCAATTGAAAGTTGTCAATGGAATAGTGTTCCCAACCCAGATTGTTGATAAGGCATGTTATTTTGGCAAATTGCTCAAATTGATTCAAATTCCATTACCTACACGAGTTCTGCGTGCGAACAACGGTTGAGGAAATGGAACGTTATGAACAACAACTTGTCGAGGGTATAGAGATTTCAATCTAATTCAATAACCCCAATAAGATCTTCTGTTCATTGCTTTCACCCTAATCCTTGCTGTCAACCGTCCTGCCATCTCTCACCACTCCCGATTTGTAATTCCTTCAAACATGCGATCCGTCACCGGCATATCTTTTATCCTTTGATGCACGAATTTTCATGAAATAAAGATATTGATTGTGTCAATTTGCCTGCGGGCTGGGAAGACCGCCGCGTCCTTTTGCTAATTCTCTGAAATTGCGGAAAAGAGGGTCGGTGATTTTGTTTAGCTGATGAGTAGCCGTCTTAGATCAGTGACAAATAATTGACCATTCACCAAGAAGGATTCTTCCAATTATCGGAAAGGATAAATTGATTTCCGTCGCCGAGATTGGCAAACGGTTCAGCAGGCTTGATACACTCCACAATAAGAGGTAACTTTGTTTGATATTTTGCCGGAGAATCATGTCTTATAATGGGAACCAACAGGATGTGAAGTTGCTTAGAGAGGAGCCTCGCGAGCTCATAATTAAGTATCAAGATCTCATCCAAATAATCGTTAAGAAATATATTGCAAGCAAAATGTTTCACTCCTCCGATTATGAAGATGTCGTCCAGGCCGTTAACGAGGACTTGTTAGGCAAATTGGAAAAGATCAGGGAGCAATATAATGGCATAGCGCTGCTCAAAACGTATTTTTCCGCCATTGTTCGGAATTCCTGTTTAAAGATCTATGATAAAAGAAAAAAGGATATCAGGGTATTTCCCTTGGGGGACGAGGATCCGATCGTCGAAGAAACCGCAACCCAAAACCTTGCGATAGAATATGACCTAGAACGACTAAAAAGGATATTCAAATATTATCACAAGAAAAAGGAAAAAGTCATCCTGTGTGTCAAACTTTATTTTCGTCTGAGGGTAAATAAAGGAGACGTCATAGCCTGTTTTCCGGATTGCTCCGAAGAAGACGTTCTCGCTTTCTTGGGCCATTTTGGGACTCACTATGAGGAAATGGATTCCAAAGAGGTGTATCGAATTGTTACCCTTCTCCTGAATAATTACGAAGGTAAAAGTAACACGGTCGACGCTGTGAGGAACTGGTCGGAGGTGAGGATTCGCGAAATAATCCAGCTCCTCAATGGCAAAAGGAGAGAATCATCCTATGATAAAGAAAGTCTGCGAATATTGACTGAAAAATATTTCTCCATTTAACCATACTTCGAAGATATATAAGTACACATAATATGACTCAGGTGAACGTAATGAAGCTTTTCGACGAAAACTTGCATTTGAACGAGGAAGGCGTGGCCCACTATGTTGATGCATTGAAGCTTAACACACTTGAACAACTTCCGGAACCTGTTCTGGAACATGTCTCAGAATGTGCCACGTGCAGGCTCAATATAGAAGAGCTGTTCCTGCTTCTTGAAAAAGAGGTGGGAAAGCCTGGGGAGCAACACTCCATTTTTCGGCTAAAGCCTAACCTAGAAAGTTTGAATCGTTCTATTTTCTACAGGATTGCGGCCGTTCTGCTTGTCGGGCTTGGACTTTACGGAATCACCAGGTTCGGTTTACCGAGGCGTGACCAGGGCAAGATAGAAGGCTCAACACAAAATGTTCCCCCGTCATCTGTTGGGATTGATAGCTCGTCAAAAGGGACAGCTAAGAGCCTCCTGTCTGACAATTATGCGATTTCGCCCGAGCTTGAAGCCCTGATCGGTGTTCACTACCGATCAAGTGACATTGAAGTAGAGTCCCCAATGGTCGGTGAGATAATCCATGGCAAGATTGAGTTCAAATGGGTCTGGGCTGAGAAGGGAAAAGTCATTCTCAAAATTATCAACAACAAGGGTAAAGAGGTTGCCCTTGTGCAGTCAAGTGAACATGGCTATGAATTTTCTGGTACTTTGGAACGGGGACTATACTATTGGAGGATAGAGACAGCAGATGAGCTTCTCTATGTCGGGAAGTTTCTTGTCGAATAATAGATAATCAATTTGAGGAAATGAGAAGAAATCCTGCCCATTCGCTGGGGAACGCATACTGATTATTACGTATTGCATTCAATTTTGCCTCCTGCAGTGCAAGCGGGAAGCCATCACCAGCGAGTACAGATCGATAGAAATCAACCATTAGTTTGCTGGTACTCTTGTCCGAAATTTTCCACAATGAGAAAAGTAGATTTCTGGCACCAGAGTAGAAGAAGCCTCTAGTAATCGCCATAAGGCCCTCACCCTTCACAAGCCTTCCAATTCCGCTTTCACAACTACTCAGGACAACGAGGTCTGCGTTCAATTTAAGTTCATAAGTCTCACTCGCGTTCAAAATTCCATCTTCTTTCGTTTGAGGGCCGCTGGCCACCGAAAATAAGAGTGCTGACAAATCGGGGTGAATTTCGTCGGCAAATCCATGGCTGGCGATATGCACGAAGCTGTAATCATGAACTGTCTTTTTGAAGTTACTTTTATTGGCCTCATCATGGATGAACGTTTTCGATTGCAGATGTCTGTTCTCAAAGAGTGTGGCAATATTCGTAACCTCTTCCTGACTATACTCCAAATCGCCGTATTTCTTTCCGTTTAATGAGAATGAGCGCAGCTCTGCGAAATCTTTTTTGGATGTTTCTCCAAGGTTTTT
Source organism: uncultured Chitinophagaceae bacterium (assembly GCA_964439265.1). Taxonomy (GTDB): domain Bacteria; phylum Bacteroidota; class Ignavibacteria; order UBA10030; family UBA8401; genus JAGVPT01. The sequence goes on from CAYTOA010000036.1 coordinate 38,686, forward strand.
GTTTATGGAATCATCGAACACTGGAGCGAAACCGACAAAACTCTTCTGACCTTGCGAAGATGTCTGCCGCTGTTCAATGAATAAGGAGGCGGAATAGGCATACGATACAGCGTGCGTCTTAATAAGAAACGGAAGACGTGAATACGTGGTAAAAGCCATGCTTGATTGGGGGGCAGTGAGAAGAGCTTCAAACGGTATGTAATACAATTCTCCATCGGGGATTACGATCAGTTGTTTTCCTGTTAAAAATTTCCCTACCGGCTGCACGATCATTCTATAGAGATCGGAAGCGTGCTTTAAAAATTCACTCCTGTCGACTGTTCTCAAGGATTTCCTCATGGCCAACGCGGCCTCTTTGATCTCCGATGTTTTCCGTGTGATAGTGAGGTCAAATTTGTCTTTCGATATGGTGAAGATACAAAGTCGGCCTTTTGCAAAGAAGTATTCGAGAATCACGGAGGTTGAAGGGAGTCGTTTTTGAATTGAGGGTATTGCGACTTCTTTCACGTGGTACTTTAGATCAGTGTAATTAGGAAAATAATTCTCGAGAGAATCCATTAACCTATCATAGGCAACAAGATTAGTAAAATAGGCCGACTGTTGTCCCGTGAGAACTCCGTTTAGATCCGTCTCTCTCATTTTGTACGTTGAACTTGTGAGATTGGTCCTCAGAAGCTCTTCTCTTTGAAGCACACTGTTGGGCACTCCAGAAGAATGCAGTGCTTCAGACTGGATCATCTTATCGGATAAAAGGCTCGCTTTTGACTTTTCAGAACACTGGAATGCCTTCTGGAGATACATCTTGTCCTTTGTTCTGAAATGAAGTGACAACGCATCTTCCACAGCATTTGTGTTGATGTCATAGGATTCCTCACCAAAATAGATCTTCGATCCTTCGGCTCTGTATCTTCTTCGAATTATCGTCTGAATGGACATCGCGTTCTCAAGGCAGTTATAGGCACTGTCGAGATAACGGAAATTGCCGGAAACTGAGTCAAGCGATTCGTACGCCCTTGATGCCGATAACATGTAGTGAAGTCTGAGCTCGTCCGACCTTGAAAGATCTTCGCGGGCGGCGGATGCGAACATTCTTTTGCCCGATTCTCCCTGCAAGAACAAAGCAGCTTCCTTGTAGTGGTCGAGGGCCGCGAGATACTCCTTCTTCCTCAGGAACATATCACCGTAAGAGTTCTGTAACAGCGCTAGAAAAGTAGTGTCGGTAGATTGCGATCTATCGAAAACCTTTCGAGCTGACAGAAAATAGTAATCGGCTTTGTCAGCGAGGTCTAACTTAGAATAAACAACCCCGATCGACAGATTTAGCCTGGCCACCTCCACGGAGTTGGGGTTGATTGCTGTCTTTATCACAAGAGAACTGTCCAATGTGCTGAGTGCGGCGTAATAATCACCTTTTCGTTCATAAACCCAAGCGAGCTTCTCGAGACTATTTGCTGTAGAGATATGTGATCCGCCATAATTGAAGCGCTGTATTTGCACTGACTTCCGGCCAAAGGAAAGCGCACTATCCAAGTCGCTTTTTCTCAAATAGAAGTCACTGAGTGACGCATACAACTCTGCCATGCTGGAGTGAGTTGGGCCGTTTATCTTAAGCATCACTTCCTCTGCTCTGCTGAAATAAGACCGTGCTTGCTCAAAATCTCCTTGAAGTGAATAGACATCTCCCAGTTTCAATAAACACCCTGAAACACCAGGATGAATCTCACCATAGAGCCCGGTATAAATAGAGAGCGATTTTGAGAAGTAGGAAGCTGCGTTTTTGTATTGGTTCTCATGGAGAAGGTCTCTCCCGTGGTAGAAATAGCACGTCGCGAGCAGATCACTCGTCCCTTCCCCCATCTTGGCAAGAGTGTCCTCGGTGATCCTCTCAATATTAATCGAACCTGCGTACTCCCCCTTGTCGGAGAGTATGTTTGCCAATGCAAGCATATTCCTCGCCACGTCTTCTTGATTTCCCAGTTTTCCGCTTAACTCAAGGGCCTGTGTGATAGCTAGTTGAGCTTCATCATATTTTCCCATTGCCCTGTAAGTCAATGCGAGCAAATAGTAAGAGTGGCCGACCTCAATATTCACGGGGCCCGATGCCTTCAATCTGATTCTCAAACCTTCTTGGAGGCAGCGAACCGCATCGTTATACGCCTGCTTGTAGTGGTAGATATACCCGAGAAGACTATATGTCGTCCCTAACTTTGTGTCATCCGATGGGAGCCGGTCACCAGCAACTTTTTTAGCTCTTTCCAAGCGCGCAACTGCCTTTTCATACTGTGCTAATCTAACAAGCACGTCTGCTTCACGGTTGAGGCACTCAAGAACATCTGTCCAATCAGCAGCCTCTGCATACAAGTTCTCGGCCCGTTCATAGCAAGCAAAGGAGCTATCGTAACCGGCAGCCACAAAAAAGTCGCGAGCACGTTTTTCGAGTTGATCAGCATTTGCACGGTTTGATTCGATCGATTGGGCGCGAACACCGCATGAGAAGACTTGAGAACAAAGGAAGGAGATAAGAAGAGTCTTGATTCGTCCTGAATGTGTAAATCTGTAGGAAGAAGGCATAACGCCGCTAATTGGAGAAACAATCACTGTAAATTCCCGAGCTTAGAATTAGCCTTGTGTGGTGCAGCTAAAACTTCATCGGTTACTCCCGCAGGAATCTATAATCGATGAAGTGGGTGGACTAACCATTCACAATTCCAAACTATTAAGAAAGGAAACTTTAGCCATGAAAAATCTGGCCCGTTTTTTCTTCACAGCCGTTGTGGCATTGATGCTATTAACAGCCTCAAGCCACAAATTTCCTCTTTCTCCTAATACTCCAACGACAACTCCAGAGAAACTACTTGTTGAAGATGCAGGAGTACCGCCTCCGCTTCCTCCTCCTCCTCCGAAAGTTTGTTAAGCAGCGGGAGTTCGCTCATATCCATACAAGAATGCCGCACGCGAGGAAGGCCCGGCAAAGGGCGCTCCGTGCGGCATTCTTTGTATCGGAATATGCAATATGAAATATTGTCTGTCAACTTTTCGTCGGGAATTCTAAGGAATATGCAAAATCTCCATATTTATTGGAAAACTCGTACACCACAGACGCCACAGGAAACTTCATTCAGGTCCATTTGGAGGATATATAAATTATGGGGGGCTTAATTTATTAAAGCATGCTATGAAACGTGAGAAGGAACAAATGTCAATTGAACATCCAGATATTGACGTGGGAAACCGATGAAAGGCGAGAAGAGATCAATGATTGAGTGCAGTAATGATGCAGAAATTGCAGGATGCGCATTCTGGGATGCTGCTTTCTGTTTTCAGGAGGGCGCATGAGCTTCACATCTACTGTCGATCACGCCCGACGGCGGGTTTTTGTAAGAGCTGAGGGCCCTATCACTTTGGCTGACATCCGTACTCACCTTGAGGCAGAACGCCTCGGCGTAGGTCTCGCTTATAGTGAGTTGATTGACGCTCGAGGTTTTACTCCCGCCTTTTCGCCGGAGGAGGCGCGCACGCTTGTCAACATCCTTCGTCAGCTTGGGAAGGACTCGAAACTCGGCCCAACAGCAATCGTAGTCGATACTGATTATGGGTACGGTATGCTTCGGATGATCGAAGTGCTCGTTGAGGACGTTTGTAATATTCGACCATTCCGCCAACAGACAGAAGCTGAGAAGTGGCTAGCCGAATTTCACGAGAATGTTACTTAACCTCGTGGAGCAAACCGGGGATGTTTATTTACAAGTGTCCCCAACGAG
>CAYTOA010000037.1:0-39013 GCA_964439265.1 uncultured Chitinophagaceae bacterium
AACTCCGGTTTCGATGTCGAGCGACAGGCAGTCAGTACTAACCCTGCAGTCGCGGCGACCGCTACATGGGCAAAAGTAGGAAATGTAACCGGTAAAGGGACAACCAACACACAGCAAAATTACAGTTTTAGCGATGTTGTGAAGGAGGCTGGTTCGTATAATTATCGCCTTAAACAAATCGACCGGAGCGGAAATTTTACGTATAGCTCTGAAGTTGCGGTAAAAGCAACTCTTTCGCCCGAAGATTATAAGTTGAGCCAGAACTATCCTAACCCGTTCAACCCGTCGACGAAGTTCGACTTCGCGATGAAGACGTCTGAACATGTTGCCGTAAAAGTCTACAACAGCATCGGCCAGGAAGTCGTGACGCTGTTCGACGGCGTTGTTCCTGCAGACCAAATTCAGCAAGTAACGTTCGACGGCTCACGACTTGCGTCAGGGATTTACTTCTACATCCTGAGATCAGCGGATCGTGTCGAAGTGAAGAAAATGTTGCTGATGAAATAATTTCTCTGATTACGCAGATTCAGCGCAAATTGTTCTTCTGAGTAGTAAAGAAGATCCCGTTCGGTGAATAACCGGACGGGATTTTTATTTTTAACAAAAGATGGGGGGAATTGTTTCAAAAACATTTGTGGGAGTGGTCCTCGGCCCCTCCCCTGACAGCGTTGGGGGAGGGTCAGTGGAGTAGCTAGTGCCGGTTCACAAAAACAATATAGTAATTTTTCAAAAAAGAATTCACCGCAAAGTTCGCTAAAGACGTAAAGATTTCTTAATGTTTTTACGAAGCCTTTTCTGCGGCTTTTGCGCCCTCTGCGGTAAAAAAAAGATTTAATATTAGAAATTGCGCTAGATTAGCACACTCCGGAATCTCGGCGCCTTGCTTTTATAGAGACGAGCAAAGGGACCTCTGAGCGGTGCATTCTTGAGTTTGGCTCGATGAGTATTATGTTGTCATGGCTGGAGAAGGAAGCGTTTGGCTTGTTGTTTTAAAGTATGTGCAGGATCAAGATGGGCCCAAAGAAGAACTACAACAATGCCGCTTGCACCGGGGGCCCTATCACTATTTGAGCAACAACATCTTTTTGACCTCCCGCTTCCCGCCCGATTCCAGCACGTAGAAATACGTTCCAGAGGGGAGTCCTGCTGCTTCAAAAACAAACGAGTACATTCGGCCAGATTCCCCCCTGCCGTTGAATAACGTCCTCACTTCCTGACCGGCGACGTTAAAGACTTTAAGAGTTGCCATGCCGCCCGTCTTCAGCGCAAAACTGATCGTCGTCATCGGGTTGAACGGATTTGGGAAATTCTGACTTAGCTTATAGTCGTCAGCCGATAACTGGACGACTGCTTCCACCTCAGAGCTGAAAACAAAATTTCCAGAACGGTCGATCTGTTTCAGCCGGTATCCGTAACTGCCTGCGGCTACACTGTCCTCGAAGGAGTAGTCTTGTCGCACGTTGCTTGTCCCATGACCCATGACAAATCCTATTTTCTGCCACCCTGCAGTTGTACTATTCTGTTGATTCGAAGAGAGAGCGGTGCGCTCGATCTCAAAGCCGTAATTATTTGTTTCGCATGCTGTAGCCCAAGCCAATTCCACTCCTTCATTACGGGCCGATGCAGTGATCGACACAAGGTTGACCGGAAAAGCGCTATCGACAATACGCGAAGTGATTAACCGACATTTTGGATCGCCGATGATGACATCCATCCATGATAAGTACGGCGAAGCGCTAAAGTAGCTCTCAGCCAACGTAAAGCCGCTGACATACATAGGAAAGAGAATTTGCACTGCTGCCATTGCACTTGAATACGGTTCATAGACGTACCCCTTGGCCCCTGTTACACCCTCCTTGATCAGATCGCCGATGAGAGACTGACCGTAAACCGGCGGACATGAAAAACTGCGCGCGGATGTTGACACGTATGTTTCTGCAATCGCTCCCGGCAAATACGTGTTTGATGGAATTGCATGGCTTGCGTGTACGATGGGATTGTGATCATTGCTTCCCCAGCTCACGTACCCGAGAACGTTTGTTTGATGCATGAGGAATGAAGTTGTTGTGTCCAAGACGGTTTGGAAACCCTGATTCTGCAGTTCATTTGACGCCTGACTCATATCATCGTTTAAATATCCGGCTGAAGAATTCCACAGGGGATCTTCATTAAGGACAAAATTGCCTGGTGGATTGTTTGACGACGCTGCGATGGAGGCTCGGTCGATAATTCCCTTTACATCGTCGAAGGTATATCCGTCCAACCGGGTGACGAGGTATATGCCGTACTTGGCATGAGAAAAATTTTGCTGTTGCCCATAGTATGGCGACATAATAGCACTGAAGTTGCCGATAGAACCAGCATAATCGCCAAGGATCAATGTCAATTCGCTTTCGACCGAGGAGGATGTCAAGAAATTGCTGCGCAGCACCTTCAGCGGAACGCCTTTTGTGGTGACGATATAGTTTATCTGGTTCTGGAGATTGCGAGTAAGGATGATGTTTTCAAGTTGGGTGCGGAGGTTTTCGAACTGTAGGCTGTCTATCTCTTCTTTTGAGGGGACATTGATCCGGGCGATGTTAGATATTGGGATGTTGCGATGGAGTGCAAAATATGAACCGATGCTGTCTGAAATTGCACTGTTAATATTGACAACAACCAAGACATCGGAGTAGGATTCATTTTGTGCTATTGCCGTGGTTCCAAAAAGAGCGTAGTTCACTCCCATCCAGACCAAATACGTCGCCTTCTTCATGTCCGTCCTTTTCACTCACTAAAAAATCCGTTTCCTAAATAGATTATCGGCACACTCGAACCCTTCCTTTAGGTACGATACGTGACACACATCATGAAATCTCCGGTGGAGGAGAGATGTTGGTCGCTTGGGAGAATAATCACGGTTTGTCCATTCGTAATGAAAACGATAAACGCGTTCATCCGGCATACACTGCCTGATTCTTGACGTAGCAATCCAGCAACGATGCTTTTTTTGCCTAACGACGGCGTTCAAGCGATTCAGGTAGGGATGTGTAATTTCTTTTTTTGTTTCGGACATCAAATAATGCCCGAAGTGCGGACATCATGTCGATATGCTCTTCCCGTTTCAAAAAAATGGAAGGCGGGATCCTGTACGACGGAACGTTGTTTCATTCTCTGGCAGTAAATTGCAGCGTTTCAGAGCCTGTAGGACAAAAAGGCGCTGGAAGTTAAGAGATGGATTTGAATACAGTGCGCCGTATCATCCGATGACGCAGGGGAAGATTGAACGGTATCACCGATCGATGAAGAACGAAATCAACTTGCAGAAATACTATCTCCCGTGGGAACTCGAACAAGAGATCGCTCTCTTCATCGAATACTACAACAACGAACGTTGCGAGGATTCATTGGATAATGTCACACCAGCAGATGTATGGTACGGCAGGCAGCACGAGATCATCGCACGAAGGGAACAACTGAAGCAGCGAACACTGAAGGCAAGAAAACGATATAATCTATTACAACCAATCGCTGAAAGTATCTCTTAACAATACGCACTTTCTGTCCAAAACGCTCTGACGACATACACAAAACTATGATCCGATGAAGGAAGGATTTTTTCGTGAGATCTTGACAATTCTGCTGTGACCGATATTAGCTGCATTTGATTCATAATTGTCGAACCTGTGGAGAAAGACGTGGGTCCGCCTTCACTCGTTGGCTGCAACTTTTCTTTATGTCTTATGGATGGCCGCATCCCTTCTCAGAAAGAATTTTTTCATCTTGACACATTCGCAACGAATAGGTATCTTTCTATCGACCTGTGTAACGCTTCCTCCCCTGAGCGTTGCACCTAGAAAGGGTCAAGCCTGGCGTTCCCCCCCAACGCCGGGCTTTTTTATTTTCGGCAATTTTATTCAGCGAACCGAGATCTGCCCGTTCCGGGTAAATACATAAGGATGACGATGAAGATTCCGGTAATCGCTCTTGTCGCAGTTTTTTCGTTCGTCATTCCGGCGATCGCCGGTCTTATACGGTATAAACGCTTGAACACGGCGATGAAGATCTTTTCTATTTTTTGCGTCTATTCCGGCCTGCTCGAATTGACCGAACTTGTCCTGGCCTTTAGACACGTGAATAATACCTTTCTATCGAAATATCACGTTGTGGTCGAATCGGTATTCATGTGTGTCGTCTATATATTTGCCGTTGGGGTCAAACGAATAAAGAGGATCATGTCGTTGCTCACCCTGCTTTTCTTGTGTATCTGGACAGTGGACAGAATATATTTTGATATTCCAGGCCGTGTAAATAGCGAAATGGCAATTGCTTCACGAATCTTGATAATCCTCATTTCAGTGTTGACCATCCACACAATTTCTCGACACATCGATCGCCCGTTTATCGATGAGCCGATATTTTGGGTATCCAGCGGCACCCTTATTTATTCGGCCGGTGTTGCGCTTATCATTGGCTTCGTTAACGATCTCATAAAAATGGGGCTATCGTATTACATTTCCGCTTGGAACATTAATTGGTCGCTGGAAATTCTATGCAACTTTATGTTCACGAAAGGATTCTTCTGCGAAGCCAAAGAACAAATGCAATTCGTGCCATAGACTTTATCACATCGATGTCGGGTACTATTAGAGAAGAGAAGTATTAAAAGATATTAATGACAAGCTGTGCATATCTCTTGCATATCTCATAACATCGCTATGTCATTATTCAACATTAGTTTTTTATACAGTGAAAATTTTGCCGCTCTAAATTAGTTTGCCTCTATCACATTATTTATTTCCCTCTGTGTCTTTTTCTTTTTATATTAAGCCGGTTATATGTGATGGGGATGATGTGAAGGCAGTCATTCGTCATTCTTTTGGACAACATGTCTGTTTCCTCTTGTTAATGCGATCACGATGTTTGCAGTATAAGCGAAAATGATTAATCCGCAATGATTATTACAAGTCAAAACGAACACGTTCCGAATCTTCTTCTCAATAGTCAGCCGCTGTGAATTCGATAGTTTCGGTCCGGCAGCGGCATTGAACTGACCGCTTTCACCTTCCCTCCGCTAAGAACGCAGCATGCGTTTTTAATTTGGAGAGTCAAATGTTCGAGTCTTCCGTTGAGGAGAGAGAAAATTCTCTTTCCGATCTTCTCCTTCGCACTTCGGGTGTATCGGTACAACGTTGCTACCAATGCGGCAAGTGCTCTGCGGGATGTCCCGCCGCGAGCGAGATGGATATTGCACCGAGCGTCGTCCTGCGATTGCTCCAAACGAAAAGTGAAGAAGCAGAACGAAGAGTACTGAGCAGCTATGCTGTCTGGCTGTGCCTCGCGTGCCAAACCTGTGTTGCCCGCTGCCCAATGGAAGTTGACCTTCCGAAAGCGATGGACCTGCTTCGTGCCGAATCTCTCCGCCGCCATCTCGTTCATCCTAACGCAAAAGATATTGTTGCCTTTCACACCTCGTTTATTCATACCATCAAGCGATTCGGACGATTGTGGGAAATCGGATTGATCGCTGAATACAAACTGCGGACCCGGCATTTTTGGCAGGATGTGGTTGTCGCTCCGGTGATGCTGCAGAAGGGGAAGCTGTCGCTCATCCCGTCATTCCATAAGAGCTTCGTCAGCCGTATTTTCTCCCGGATACAAAAGCAAAAGGAGTATTCAGCATGAAGATCGGCTTATACCCCGGATGTTCGTTCGAAGGTTCCTCGCGTGAATATGCCGAGTCGCTCCGTGCTATTGCCCCGGCACTTGGTGTTGAGCTTGAAGAAGTTGAAGGATGGAATTGCTGCGGTGCGAGTTCCGCGCATTCGCTCGACCATACGCTCTCGCTTGCCTTGCCCGCAAAGATCCTCGCGCAGGCGGAAGCACAGAAGATGGAAGAATTGGCGGTTCCGTGTGCTGCATGCTTTAATAGGCTTGCCTCGACGAGAACTGAGCTTGCTGCAGATTCGTCCGTGCGCGCAACCGTTGCCGGCATGATTAATATGCCGTATGCTGGAACGACAGCAGTGCGGAATATCTTAGAAGTACTCAACCGGGTTCTTACGCCGGATGCCGGCAAATCTCTTCCTAAATCTTTTCCCCACAAGGTCGCCTGTTATTACGGATGTTTGCTCGTTCGTCCAAAGAGCGTCGTCCATCATGAACGGATGGAAGATCCGATGGAAATGGATGACCTCATGAAACGCATCGGCGCAACCCCCATCGACTGGGCGATGAAGACGGAATGCTGCGGTGCAAGTTTTTCGATCACGCGAACTGATATTGTCGGACGACTTGGCGGCAGGATTTTGGAGGATGCTGCCGCACGCGGAGCGGAGGCAATCATCGTCGCATGCCCGATGTGCCATTCCAATCTCGACATGCGGCGAAAAGAAATTGAGCGTGTTGTTGGAAAGAAATTCAACATTCCCGTCCTCTATGTTACACAGGCAATAGGTATTGCACTTGGTATCGAACCCAAGGCGTTGGGATTGCAGCGGCATTTTGTTGCGGTTGCACTTGAAGGCAAGAACAAAGTTCCGCAAAACGCGCCGGCCCGCAGATCGGCGGCGGTATCTTAAGAGAATTGAGCTAAACGATGTCACGAATCGGAGTCTTTATCTGCCATTGCGGCGAGAACATCAGCGCGACGGTGGATTGTGAAAAAGTAGCGAAGACGGTCGCAGGCGTACCAGGTGTTGCACACAGCGTCGATTACAAATACATGTGTTCCGACCCCGGGCAAAATCTCATCCGCCAGGCGATCAAAGAAAAAGAACTTACCGGCGTTGTTGTTGCCGCCTGTTCGCCCCGCATGCATGAACCGACATTCCGCAGAACGTGTGCGGAATCAGGCTTGAACCCGTTCCTTTGCGAAATGGCAAACCTGCGAGAGCACTGCTCGTGGGTGCATGCCAAAGGCGATGCCACGACGAAAAAAGCCGCCGACCTCGTTTCGATGATGGTCGAAAAAGTAAAAAGGAATAAGCCGCTTTTTCCGATCAAAGTCCCCGTCACCAAAACGGCCCTTGTGATCGGCGGAGGCATTGCCGGCATCCAGGCCGCTCTCGACATTGCTAACGCCGGACAAAAAGTCATCATGGTAGAACACGATCCCTCTATCGGCGGACATATGTCCCAGCTGTCTGAGACCTTTCCAACGCTCGACTGCTCCCAATGTATTCTCACGCCCCGAATGGTGGAAATTGCGCAGCATCAGAACATCACGCTCTACACGTATGCCGAAGTGGAAAGTCTGACCGGCTTCATCGGCAACTTTACTGCGCGCATCCGAAAGAAAGCGAAGAGCATCGACGAAAAAGCGTGCACCGGCTGCGGCGAATGTGCGACGGCATGCCCGATCAAAAAAATTCCAAGCGAGTTCAACGCCAGACTCGGCTTGCGCAGCGCGATCTATATTCCGTTTCCGCAGGCTGTTCCCAATAAGCCAGTCATCGACCGTACACGCTGTTCGTATTTTAAAACGGGCAAGTGTAAATTCTGCCAGACCAAATGTCCCGCAAATGCAATTCACTTCGACCAGCAGGATGAATTGATCGATATCGAGGTCGGATCGGTTGTCGTTGCGACCGGCTTCAACATTAAGGAAACTTCCTTCTTCCCGGAATACGGGTACGGAAAATACAAGGATGTCCTGACCGGGTTGCAGTTCGAGCGTCTTCTCTCCGCATCCGGTCCGACCTTGGGTGAACCGCGGCGTCCGTCCGATGGAACCGTTCCGAAAAAAATTGTCTTCATCGCATGCGCAGGTTCGCGCGACCCGGCAAAAGGAATAGAGTATTGCTCGAAGATCTGCTGCATGTATACCGCCAAGCATGCGATGCTCTATAAACACAAGGTGCACGACGGCGACGCATACGTTTTTTATATGGATATTCGCGCAGGTGGAAAAGGATACGACGAATTCGTGCGCCGGGCGATCGAGGAAGACCAGGTCAATTACATCCGCGGCCGCGTTTCGCGCGTCTATGAACGCGGCGGAAAATTGATCGTGCGCGGTGCAGATACGCTCCTCGGCGCGCAGCCGGTGGAAATCGAGGCCGATATGGTCGTGCTCGCGACCGCGGGCATTGCCAACGATGGAGCGGAAGAACTCGCGCAGAAATTGCACGTCAGCTACGACGCGCATCATTTCTTCTCCGAAGCCCATCCGAAATTGCGTCCGGTGGAAACGAATACGGCCGGTATATTTCTCGCCGGAGCATGCCAGGCGCCGAAAGATATACCCGATTCTGTCGGCCAGGCATCGGCCGCCGCGAGTAAAGTGCTCGGATTATTCTCCGCCGACGAATTGACGCGCGAGCCGCTGATCGCCGTCGTGAACCGATCAGCTCCTCCGGTCTTTTCAACGTGTGTAGGATGTTTCACCTGCCAAACCGCGTGCCCGTACAACGCGATCGAGCGGGAGGAAATAAAAACGCGCGACGGCATGCTCATTAAAACTGTTGCGAAGGTCAATTCCGGATTGTGTCAGGGATGCGGAACATGTGTGGCATTCTGTCGGTCCAAGTCGATCGACCTGCAGGGATACAGCAACGAACAAGTTTACGCCGAAGTGATGGAGGTGCTGGCATAATGGACTCACAATTTGAACCGAAGATTCTCGCATTCGTATGCAACTGGTGCACGTATGCCGGTGCAGACCTGACGGGAACGAGCCGTATAAAATACGCCACGAACGTCCGAATCGTGCGCTTTCCATGCACGGGGCGCATCGATTACAATCTCCTGCTCAGAGCGTTCGCGCAGGGAGCGGACGGAATTATCGTCTCGGGCTGCCATCCGAACGATTGCCACTACACGTCGGGTAATTTTCATGCCCGGCGTCGATGGATGGTGTTCCGGCAAATGATGGAATATATGGGCATCGATATGCGCCGTGTGAAATTCTCATGGGTCTCCGCTGCGGAAGGAGCGAAGTGGGCCGAGGTCGTGAATTCCGCCGTTGCGGATGTTCGAGAACTCGGCCCGTCCAAAGCCTTCCAGGCAATGGCCCGGGAAGTTGCTTAATCAGTTTCGCTGTTAGAACACTTTTCTGTCAGCTGAAGAAAGAAGAACTATGCAAGCGCTGCATCAAAAGGCACAAGAGCTGTTAGAATCCGGCAGGGCGAAGGTTATCATCGGCTACGGCAGCGGGAGCGGTGAGAAAGTCCGCCCGGTATTTGTTCGGAACATTGCTGATGCACCTAAGCTGGTATGGGATCAACGATGCCGGCAAAATCTTGCCGTCTATCTTGCGAAGCCGGAAATCAAGAAGATGGGTATGCCGGCAATTGTCGCAACACCAGTTGTGGTCCGTTCGATCGTGCAATTGATCGCGGAACGACAGCTGAAATGTTTCGAGCTGATAACGCTGGTGATTGAGAACGCAGTTGTTTCCGAATTAACTGATAATGCCGCGCTTGAAGCGTATGTCGCAAACCACCCGGTAGTTTTTCCACCGCCGGTGAAAAAAGAGATCGAGACGCTGGCAGCGATGTCGGTAGAAGAGCGGTTCAAGTTTTGGCAGGACGAGTTATCCCGTTGTTTCAAATGCTATGCATGCCGATCGTCCTGTCCTCTCTGCTATTGCGAACGCTGCATCACGGAGTGTAACCAGCCGCAATGGGTGGATGTCGCACCGCACGCGCTCGGTAATTTTGAATGGCACATCAATCGCGCGATGCACATGGCCGGCCGCTGTGTGCAGTGCGGCTCGTGCAACATCGCATGTCCGGTTGGAATTCCGATCGCCCTTCTGACGATAGAAGCAACTCGCTTCGTCGAGCGGGAATTCGGCCAACACGCAGGCACTCAGTGCAATTCACCGGCGGCGCTATCGTCGTTCCGGGTAGAAGACAAAGAGACGTTTATCCTATAATTATAATCTTGTGGCATGACCTCCTACTCTCTTACGCATGAAAATTTATTGAAGCTTATCGTTGCAATCGCCGTGCCGGGAAGGGAGGTATACGCTCCTCAACGCAGGGGTGAAAAGACATTCTTCGCTCCGGTGGCGGACGTGAAGGCAATCGGTTTTGATTATGTGAAAACCGCCGAGTCGCCAAAGGACCTGCTCTTCCCGAAATATCAAAAGCTAATCTCGTTTGAATACAAAGGTGCCGAGTTGGAGGTGAACGATCACGCCGAGACGCCGCCCCCCGAACGTGTGCTGTTTGGTTCGCATCCGTGCGATGCCGTTGCCCTACAGCGCCTTACAGATTTCTTCAGCCGCGATATCGCCGATACATTTGTTGCTCAGCGACGAGATGCATTGACGGTCATCAGCATGAGTTGCACGAAAGCGGATGCCGACTGCTTTTGTACTTCGACAGGTTCCTCGCCCGGTGACACGACAGGAAGCGACATCCTTTTGACGCCGTCAGGAGAGGGCCGCTACTACGTAGAATCTCTTACGGAAAAAGGGGAAGCTTTGGTCGCATCACAAAGAAGTTTGTTCGGGCCGAGTGCGCCGATCGATAAAGAAGCATGTTTGTCAAAGGTCGAAAAAAAGTTTTCGCCCGAAGAGATCGCGCAGAAACTTGCCGGAGCCTTTGGTGATCAAATATGGAATGACGCATCGCTTCGGTGCATCGGGTGCGGTGCATGCGCTTTTGTGTGCCCGATGTGTTCCTGTTTCGACATTCAGGATGAAGGTTCCTATAAAAAGGGGGCGCGCGTGCGCTGCTGGGATTCATGCGGGTTTTCGCTGTTTACACAGCATACATCCGGACATAATCCTCGCCCCGCTCAAAGCGATCGCTGGCGTCAGCGGGTGATGCACAAATTTTCTTACCAACCGCAGCAGTATGAATTGCTTGGCTGTGTCGGCTGCGGCCGCTGCTCGCGTGCTTGTCCGGCGGATATGAACCTGAAGGAACAGTTGATCGACATTGCTGCAAAAGTTAATCCAGTATGAGCCCGTTACTTCTTTGCGACGTAGCGGCTTTGCGTGAGACACGATCTTGTTGAGTCAATGATAGAAAGAAAGATGATGCTGTCAGCCAACACATATAATCCGTATTTGATGCGGATTCAGAAAATAACCGACGAAGCCCCGGGTGTCAAAACATTTCGGTTGAATTTTGTCGATAACGCCGACAGGGAACACTTTACGTTCAGCGCCGGACAGTTCGGCGAGTATTCTGTTTTCGGAGAAGGGGAATCAACATTCTGCATCGCCTCTTCGCCGACACGCAAAGAGTACATTGAATGTACGTTTCGTCAGGCGGGTCGCGTGACCTCCGCTTTGGCACGGAAGGAAGAGGGTGATGTGATAGGTTTCCGCGGCCCGTATGGAAATATTTTTCCGCTGGAAGCATGGAAGGGAAAAAATCTCCTGTTTATTGCCGGAGGTATTGCGCTTCCACCAATGCGCAGCGTCATCTGGAATGCGCTCGATTTGCGTGATTGGTTCAACAATGTCACGGTCGTCTATGGCGCTCGTTCTGTTGCGGACTTGGTGTACAAAAAGGAATTGGACGAATGGAGCCAACGATCGGATATGCAGTTAGTGACGACCGTCGACCCCGGCGGGGAAAGCTCTGACTGGAAAGGCAAAATCGGTTTCGTACCAAAAGTTCTGGAAGACCTGGCTCCGTCTTGCGAAAACACAATTGCCATCGTTTGCGGCCCGCCTGTCATGATAAAGTTCACTTTTCCCGTGTTGGAAAAACTCGGCTTTTCGCCTCAGACAATGTTTACCACGTTGGAAAACAGAATGAAGTGTGGAGTCGGAAAATGCGGCCATTGCACTGTCGGATCGGTCTATGTTTGCAAAGACGGGCCGGTCTTCACGTATGAGCAGCTTCAGCATCTGCCGCCAGAATACTGAAAGATGAAACCGCTCGAGACGTAGCATTTAAACGATTATAGAGAGTCATTTAAGGATGACGGGGGCGCGTCCTGAAGAAGTATCAAACCCTTCGACGAAGATCAGAAGGGTTTTTTGTTTGATTATCATGAAAGTAGAGTGATCTTTTGACTCATCTGGCGGCAATAGTCGAGATTCCTCGCTACAATTGCTTCAAATTCCTGTGGCGTAAAGGGTAAAAATTTAATATATTTATAGATAATTTGACCTCACGTAGGGTAGACCCCTTCAGATGATCGAAGGGCTCTTTTATTGAAGCGTTGAATGTTTTATGACAAAGAAGTCCCGGCCACCGGTGCTCTATGAAGGTGTAAAGCATTTTGTAACGATGCACGGCCTCTTTGGACGGGGGAGCAGGGTATTGACAGCGGTGAGCGGGGGAATCGATTCGCTCGTCTTGCTGGACTTGCTGGTTTCGCTTTCTTCAGAATGGGAACTGAAGGTGGTAATCCTCCATGTGAATCATCAGTTGCGCGGGCGCGAGTCGAACGGCGACGAAAAATTTGTAGGATCCCTGGCGAAGCATTACGGTCTCCCAATTTTTACGGCGCGCGTCGAGACAAAGAATGAAGCCGCTGGAACAAAGCTTTCAATTCAGGAGGCGGCGAGGAATCTCCGCTATGCTTTCTTCCTTGCAATGATGACTGAGCTCGACGGGGACGTTGTCGCAACAGCGCACAATGCGAACGATAATGCAGAGACGATGCTGCTGAATTTTGTACGGGGGACCGGAATTGACGGCATTGCAGGTATTCCGATCCAGCGAAACGGCGCAACTATCGTCCGTCCGCTCCTTTTTGCGACGCGGCAGGAAATTTCTGCATATGCGCGCGAACGAACGCTGAAATACCGTGAAGATTCTTCGAATCTCAGCGACAAGTACAGCCGGAATTTCGTACGGAGGCAGGTAATTCCGCTGCTCGAGAAGCGCGTGAACGCATCACTCGTAAGGTCTCTCTCGCACTCTTCGGCTATCTTCAAAGAGTGTGCTGAGTATTTGAGAGAACAGGTGAAGGCCGCATGGCCGACCATAGTGTCCGACGAAGACGGCGAAATTCTTCTTCGTAAGGAAGGCTTGCGGAAACAGCATCCGTTCATTCGGCAATTGATTGTGCATGACGTGTTTCTTGGAAAGGACATCGAACCTTCTGCGGACCGGATCGGCGCAGTGGTATCGCTCCTCGGCAGTGAAAAAGGGATTTGGGTTGATTGCGGAAACGGATGGAGGGCGGAAAATGAATCGGAATGCATTCGTTTCAGCCAGCCAACCGTTGCTGCGGATTTTTCCTATGTCTTGCACGAAGAAGGAAGGATCACGAACGACCTTTTTTCGCTTTCGGTGAAGAAAAGCAAGAATGTTCCCAATAAGTTGGGCTCTCATTCGTCTATAGAGTATGTTGATGCCGGCAAGCTGAGGTTTCCCCTGTACGTCCGGTCGTGGAAAGCGGGGGATTCTTTTGTCCCCCTCGGCATGAAGCATAGGAAGAAAGTGAGCGACTTCTTTGTCGACCTCAAGATTTCCCGGACGAAGAAGATGAAAATCCCGATCGTCGAGTCGGGTGGAAACATCGTCTGGGTGGCAGGCTGCAGAATCGATGACCGGTTCAAAATTACTCCTGCTTCCACTGAAGCGTATAAACTTTCGATTCGCAGTACATGAAAAAGAAAATTTCCGTCAACAACGAGCCGTTTGAGCTGTACCTCAGCGAGAAACAAATACACGATCGCGTCAAGCAGCTCGGGAAGAAACTGAACGCCGACTATCGGGACAAGACGCCCATCTTTATCGGCGTACTGAACGGTTCGTTCATCTTCTTTGCAGACCTGATCCGCGAGATCACGATCGACTGCGAGGTGGATTTTTTCAAGCTCTCGAGTTACGGCGATGCTAAGATTTCGTCCGGCGAGGTACGGTTGCTGAAAGACCTGAATTGTGAGGTCACCGGCCGCAACATCGTCATCGTCGAGGACATCGTCGATTCGGGATTGTCGATCGATTTTATCAAGAAGCTCATCCTTCAGCAGCATCCAAAGTCCTTTGCGGTTGTTACATTGTTGTATAAAAAGGATGCCGTGAAAATTCCGTTTCCAATCGAATATATCGGCTTCAAGATACCGAGCGATTTCGTGATCGGGTACGGTTTAGATTATGCGCAAAAGGTCCGAAACTTGCGCGGCGTCTACAGACTTGGAAAATAATGCAGTCATTCTTAGAGAGGAGTACGTTGGCCATGGCTGACGAGAAACACCAACAGGAAGAAAAAAATGAAGGCGAGAATCAAAAGCCGAACGGAGCGCCAAAGCGCCGCCAGTTCCTGCCGCCGAAGGGGTTGAAAGGAAGAAGCCAGAAGCCTATGATGCGCGGCGAGGACGATTTCAACTGGGGGAAAGTGCTCCGCGTTGTGCTTACCTGGTCGGCGATCATCATGGCTGTTTTTCTGATCATGACGATCTTCAAGGGCCAGGAAGCGACGGAATATGACGTGACCTACACTCAATACCAGGAATTTCTTAGCGCCAACAAGATCGCACGGGCTGTCGTCAAGAAATCGGGCCTCAACGATTTCGATTTTCACGGGACGCTCGCCGAGCCGGAAGATATCACGTTGACCACCGGAAAGAAAGTCAGAGTCGAGAAGTTCACGCTGACGCTGCCGTACACGAATATCGACGATGCGGTCATCAATAACTGGACCGCGCATCATGTAAATTTCAACATTACAAAAGAAGACAATGTCTGGATCAACGCGCTGATCGGCGCGCTCCCGTGGATTCTGCTGCTGGGTGTTTGGCTGATCATTTTCCGCAGGATGCAAGGAGGGGGAACGAAAGGAATCTTCTCATTCGGGAAGAGCCGTGCGAAAATGCTCAGCGAGGGTTCCATCCGCGTCACGTTCGCCGATGTTGCGGGCGCTGACGAGGCGAAAGCGGAACTGCAGGAAATTATAGAATTCCTCAAAGAGCCGGGGAAGTTCCAAAAATTAGGCGGGAAGATCCCCCGCGGCGTGCTGCTTCTCGGACCTCCCGGGACCGGTAAGACACTGCTTGCACGGGCAGTCGCCGGTGAAGCCGGGGTCCCGTTCTTCTCGATCAGCGGTGCGGACTTTGTGGAGATGTTTGTCGGCGTCGGCGCGAGCCGCGTGCGCGACCTCTTCGAGCAGGGAAAGAAAAGCGCTCCGTGTATTATCTTCATCGACGAGATCGATGCCGTCGGGCGGCATCGCGGTGCCGGGCTGGGAGGCGGTCATGACGAACGGGAACAGACGTTGAACCAGTTGCTTGTTGAAATGGACGGCTTCGAACAGAATATCGGTGTCATCCTGATCGCTGCGACGAACAGGCCGGACGTCCTCGATCCGGCGCTATTGCGCCCCGGAAGATTCGACCGGCAGGTCGTCGTCGACCGACCTGACGTGCGCGGGCGCGAAGGAATTCTGAAGGTGCACACGCGCAATATTCCGCTGGCTGAAGATGTAAAGCTCGACGTCCTCGCAAAGGGCACGCCGGGACTCTCCGGTGCGGACCTCGCGAACCTGGTGAACGAAGCAGCGCTCCTTGCAGCGCGACAGAATCAAAAAGAAGTTTCGATGCATCATTTTGAGGAATCGAAAGACAAAGTGATGATGGGAATGGAGCGGAAAAGTCTCATTATTTCCGACCGCGAAAAGCGCGTCACCTCGTACCACGAATCGGGACACGTGCTCGTTGCGAAAATGCTCCCTGAAGCCGATCCGGTGCATAAGGTGACCATTATCCCGCGCGGCCGTGCTCTCGGCGTTACAACATACCTTCCGATGGATGAGAAGCACACGTATTCCAAACAATACCTCGAAGCGATGATCACGTACGCATTCGGGGGACGGGCTGCGGAGAAATTGATCTTTAATGAGTTGACCACCGGAGCGGGGAACGATATCGAACGGGCTTCCCAGCTTGCTCGCAAAATGGTGTGCGAGTGGGGGATGAGCGAGAAACTTGGTCCGTTGACCTACGGGGCGAAGGAAGAAGAGATCTTTCTTGGCAGGGAAGTGACGAAGCACCGCGACTTCAGCGAAGACACGGCGAACGTCATCGACGACGAGGTGAAGAAGATCGTTAGCTCATGCATGAAGAGGGCGGAAAAAATTCTTTCGGATAACATCGATAAGCTCCACCTCCTTTCCAACGCGCTGCTGGAACGTGAAATTCTTGACGGCGAAGAGATCGACAAAGTGCTTCGCGGTGAAACTCTTCCTCCGGTTGAGCGGAAGAACGGAAACGGCGAGAGCATACCTATGCCCGGCGTAACCATCTCCGGCGTCGATTCTTCTACGATCGGGCAGCCATCGAACGGCGCCCGAACGGATACGAAGGGCATCAAGCTAAAACCGCGGTCTAAGAAATAACGATGATCGATCAGAGGAATATTGATTACCGGGCAGAAGTCATCAGAAAAAGCATTCACCTCTGTTCCCTCAGTATTCCGATCATCTATTACTTCATTTCGCGCGAGCAGGCATTGTTGCTGCTCGTGCCGATCACTGCAGCATTTCTGACCGTCGACCTCCTCCGGCATTACAACGAATCGGCGGCAAAGGTTTTTTACGGCGTCTTTGGATGGCTTCTGCGCTCTCATGAACATGACGGGAAGAGCAAACGCCTGAACGGCGCAACCCACGTCCTGATTTCGGCGACGCTGTGCGTTCTCGTCTTTCCAAAACTCATCACGATCACGGCGTTTGCCGTTCTTATTATTTCGGATTCTGCCGCCGCGCTGGTCGGGCGGAGATTCGGAAGAAAGAAATTCCTCAACAAGAGTGTCGAGGGGAGCGCCGCTTTTTTCGTGTCCGCTCTCATCGTCATCGCTGCGACGCCGAAAATTTCCGCCGGTGCCGGCGAATATTGCATCGCTATCATCGCCGCGGCGATCGGTACGGTCGTCGAAGCATCGTCTGTCGGCATCGATGACAATCTGTCGATCCCGATTTCCATCGGAACCGTCATGTGGGTCCTGTACGACCTTTTCTATCCTTCACTCAATCTTCATGCACAACACCTTGCTGGACTATAGGCCGCAATGAAACTTAAACTTGGTGTCCCGAAAGGAAGCCTTCAAGAGTCGACGTTCTCTTTGCTTTCGAAAGCAGGCTTCCATTTTTCCGTCAGCAGCCGTTCATATTTTCCTTCCGTCGACGACGAAGAACTGGAGGCGATGCTGATTCGCGCGCAAGAACTTCCGCGGTATGTCGAAGACGGTGTTTTCGATGCAGCGCTCACGGGGTATGATTGGATCGTCGAGAGCGGTGCAACAGTCGTGAGCGTTTCTGACCTCGTCTATTCGAAACAGAGCATGCGGAAGGTGAAGTGGGTGCTCGCCGTTCATGAAAGCTCTGCCGTCAAATCCGTCAAGGACCTTGAGGGGAAACGGATCGCGACGGAAGTCGTCAGCATCACAAAGAATTATCTTGCGAAGAACAAGGTCAACGCAACGGTGGAGTTTTCATGGGGTGCGACCGAAGTGAAAACGCCCGACCTCGTCGACGCGATCGTCGAAGTAACCGAAACCGGAAGCTCGCTCCGCGCAAACAAGCTGCGGATCGTCGATGTGGTTCTCGAATCGAATACAAAGCTGATCGCGAACAAGAAAAGCTGGGAGGATGCCTGGAAACGGGAGAAGATCGAAAACCTTGCGATGCTTCTGCAGGGGGCGATCAATGCCGGGAGCAAGGTAGGTCTAAAGATGAACCTGCGCAAAAGCGACGTCGACAACGTGCTGCGACTCATCCCCGCGCTCCGCAAGCCCACGATTTCCCAGCTCGCGGACGACCAGTGGATCGCGCTCGAGACGATTATGGATGAAGACATTGTCCGGAAAATTATCCCGCAGCTGAAACGTGCCGGCGCCGAAGGCATCATCGAGTACCCTTTGAACAAAGTGATCTACTAGTGCCGCTTCCGATATTAATTCTTGTATTATAACCGCAAAGGACGCTAAGATCGCAAAGATGTTTTTGTAAAACAATCTAAGAAATCCTCGGGTAGAGGGTTACTTTGAGATAAATAACAGGCGATATTATCCTTCCCGACGGGTCGACGGCCCATCGGGTCGTAGACGATGCGTTCGCTCCGCTCACTTACTCAGGATGAACATGGCCTGTTCACCCTGAGCAAGTCCCGATGTTTTTTATCGGGACGCGTCGAAGGGTCGATCAAGCAAAGTAGCCCACTACCAATCCTCGCGTCCTTAGCGACCTTTGCGGTGAATTAGCCATCAGAAAAACATAATATTTGTTTTGAGAAATAGCATTAGATAGAATCCATTGGGCGAAAGTTCATCGTTCGGCGCTCGACACGTCAGGGTTTGCATTTGCCTTCCGCAACCAGTACATTTCTAAAAATTTTCTAAGGGATCCTTTGACTCAGCTTGCTGTCCGTATTTCCCGAATTTCATCAACGACTGCGGATATTCCGCTTCCACAATATACAACTGAAGGCGCCGCCGGGATGGATCTATGTGCTGCGGTTGCAGGCGACGTTGCGATCCAGCCCGGAGAAACCGTTCTCATCCCCACGGGTTTTGCTATCGAACTTCCCGCTGGTTATGAAGCGCAGATCCGTCCGCGGAGCGGGCTCGCTGCCAAACATCAAGTCGGCATTCTGAACTCACCCGGTACCATCGATTCCGATTACCGCGGCGAGGTAAAGATCATCCTCACCAATTTCGGCAAGAATGTCTTCACGGTCAAAAAGGGAGACCGGATCGCCCAAATGGTCATCGGAAGCTACACGAAAATTTTCTGGAATGAAGTCGAGTCGCTCAGCGAAACGGCGCGCGGTGCCGGCGGTTTCGGGCACACCGGTACAAAATGAAGCGCTGCCCATAATCGTCCATCTTTATGCCACGACAGAAGAAAAGTAAATCCCCGGCAAACGATCCTGCACCGCACCCGCCGGTTGGAGTGAACACGGTAGAAGCGATCATTTTTTCTGCGGGCATCGTCCTCTTGTTATTCCTGATCTATACGATCCGGGATATCGCTTCGCCCTTTCTCGTCCTCGGTGCTATTCTTTTTCTCCTCTATCCGCTCCGCGCAAACGTCATGGCGCGGAAGATCATGTGGCTCTCCGTCCTCCTTTTCTTCTTCTGGTTTGTCCATTCGATTGTAGGAGTTCTTGCCCCGTTTGTGGCTGCAATGCTTTTTGCGTATCTCCTTCACCCGCTTGTTGCAAAGGCCGAGTCGTGGGGTATTCCGCGGTGGGTGACCTCGCTTGTGATCATCCTCTGCGGTATTACCGTTCTCACAGCCGTCGCCCTCCTCGTGCTGCCGATCGCGTTCGCGCAATTCTCCGGAATTCTGGAAGCTGCGTCGACGATCGCCAATGACTTTACGAATTGGATGTTTTCGAACCGGATGGAAGTGGCTCTCCGGAGGTACGGGATATCAACCCAGCAGCTGCGAGACATGCTCACCACCAGTTTTGCACCCCGCCTGGAAATGATCATGAAAGGGCTGCTGGAAGGGGCGTTTGGGCTGGTGAGCGGACTCTCGACGGTTGTCAGCCGTATCGTGAATATGGTGATCATACCATTTCTTTCATTTTATGTTCTGAAAGATTTTCCAATCATCAGGCATCGGGTCAAAATGCTCTTTCCCCGTTCAAAACGACAGCGCGCAAGCGAATACTACGCCCGTGTCGATGAGCTGCTCGGAAGATACATCCGCGGGGCAATCACCGTTGCGGCGATCAATGCGGTGCTCGTGACGTCCTTTTTTTCTCTTTTCGGCATTCCCTATCCTCTCGTTCTTGGGATCGTCGCAGGGGTTCTGGACTTGATACCGTATTTCGGACTCATCATCATGTTGGTACTCTCGGTTATCGTTGCATCATTCAGCGTGTCTTTTGTTGCGGGGCACATGATCCTCGCCGCGTCGACGATCGGTGCGCTCCATATATTTGAAGCTGCAGTCCTCTCACCGAAGATCATCGGTTCAAAGGTCGGGATCCACCCCGTCCTCCTCATACTCTCGCTGCTCGTTTTCTCATTCTTCCTTGGATTCATCGGATTACTTATCGCAGTGCCGACAACCGCGATCATTATCATGTTCATAAGGGAATGGGAGCAGAGGAAGAAAAATTTGGCACAATTCGCTCCGATTCTCGGAGACGGCGCATCACGTGAAAGCTCCTGATGAACGGAACACTGTATCTTGTCGCTACGCCGATCGGCAATTTTGCCGATATGACATACCGCGCCATAGAAGTACTCAAGCTCGTTGATATTGTTGTGTATGAGGAACGGAAGGAGGGGGGACGGCTGCTTCGTCATTTCGGAATCGAGAAGCCGGTAGAGAGCTTGAACGAACATAACGAGGCAGCGGCAACATTCATCATTCTCGATCATCTCGCCAAAGGAAAAAGCATCGCCGTTGTTTCTGACTGTGGAACACCGGTGTTTTCCGACCCCGGCCAGCTTCTGGTACGAAAAGCGATCGATGCCGGGATCAAAGTCGTACCAATTCCCGGAGCATCGTCTCTCATGCCTGCATTAACTGTCTCGGGGTTTTCCATTGATCAGTTTGTTTTTTATGGATGGCTGTCCCCCAAGCGGCCGAGGCGCATTGCGGAACTACAGCAGTTAAAGCGCGAACGACGCACGATCGTGCTGATGGACACGCCGTACCGGCTGATCGCCCTTCTCAAAGACATCAGCGACACCTTTGGCTCCTCACGCCGCCTTTGTATCGCGTTCGACCTTACTCTCCCCGATGAAGAGATCTTCCACGGAACCGGACCGTCATTGCTCGAGAAACTGACGAAACTCGACAAGAAGGGGGAGTTTGTGGTTGTTATCGAGAGCAGTAATCAGTTGTAGGCGTCGTGCTATACGTTGTAAGTTTTAAGTTATGAGTTATAAGTTGTAAGTTAGCTAGGGACAAGAAGTTCGACGATTGTAGTCTATTTTCTTTCACCATATTCCCCAAAGGACCTGAGACGTTTAACTCAGAACCTAAAACTTAGAACTTACAACTTACAACTGCCTTTGCTCTTCCCTCCGGAATTACCTATATTGACAGCAGAATGAAACAAATTCCAACACAAAAAGTACGAGCGCCCGAAATTTACGGCGATTATTGGTTCAATTCCGACCCTCTCACGATCCACGCGATGCAAGGGGAGGTGATTCTGCTTTGTTTTTGGGATTACACTTCAGAAAGCGCACTCCATACGATGGCTTTTGTGGAAGAGTGGGCTCGTAGGTATAGAGAAATGGGTTTGGTCGTCATCGGCATTCACTCTCCCGAATTTTCTTTTGCGCGGAATCCGAAGTTTGTTGAAAACGCTCTGCAGCGGTTTGGGTTCCATTTTCCTATCACAACCGACAACACTTCCATGATGCGTGATGCATACCGAGTGCAGGAGATGCCGACGATATTTCTTCTTGAACGCGACGGCAGCATTTACCTGACCCATTCGGGCGAGGGAGGCTACGAAAGGACCGAGCGTTCGGTCCAGACTCTGCTGCGCGAGGCGGGATTTCACGGCGAACTCCCGATGCTTACGGGGTTTTCGAACGTCAATGAAATCGTGCGTTCAACGTTCGAACGGGCGACCCCTGCAATCCGTACCGGCTATCTGCACGGCTCGCTCGGCAATGTGGAAGGATACAGCCCGGAACTTCCCGCCGATTATACCGATGGGAAGGTGTACATAGAAGGGAAATTCTATGCGCAGGGGAATTGGTTTGCGAAGAACGACGCGATCGAGTTCGAGGGGGACGCGAACGAAGGTTACATCGCATTCCGTTACACGGGCTACAATGTCGGTGTTGTCATGTCCGCAAAAAAAGAAGGAGCGGTTGTTTTCGTGCTTCAGGACGGCAAAGCATTGACGTCGGACAATTACGGCGATGATATCACGACCGATGAAATGGGCAATACTTTCATCGTCGTCAACGAGCCGAAATTATTCCATATCGTTAAGAACACCGTGTTCGGAGATCGTACGATCAAGCTGATCCCGAAAGATGAAGGGACGACGTTTTACTCGTTTACGTTTGACACGAGTCCGGCCTCAATTCTTCACGATGTAGGCGACAATTCCTACCGCAACAACTGAACCCGCCTTACGCGTTATGAAAACGCGAATCACAGAACTCTTTCACATTGAAAATCCGATCGTTCAGGCCGGGATGGTCTGGGTGTCCGGCTGGAAGCTGGCGGCAGCGGTATCGAACGCCGGAGCGCTGGGTCTCATCGGATCTGGTTCGATGTCCTCCGACCTTTTGCGCGAGCATATTCGGAAGGCGATCGAGGCCACCAGAAGGCCGTTCGGTGTGAACATCCCTCTGCTGCGCGGCGATGCAAACGAGCTGATCCAAACGGCCATTGAGGAGGGAATCAAGATCGTCTTCACGTCGGCCGGACATCCCTTAAAACATATCGACAGATTAAAATATGCCGGCTGTACAGTTGTCCACGTCGTGGCATCTGTTAAACACGCGCTGAAAGCCCAAGATGCCGGGGTCGATGCCGTTGTTGCTGAGGGGTTTGAAGCCGGCGGGCATAACGGCATCGACGAGATCGCAACGTTCACCCTCGTGCCGCAAATCGCCGATGCTCTTTCGATTCCGGTGATCGCCGCCGGTGGAATCGCCGACGGACGCCAGGTGCTTGCAGCGATGGCTCTCGGCGCTGAGGGTGTTCAAATGGGAACTCGCTTTGCTGCCACCATCGAATCTTCCGCTCACGACCGATACAAACAGGCGATCGTCGAAGCGAAAGACCGCGACACGATCCTCACATTAAAAAAGATCGCCCCCGTTCGCCTGATTAAGAACCCTTTCGCACTTCATGCCCAGCACGAGGAATCGTCGGGGAAATCGAAGGAAGAATTACTCGGTCTCCTCGGCAACGGCCGGGAACGGAAGGGAATATTCGAGGGGGATTGGAAGGAGGGGGAATTCGAAATGGGACAAAGCTCCGGGCTTGTCAACGATATCCTTCCTGCAGCAGAAATTGTGCGCAGGACGATGAAGGAATTTGAGGAAGCAAGGAGTAAAATGCTAAAAGCTTGATTTATCAGGGGTATTGGCTGTTTGCGTTTAGATGGTGGGGTTTGCGATTCGAGGATTTCTTTTGTACATTATTGCTGTGGCGATTTGAATCGACAGCTTGCAGCCACGCAGTTTGAATAGCTAAAGCGTCGGTCAATAAGTTTATTCCTATTGTACCCCGACGCTGCCGTGTTGGGGTTTTTTGTTTGGGGGGGAATTGAATGTTCTAAGTTTTAAGTTATAAGTTGTAAGTAAACAGAAGGGGGGAGAGATGCAGGATTTCAAGAAATTTCTTGTTTGGCAAAAATCGCATTCGTTGACTTTGAAAATTTACTCGGTCTCAAAGATTTTTCCTAAAGAAGAATTGTTCGGGTTAACAACTCAACTTAGAAGAGCGTCATCTTCGGTTGCGGCCAATATTGCTGAGGGGAAGTGGTAGAAAATCAAAAAATGAATTTGCGCATTTCCTGGCAATCGCCGTTGGTTCTCTCAGTGAAGTAGAATACTTTCTAATCCTCGCAAGGGATTTGAGCTATTTGGCCAAGAATTACTTCCAACGAATAAATTCGTTGGCAAATGAGACAAAAAGAATGCTCATTTCGTTCATCCATAAAGTGGATAAGCAGTAACCTAGAACTTACAACTTATAACTTATTACTTAACACTCACAACGTTCCCCCCACAATTCTAAACAATGAAATCCTTCACACAGCTGCTTCAGGAAAAAATCATCGTCTTTGATGGCGCGATGGGAACGAATATTCAGACGCAAAACCTGAACGCGGACGATTTCGGCGGCGAGCAGTTCAACGGCTGCAACGAGTACCTGGTCGTTTCGAAACCACCGGCAGTAGAAAGAGTGCATGCAGATTTCCTTTCCGTCGGCGTCGACGTCATTGAAACCGACTCCTTCGGTTCCGCCTCGGTGGTCCTCGCAGAATATGATCTCCAGGCGCGCGCGCACGAGCTGAATTTCAAAGCTGCGGCCCTTGCGAAGAGCGTCGCACAGCAGTTTTCGACGCCCTCACATCCTCGGTTCGTTGCAGGCTCGATGGGTCCGACGACGAAGCTCCCTTCTCTCGGCCACATCACTTTCAGCGATCTGAGCAGGGCGTACTATGAGCAAACGTCGGGTCTGGTCGAAGGAGGTGCTGATCTACTAATCGTTGAAACTTGTCAGGACCTGCTCCAGACAAAATCTGCTCTTGCGGCGATCTACAAGTATTTTTCAGACAAAAAGATCCGCGTTCCGGTGATCGCTTCGATCACGATCGAAACAATGGGGACGATGTTGATGGGAACGGAAATCAGTGCTGCGCTTACGGCGCTCGCACCGTTCGACATCGATGTTGTCGGATTGAACTGCGCGACTGGCCCAAAAGAGATGTCGGACAACGTTCGCTATCTCTGTTCTGCATCGCCGTTTCCGGTGTCCTGCATCCCGAATGCCGGCCTGCCCGAGAACATTGGCGGGCATGCCCACTATCATCTGACGCCCGAAGAATTTGTCCAGTATCTCGGGCGCTTCGTGAAGGATCTCGGCGTCAGCGTTGTTGGCGGATGCTGCGGAACCCGCCCCGATCACCTTAAACAACTTGTCGCCGCGGTCGGCGGCCTATCACCGAAGAAACGGTCGCCGGATTTTGTTGCCTCGGCTTCAAGCCTGTATATCAGCGCCCCCCTTCATATCGACCCGCCCCCAGTCATCGTCGGCGAACGGACGAACGCGAACGGATCGAAGAAATTCAAAGAGCTCCTTCAGTCCGAAGATTATGATTCGATGGTCAACATGGCGAAGGAGCAGACCAAGGAAGGTGCGCATGTGCTCGACCTGTGCGTTGCGTACGTCGGACGCGATGAAGTGAGGGATATGAAAGAAGCGGCATTCCGCTTCAACACGCAGGTGACGCTGCCGATCATGATTGATTCCACCGAAGCGCCCGTTATCGAACAGGCGCTGCAGCTTTTTGCCGGGAAATGCATTGTCAACTCGATCAACATGGAGGACGGCGAAGAACGGATCAACAAGATCGTGCCGATGTGCAAGAAATACGGCGCGGCGGTGGTTGCTCTCACGATCGATGAAAAAGGGATGGCGAAAACCGCCGCCGCAAAACTCGACGTAGCAAAGAGGATGCACGACCTCTCGGTGAAGAAATTCGGGATGAAGCCGGGCGACATTATTTTTGACACGCTCACATTCACACT
The DNA here is from genome assembly GCA_964439265.1 of uncultured Chitinophagaceae bacterium. Classification (GTDB taxonomy): domain Bacteria; phylum Bacteroidota; class Ignavibacteria; order UBA10030; family UBA8401; genus JAGVPT01. Next base: position 25,095 of record CAYTOA010000037.1, read on the forward strand.
CGGCAGCGGCGATGAGGAATTCCGCAAAGCCGGCATCGAAACGATCGAAGGAATCCGCCTGATCAAACGGGAATTTCCGGAAGCGAAAACCCTGCTTGGCGTCAGCAATATCTCATTTGGATTGGCTCCGCATATCCGTCATGCGCTCAATTCCGTGTTTCTCCATTATGCAATTGAAGCGGGACTCGACATGGCCATCGTGAATGCGCAAAAGATCATGCCCCTTTTCAAGATCGATGAACGCGGCCGCGAATTGTGCCGCCAGCTGGTTTTTGACGAACGCAAATGGGACGGCGAGAGGTGCCTTTTCGACCCGCTCACGGAGTTGATGGCCTATTATGCGGACAAAAAGGGAGAGGCAAAAAAGGAGAAAAGAACTCTCGGTTCGACGGTCGAGGAAGTCCTGAAGAACAGAATCATAGAGGGGGATAAGCAGAATCTTCAGGCAGATCTGGACGAGGCCCTGAAGAGTCACTCTGCACTGGAGATCATTAATAATATTCTCCTCGATGGGATGAAGGTCGTCGGCGATCTCTTCGGCAGCGGCGAGATGCAGCTGCCGTTCGTTCTGCAGTCCGCCGAGGTCATGAAATCAGCCGTTTCCTATCTCGAGCAATTCATGGAGAAGTCGGAAAACACGAGCAAGGGATCGATGGTGCTCGCGACGGTGAAGGGCGATGTCCACGACATTGGAAAAAATCTCGTTGATATTATTCTTACCAACAACGGCTACAAAGTATACAATTTGGGGATCAAGCAGCCGGTTGAAAATATCATGCGCGCTTACGAGGACTACAAAGCCGATGCAATCGGCATGAGCGGTCTCCTCGTGAAATCGACGCTTGTGATGAAAGAAAACCTTGAGGTGCTGAACGAGCGGGGTTTGACTCCTCCCATCGTCCTAGGAGGCGCTGCGCTGACGAGGCGCTACGTTGAACAGGATCTGCGCGGATTGTACCGCGGCCTTGTCGTGTACGCCAACGACGCGTTCGACGGGCTTCATTTCATGGAACAGTTGAAGTCGAAAGGAATTTCGAGCTTCACATCAAAGGAAGCTTTGCCGGCGTCCCCCGACGAGGAATCGGAAGAAATGCTGACTGGCTCTGAAGCAAAAATCGCTTTGATACTGAAGAAAGAGACGGATGCGGGGAGAACGATCTGGGCGACAGCAAACGGTGCTGAAGGCCAGCCCGCCGGCCGGTCGAAAGTCTCCCCGGATGCAGCAATTCCAGTTCCTCCGTTCTGGGGAACGCGCGTGATTGAAAATATCAAACTCGACGACGTGTTCCCGTACGTCAATGAAACAGCGCTCATCAAGGGGCAATGGCAGGTTAGGAAAGGGAAGAAATCAGAGTTGGATTACAAGCAGTTTCTCGCAGACAATATTAATCCTGAATTGGACCGGCTGAAGCGTCAGTGCAAGACGGAGAAATTACTGGACCCGAAAGTAGTGTACGGATACTTCCCCTGCCAATCCAACGGCAACGATCTGATCATCTATCATGATGACCGAAAAACAGAACGCCTCCGCTTTACGTTCCCGCGGCAAAACGGCGACCGTTATTTATGTCTGTCGGATTATTTTGCATCGGTTGATTCCGGGCGGATGGACGTGGTCGCGTTTCACCTCGTGACGATGGGAGCGTGCGCTTCGAAACATTCGGCCCAGCTCTTTGCGTCCAATAATTATAAAGAATATCTTTATTTCCACGGGCTGAGTGTAGAATCGGCGGAAGCGCTGGCAGAATTATGGCATAAAAGGATCCGTGAAGAACTGGGCATTGCCGGGAGTGATTCACCAGACATCAAGCGGCTGTTCAGCCAGGGGTATCAGGGCTCCCGTTATAGTTTCGGTTACCCTGCGTGCCCGAACCTTGAAGATTCGACCAAGCTTTTCGATCTTCTGAAGCCGGAACGGATCGGCGTGAAACTTTCGGAGGAATTCATGATCGAGCCCGAGCAATCGACGGACGCGATCATTGTTCATCACCCGGAAGCAAAGTACTTTAACATCAAATAAATGAACCGCCAAGGCGCCAAGACGCAGAGAGAATAAATCTAGGCGCCATTGCGTCTTTGCGGTTACAATCTACCACTAAAGGAAAACCACGACAATGGCAAATCTCATTCTCATACGACACGGCGAATCGCAGTGGAATCTCGAAAACCGGTTCACGGGCTGGGTTGACGTCCCCCTTTCACCAAAAGGAGAGCAGGAGGCTCGCGCGGCAGGTGAAAAATTGAAGGCATACAATTTCGACGAGGCATTTTGTTCCGTCCTCCAGCGTGCGAAGAAGACTTTGTCGATCATCATGGAAGTCGGCGGCCATCCTGCCGTTCCGACGCAGTTCAGCCAGGCGCTCAATGAGCGGCATTATGGCGCGCTCCAGGGACTCAACAAGGAAGAGACCGCGAAGAAATATGGGAAGGAACAGGTTCACATCTGGAGGCGGAGTTACGATGTCCCTCCGCCGAAAGACAAAACCGATCTGAACCCGGAAGGAATCAGCGAAAGTCTCAAAGATACCGCCGCCCGGACACTGCCGTATTGGAAAGAAAAAATTTTCCCCGAGGTCGTTAAAGGAAAGAACATCATTGTGGCGGCGCATGGGAACAGCCTGCGCTCGATCGTGATGCATCTCGACAATCTGACGAAAGAACAGGTTCTTGAGCTGAACATCCCGACTGGTGCGCCGCTTTTGTACATCTTCGATAAAGGCGGAAAAATTCTGGAACACCGGTATCTATAACACTTTTATGCCAGGGACGGTATTTTTTAGTTGAAATTTCAGCCGGAATTCAGTATACTTTCTGAAAGAGAAAGATTCAAAAAGGGTGTTGAGTTGTTCAACAGCCGCCGCTTTTTTGAATGTCACGACGTTATCGAAGACATATGGATGGAGTGGAGAGGAAGCGATAGAACCTTCTTTCAAGGCATCATCCATGTTGCCGTCGGTTTTTACCATCTTGACAACGAGAATTTTAGAGGCTCGCGCAGCCAGTTTTTGAAAGGGATCGCGAAGCTCGAGCGGTTTCAGCCAGCGTATTACGGCATCGAACTGACAGCTTTCTTGACACAAACGTCGCGATGCCTTCAATGGGTGATGCAGCGTGAGCAGGGCCTGGAGACGGGGCCGTTCGACGCGGGGTTGATCCCGACCATACAGTTTGTGATTTAACAATCAATGTGAATACTTTACGATAAGAAGGAGATAGTTTTATGGCCACAATGATCACCGAGGAGTGTATTAACTGCGGCGCGTGCGAGCCGGAATGTCCGAACACGGCAATTTACGCCGGAGGCGCTCAGTGGGAATTTAAGGGGACGATGCACGATGCGTTGTCGAACGATTTTTATTATATCGTACCCGAAAAATGCACCGAGTGCGTGGGGCATTTCGACCAGGAACAGTGCGCTGCAGTGTGCCCGGTTGATTGCTGCGTACCGGACCCGAACCACGTTGAGAGCGAAGATGTATTATTCCAGCGGGCGAAGGAGATCCATCCGGAGCGGGCGTTTACCGACCTTGCCGCCGCAACATCGCATTTCAGAAAATAACAGCTGTCGATAATCAGAGAGGTCGGTTCATCCTTTGGAAGAGCCGACCTTTTTTGTTTCGTGACCACCGTGGAGCTTTGAATCTATGAACGTTGGCGGCTATGAAATTCATTCGATCGAGACCGGGCGCTTTGCGCTCGACGGCGGCGCAATGTTCGGCGTCGTGCCGTGGGTATTTTGGTCGAAGACAAATCCTCCCGATTCGCGCAATCGCATCACCCTTGCTGCCCGATGTCTCCTTCTCATCGGCAACGGCAAAGTGATCCTTGTCGACAACGGCAACGGGACGAAATGGCCGGACAAGCTGAAAGATATTTACCGCCTCGACACCTCGCGGTTTACTCTGGAACAATCTCTTTCGGAGCGGGGCGTCGCTCCGGATGACGTCACCGATGTTATTCTCACTCATCTCCACTTCGACCACTCCGGCGGAAGTACGAAGGTGAGCAGCGGAAAAGTTGTGCCGACCTTCCGAAAAGCTGTCCATTATGTCCAGCGCGAACACTGGAACTTATCCCAGCATCCGAGCGAGAAAGACCGGGGGAGCTTTATGAAAGAGGATTTCATGGCGCTTCATGAAAGCGGAATGCTGACGTTTGTGGAGGGGGAGAAAGAACTGTTTCCCGACATCCGCATGATCGTCTGCAACGGGCACACGACCGCGCAACAGCTGCCGTTGATCTCAGACGGTTCTGAGAAGATCCTTTTCTGCTGCGACCTGGTGCCGACCGTCTCCCATATCCCATTTCCGTACATTATGGGATATGACGTTCGTCCGCTCGTTACGCTTGAAGAGAAGAAAAGTATTCTGCCGAAAGCTGAAAAAGAGGGATGGATTCTTTTTCTGGAACATGACCCCGATACGGAAGCCATAACGCTGAAACAGAGTGAAAAAGGGTTCGTGGTCGATAAGAAATTAATGTTGGATTGAGGGCCCATTGCAGGAACACAGAGTTGGACGAGTACAGGAGCTAAAGGACAATAAAGGATTTCTCATAAGAGTCCACGGAGAAGAGATTTCAGTTTTCAAAGTAGCGGGGGAAATATTCGCTATCGGCAACGTTTGCCCGCATCAGCATTTTTCGAGATTGCACGACGGAGAAGTGATAGGATATACCGTTACCTGCCCGATGCACGGGTGGAGGTACGACCTGCGCACCGGGGTCTCGACAAATGCGAGCGGGAGAGTCAAAACATATGATGTGGAGATACGAAGGGATGAAGTTTTTATTTTGAGCCATGGCGACACTGACTGAACAAATAAAAACGAAAGCGCTGGAGATCGGTTTCAGCAAGGTTGGCGTAGCAAAGGCTGAAACGTTGACGCAGGATGGCGTGCGGCTCGAAGAATGGCTGCAGCGCGGATACCATGCTTCAATGGGGTGGATGAAAAAGAATGTCGAGAGGCGAGTCGACCCGCGGGAGATCATGCGGGGTGCAAAATCTGTCATTTCCGTCGCGGCAAATTACTACACCGGCAGCGAACATCACTCGAAACCGGACGAAGGAAAAATCTCGAGGTACGCCTGGGGGGATGATTATCATATTCTTATCACCGAGCGAATCAAGACGCTGTTCGAGAGTATCAAACAAATAGCGCCGGAGTCGGAGGGGCGGTATTACGTGGACACAGGGCCGGTGATGGACAAAGTGTGGGCTGAACGCGCCGGGATCGGATGGAGGGGAAAACATACGAATCTGATCACAAAAGATTTCGGTTCGTGGGTATTTCTCGGCGAAATAATTTCTACGCTGGATCTCGAGTACGATACACCGATGGAGGACTTTTGCGGCACTTGCACGGCCTGTCTCGATGCGTGTCCGACAAAAGCGATCGTTGAGCCGTATGTCGTCGACTCGAACAAGTGCATTTCGTATCTGACCATTGAACACCGGGGCGATATCAACAAAGCGCTGGAACCAATGTTCGACCAGTGGGTGTACGGATGCGATGTATGCCAGGATGTCTGCCCGTGGAATAAATATCAGAGACCTACGAATGACAAGGAGTTCTTTCCGCGCGACGGGAACGTTTCCCCATCACTTGATGGTTTACTATCTCTGACGCAGGAAGAGTTCTCGAAAAAGTTCAGCAAGAGCCCAATCAAACGGACTAAGAGAGACGGGCTGGTCCGGAATGCGACGATCGTGAAGAATGCAAAAAATAATCAAAAGTTATAAGTGTAAAGTTAAAATGATAAACGTACTTGGTTCCCTTTTTCACTTTCAATTTTTTACTGTTCACTGAAGGAAAGAACATGACCGACAATCTTCATAAAGTTATCATCATCGGTTCAGGCCCGGCGGGACTTACAGCGGCGGTGTACGCCGGAAGAGCAAATTTGCGGCCGCTTGTTTTCGAAGGATTTCAGCCCGGCGGACAGTTAACGATCACGACCGAAGTTGAAAATTATCCGGGTTTTCCGAAGGGGATCATGGGGCCGGAAATGATGGAATTATTCCGCGAGCAAGCGCAGCGATTTGGCGCTGATACGCAATTCAAGGAAGTTACCGGGGTCGATTTCACGAAACGCCCGTTCAAAGTCGTTGTGGATGACAAAGAATGTTTTGGCGAGACGGTGATCGTTGCAACGGGGGCTTCTGCGAAGCTCCTCAATATACCTTCCGAGGCGGCATATATGGGATACGGCGTCTCGGCATGCGCGACGTGTGACGGGTTCTTTTTTAAGAACCAGGAGGTTTTTGTTGTCGGCGGAGGCGATACGGCGATGGAGGAGGCGAGTTTTCTCACAAAGTTTGCTTCGAAAGTGACGATCGTTCACCGTCGCGACCAATTCCGCGCGTCGAAGATCATGCAGGATCGTGTATTGAAGAATCCTAAAGTTTCCGTCGTTTGGAACTCGATCGTCGATGAAGTAGTAGGCGAACAGCTCAACGGCAAGAAAACAGTCACCGGCCTAAAGCTGAAGAACGTCATGACCGCAGCGGTCACGCCAGTGAAAGCCGACGGATTATTTATGGCGATCGGCCATCAGCCGAACACAGGGATATTCAAAGGTATCCTCGACATGGATCAAAAAGAATATTTAAAAGTGCAGCCGGGTTCGACGAAGACAAATATTCCCGGTGTGTTTGCGGCGGGTGACGTCGCAGATTCGTACTACCGGCAGGCGATCACCGCTGCAGGAAGCGGATGCATGGCCGCTCTCGATGCTGAAAGATTTCTAGATTCTGAGGGGATCCACTGAATATCCCTCATCCTCTATCCCTCTCCCACAGAGAGAGGGATGAGGCGGCATCCTTCCTCTTTTTTCTTCTCCGAACTTTTTGTCACGCCTCCTGCCCTTTCTTCATGGAATAGAAGCTGAAATGTCAGGGTGTTTGACAGGTTGTCTGCCCTATCAACGCATGAATTTCCGATCTCTCTAAAATTGCTTCAAATTTCAACTATTATCGATTGGCATGTCGTTTGAAAGATATAACGTCATACGGATACACCTAACACACTAAACAAAAAAACAGGAGGTAGATATGTTGTTCCGATATGAGCCAATCGTGTTCGATGAAATCTTTTCACGCACATCGCCGGCAGAATGGGCGCTGCCCGAAATCTTCAGTCAGTTCAACTTCGTTGACCGCGCGAATACGTACCCCACGATAAACGTTGCAGAAGACAAGGATGGAGTACAGGTCGTTGCAGAGATCCCCGGTATTCCAAAGGAAGATGTGAAATTGCAGCTGCACGGCGGGACGCTCACGATCAGCGGCGAGCGGAAATCGCCCGAAGATGCGAAAGATTCGGATGTACTGCGTCGGGAGATCCGGTATGGGTCGTTCTCCAGGACAATTCAATTGCCGGAGAACATCGACACCGAAAAAGTGACGGCCGATTATGCGAACGGCGTGCTGCGAATTGCGCTGCCGAAGCAAGAGGCTGCAAAACCAAAAGAGATTTCCATTCGTTAAACGAAAAAGGAGAATTGTGGTATGACAAAAGAAATTGAAAAGCCAAAGGTCGACGGAACTGAAACAAACGCTACAGAAACAGTCCGAGTCATTCGTCCGGCGGTGGATATCCAAGAGTTGGCAGATTCGTATGTCGTCCGGGTAGATATTCCCGGCGCTGAAAAGGAGAGCATCGCAGCCCATATCAGCGAATCGACGCTGACAGTTTCCGCGAAAGTTCAAGACCATCTTCAACGAGATTGGGCAATTGCTTCTGAGACCCAGCTGCCGGCCGAATACCGAAGGGAATTTTCTCTCGCGGATAACGTGGAAACTCAATCGGTGGATGCGGCGTACGAGTTAGGAGTTCTGAAAATTACGCTCAGGAAGAAACAGCAATTTCTTCCGAAAGAAATAAAGATAGCTTAATTCTTAAAATATGATGCACGTGAAGAAAGGAGAATTACGATGTCACTGATGAAGAGAAACCCCGGCAACAATATCGAACTTTGGAACCGGGAGTTCCCGATCCCCCAGGCTCTCGACAGACTGCACACCGAAATGAGCCGAGTTTTCAGCGATCTCTTTCGCGGCGACCTGGCAGCCGATGGTTCCTTCTTTTCCGGTAACTGGGTTCCGGCGGCTGATGTATCCGAGACGGATGATTCCTATATCATCCGGGTGGAGCTTCCTGGGATGAAGAAAGAAGACGTGAAGATCACGGTCAATGATACGCTCCTTACCATCCGCGGCGAAAGGAAAGACGAAACCGAGGAGAAGAAACGGACCTATCACCGGATCGAACGAAGCTACGGCTCTTTCGAACGCTCGTTCAACCTTCCCGGTGCCGTGATGAGCGGCAGCGTTGAAGCCCGGTATGGCAACGGGATTTTGACGGTCACCCTTCAAAGGACCGAAGAGTCGAAGAAAAAAGTGCACACGATCATGATAAAATAATCGCGCGGATTTCATAGACTGACCTAAGCTGTGTCAAGGATGAGTACATAAAAGAAAAGCCCGGCATTAACGCCGGGCTTTTCTTTTTCTCTCCACAGATGCTTATCACTTGATCGATAACAACTCTACTTCAAATATGAGCGTAGCGTTCGGCCCGATCGTCTGTCCGGCGCCCTGCTCACCGTATGCAAGGTTTGACGGCACATACAAAAGCCACTTTGCGCCGACCTTCATGTGCTGCAGCGCCTCGGTCCATCCGGGGATTACGCCTCTTACAGGAAAGGTTGCCGGTTCACCGCGCTTGTAGGAATTGTCGAACTCTGTTCCATCGATGAGCGTACCGCGGTAATTTGTTGTGACCGTGTCGCTGATAGTGGGCGTTTTGCCGCTCCCTTCCACGAGCACTTTGTACTGAAGTCCGCTCGGCAGGGTAATAACGCTGTCCTTCTTTTTGTTTGCCGCCAGAAAGTCCGCGCCTTCTTTCTGGTTCTTCTCCGCGGCCTCCCCGGCCTGTTTGGACTGCTTCGCCATCATTTCCTGCTGGAATGCCAGCATCACCTGTTGAATTTCTGAGTCACTCAAGACGAGCTTCTGGTCGGTGAACTCGTCTTTGAGTCCTTTAAACAGCATGTCGGGTTCGATGTCGATTCCCTGTTTCTTCAGGTTCTTGGCGATGTCGGTGCCGATGATGTAGCTGACCTTGTCCTTCTCTGTTTTCAGCGTTGTTTTCTTCTGTGCGCTGAGCTGGATTGTCATAACGACAAGGCACAACAGCACGATGCACAATTGTTTCATCTCTTTCTCCTTCTGGAATTAATTTATGTATGCAGGTTTTTCCTGCACACAATCCCGGGGATAGCGGCCCAATCCGGGGCTGTCAGGCAGGCAGTGGAATCAAAATACGGTTTTTTCTCAACGATTCCAAGCTATCCTCCTTGTCCGACAAGCATGTCGTTCGAATTGGTTTACGGCGCCCATTTTTTTAGGAACGCCAGGACTTTGTCATGATCGTGTCCCTGGCCTTTTTCCAGTTCGCTGGTGTCTTGAGACCAGAGCAGCGTGCCGTCGGTATTGAGCACAAAGAAATGTGGATAGCCGGGGATCTTTGGGTAATGGGAGAGAAAGTCTTTGTTCTCGTTCCCCTTGCTGAAATTGACCTTCACATAAATGAATTTTTCGTGAAGGAAATCGGCAAGGTCCTTATTGCTCGCCCACAAGCTGTCCAGATAGTGACACCACTTGCACCAGTTCCCTCCAACATCGAGCAGGATCCTTCTTCCAGTCCTCTTTGCCTCCACGACGGCATCTTGAACATCCTTCGCCGGATCGCGGGTTGAATCAAACTCTGCGACCGCGACATACGGCAGCGCTGTGGAATCTTTTCCCCCGGCCCCAAGAGCAGAACTTCCCATAGTAAAGAGTGAAATCACTACACCTGCCGCCACGCTGATTTTGCCCATCGCTCCTCCATGATTATTGTACTTACAGAATTTCATCGGCGGTTCACTTCGCCGCTTGCATTGATCATCATTTAAAAAGGTAAAGGGTTTACGGCACTTTAGCAACATTGAGGTATCGCTGAAGTTACAAAAAAATAATGTCGGAGTATGGAACAAAACAACATCTCATTCCGTATAAACTAGTGTGGGTATTTTTGCCGTTTTTCAATTCGATAGATATCTGTTCTACCTGGAGCCAACTCAGGAATGGTCGGGCAAAGCCGGGAAGTGCGCAAACGCCGTAGGTCAATAGTTTTTGCGGGCTTCGCGGTTTCGCAGAGGAGGGTGAATCCTTTCGACAAAATTTCGCGAGGGAATCCAGTCATTCTCATCACATAATAACAACCGGAGGAACACATGAAACAAATCCTTTTGGCCGCAATGCTTGTCATCGCGGTTACCTTTGGCGGCGCATTGCTCGCGGATACGCCGAACGACACTCCATACGAGCCGAGCCTCGATAAACTTATCGGAAGCAGCGGCTGGACGGTCGTCAACCGCAATGTCCAGCTTCTCAATGAAGAGGGGACAAAGGTCGCTCATTTTGAAGGGAATGCAGGGGCAGGGATAGCATGGCTGGATAATTATCAATTTTCCGAGGGCACTATCGATTTCGACGTGCGGGGCAAGAATGTCTTCCAGAAGAGCTTCGTGGGTCTTGCGTTCCATGGCGTGGGGGATGATCAGTATGAGGCGATCTATTTCCGCCCTTTCAATTTTACGGCCGGTGATTCACTTAAAAAAATCCACTCTATCCAGTACATCGCCTCACCCACATACGGTTGGGCGAAGATACGCGCCGAACATCCGGGCGTTTATGAGCAGCCGCTTGATCCGGCGCCGGACCCGAACGCATGGTTTCATGTTCGTGTTGTGGTCAGTGGATCTATGGTAAGCGTTTTCGTGAACAACTCATCGAAACCGAGCTTAGCGGTTCCGCGGCTGAGCGATGTGAAGGATGGAAAGATCGGCATGTGGGTTGGCGACGATTCAGGGGGCGATTTTGCGCATTTGAAGATCACACCGGCAAAATAGGAGCGGAATGGAACACCCGCAGGAATTCAACGCTGAAATGAATCCTGCGGTTCTGGAGACGACGATGCCCGGTGAATTATTGCCGGGCATTGCCGTTTGAGGGAAATGATCCGCCTACGACCAGGATTGAAGTTCGATGACATTCCCTTCCGGGTCTGTAACATAGCACCATGTGACCTTCGCTCCGCTAGAAACCGTGAGCGTCACGATCTCGCCGACGCTTTTTCCCCCGGCATTGAGGACGGTATCCCGAGCTTCTTCGACGTTGTCAACTTCGAATGCGATATGTCCGTATCCGGGACGATTCACGGCAGTCGTTGAGCGAGGCTCGAGCAGATTGTAGCGGAATATTTCGAGTGTCGGTCCGTGATCATCGTATCCCGGGAGACGGAGATGAACGCCGTCCAGCTCGGCGCCGTGAATGCCGGTTCCCCGGTCGAGGTCCGTGCCTTTGAAATGCCGTTCCGGCGGGACCGGCTTGCAGCCGAAGACGTTTTGGTAGAAACGTGCGACAGCTTGCCAGTCTTCAACGATGAGGTTTGTGTGAGAGTATTTCGCATTCAAAACAGTTGTCCTTATGCGGTAATTGTTCAGGTGAAATGACGTTCAGGATGTCAACGTGAAACGGGGAAGGGAAGAAGCTCACAAAACTGAGCTGAGAGGGATAATGAGAACAATGTTTATGTGACTTGCTGCCCCGCTAGGGTTCGAACCTAGACTCTTCTGATCCAGAGTCAGACGTGTTGCCAATTACACTACGGGGCAAGTTGAAACTAACTGCAGTTTCACTTTGGGATATTTAATATACGGAAGCCTTTTTGAATTCGCAATACGCAGTTGAGGGGATTCTTCTCCGCTTACACCGTCGAAGCGAAAGGTCAAATCTCAGTAAATTCTTTTGATTTTGCGCCTATAAAAATGGAGTATGTGGTCGACGGCCCGGATTCGACCCTGCGCTTCCCGCTTTGATACCAGAGAAAGAATATCAGAGATAAGATGGCAGGACTATCGCGGTGAAAACCGCTGGACCCAATCGGCAAAAGCAGCCATAAATTTCTTCAGGAAGTCTCTGGTTGAGTCGCTCACAAGATTCCCGCTTTCGTCGAATATCTTTGCCGCGCCCCCGACATACGCTTCGGGCTGGGCCATGGTCGGAACGTTGAGGAACACGAGCGATTGCCTCAGGTGATGATTTGCGCCGAATGCACCGAGTGCTCCCGGCGAAACGCTGACGATGGCGCCCGGTTTTCCGTCCCAGACATTTTTTCCGTACGGGCGCGAAGCAACGTCGATCGCATTCTTGAGCACCGCCGGAACCGAGCGATTGTACTCCGGCGTCACGAACAGCAGGCCTTCATAGCCTTTCAGCCGCTCGCGAAATTCAGTCCATGCAGAGGGCGGCGCTTCCTCCAGGTCCTGGTTATAGATCGGGAGTCTGCCGATGTCGACGATCTCAAGCGCAAGGGAATCGGGGGCAAGGGCGATGAGTGCTTTTGCCGTTTTCCGGCTGAACGATTCCTTGCGGAGGCTTCCTACAAGAACAGCGATGCTATATGTCTTCAATGAATCTCCTTTTATTCTCTTAAAACTGTGTGAGTGATAAAATATTTCCGTCGGGGTCAGTGAACCAGGCTATCTTCGCGCCGCTCGGAGAGATCCATATCCCCTGTGCGTCCTGATTCATGCCATCGTAGCGCGCAAATGTGACACCCCGTTTACGAAGGTCGCTGACTTCTTTTTTGATGTCGGCGACACTCCAGCCGAGTGCAGTATACCCATGTGGGGCGACATTGTCGACTTTCTGAATCCGGAGCATAGTCCCGTTTATCTCAAAGACCAATGCGAATTGATCGCCGCCGACACATGGTAGTCCGAGAGTCTTTTCGTAGAACTCTCTTGCTTTTTCAGAATCGCTCGTCGCGATAAAATTAACGGTGTGAGATGTACTCAGCATTCTGCGCTCTCCATGCTTGTCCGGCAGCTGGAGCTGCCCGAAGTAATACTGTTGAAAATCTTACTTTCATTTTTCCGAAATTGAGGTGAGCGATCGAAGCCCCTCCTCAAAATGCATCCCCATGACCCTGTCCATGTCGACAAATACGCTCATTGCTTTTGCCATGAAAGGGTTTGTGCCGCGCATCGTCCATGTTACTTTTGTCTCCGTTAGTCTTGGCTCGAGTTTGAATTCGTTGGTGTTATGGGCCTCGAACGGTTTTGTAAAATCGACCTTCACGGTGATGGCCAACGGCGGGTTCGATTCGGTGATTTCCATGCGCCCGGAACCGGCCTTTCCTTTGCCCACCCATTCCGACGAGGCACCTTTGCCGCTGACGGCCCCGCCGAACATTCTTTTCATCGTTGGGTCGGAATTATCAATGGGCGCCCAGGAAGGCCAGTGATGGAAATCATTGATGAGTGCAAATATTTTTTCCGGCTGCGCTTTGATGGCCGCCGTGCGCTGAATAGTTAACGTGCCGGGCTTTGTTGATGCGAAGATCAAGATGCCGAACACGATCAGTATCGACAAGATTGCGATCGTCATGAGTTCATTCGTTCATTACAACAACGGGGCAGTCCTTCAGACCGAGGTCGATCTCCAGCGACCTATTCCTTGCCTTGTTCTTTATTCACCGGTTTCCAGTGCACTTTGTATTCTCTGTCGAGCATGAGCTTCGTAAGAAATGAGATCTGACCGGTATGCAGCTCCAGGTGGGTCAACGCCGCGATCAATGCGGACATCACGGTTTCATCAAATCCTTGAATGCGGCGGTGTGAGAGCAGCGAATCCGGTGCAAGGCTCGAAAGAGTCTCCTGGACCTTTTTGTCTAAAACGTTTATCCGGATAAGAAGTTCCGATTTTGGAACGATGTTCAGTTCGAGAAATTCTGCAGGCCTGTTGCGTTCAAAGGCATGCCCGCCGATACCGGAATAGATCCATTGGTGGAGGTTACCCCAGAGATGCT
>CAYTOA010000038.1:0-38766 GCA_964439265.1 uncultured Chitinophagaceae bacterium
CCGGTAAACAATGCCGTCGTTACCTATTATTCCGGTGCATGGAGATCGTTTGGCAACACCGTGAACGGGAATGCAACAAAAGAACTCCTTCCTGCAAACTTGCAATTCCGGGCACAGTCTGGCTCTGTTCTGCAAAATAAGACGCAGGATCTATCCACGAATCCGGTAGTCGTGATCACGCTGAATGTTGGACAATGATCCCCGCAAAAACCGCGGGGCGCTGGGAAGCGCGCAATCAACAATGAACAGGAAAACAAAAACTTGGCACTATGGACTACGAACCCAAAAGAGGGGATTATGAAAGCATTTATTGTCATTATGTTTTCACTTTTCACTTTTAACTTTTCACTCTCCCAGCACCAGCTCCCGTTTGAGTCGAAGGACAATAGCATACAATTGTCCGTTCGGAATACCTCGACGGTTGCTGCCTCAGGAGTTACGGTTGAAGTGTCGAATGTTCCCGGCTGGCTAAAATTTACCTCTACCTCGCAGACAATGAAACAGCTCAAGGGTAAGGGAGATACGACGGCTTCATTTTCTTTCTCGGTAGACAAACTCGCGCCGATCAATAAGCCGCAGACGCTTACCTTTACCATCACGAGTTCAACGGGCGAAAAGTGGACCAAACAGCTCGATGTCAGCGTCAATCCCCCGGATCATTTTGAATTGTACCAAAATTATCCTAACCCGTTCAATCCTTCAACGACCATTTCCTACCTGGTTCCGAACGAAACCCGCGTCGTTCTGAAAATATACAACTCCATCGGCCAGGAGGTCACGACGCTGGTGAACGACGATCGGTCTGCAGGGTACCATCAAGAGATGTGGAATGCATCGAATGTCGCAACGGGAATGTACATCTATCAATTAACAGTGAACGATCAAAAGGGGAAGAAAGAGTACTACAGGAAAAAGATGCTGATGGTGAAATAGCGGGAGAGAGCGTTTTCTGCATCGCGCACTTATTTTCAACGAGAACAATTTCTTAATAATTAGTCGGTTACAATTTCGTTGCTTGCTTTCCGGTCGAAGACAAAAGCCCCTGTAAACACAGGGGCTTTTTGTTGTTCGAGCGACCTTAGAATGCTGGAAACGCAGACGCTTGAGAACGAGGAAATGATAAATCGTTTATTCGCGACGCTGCTGCTCCCGATATTATTATAAGGAAGCTCGCGCATGTGATCGCGGAGAATCCATTATTTAATAAATAAAAATGAGGCCAACCGGCAACAGTTTTTTCCAGCCGGAACCATCCGGTTAGGTAGCACGCTTCGTTCGGCTTCCACCGTTCTTTCTATGAGTTTGGATTTTCGCGTTCAGCGCCGACGGAATCGGACGGCATGCGCAATTCTTTGCATGGTCGAGGTGCCACTCAATCTGCTTCTCGAGTGTCGGCCTCGGAGGCATCGGATGTTTGTTGTGCCACTCTGAGTTCATTTGGTTGGGTCCTTTCTTCTGCGGCAAGTCACAGGGTAATAATAAGATCAATCATTTTCATATCAGGGTTATTTCGGATCTCCAAGGACGACGCGCACATGATGAGCGGCGCCATCATCCTTCAAAGGTATGGATGCCGGCCCCCCCAGCGCAGGCGCAGAGTGCACTGTTCCGTCAAGCGTCCAGCTTTGAACACCCCGGTGTAAACCTTTGGGATTTTCGATTTCGATTTTATAATCCGTAGAACGGAAGCGATACGATATCTCAAAACCTTTCCATGCCTTTGGTATGCATGGGTCAACAAGAAGCACTTCGCCCTGCACCCGGAATCCGAGAATCGACTCGAGGCCGGCCCGGTACATCCAACCCGCAGAGCCGGTGTACCACGTCCATCCTCCGCGCCCCACGTGCGGGGGCTGTGAGTAAACGTCCGCGCTAACCACATACGGCTCTACTTTATAGCGAGCAGCTGCATCGGGCGAAATTGATCGATTGATCGGGTTTAATATCGAGAACAACTCGCCTGCTTTGTCTCCATCGCCAAGCATTGCAAATGCGATTAGCGACCAGATTGCGCCGTGTGTATATTGGCCGCCGTTCTCGCGGATCCCCGGGGGATATCCTTTGATATAGCCGGGCTCAAGTGTCGTTTTGTCAAACGGCGGGGCAAAGAGCAACACCAGCCCCTCGTCGCGGTGGACAAGAAATTCGTTAACTGCCGCCATCGCTGCAGCAGCACGCAACGGATCCGCAGCTCCGGAAATGACTCCCCATGACTGCGCTATTGAGTCGATGCGGCATTCTTCGCTGGTTGCGGAACCAAGCGGCGTTTCGTCATCGTAAAACCCTCTCAGGAACCATCCTCCATCCCATGCATTTTGCTGAAGCGATTCGCGCAAGCGAACGGCATGCTCAGTCCACGCCGCAGCCCTCTCATGTTCTCCCCGGGCGATTGCTAGAGGAGCAAACTGTGAAAGTGTTGCATAAAGAAACCAACCGAGCCAAACGCTCTCGCCCTTTCCTTTTTCACCAACCATGCTCATAGCATCATTCCAGTCCCCCGTCCCGATCAGCGGCAATCCATGAATGCCGCAGGAGAGGCTCCGGTCGAGAGTAAGAGCACAGTGTTCAAAGAGCGTTGCTCTTTCGCCCGAAACCATAGGCTGAAAAAATGAATCGTGCTCCCCGGCGCGAAGAACCGGTCCCTCAAGAAAAGGAATCAGTTCGTCGAGAACCGCGAGATCGTTCGTGACGGCGACGTAATGGGCAACGCTGTACGGCAGCCAGGCCCGGTCATCAGAAATTCTCGTTCGAACTCCCCGGCCGGATTCAGGCAGCCACCAATGCTGAACGTCTCCTTCGACAAACTGGCGCCCTGCTGCACGAAGAAGATGTTCACGAGTTAATTCCGGTTTTGCCACAGCGAGAGACATGACATCCTGAAGCTGGTCGCGGAATCCGTATGCTCCGCTGGCCTGGTAAAATGCGGAACGAGCCCACACCCGGCAGGCAATCGTTTGGTACAGAAGCCAGCCGTTGAGAAGAATGTCCATCGATCGATCGGGTGTCTTCACCTGTACTGCCCCAAGGGTCTCACTCCAATATTTTTTTACTGTCTGGAGAACCCCGTCGAGGTCAAGTGCTCGGAAGCGCGCGATCAGAGAACGAGCTTCCTCCTTCGTGCCTGCTTCTCCGACAAAAACAATGACCTCCGACTCCCCCCCTGGTTTAAGCTCAACACGGGTTTGCAATGCGCAGCATGGATCGAGCCCTGCACCGACGCGATCGGAGAGGGGCGACCCTCCGGCTAGTGCCGATGGAGATCCGAGTTGACCATTTCGTCCCAGGAATTCCTTCCGGTCGCCGGTCCAGCTCATTTGGCGTCCGGCAAGATCGGCGAACGCTACACGATTCCGAAACTCTGTTCTCCACGGGTTGCGGGCAAACATCGCTCCGGTGGCCTGATCGATCTCGGTCGAGATAAAATGTGAAGACGCCTCACGCGATGCCGCGAGAACCCATTCCATGTATGAAGTAATTGAGAGCTTCCGGTTTCGACGGGATTTATTTTTGATTTTTAGCCGTGAAATTTTTATGGAAGCATCGAGAGGAACGTATGAGAGCAATTCGAGAGAGATCCCGTGCGACGAATATTCAAATCGGCTGTAGCCCTGGCCGTGGCGCGCAAGATACTGTCCCCCATCTTCCCTGATCGGGAGAGCGGTCGGCGACCAAAGTGCCCCGCTCTGTTCGTCCCGAACATAAATCACTTCTCCCGGTCTGTCACCGACAGCGTCGTTCGACCTTTTCGTGATCTGGTTCTCCCTGCTGTTCATGGACCATGTATAACCAGCGCCCTCAGCAGACACGAGGAAGCCGAATGACTGATTCGCGATGACGTTGATCCATGGAGCTGGTGTGCAATCTTTTTTATTCAATATCGTGACGTATTCGCGCCCGCCGGAAGTGAAGCCGCCAATTCCATTGGGAAACTCCATTTCCTGAGGAGGTATGGCCTTCGCCGGATGGACCTCAGTACGAACGGCAATTAACTTCTCCTTGACCCAATCCTTCGCATTAAGCGGGAACGCGACGCGGCGCGGCTGCGGGATAATCTCTGCCGCTTCAGGAAATTTGACCTGTTCTGAAAGACTGCCGCGGCGGCTCAGAAGCACCACTCGTGCGGCGCTTTGGAGGAGCAAGCGCACATCGAGTGAAACCAAGTCCGCACGCAGGAGGAATATGTTGCCCGGAGAAACTTTTCCCTCGTGCTGCGTACGCAGTTGTGATTCGTTTGTCCGCAGAAGTGTTTCTAGAACATTTTGAAGGTCCATTGTATACGATTGCGGCTGTTCATTCAGAATCACTAGATCGACGGGGAGAAGCTTCATCTGCCAATATTCGTGCGCACGCAGCAGCTGCCGTACAATATCCAAACCCTCCGGCTCATCGATTCTTACAAGAATGATCGGCAGGTCGCCTGAAATACGATGCGCCCACAAAGCGGACTGTCCGCTCTCGCTGCGTTTGAGTACTTCTGACTGCGGCCGAAGCCCTGAATCTGAGTAAAGAACATGGCTGGCAAGATACTGGAAGAGATGGGCCTCTTCTGCGCTGATCCCGAGGTGATGGAGCTGGACTTGCGCCTGAGTCCAGGCCAGAGTGACAGCACGTTCAAACGCTGTTGAATCGTGATGCTTGTCAGCAAGGTCGAGCACTTCTCTTCGCGACGAAGCAATCATCGTCCAGAATGCAACGCGCACAGTCGTTCCCGGGGAGATCCTCACACGACATCGCAGGCTGAAAATCGGGTCGAGGACTGTGCCGACTGTATTCGAGAGGCGCTTTCCACCAGTCATAGAAACCGGGGAGCGAATCTCCCGTCCTCGGCCGAGAAAACGCGCCCTGTCGGTCTCATATTGAACGTCGCCGACATTTTTCCCTTCTACCACGACAAGGTGAGCCGCCCATATTTCGGGTTCGGCGGGCGACCTCTGCCGACGGGTAGCAAGAAGTGTTCCGACGTCTGCGACATATTCGGTTTGTACAAAGAGGTTGGAGAAAGCGGGCTGCGATAAATCGGACGACGACTGGGTCAACACCACCTCGGCGTACGAAGTCAACTCGATCTCCCTAACCCGGCTTCCAAGATTCGACAGAGAAATACGCCGTACCTCGGCATCGCTTTCGGGAGAAAGCGCAACCTCAAGCGTTGTTGCGATAGTTCCATCCCGCCGGGCAATTTCGACCCGATCTTCAGAAAATTCGACCTCATAACTGTCCGGTTCGACACCGGTGGGCTGGTAGCCTGCCGACCAGACGTCATTGTTCTGGACGTCGCGCAAAAAGATATATGAACCCCAGGAATCACACGTCACATCCTCATACCAACGCGTTACCGCGAGGCCTCTCCATCGGCTGTAGCCGGAACCCGCGCCGGTGACCATCACTGCGTAATTGCCGTTGGAGAGAATTCGCGTCCGCGGGACTTGATCGTGCGGCGAATAGAATTTTTTGTGATTCGATGGTACTAAATCCCGGACATTTGCCGTGACGTTCACTTCCTCGGAACGCGGACGGGTCACTGCGACATCCCGGGGAGTTCGTTCCTGCAAGAGGAGTTCCGTCGCCTGGATGATCGGTTCAGCGTGAAACCGGCTTCGCATTACGCCGTCGTTGAGCGCATTGTCGATCGCGACCAGCGTCATCCCTTCGTGGTGAGACATATAGGCACGGACAATGGCAACCCGATTGCCTTCGGGAAGCCGTGTGGGAGTGTAATCAAGCGCTTCGTAAAAACCGAATTTCCCGGAGCCTCCCGCTTCGGATAAACGTACAAGATTTTCCGCAGCTGCTTTCGGGTCGACCATTGCAGCCAGTGCCGTGGCATACGGCGCAATAACCGCATCTTCGCTGAGACCGCGCTTAAGGCCCAGGCCGGGGACTCCGAAGGTCGAGTACTGATAGGTGAATTCGAGGTCCCGTACATTGTACGCTGATTCCGAAATTCCCCATGGCACGTCGAGCTCGCCGCCATACTCTATTTGCCGTCGAACCACCAGGCGGTTCGTCTGTCCAAGCAAGCTTTCATCGGGCGCACGCATCACCAACGAAGGCATAAGATATTCGAACATTGACCCCGACCATGAGATCAGTGCTGAACCGCGGCCGATGGGAGTTAGCGATCGGCTAAGATGAAACCAGTTCTGTACCGGCACGTCTCCCTTCGCGATAGCGACAAAACTCGCCAGCCGCGCTTCCGACGCAAGGAGATCATAGCAGCCGGGATCCAGACTTCCATCTGCAACGCGATATCCTATTGACAGAAGCTTCCGGGACTTGTCGAAGAGAAAGCCAAATTCCATCTCATTAAACATCTTCAGGGACATATCCTTCATCGATGAGAGAGAACGCGACACGGCACGCGCTGCCTGGTGTGAGTGATTGAAGGAAGCTATCAATACATCAACCCGGGCCACGGCGGCATCATCCCTGACGCGGTCCTGAACCAATTTCGCCCGATGGAACATCAGGATAGCAACGGCCTCTTCGCATCGGTCTGGAATGCGATTCAACGCCGGGACCGACGCAAGAAAAGCATGAGGGACATCCTCCTGGAATATTTTCGGATTGAGTTTTGCTTCAGCGGCCAAATACGACCAAGGTCTCAACAAATCTATATCGCGTTCACGGCTTTTGATGGATGACAGCACCGCCTCAGTCCAGAATAGGATATCCGCTCCCCATTCTGCATTTGCATCTTTGCATTCTTCATCGATAAGTCCACGTGCAAGGCTGACAAGAAGGCCGGTGTTGTACAAAAGCTCATCCAGTCTCTTCACGATATCTGCGGGCGACGCCGGCGATTCACGGAGCAATGCACCAATAACATCGAGTCTTTCGTCCAGCTGCTTTCGATTCGCCGCCTGAATTCGCTGATCGGTCTTGAGCGCGTGCAAGAAGTCTCTGGCGATCATGAGCGCGTCGCCAATACCCGACATCCAATTCAAATCCACAAGCGGACGCTTGTTCATTTCGCCGAACGCATTTCCGACAGCGATCAGGTGCCCAGCAAGATTTCCACTGTCAACAGAGGAAATGTATTTCGGGTCGAGCGGACGAAGGTCATGGGTATCATACCAGTTGTAAAAGTGACCTCGGAATCGCTCGAGCCCATGCATCGTCTTGAGGGTTGCCTCCAGCCGTTCAGCAGTTTCATGCAGACCCAGCCAGCCGAAGTCATTCGCGGCAACAGTGGACAAGAGGTACAGTCCGAGATTCGTTGGAGAAGTCCGATGTGCGACGGCTGGTTTCGGCTCTTCCTGAAAGTTGTCAGGAGGTAGCGAATGTTCATCCGATGAAACAAACGTCTCGAAGAACCGCCAGGTGCGCCGTGCGGTCAAACGAAGTATTTTTTCATTGAGATTGGAAAGCGGCCTGGGGGCGTCAAATACCTGGGGACGGCTCGTGCGCTGCGCGATGAGCGGGGATAAAAGCCATAACACGATGAACGGCGCGGCAGCCAGCCATGACTCGTGGGGGGCAAAAGCGACAATGATCACCGCAATGCAGGAAACAACCACACCCCCTGCCATTCGCCGGTAGAAACCCCGAATATTGAGAGGAAGACCGAACTTCGCTTGCGCAGCCGTGACCCATTCCAGCATATGGCGATGACTTATGAATAGTCTGAATAGCGTCCGGACAATGGCGTCGGACATCAGCCACGCCTGATGTGCAAGAAGCGAAACATGGAATGCGATCTGTGATACGGCAAGTGAGAGATCTCTCCCGACTGCGCGCATGTGGCTTCGTTTCGATATTTGCCGCCGCCGGGGAATAATGCCGCTGAAAAACGGGAGGAGCGGTGGGAGGGCGATTGTCGCGAGGATAAAACCGCTCCATACTATCGCTGAAGCGAACGGAAGCGTCCATCCCCCCAGCAGCCCAAGAAACGCCGCGGGGGCAGAAAGTGATCGACGCAGATTGTCCATCATTTTCCAACGGCCGGTTAACGGGATCTTCCGCCGGCCGGTATTGCCAAGAGTATCCCGGCCATGCCCAAAGATCCATGGCAGCAGCTGCCAATCGCCTCGAGCCCATCGATGCTGCCGGGCGGCGGCGACATCATAACGGGAAGGAAATTCCTCCACAACTTCGATGTCGGAAACAAGCCCGGATCCCGCAAATATTCCTTCGAGGAGGTCATGGCTCAGAACAGCATTCTCGGGAACACGGCCTTCCAAGGCTGCTTCGAACAGATCGACATCATAAATTCCTTTTCCGCTGTACGATCCTTCTCCGAAGAGATCTTGATAGACGTCGGAAACAACAAACGCGTACGGATCTATCCCGCCCGGGCCGGAAAAGATATGCTGAAAAAAAGAACCCGCCTGGCCCGTGGGGAGCGCCGGCGTTACACGCGGTTGAAGCACGGCATATCCTTCGATCACTGAACCTGTTCGTGTGTCTACTTTCGGACGGTTAAGAGGGTGAGCCATCTTTCCAACAAGGTGCCGGGCTGCCCTTCGAGGGAGCTTCGTATCGGCATCGAGTGTAATGACAAATCGAACACCGTCGGGCACTGCGGAGGAACCGAGAGGCAAATGGTCGGCTGTTGTTAAGAAACTGGTGTCTGTCGCTCCCCGCAGCAAGCGATTGAGCTCGTGCAGCTTGCCCCGTTTTCGTTCCCATCCCATCCACGTTCCTTCCCTCCCGTTCCATAATCGCCGCCGATGAAGAAGAAGAAACCGTTCTTCGATTGAGGCCGTTCTATGAATCTTGTTCAAGCGTGCGATCCCCTGAGCAGCGATGGAAAAAAGTTCATCGTCTCCTGCCGCCTGTTCGGTGACCGAGTCGCTCCAATCGGAGAGAAATACAAAACGGAGATCGCCGTCTTGATTAGCCAGATAATGGACCTCAAGCCGTTCGAGCTGCTCTTCGATCTCTTCACGCGACGTCAGGAGAGCGGGGACGACGACCATCGTGCGCAGGGACGACGGCACACCTTCGCGAAGCTCAAGACCCGGGAGCGCCTTTGGGCCAAACCGATTCGTGATCCAATGATTCACCAGCGCAACGGCGACATCGGACAACGGAAGAAGCGCGAGAAGCGTGAGGAGAAGAAAATCGTACCGGGGCACGCCTGTTTGCGCGACACCAAGCAGCGGCAGAACAAGAATAAGCCCGGCGACAAACGCTGTCGTTATAAGATACCCCCGCATCCCCGTTCCCGCTGCACCGCGGTCAAACCAGGAACGGAGGGGAACATGAAACGCGATTTGTTTCTCAAATGCCAAGCGCCCCTTCGAGATAAGGTAATAACCCGGGTCATGCAACGGGCCATCGTGTTCAGTATCTCCAGCCGTTTGCGCATTATGAATCGCCATCCGAGCGATTTCCATTTCCGTATGGTCAGAACCTCTCGCGAGCTCTTCAATTGCGTGACGGTAGCTATCCCTTGTCGGAAAATCCATCGCAGCAAAGTTGCTCTTCTCACGCAATACTGTGTCGACGAGACTTACATTCTCGAAGAAGTCCGGCCAATCCACGGACGACATGATACGCATGCTTGTAATAACATTGCGCACCGTAACGCTCATCGCTCCTTGAAACTGATGTTCTTCAATGACGATCTTTTCAGAGGTCGTTCCCTGTCCCTTCAGCCGCTCATCCAGCCATCGGAGAGCCGGCGTGACAGCGGGGTCCTGATCTCTCAATCGCTGAACGAGCTGCGCCGCGAATGCGGTCGGCAAAGATACTCCGTTAAAGCGGCGGAGAGCAAGGTCGGGAGGTTCGGCAGCGTGAAGGCCGATACCGAGCAAACGGTCGGCCACCCTGTTCGCTTCCTGGCGCTCTGCGCGGCTCGTAATAATACTATGAGCAGAGCGGCGTAAGTTCTCAACCAACACGATACGCAGCGTGATCGCCACCGCCCAGAGTTCTCCGATGGTAAGCGGCTGAACTCGCTGATAGGCGCGAACGAACCGATTCAGCGACTCAAAATCGAACCGGCTGTCCGTGTGAGCGACAAACGCCCATGCTATGCCGAATACCCGGGGATAGCCCTCGAGGTGTCCTCCTTCGAGTTTAGGAAGCTGGCGGTAATACCCATGGGGAAAATCGTCGTTGATCTCGCGGATCTGTTCATCCACAATATGAAAATTATCGACGAGCCATTCCGCTGCCGGCATGATCACTTGTTCTTCGGTGACGGCGTTGGCAATAGTGCGATAGGCGTGAAGGAGTACGCGGCTATTATCTTTCAGCCGAGATGCGAGCGGCCGGCCGGAGACGGGCTTTATGGTAACACGCTGGGCGGCTGCAAGGCTTTCTGCATGCTGCTCGAGCCGTTCGATACTGAAGAGTTCGCTCCGGATCGGAGCATCGTTGTCTTGAGGGAATGCACCCCTGCTGCTCGTGAAGGCGTGAAATAAGGAATATTTCAACATCATTTCTTTCAGGATATCACTCATCACATCATTCCACAACACAATTACGACTGCCCGCTTGCATCAACATTCACACGATGTGATGCCGTCATTTATTTTTCTTTGTCACGTGGGGTTCGCCTTCGGAAGGAATTTCGGGTCCTAGCAGGATTGCGATCCAACGAGTATTTTCATTCGCCTCACATCCGAGTTTCAGGGTCATGGTAAGCGGAACGCACAGAAGAGCACCGACGACACCGAGCAGGTTTCCCCAGAAGATCAACGAAACGAACACAACCAGCGTCGACAAGCCGAGCCTTCGTCCCATGACTCTCGGCGCTATAATGTTTCCAACAACGGAACCGATCACAAGGTACCCACCGGCAGTAAGCGCGGCCGATCCTCCGCCAAGCTGAACGAGAGCAAGGAGAACCGCGGGAACGGCTGCGATAACAGAACCGACATTCGGTATAAAGTGGAGGAGGAATGCGAGAAATCCCCACATGACGGGGAAATCTACGCCGAGAATGGAGAGCCAGATGGCTATCAGAATGCCGGCGATCAAGTTGAGCAGAGTGGTAATAACCATATACCGCTTGATGTCAATAACGAACTGTGTCACCTGCGGAAAAGCGGCTTTGGGCTGATCGGTAATGGAGCGAAGCTTGACCGGAAAGCTGGAGGCTTCGAGGAGAATGAACATTACCGTGAACATGATCAGAAGAGTGCTGGACAGCAGCGAACTCAATTCCGTGAACATTGAGCCCATGAAATTCATGATTGCCTCGGAGTTGACGTAGCCGAGGAGAACTTTGTCGGTCACGGAGAGCCCTCTTTTTGCAAAGAGCGCCCTGATTTCCAGGAGCATTTCATGCATGCGGGTCTGGTAGAACGGCAATGCATTCGTAAAACTATTCAGCGAAGCTCCTACGACGACGCCGATGCTCAACAAAATCACAACCATCGCTGCGACCACAAGAAGCACCGCGGGGAGAGTGGGGATGCCTTTTCGTTCCATCCACTGGACGGGCACTGTTCCGATGACAGAGAGGAAAAAAGAAACAAGAAGCAGCACTACTACCGATTGTGCCTGATTGATCCCATAAAGGATGATCACGAGTGCGGCCGCAATAACAAGAAAGCGCGTTCCGCTGTTAACATCAATTTTTTCAGCCATCATGACCCTCTTTGTTCTTAACCTGCGATTTTCCATTTCGCCCCGACACCGAGATCGGGCGCCATTTTTTGTCTCTTACCTCATTCCGCGACGCGTACTTGCGCATGCCGGAGGAGCTCTTTGTTCCAGAGATAGCCGCGCCGGAGCTCATCGAGCACAGTTCCCGGTACGTGGCCGTTGTGTTTCGCCATGACCACTGCCTCATGCAGATTATGATCGAACGCCGTTCCGACGCTGACAAATGACTGAATTCCCTGCGAGTCCAGCATTGCCAGAAATTTTTTGTGGATATTCCGCACCCCCTGTACAAACGGCTGTTCTTCGTTGCCGGCCCATTGCATCGCTTTTTCCAGATCGTCGACAATATCCAGGAGTGAAATCATGATCGCACGTTTGCCTTCCTCGGCAACTTTGGCGCTGTCACGATCAATGCGGCGCCGATAATTCTTAAAGTCTGCAAGGGTTCGAAGATTCCGGTCTCGCTCAACAATCAGCTCTTCTTCCAGCTTCTGGATCTGCGCGGCCATATCCGTCGGCGGAAGCCGCTTCGTATCCATTTCTCGAATGTCTAGTTCCATGGTCATTTCCTTTTTGAATGTTGTCTGTAATATGCGGTGAACAGCAAGCGAGTAGGCAAGT
Organism: uncultured Chitinophagaceae bacterium; assembly: GCA_964439265.1. Classification (GTDB taxonomy): domain Bacteria; phylum Bacteroidota; class Ignavibacteria; order UBA10030; family UBA8401; genus JAGVPT01. The sequence goes on from CAYTOA010000038.1 coordinate 12,184, forward strand.
TGTTCAGAGTTTTCCTTCTTCTACAATTTTTATCTGCTCAACCAGCACGGTATATTCTTTCGACAGTTCGGTGATCTCCTCTTCTGTTTTTTCTTCCGCATTAATAACGGCATTGCTCGCGGCTTTGTTTGATGCGACAAGTTCATTGATCTTCAAATGGAGCGAGGCGGAGAAATGGATGAAAGATTTCTGAATGATAAACAGGGTCAAAAAAGTAACCCCCAGGATGACGTCTCCGATCTCGTTATGAATATCCTGCGTGTAAAACCGTTTGTTGGTCAGCCAGAAGAGAACGGTGAGAACGGCGACTATAAAGGTAATAGAATTGCCGAGGATGATGGTTACGATCGAGGTGAGTTTTTCAAAACCTCGCTCCGTATCCTTATACACACCATGCAGGGCAGGGTAGCGCAGTGCCTTCTTCGGAGTATTCTGGGATAAAGGGGTCATGGTTTCGCCGACACCTCATCTCTGGCTGCGATGACACATTCCAATACATGTTCCATCACTTCGGGAGTGATGTAGACGTTCATCGGGAACATCTTGACGGCATAGATGACCGCTTCCGCGTCTTTTGCATCTCTGTTGTACTCCGCCGCACGAAACCCCGTACTAAAACTGAGATACGGCGTACAGTGTCCGTTTATTTTTTTTCCGGAACGGAACCATTCAAAAAGCTTATCGCCGATGGCATGTGTCAGCGAGTTATGTTTTATCAAATCATCCCGAAAAGCCGGGTTCTTCAATTCACAGTCGTATTGACGCCGTGCATCAACGCCGGCCGGATAAATACGAATGAGCGTCACCAAGCCGAAGTCCGAAGGATTAACGCACACCATTTCAGGGTCCAACGCAATTTGGCTCTTCAGGTACACTTTATTTTCAAGAATCCCGCCAAGAACCGACTGGAATCCCTCATGGCCGAAAAATTTAAGCGTTGCCCAACCAGCCATCGAGCCGGTTGCCGACCGTGATGCTTCGAGAGTGTAATTCATTGGGTTGTACGGCGAACGAGGCTGTAGATATGCTGTCACCCCTCGGGAAAGCAACGACTCAAATTCTTTGGCATTTTTGTAAACAAAAGCACTGCTGATGTACGGAGAGAATCCCGTCTTGTGAAAATCCACGCCGAACGCATCCGCAAAATAAACGCCTTTCATCGCGTTATAATTCTTTTCAAGATACGGAAGTACTGCGCTCGAAAAACCCAGCGGATTGTTCCTGAAGTCATACTTACTGAACGCGAGCCATGCCCACCCTATGACTGAATCGCAATACAACAACGCTTTGCCATACTCGTGAGAGTTCGGGTATTTATCCAGCAAACGCCGCACTTCTTCAACGGGGTCGAACGCGTTCGCATCGGTCGTCGCCATGGTACACACGACGGAAGCAACCGGAATGTTTCGAGCCTGGCAATCCCTTAATACTTCTTCCAGATGATTCGTATCCATCGCGTTGGAATCAACATCCGTCTTGATGAGTATCAGATTGTCCATGCCCAATCCCATCCAGTCCGTGCTGTTGAGCATGGTGTAATGCGCCTGTTGAGAGCAGATCACCTTCGCGTCGGTGCGAATTCCCTTCTTTCGCGAATCGGGAAGGACGCGCGTGAGAGCGTATTTCACATGATACGTCCAACATCCGGAACCGCCGTACGTATAGACACACCCGGATTCCTTTGGCACCCACCCGGCGAGATTTGCCAGGATCCCCGCAGACTCGAGTTCTGCCTGATGAATATTCCAGGCATATTCGCCTTCCAGAATATTGGGCGCAAATATTTCGGTCAAAATCGCCGCTACGATCGCCGCAGTGTTTCCCTGCGGGCTCACATTGCACATGGTCAGCGGATGCCCCCAGTTCGGCAGCCCTTCAAACAATTTGATCGCTTGTTTGATGACCTCCCCGGACGTCTGCATCTTCTGGTCCAGTGATGAATTCTTTACGTTTTCAAAATCAATAGTCAACGCCGAATTCGATCCGAGAAATGCAGCACCCCCCGTTTTCAACGGTTTCAGCCTGTCCAATTCACGGATGGCAGCGTTTATGCCGTCTGCCAATGAATCTTCCCCGCCCCTGTACGGTGACGGAAATGAACTGAGCATTTCTGAGCGGAACTTTGCCCACGGAGGAGCAAGTTCGCCGGTAGAGACCTCCCGTTGACGATATGCCTTCACTGCGTCTCTCATGATATATTTCCCGGTGCGCAACGGAAAATTCTATTTTGCATGCACCATTGCCTTTTCATCGAGTGTGCCAGATCTTCGTGAAGAAAATAGTCCTGCGGCAGGATGGGTCCCCGCGGCCCGGCCGTCATCGAATTGTCAAACTCGATGTACGGCCCGCCGCTTGCGGTTGTGAGTTTTTTCTTTTCCATAGAATATTGGATCCACCGCTACGTTGTTCAAAATGTTTGTTCCGCTCGACACTAATTCCATTTCATCCGCCGGGGGGAGTTACTTTCGTTCCCGCTTGTTATCGCGTTCCCTTCCCTTGCCATTGCCGCCATCGTGCTGCTGTTTGGCCCAATTCTTGTGTTCGGGGTGATCCTTGTTCACAAAATATTTTGACTCGTGGCTGTCGCGGATGACGGCTTGATCGCGGCGGCCTTTATAGGACGCGTACTTTTCTCTGTACATCCTGTCGTTGCGATACGGTTCGCGTTCGTTCACGACGACTTTGTAAGAATGATACATGTCGTAATGACGATAACGGTACGGCAGCGATGATCGGTGAATCCAACGGCCGTTTTCATTGTAGTAATACATATGTTCTGGAACGCTGTAGTATACGCCGATGTCGGGCATGTAGTAATAGTCGACGTGATCGTAGCCGGTCGGGCCCCACACCGGCTGGCGGTCGAGATTGACGCCCACACTAAAACTAATCTGGGCATCGAGAGCGTTCGACATGAACACTGCCAGGACCAATGCAAAAAAATAGCGCATGATGTTTCTCCTTTTATTGAGCGTGTAACCAAAAAAAATATCCGGTCCCGTCTATTCGGGATTCCGGCTGTCTCTGCACCTCAAGAGACTCCACCGTGACAGACAAACCTGCAGCTTATCAGCTGACTTTCACGAGTTGCTTGCCAAGATTCTCTCCAGCAAACAATCCGATGAACGCCTTCGGGGCATTTTCCAGCCCTTCGATGATGCTTTCCGCATATTTCAGTTTTTTTTCTCTCAACCAATTCGCCAATTCACGCGTCCCCTCGTCGAACCGGGCTGAATAATTGTAGACAAGAAACCCCCGCATAAGAGCGCTGTGTGCCAGCAACATCGGCTCAACGCGCGGTCCGATCGGGACACGGTTTTCGTTATAGATTGAGATCTGGCCGCACACCGCAATACGAGCCCCATTATTAATCAACGAAAGCACGGCATCCGAAATATCGCCGCCGACATTGTCGAAATAAATATCGACGCCGTTCGGACACGCTCTTCCTAATTCCTCCTGGAGGTTGTTCGATCTTCGGTAATTGATGGCGGCATCGAACCCCAATTCATCGGTCAAATACTTTGTTTTCCTGTCCGACCCCGCAATGCCGACAACGCGGCAGCGGTGTAATTTTGCGATTTGCCCGGCGATTGTTCCCACGGCGCCGGCAGCCCCGGAGACGACTGCTGTTTCTCCCTGCAAGGGCCGGCCAATATCGAGCATGCCGAAATACGCAGTAAGCCCTGTCATTCCCAGTACGCCAAGTGCAACGGTGACCGGAGCAATATCCGGGTTGACTTTTCGGACATCTTTCTCTCCGGCCACTGAGTAATCCTGCCAGCCGAGATTTCCCATAACGACATCCCCTTTCACAAATTCTGTCGAATTCGAGATGACGACATCTGCGACGACGCCTCCGCTCAGCACTTCATTAAGCTGGAACGGCGGCACGTACGATTTGCGGTCATTCATCCGGCCCCTTACATACGGATCGATGGAAATGAACCTCGTCCTCACCAGCAGTTGTCCTTCTTCGGGCTTTGGAATTGACGCCGACACCAATTTAAAACAACTCTCATTCGGCATGCCGTCCGGTCTTTTGATAAAGATAATCTGCCTGTTGATATGTTCTTTCAAGGCGCCTCCATGAAACCCGATTTATTTGATATCAAAAAACCATTATACATGACTCTCACGCAACGGATACTGTCGAGTGATCCAGACTGCGCCGCCAGATCGACGTCTTGCCAATCGTCACATCTCAGCGCCAATTATTTCAGCAGCACAAGTGTCTTTGTCTCTGATATTGACCCTGTCTGCAGACGACAAAAATAGAATCCGCTTGAAAATCCATTTGCATGCCATTGCCGAGTATAGTTACCGGGTGCCAATTCCTCAGAAACAATCGTTGCCACCTCTTTCCCGATAATATTGAATACTTTCATTGTGACAAAAGATCTAGATGCGACGCTGAATGAAATACTTGTTGTTGGATTGAATGGGTTAGGATAATTCTGTTTCATGCTGAAAACAAACGGCGCGAAGAAACTCCTGCCGTTCTCGATTCCGGTGGATGGTGAGACAGTGATCGAGCCGATCATTCCTGAGGAAAAATGGACATCGCATTGATATTGATAACTCCCTGCGACAGGCACAACATAGGCAAAGATGTTGCCGGTACCCTGATGGAATTTCTGTGCGCCTGCGGGAACACTCGTTGAGCTCAGCGGATGCGTAATAAAGTCACCTTCCCATATGATAGAATCGCCTACGGAAACGTTCAGAGAATTTGGCGAGTACGCAAGTCCAAACGAACCTCCGAATTGAATGATGTGAGTTGCTGCATGTGCTGTTCCCGCGCAAGCGAGGTATATCATTACCAGCACGATCGTGAATATTTTTCGAATCACCAGGATGGATAACGTTTTCATGATACATCCTCTCTGATTTGCTTCGTTGATTCTTCGTTTCTTTGATGAAGTCACTTAATGTGTACTGGGTAGTCTGTATATCCCTTTTTGCCCGGCGTATAAAAAGTATCTGTATGGAGGTCATTCGACAGTGCCCACCCGTGAACGAATCGTTCAGCAAGATCCGGGTTGTTGATAAACGGCCTCCCAAAGGCAATAAGGTCTCCAAGTCCACCCGCTAATTCGCTTTCGGCCCGTTCCTTTGTATAACCGCCGCCCAAAATGATGGTACCGTGAAATCTCTTCCGGATTTCCATTTTGATGCCGATCGGCACCTCGGGTGCCCCCATACTGCTGTGGTCTACAAGATGGAGGTACAGAATTTTCATGCGATCGAGCTGCGCCGAAAGATATTTATAGGTGTCATCGATTTCAGGATAGTGAGGCATATCGCTCGCGACGCCGTACGGCGACAGGCGTATGCCAACTCGCTCCTTACCGATCGCCTCGACTGCGCCGGCCACAACTTCCAAAAGAAAGCGGCAACGATTTTGAATGCTCCCCCCGTATTTGTCATTTCGTGTATTGCTCACGGGAGAGAGGAACTGTTCCAGGAGGTACCCATTGGCGCCATGCAGTTCTATGCCGTCAAAGTTTGCTTTCATCGCATTGCGGGCGGCGTTCGCGAACTCCAGTTTTGTATGCTTGATTTCTTCAATGACCATCGCTACGGGCACGGGATAATCCTGCAACCCCAGTGCGTCTGTCCACATTTGCCCGGAAGCTTTCACTGCAGAAGGTGCAATAATTGTCGCATTTTTGATCATGTTCGACTGATGGCTGATGCGCCCGGTGTGCATAAGCTGAACAAATATCTTTCCGTCTTTGGCATGCACGGCAGAGGTAACGCTCTTCCAGCCGTCAACTTGAAGAGTGTTAAAGATGCCGGGGATCCGGCTGTACCCGAGGCCGTTGGGCGACGGGGACGTCCCTTCGGTGATGATGAGTCCTGCCCCTGCGCGTTGGCCATAAAATTCAGACATAAGTTCGTCGGGGATATTGCCAATTGCACGGGAACGGGTCATGGGTGCCATGACGATTCGATTTTTTAGTTCAATGCCGCCTAATTTATACGGGCTTAAGAGATCGGTGGATTTCATTGATTACCTCCTTGATGAACTTCAAATGCTGTACATTCAGCGAACGGTGAACTTCTGTGGAACAAACATGGTGAATTGGTTTCACCTGCCTCCGAGTGGGCAACAACTATTAGAAAGAAATACCTGCTTGCGCGACGAGCAACACTCGCCCTTTTCTTTCAATGGGCAAGAACGGAGCCAATTCAAGGCCGATATTTATCTTCTTTGAAATACCGTCATTCACCATACGTACCATTTCCGCCAGGTCCAGAAGCATTGACAAAGCAAACCCGCCCCGGCCGACCCCGACATCGATCGGAGAAGCCACTCCAAAAATTCCTATCCCTGCGCTTACGGGAAACCGATTTCCCGTCTCCGGGTTGATAAGGTAGAACCGTATCATTGCGCTGTAGTTTCCATATTGAACTGTATCGCTGGCCCGCGTATCGTAGAGCACTTTAGGTATGGCAAGAGAAAGTCCGATTTCAATTGCAGGTCCGCGTACGCGAAAGTACTGTGTCATCGTGTTGGTTCGACTGACCGCACCTATCCTGATGGTGTAATCGGGTTCGATGCGGATGCCAAGGATCGCCCAGTCGGGAAGCGAATCTACCGGCACCAGCACCTGGTCAAGTTCTTCAGTACGAATGTCGGCATAGGGGCCGTATGCAGTTCGGTACTGAACGAACATTTCACGGTCTTTGTTGGCATCGCCGTGACTTCGAAATGTTACCACACGGCGTTCGTATGACGGTACCGCAATCCCTTCCCGCAAAAGTACCGTTGTCGTTATTCGAAGAAACTGAGGTCCTTTACGGAGCCGAATACTGTCCCGCTGAAAATGCACTTCAAGGTTTTCCAGCTGCTCGCGGTCGAGCGTCACGGGCGTTCGGATATTGTAGCTGCCGGCTATGGGAATAATGCTGACGTACCTGCTGAGTTGTTCAACTTCTTGATATTCTTCCACCGACACGACGCAGTCAGTTTCATACCGATAACGCCGGCCTTCCGAATCCGTTACCTTAAGGCTGATGGGATACGATCCCGGCGTCACACTTTGAGGAATGATCGCGATGTGCGTCCGCTGCCCGATTGATTTGAGTGTCGTGCCTGCGATCGGGAGAACCGGAATAATCGTTCCTGCCATCGTGCTGTCGTTTCGCTGAATGACTAGACGAACCGTATCGCCGGGAAAGTAGACCGACTTATCGACGGAAACATTGATCCTCTCGTCCTCGTCCGTAGACTGAAGAAGTATCGACGTCTTCAATTGCGCCTGAGCGCCGAGTACTCCGAAGAAAGAAAGCAACATACATCTTGTGAATAGTGATTTCAGCATGTCGTTGTTCTGGCGATCGTCGCCGCCTTGCTAAGAACGGAAGCGATGTTCCATCTCAACCGCATCCGTCATCCGCTAATTGAGCTGATTAATTTTCGCCATCGATCTGCCGGCGCTGCGAAGCGACTCCGGGCAATCCATGCGTCCGGTGTGGATTTCAATAAATACGAGGCTGTCTGCATTGGCGGCTTTACTCAGCGCGTTCTCAAGTTCTCCCTCCGTGCGGACGTCCAAACCGACGCCCCCTCCAAAAACTTCCGGAAGGTTGTGATAGTGCCATGGCTGAATGTCGTTGTACGGATGGTCAACGATCACCCGCTCTATAGTATAGCCGTCATTGTTCAGCAGGAAGATGACGGGCTTGAGTTTGTTCCGTATCATCGTCGAAAGGTCCTGGCACGTAACCTGAAATGCCCCGTCGCCCACGAAAAGTACGATCCGCCGATCTTGCGCCGCAATAGAAGCGCCGAGCGTGGCCCCTACCGTATAGCCGATTGAGCCGTAAAACGTCTGCCCTATGAAAGTTGTCCCTTCGGGCATCAGCATCTCCGCCGCGCTGAAAAGTGCGACACCCGTTTCGGCAACAACAACGGAATCGTTTTGAATAAAATGGCTCATGCGGTCGAAGAAACGCTTGATCGTCAGCGGCTTTAACAGATCAGGGAAGTACGGTTCTGTCTGGCGGTGCACGCATTCATCGGCGGCGCATTTGATATCAAGAGACAGGGATTCCCGCCGCGGGATTTTTTCCGTGAGACCGCGAATGAAATCATGGAGATGCACATTCTCGTAAAAGTGGTGCTTAATTTTCACACAACCGATATTCCCGCTGATCAAAATTGAGTCGTCGAGATTCGTTGTAAAGCCCCCCGTATTAAAGTCCGACATCAAACCTCCGAGCTGTAGAATGCAATCGGCCGACTCAACCCGATTCCGCACGTAGTCGCGGCTCCGGTCTCCTTCAAAGAGTCCGATGAATTGCGGGTGATGCTCAGAAAGGAGGGTTTTGCCGAGCATCATCGTCACATAAGGAAAACCGGATTTGTCCAGAAAGCCGGCAAAATCTTTCTGAAGCTTGAAGCGTATCAGCTCGACATCACCGATCACGACTGGCTTCTCTGCTTTGTCCAGCATTGCAAGGGTCTCCTTGATCGCCTCTGCCAGGGCATCCGGGTCGCTTCGGGGGTGCCCAGGGAAAGGAAAGGGGCCCGGCCGGCGGCACTTCATCATCACCACGTCGGAAGGGAGGCTGATGTACACCGGCTGCTGGTGGGAAAGGCACGAGAGCAACACTCGGTCGATTTCGGCTGGAGCCGTCTCCGCAGAAACAAGTTCGGTCGAAGCAACAGTAATTTTCTCATACATCCTCAACGGAATTTGATAGTCGCCGAGAGTATGATGCAGCAGCGGCCTCGTACGAAAATTCTTTGTTGCGGGTGACCCCGTGATCACCACCACCGGCACTCTTTCGGCAAACGCGCCGGCAACGCCGTTGATCGCGCTCAATTCTCCGACCCCGAAGGTCGAAGAGAATGCGCCGATACCCCGAATTCGCGCATAACCGTCGGCGGCGTAGGCCGCGTTAAGTTCGTTGCAGGTCCCGATATACTTCACTTTGCTTCTCAGCACCTGGTTGAAAAAACCGAGCACAAAATCTCCGGGAACGCCGAAAATATGGTCGACCCCGATTTCCTTCAGCCTGGAGAGAAGGTATTCCGCTACCGTGAATTCTGAACTTACCATGCTTCTGCTCTCCGCGTTCCATGTTGTTTTCAATTCGACTATCCGCCGACCGACAAGACGCCGTTTTCGAGCAACACATTTCCCCTTTTCTGTTTAACCGTCGTCCTTATACAAGGCAGTCATCGACCTTCCTACTCCGTCGATATCGTCGTTGAAGTTCGTCCGGAATTCTTCGAGCTTCGCCGCTCCCCCTTCCTTGTACTCTCCCAATTTTTTCTTCAGGATAAGATTTCTTATCTCCAGAGCCGCTGCTTCGTTGCGATACCGGGCTTTGAATGTCGGGCCGGCCTCTTCCATCTTTTCTTTGAATGCTTCGATCCTGTATTGGTTCGCTTTGATTGTCCGCTCAGAAGCTCGCTTGAACCTTCGCCACTTCGCTTCATATTCCGTTTGTCCGTCACTCGGAGCCTGCGGTGCGTATCCCGAGTTTTCCAGGGCATTTTCAACTTTTTGTTCCGGGCTATCGCCGCAGCCCATCAAGAAAGCACTTGCCATGCAGCCGATAACGGCGAGGGTAAGAATATGATTTTTCACGGTTCGCTCATGTGAAACGTTTGAATATCCGTTCAAGTTAATGAATTGATGCTGCTACGTTTTATCTTTAAAGAGATCGGTCATTGTCTTTTCCATGCCGTCCATATCATGCTTGAAGTTCGTTTTGAACTCTTCCCATTTGGCCGGTCCCTCGTCCTTGTACTCGTTAAGCTTTTTCTTCATGTCGCGATTTTTTTGCTCCAGCGCTGTGACATCCTTGCTGTACTTCGCACTTACTTTGGATCCGGCCTTTTCTATGTCCTTCTTGAAAGCGTCGATCCTCTTTTCATTCGCCTCTATTCCCTCGTCAGATTCGCGGACGAACGCCAGCCAGTCGGAAGAAGTCTCAGCCTCTGTTTCGCGCCACGAGCGCTGGGCATCCCTTGCATTCTCTTTTACGATCTCAACTTTCTGTTCCGATGTCTTCCCGCATCCGGCCGACAGCATTCCTGTTATGCAGCCTATGAGCGCGAAGGAATAGATATTATTTTTCATTGGCTCAGTTCCTTTTTTTCTTTTGGTTCCGGCGGATTCGGATGCTGTGGCTGCACCCTGATATTTTTTGGGGGAGGAGCCGGTTTTCGCACGGGCAGCATTCTTGCCTTTGGCTTCTGTAAAGAAACACTCCGCGGCTTCTGCGGTTGGATCCTATTGGGCGGGGTAACCGTACGCGGCTGATGCTGCACTTCCGTGTTCATGGGTGAAGGAGATTTATTCACCTGCCGGTGTTGAATTTGGGGGCTCGCACTTGCCGGCCGCGGCTGAATTTTGGCGGACGGGTTTGCTCTGCGCGGTTGTTCCTGATGATTAGCCGCAACATTCTCCGGCGAAGGCCGCACTTCATTCATTTTCATTACCTTTGATGGGGCGGGAGTCTGTCCGCCGGCGCTGCTTTTTTGTACTTGCGGCCTGTAAATTCCCATCTCGCCATGTCCTAAATGCCCTCCCGGCTGAGCAGTTTCACGTATCGCGACCGGCGCAACCGTTCTGTGCGTAACTCTTTGAACCTCGTTTCTTTCCGGCCCGGCGATGTACGTCACGTTGCGGGTGTCGTCTCTGTGCGTATTCACGATCACCGTTGAATTATTGATCATCGTAACGTTTCTATTCCTGTTGATATAACGGCCGCCGAGGTCGTGTCTCATAAAATCTCTGTCCCTTACAAAGACCCAGCGCTCATTTGATTCATGGTAATCCCTGCCGACGGCTATATTGATGCTGATACCGGGCCGTAACGGAGCCCATCCGTAATATCCGGGAGATCTACGCCACGACACCCAAGCGGGCCCCCATTCATTATCGGGTATCCAAAACCATCCGGAGGCATTATCGTAATCCCAGCGGCCGTAGTGAAATGCTGCCCAGCCCCAGGGATAGTCGGAATCCCATGTCCATCCGTCATTCGTGAGAACCCAGCGGCCGCCAGTGGCATAAGGGCTGAATCCGGAAATTCCACTCGGTATCCAGACATAGCCGTAGTTGGGATTTTCTACCCACGTTCCATACGGACTTAAATCATCGTAAAAACGCTGATAGCTCACAGAGCCTTCCTGGGCACCAGCTTCGCACGGCATAATCCACATAACGGCACTCAGCGCCGCAAACAAGACGAGAACTTTCGACGATCTCATGGTCATATCCTCATTGTTTTCATTTTCATCCAACGCTCATTCTGTTTTTGACCCCCGCAAGAGGCCGACAAGTCCCAGAACCGCCGCGACAGCGCCACCTATCAACATCCACATCGATTTGTCGGTAGCCGAGCCGGTGAAGAATCTGGAGACGTCCGAGCTGGAAGAATTATACGCATTGATGCCGAATACCAGAAGAAGAACTCCGCCGGCAAGAATTGCGATGGAGATTGCTTTGTTCATGACGATACCTTTGATTTTATTCTCTCGATGATCACACCGCTTTTCGCCCGCTGATCACTCTTACCAATACGACCACAATGGCGATAACGAGAAGTACGTGAATTAACCCTCCCATGGTGTACGAAGAGACTATTCCCAAAAGCCAGAACACGACGAGTAGAACTGCGATAGTGTAGAGCATGACGATCATCCTTTCTTTTTAATGAAATGTCCAAACATCAGTATATCACGATTTACGATATCCTCCGTTGACCGCACAGGGAGATCAGGCCGCTCCGGCTTCCGATTGACTAACCAAGTAATTCTCGATTCCCATTTGTTCGATCTGCGCCCGTTGGATTTCTGCCCAATCGACGTGCCCTTCTTCCATTTTCAATATTTTGGTGAGCAATTCAACAGTACCCTGGTCCTCGACCGAACGGGCGAGCTTGATCGCTTCGTTGTACGACTTCACAGCGCCAAGTTCATCGTTGTTGTCGTTCTTGATCATGTCCGGAACTGTCTTACCGATCTTTATCGGGTTAAGCTTAGAGACTATTGGTGCGGCTTCGAAAAATATGATCCGTTCGATAAGCCACTCTGCATGATGCATTTCATCCATAGCCTGGCTCCTGATACCGGCGTGCAGCTTCGCATATCCCCAGTTCTCGCACATCTCGGAATGCACCATGTACTGGTTGATCGCAGTAAGTTCATCCGCTAATAACTGATTAAGTACCGTGATTACTTTTTCATTGCCTTTCATATGTGTTCTCCTTCTATTATTTGTCCGCAACAAGACAGAATTGTTTCAGCCCTTTTTGACTTCATGGACCAGTTCGGGTTGACTTAGAAAATGTTCGCGGACTTTTGCCGCGATCTGGTGGTCGGTCATTTTATCTTCCACCTCGATACCGACGATATGGGAGCCGAATGATTCGGCGTCAAGGCGCTTTTCGAATTCGCCTTTCGCTTCGCCGGGACCGAGGATGAGTATGGAATCGGCATGGTGAAGGAATGAAATGACTTTATCATAGTACTCCTTGAGATGGTTGGAGAACCGGTGCTCCTGCTGATCCTCCGGTTTTCCGCCTGAGAACCGAACGTGTTTTTCCATGCCGGACGCGATGGAATGCACTGCCTCTACGCCGTCAGTTATTCGCACTACGACAGCCTTCTTGTGGTCGATCCACACGCCTACATTGTTTGACATTGAGTTGTCCTTCGCTTGTTAGATTTAGTTGATGTTGTCATGATCTCCGTCGTCCATTGGACGACAATAAGAGCCGATCTCATACCAAACTCACGAGGGCCGCAGCCCCGGACAGAAAGATCAAAACCCCGGCGATCCTATTGACCCATCTGAGTCCGTCGGAATCGAGTTTTTTCCTGAACGTTGTTGCCACGTAACTAAGAATCAGAAACCATAATCCAGAACCTGTGAATACTCCGAGCACAAGAATGCATGCCGAAACGATGTATAGTTTATGCCCGAGCCCAAAGGCAGCAAACACGGCGATAAAAGCAAAGATGGTGACCGGATTTGTAAGCACGAGGAGAAATGCAGAGAGGTACGACCCAAGCATTCCTTTGTTTTCGTAAGGAATGACAGGATCTTTCCGTTTAGCCCGATATGTCCGAATCCCAAGAAAGAGAAGTATCCCGCCTCCAACAAGCCGCAGCCAAAAGTGCTGGCTGGCGATCACGTCGGAAACGAAGGTGAGGCCGAAAGCTGCGATGCTGCCAAACAGAGAATCTGCCGTTGCAGCTCCCAGGCCAATGATCAGCCCGCGCGAATGCCCATCCGCCAACGTCTTGCGGATACAGAGTATACCAACCGGACCGATTGGTACCGCCATCCCAAATCCAATGATGAGTCCTTTGAGGAAAAAAATTGGTTCCATGGTCTCATATTCCGGTCGGTGCAGCTGATGACATAAAAGAATCCAGTTAAGGTTACTTCTCTGACGCGATGATGCCGCGATCCGTCAATTCAGACGTCACAAGTTTAACGATCTCAGGCCGGGCTTCGGACATCGAATTCGGTTCCTCCGTCCTGCTCGTGGCGCTCCAAATCAACCGCCCTCCGTCCGCCGTCGCCCAGACATCGATGGCACGGATGTTCACTTGCTGAGAGTCGACCGTACCGGCGTGCTGGACGAGTCGATAATATGTTATGAAACCATCATTCGTGCGGTCGTATCTCACATTATAGTCTCTCGTCACCACTCCCTGCACGTAATGAGTATTCATTTCATGAGGAAGCCATCGTGTGATCAGAACTCCGTCGAAGCCATTCGTGCGGACAATCTGAATAACCTGGTCGGTGTCCGGTGCTTCATCGGGGAACGAGCGGTAGGAAGGCGTTGCATCAACGCTGTGCTTTGCAAGTTCTGCGCTGAAGGCATCTTCCCAAATGCGCCGTTTGGCTGGATTCTTGCCGACAGAAATAACAAGTACCTTCTTCAGAGAAGGAAGAGGAGCAGAAGAATCGCTCCAAATGTCGACAAGTTCGGATGAGGCACAGCCGGCCAACAGGACGAACGAGCTGAATAGTATTCCCAGAACGAACAATCGATGGAATCTCATAGTGACGCCTCTTGTCTTAATTTGTAATAATGACTTTGATCGCTTTTTCTTTCGCGGCGTTGCCGAATGTGGCGTACGCCTTCACGGCCTCGTTGAGGTTGAAGTGATGGGTAATAAGCAGCCGCGGCTTCAGTTTCCCGGAGAGAACACTTTTCAACAGCATCGGCAGCGATACCGTATCCACCAGCCGCGTTGTGATCGTGACGTTTTGTGACCAGAGCTTTTCCATATGCAGCTCAACGCTCTTGCCGTGCACACCAATGTTGGCGATGTGTCCGCCGGGTGCCACGATCGATTGACAAATATCGAATGTATCGCGAATACCGACGGCTTCGATTGCAACGTCAACACCCCTGCCATGAGTTAATTTCATGATCTCTTCGACGGCATTGGCGTGAACGAGCTTCGTTGCCCCAAACGTTCTCGCGACTTCAAGCCGGTTCTGATCTGTATCCACCATAATAATCTCTGAAGGGGAATAGAATTGCGCGGTAAGAAGCGTCGCAAGTCCGATCGGCCCTGCGCCGACGATAGCCATAACATCTCCAGGTTTCACCTGCCCCTTAAGAACGCCGCATTCGAACCCGGTCGGCAGAATGTCGCTAACCATCACAAGGGCTTCTTCATCGACGTTATCGGGAATATGGTAGAGGCTTGTGTCCGCATGAGGTATCCTGACAAACTCCGCCTGAGTCCCGTCGATCGTGTTGCCGAGAATCCAGCCGCCGCGCTCGCAGTGGGAATACATCTCACGCCGGCAATACTCGCATTCGCCGCACGATGTGATGCACGAGATCAATACTTTATCGCCCATCCGGAAATTCGATACAGCCGCACCAACATCTTCCACAACTCCGACTCCTTCGTGCCCCAAAATCCGTCCGTCGGTGACAGCAGGTACGTCGCCTTTCATGATGTGGAGGTCGGTACCGCAGACCGTGGTATGAGTCACCTTCACCAGTGCATCGGAAGCTTCTTTTACCGAAGGCTTCTGCTTCTCTTCGAGAGCGATGTTACCGGGACCATGATAGACAAGAGCCTTCATCGTTGACGATTCCTTAACAATTTTTTGTCTGGAAATCCAACCTCTACTGCGCCAAGCTTAATGCCCAAGGCAACGGTATAGCAAGAAACATGAGAATTGCTCCGAGAAGCGCCATGTTCTTCATGAAATTTACTTTTTCAGCCATCCTTGATTGCGGGTCCTCGATGGTCCAAAAATTATGGATCATGAAGGACACCGGGAACAGGAAGACCACAAGGAGAAGAATCCCGACGTAAGGATAGAAGCCGAACAGGATGCTGAGTCCGCCGAGCAAGAGCAGAATGCCGGTCACGCCCTGCGAAAATGCAGGGAACGGCACTCCCTTCATTTTGGCATACTGCGTCATCATCTGAAATCCGATGAAGTGATTCACCCCGCTGTAAATGAAAAACCCTCCGAAAATGATCCTGCCGATGAGAAGTAGAGCGTTCATGTTAATGATTCTCCTTAACTAGTATAATATTGGAAAGCCAGTCATTGCATCTTCAAATACCGTGAAGGCCCTGACGTCGAATCCACGCTTTTGGGCGACCTCTTCGAATAACGTTGCCTGTTTCATGTCCTCATCAGCGCGAGCAAGCACCGCTGTTTTCCTTCGAAAAGTTTCCCCGTATTTTGAAAGCCCGTATGCGAGATCGAAGGTGTCGGACATGGACATTCGAGATATGACGTCCCGCAGGTCAATGAGTACCGTGTAATCGTGCAGAAGAGAACCAGCGGCGGCGATTTGATCAAGACCGGCAGTGCTCCCCTTTGTGTCAAGTTCTCCAGCGGGCGTGCTTCTTATGAAATCACCCGCTTTGATGATTTGGAGCCTGAGGCTTGAAGGAGCTTTGTCTGATAAAACATGTTCAATCGACATCAGGAGGTACCGCGGATTGTACGGCTTCGTGATATAGTCGCCTGCTCCGGGAGTTGATCCCTTGATTTCATTCTCCAGCTCTACCGTTCCGGTTATCACAATCACCTTTCCTGCCAAATGGTGTTCCCTCAGAAACTCCAATACGCGGAAACCACTTTTGTCCGGGAGCGTCACATCGAGAAGTATCAGATCAAAATTATCGGTCTTCAGCCGTGAGATTGCGTCCGTACAATCAGCTGCTTCAACCGTAAATTGGGCATTTGATACCAAAGTCGCGCGGAGCGAATCTCTCCTCTCTTTGATGTCGTCTATGAGTAATATTCTCGTAGCCATGATTTCTTTTGGACTATTTCAGCAAAAGGAGTTTTTTTGTTGCCGCAAATGTACCGGCTTCCAAACGGTAGAAATAGACGCCGCTCGGCAAAGCCGCAGCATTCCATTGCCTGGAATATTTGCCCGCAGGCATTTCCTGGAAAAGCACGACCGACACTTCCCGGCCGAGCACGTCATAAACTTTTAATGAGACGAGTGATTGAGCCGGGATGCTGAACGAAAATACTGTTGCCGGATTGAACGGATTCGGATAGTTCTGAGTAAGGGCAAAGTCTTTTGGCATTGCAGACGTTTGAGGATCCAGAGACAGCGCGGAAACGCCGCTTACGGTAACAAAACTATTCCGTGCCAGCGCACGGATATTTGTCGATGCGCCGCCGTTTTGTGTAATAGCCGTTAGTGCGAGGATATTTCCCTTGAAAAGTCCGTCAATGGTCGCAGAGCTGCCGACCTGCCAAAAAACATTCGAGGCCAAAGCGCCGCCGGCGAGGATCACGCTGCTCGCCGAACCGGTCGTGAGCGTCGTCGCCATTTTGAATATGAAAACGTCGGTTGCTGTTCCACTCAGCGTCAGAGTATCGGTGATCGCAAAAGTTCCGGCGGCAGAGACATAGACTCCCCGGGCCAGCGTTGTCCCGCCGAGTTCCGAGCCGATTGTCGTGTCTGCGGTTCTTCCGGCCGCGTCGTTGTAGGCTGTGGTCAGATCGAGCTGCGCCTGGTCCGCGACGCCGTCGGCGATGCTCGTTGTTCCCGAAATCGTTCCGTTATCCGTGACAGCACTCCCCGGGCTGACGCCCACGTTACCGGTTACCGCAGCTCCTTTAGAGATAGTGACCGCACTCCCTGCCAGAATTCTGAAATTGCCTGCGCTTAAAAGATCGACAGGCGCGGGGTTATTGTAGACCAACGCCGGCCTGATTGCGCCGACATTATCCCAGTAGACATCATATTCATCGAATGATGGACTCGGATCATTTCCAAGCGTAGAGTCGGCAAAGTTATAGGCTTCGAGGATCAGATTGCTGAAGTATTCGGATCCCGCCAGCGAAGTGTCCGAAAGAACAACCGTTCCGTTGATCGAATACACAAACGCCGTGTCGGTCAATTCTACCTTGAGGCTGTACCATTGTCCGTACGTGACCGGATAAGGAAGCAGCGTGTAGCCGCCAATGTTATGATACCCGAAGACATAAAAACCTGGATCGCTGCCTGTTGAATTGCGGAACCCGATATAATTGTAGAACGACGTGGCTCCCGTCGAGTCGCTCGCAGTACTCCATAGTGTTGCCATACGGTGCTTCGTGTTCCAATCTGCAGCGACGTAAAGATCGGCAATCAATGCGGTGCCGAAGCTGTTGCCGCTGCCGAGATCGAATTTGCGTCCCTGGGTATTGGAAAATGTATTATTGTACGTGACAGGACGATTATAATAGGCGTCCGCAAGCCGGATGCCGACATGCAGCACGTTCTTCCCGCTGAAATTGTACTTTTCAAAAACCGTGGGGGGATAGCGATCGGGATACCATGAGCCGGCCGTATCGAACGATGCAAGGCGCGGCGGTGAATCGAACGTATCGGTAAAGAATATCGGAACCTGTGCTGAAGCAGCAGAAGAGAAGAGCGCTGCACTAAAACCGACCAACGTAAAAGTATAGAAAGCGAATAAACTTCTTCTCATGATGTCCTTTTAATGAAATAGAACTGATGAACGTTCGTACCTGTTATTCCTGAGTTATTCGCCGTCGTGGACCGCAGCTAAGAGCTTACCTGTTGCTTCGTATCATCTTTATTTCATCGTCGCATTTTTTTAGAAATTTTCCCGAGGCGATGAATACTGAAGTGACAAATAAATAGACAACAATTCCAATGACGAAGTGCATAGCATACCTCGATATGTAATGGTGAGTGCTGGTACCATCCAGCGAGTTTATTCGTGCGTTTTGCAATCTCGTTCTGTTAATTTCAAACGAAACGATGTTGTTTGTCCGTTGGGTCAACCTCCAACGGCCACAAGCTCCGCGGGATCCTTACGGAAGCGGGGCATCGGGAACCCGCAGACCCAGCTTCCTTAAACTTTCCTCGGTAACCGTGGAACCGAACGATGGATGGTTGGCTGCCGTGATATTATAGAATGCAAAGTTTTCACCGGAACTCATTTGCTGCCACCCGATAAATTTTGCATCCGAGTCCTGGCTGGCCGGATTTGCCGGCTCAGAGTCATTCTGTTCCATAGGCATTGATAGATCCATTCGTCGTAGCCCGGTTCCCTTTCTGCACACATGCTTTTCGATTCGCCGGTATTCTCTCACATTCTTGTGATTGGCGGCGATTGATGCAGTTCGACCAATCTGATCGAGTGCACCGTCATTAGGCATAAGAAGTATACAACGGTTCGCTCGTAACTGTTATCAGCCAAAGGGATGAAAGAGGAGTTAATCCCTTTTCATAGCTCGTTGAGGTCAAGATCTCCTGCGAAGGAGGCAGCTGAGAGGCCTCGCTCTCGACGGGAAAATCAAGATTCTTCTGAAGCCTTTATCTTTTTACTTCACTACAACTTCGAACAGCACGCGCATATTCGCTTTCGCTTCTTTAGAGTTGATGTCCCCCGGTGCCACTTCGTACACTGCCGGTTTCGTCCTGCCATATCCGATCACGGTGATTCTTTCCGGCGAGATGCCCTTATCCACCAGGTAATCTCTTACGCTATTCGCCCTTCGTTCACTGAGTTTCTGATTATCTTCTTCGGTGCCGTCTGCTGATGTATATCCCGCCATTCGGACTTTCATTAATGGGTTCTCCTTTAACCCCTGGACGTCTTTGTCCAACATCGTTTTTGCTGACTCGCTCAATGCTGCCTTATTGTAGTCGAAGTGCGTGTCGCCGAAAACGACAACCTTCTCATCGTCCTTCGGGTCAAGAACGAGCATCATGACTTTCAGTTCAGACAAACTTTGTTCAGAGAGTTTTACCGGAGCTGTCTTCTTGAAAAGCGTGATCAACAGGATCGCCACGATAACGCACAGGATCCCGACAATGGCCAAGAGGACGCCCTTAATCTGGTTTCTGCGTTTCGATCTGCTCCTCTCACCTATCAGTCGTTCGGCTTCGAGCCAATCGACAAAATCATTGCCGTCTTTGAATCCATGCTTTTTATACAGCTCGTACGCTTTATCCTTTATTTCTTTGTTTTCGTCGTTCAGATTCTTCTGTATCATTGTGGACCCTCTTTCTTGAGGAAATAATTTATCGCAGCAATTTTGTGCCGCCGGTTTGTCCGTGCACACTCAGCCCAATTCCGTTGGGGCTGCTGCAGCATTATGTAGCAATGCATACTGCGAGATCGACAATTACGCCATCAACCGATTGCGAGATATGGATCCCATCGCAATCGGCTGATGTGCATAACTTCCTAACGATGTACCGTAAAAGGTTCCCTGAGCGTGTCACACTCTCTGCGGCCATTCTTGATCTCCTCCTTACGGGGGCGAGAAAACATTTTCCTTACCCATGCGGCGATGGCGGGGTCGATGAATTGTCTCAGCGAACGAGACCTGGAATCTCTGCGATCGCTTGTGCCCCGCTCCAAAAACAATCCGGTCAACGCGTGTACCGTTGACCGCGGATTATCTCTGGTTACAGCTTATTGCTGAACATAGAATTCAATACGCCGATTCTCTGCGCGGCCGGCATCGGTATCGTTCGATGCGACGGGTTCGTCCATCCCCTTGCCGACTGTTTTCATACGATTCGACGCTATTCCTTTTTGGACGAGCCAGGTTCGCACAGCCTGAGCCCGTTTTAACGACAGCGTTTGGTTTGCTTGCTCGCTGCCGACATTGTCTGTGTGTCCGCTGATTTCGACGCGCACGCTCGGGTTCGCAACCATCGCGTTGTATGCCCGCGTGAGGATCGTTTCAGACTCGTCTCTCAGCGTCGCCTTGTTGGTTTCGAACGTGACGCCTTTCAGGACGACGGTCTTTCCTTTTTCAAGCACAATAATGGTGTTGGCATCACGGCTCTTCTGTTCGGCTGCGCGAAGGGCATCGGCATCGGTCGCCTGCTTCACACTGCGCGCTTCAGCGGAGGATGAATCCTTAACGCGCTGAACTTCGACAGCGGCATCGCCTTGTTGTTTTACGCGCAGTGCTTCGGCATCAGCCAAGCTCTTTGCGTTCTGTGCCGCGATGTTGGCATCGGCAAGCTGTCCTGCCTTGATGTCGGCGCTTCGCTGCGATGCGGCAAGATCTTCTTTTGTGTTTTTTACGATTTCGGTTTGTGCCGCTTCATAGTCCTTGTTCGCTTTTGCTGTGGATGCATTTCCCACCGCGGTTGCTGCGAGGGCTTCGGCCATTTTTGCTTTGCGGTCCGCAACATACGCGAGATCCCGTGTGTGGAATGATTTTGGGTCATCCTGGAATGATTTTTCAGCCGCAGTAAGTGCGTCCTGTGCCTTGTGCAGTTCGGCCGGTACTAATTGCGCCGCTTGTCCCGCACTCGCCTGCTGGTATGCCAGGCGTGCGTTCACGAGTTCCGACGGCGGTGCAGTCGCACATCCGAAGAGTAAACCGGCGAAGGCGATGATGATAAAAGAGGTGATGGGTTTCATGGGTTAATTCCTTTCTTGTGGTAATTGGTTGTCTTGTCGGAGCTTGCGCACACGTTCTATCGCCTGGGTTGCTTCTGTCTTCTCGGCGTCCCCGCGCGAAAGAACTACTGCCAACTCTCCATCGGCCTGAGCACGCAATAGAAGCGATTGTGCTTCCTCTTTGTCTCCGTGCCCTGCAAGGCGCTGCGCGTTATCCAGCTCCTCTTTTGCGAGCTGCAAATAGAGCGATGCACTCGGAATTTTTGACGCTCCAGCTTCTTCAGCGGCGCTGATCGCCGATGTGGACGGCTCCTTATTGATCGCCGGGCTGCTTCCGCACCCTGCAATCATCGCAGCGAACAGAATACTTCCGGCCGCCATAGCCATGTTCAGATGTCTCATTGATTCCTCCTTATTGAGTTATTGTGTAACTTGATCTTCAATTCCTGCTATTCAAGAACGGAAAATCCATTTTCTACCTGGGTATAGTGTACCTACGATCGCCTGAGAATCCAATCGACCGAAGGGATGAAAAAATAGTTAATCCTTTTCGCGATGACGGTGTGTATTCACCGGCCCAACACTCTATAGAAGAGTGACAAACCTTTCTGCAAGGCTCTCAACAAAAAAGCCGATGCCTCGTCTCCGAAGCACCGGCCATCATAATCACGCATTAAATAAGAATTCTCTTTTTTCAATCGAGATTGTTACACATTCGGGGGGTGAATGCGATGACAATCTGCACATCAGAAAGGCGGCGCTTTACAACTTCGCAAACAATTTGCGCAATTTTTCTTTAGCCGCTCACCACCGCTATTTCATCTAATATCCAGCGTTGTCACCGTTTCCCAGCGCAAATGCAAGTCCGATAGAAAAACCATAAAATCCATCCTGCTTGCCGTTGGTAAGAGGATTGAGGTCAGTGCTCGATCGTGCAATTCCATCCAATTTATCGGATAGAGACAAATTGTATCCGCCGGTCACATCCAACAAGACACCATTGGCAATTTTGGCTTGGATCCCCGCACCCATTGGAACCAACGGCAAGAAATCAGAACCGCTGCCGTTGAGGTCCTTCGAGACGCCAAGACCAAGGTAGAGATACGGATTTAGATTTCTCAAAGAAAAGGGGCTGAAAAGCAAGCGAAGATCGATGATGCCTGTTTCCGCAGTATAAACACCTGAGGCCCCGAGATGAGCATAGCCCGCCCCAATCTGACCGGCTAGCATAGGAGAGATGAGTTCGCCTTGAAGGAAACCGCGAAACCCTAACCCCCAATTGTCGCTTCCATCGTTACTCCCGTGGGATCCACCCACCGAGAGACCCCACGCCACATCCGGAACCTTGAATTGAGCCTGTACACGGCTATAAGAAATAAACGCCGCGATGAGAAAAATAAAAACGGTGAAACGTTTCATAACAATCCCTTTGTTTGGTTGTTGGTATTATTAACGTAGTCCGATTTTTTCGTCACAGCGTTGCAAAGAAGATCACTGTGCGTTTGCCAGACCTTTTCGCCTCCGAAGAACCCTAAGGACACCGCTTTTGTTTTCACCGCTCACCCATCGTATGCTGAACTCATGCACACAATGCGGCTATTGAGATCACGGGCGGGAATTTGTCGCAGAGGGGTTCAAGTATTGGAGTATAACCCAGTTCGTCGAGTCCGTAAAACCTGTAACCGAATCGCCGACAATTTCCTGATGAGCGAGAAGCAAGTGGAGATCATTATCCTGGGCGCGAAGACCCTTTGCCTGTGCTTCCAGCGTACTCAAGCGAGGAGGTATGGCGATCAATTCCTGCCGCAGCACTGCGTTCTCTACCACGAGCATATTTGCAGCACGAGCACCGGAGGTAAAACCAACCGATTGATTCAGCTTGATCAGGCCGTAGAACAGAAATGTTCCGATAAGAACACCGACGATAGCGAGTTTCGCTTTCACCCACTTTTCTTCTACCAAGGTGAGTAGTTCACTCGAATAAGAATAGATTTTCAATGTGTCCGTCCATGATCCAACGTGTCAATGAACATCTTCTTTACCAAAGATCTGATAAATTTCTCTGCCATGAGATCCGCTTGTACCTCAAAAAAAATCGACCTTTACAGCTTGGCGATAAGATCGCGAACTTCTTCCTTGGTCTTGCCGAGTTTTTGTTGCAGCCTACCGAGGAGCTCTTCATCCTTTCCTTCTTTGAAAAGAAGGTCATCGTCCGTCAGGTTGGCAAATTGCTGTTTAAGTTTGCCGGAAGTTTCTTTCCAGCTCCCCTTCATGCTGAGGATATTCATTTGATAGTTCCTTTCAGTTATAGATATAATTAAGCGCCAGAAACCGAGTAAATTAGCAATATCGAATCGATATACGATATGAAAGCACCCGCCCGTCGAAACGGGCAGGTGCATTCCCAACAAGAACTACTTCATGAGGACCAGTTTTTTCGTGGACACGAACGTTCCCGCATCCAATCGATAGAAATATACGCCGCTCGAGAGACTCCGCGTTCCATTGCCCGCGTTAAATGTGACGTCATGACTGCCGGCGTCCTGACGTTCGTTCACAAGTGTCGCGACTTCATCGCCAAGCACATTGTAGACTTTTAAGGAGACCATTCCGGCTTGCGGGAGACTATATTCAATCTTCGTTGACGGATTAAACGGATTCGGATAATTCTGTGAGAGGTCGAAGGCTCGCGGTGTAATTCCATTCGCTACCAGGGTCACCGACGGGCTGTTGACGGTATTGCCGTTGAGCGTAACGGCGGTCTGTGCCAGCGCCCTGCCTTCCAGCGTCGCGCCGGTATTCATCGCAATCTGCGTCTCGCATAAGATGTTTCCCTTCATGGCTACCGTCGTGCCCAGTGTCACCTGACCGGCGACCTGCCAGAAGATGTTGGCAGCTTTGGCACCGCCGCTGAGCGTAACAATGGCTCCGTTCGCGACCGTGAGATTGCTTGCAATCTGGAAGATCCAGATATCGGTTGCGCTCCCCGAAATCGTGACACCGGCTGCCGAGATCTGCACCCCGGTCGACCATTTATAGAGGCCGTGCGGGATGGTCTTTCCTGTAATATTTCCCGCGCCCATTTCGATACTATCGGGCAGGTTCCGCCCCGCTGCGTCGGTGTAGGCAGTGAGCATGTCGCCTATCGCCGCGGTCATGTTGGTCGGAGTTGGCGATGTGTAGGTGGCGGAATATACCTTTCCGGTGATTAACGATGAAGTGGAGAATGTGCCCGTCGCATCCATTATTAATCCGAAGCCAGTCATGAATGTCGCGGCAGCCGGGCTCACACCGATGTTGCCGCTTATCGCGGTGATTCCCGTTGTTGTGATTCCTGTTTTTGCCAAAATCGCAAAGTTACCGGCAGTTCCAAGGTTTACCGTTGACGATTGGGAGAATGCAACGTGCTGCACCATCAATGCGACAGCAAGCATTGCTGCAAAGAAGCGAGCACACCGGCTCAAAACTATTATTCTATTTCTCGTACCGCTTTTCATAAATCCTCCGTAAGAGATTCTAAAAAATAACCTGAACTCATTGATTTGACAAAACCATCCAACTCATTGCCGTATTGCCTGCTTAGTTCTATTTAAGAATAATCCGACGAGGGTTGGATTATTCTCCTGCCTGGTTTGTATCGGAACAATATCGGCGATGAGCTTTTACTGATAATATCGCGGGTCAGTCGGGAAGAAAGCCTTCTCCGACGATGATCATGAACAAGTATAGTGATGATTGTGATGAGTGGTAATAGCCCGAAGGGATGAAAAAGGGGTTAATCCTTTCTCAATGTTCAAGAACTTTTTGACTCGAACTGCAATCGATCCGACGATGAATTGAGGTCAACTGCGAGTTGGCGGAGATAATGATCTGATGAATCGCGGCTGTTCCTAATCTTGACTTCTCAAACGTGCAGCTGCCCGACAAACTGCACGGGGTAAATAATGAATGCGTCTCGGACTGCGAACCGAGACGCATCCTGATCATGATTCCTGAGCCTAATGGTTATCGCAGTTCCTTATACCATCTTCTTCATCAATATCGTGGTACTTCTCTCTTTCGCCCTTCTCGTGTCCGCCCTTCTCGTACGATTCTCCGCATTTCGTATGGAGCTGGATGTTGCCGCCCTGCAGCTTGCCGGATGCGCTGTAGCCGTTCGACAGAGTCAAGCTGAAGCTGTCGTTGCGGCCGGGCTCGCCATTGTCAACAACAACAACTGTATAGGTGCAGGTACCTCTCTCGTTTGTCCTTGCAGTCCCGTTGATCTGGCGTGTCACAGAATCGATAACAATGTAATCCGTAACGCTGGTGCTCTTCACGCTCATCCCATTGTGGTCATTGTATGAAAGTTCGCCCCAGAACTCGCCACTCTTAATTCCGCCGGATACGCCGAAGGTCGCTTTGCCATCTCGATGTTCCCTTGAATCAAGGATACATTTGATCCATCCGCCGCCGGTAACAAAATCTCTGCAGTGCGCTGGTGGAACTCCGCCTCCTCCGCCGCCGCTGGAACTGCCGTTACAAACGGAAATGGTGTCGGTGATCAGTGTTACAGCACCGTTCAATGCCAATATTCTGCCCATGACATCTGCACCGGAGGTCATCGTAATTGTCGTTGTCGCGACCACGGTTCCAATGAACTGAGCACCATCAATGGTCGCGGAAGATCCGACAGCCCAGAACACGTTTGAACCGCTGCACGACGAACTATTATTATTCACTGCGATGACGTTTGAACCAGCCATCGTTACAAGCGTCGTTCCCAGCTGAAAGATAAACTGCGCATCGCTGTTACCCTGGAAATCGAGGTACACTGTTCCATTGACCTGCAAATTTGCAGACGGCGCAAAACGATAGACGCCCGGAGTGAACGTGAGTCCATTGAGCTGAGTAACGCCGGAGTACGTCGTGTCCGGTACCTGCGCGACAAGAGAATTGTACATGATGACGGCATCATTATGAGCCTGAGCAGCCACGGGACCTGCTGCATAGATCGTGCCCGTTACTATTCCCAGCCCCGCGGTCACCGTTCCGGGACCTGAGATCCTATTCAGCGGAGTCGGTTGGAAGCCGGTGATTGCGGTGCCGGGGCTCACACCCAAGTTTCCGGTGATGAGCGACGCGCCAGCGTTAGTGACCGTCGTTGCACCAAGGACCGAAAAAGCCGAAATCGAACCCAACGGTACGGTAATGCTCGCTGTTTTCGAAAGTGGTTTCTTCAGAGTTTGCAGCCCGGTTGGTGCAGTTGCGTCGCGCTGGCTCGACGGCTCGCTAGTTTCGCACGCTGCAAAAAGAAATGCGACTAGGAGGGGCGACATCATGATGCCCCACCGTATGGCGCGCTGCGCGAGAGAACGTGTACGAACAATTTTATTATTCATAAATACCTCCGATATGTTGCCATTAAACATCGGATTCCTTTTAGCAAGGATCTCCGCCACTAAGCAGACGTTGCCGCTTAATAATTCTCTGTTCTCTCAAATGTTCAGCATCCGCTTTTTTGAACGCGATGCATTCCTGAAAAAGTTCATGCTTACCGAAGATCGCCGCAATCCAAATTATGATTAATACCTATGCGCTCACCGGTAAGCATGAGAAGATCAAAAGCCTCTAAGAGCACTACAGTCAGTGCTCAGTTAATGAATCATCCTATTTCATGAGGATCAGTTTTTTCGTGGAAACGAACGATCCGGCATTCAAGCGGTAGA
>CAYTOA010000039.1:0-37487 GCA_964439265.1 uncultured Chitinophagaceae bacterium
GCGGCAGCTGTGCGCCGCTCCGCTCCGTCAATGTAACGTCGGGAACGATGCTCAACCGCGGCAGCGAACTCTTCGCAGAAGTTTTTAGCTCAGTGTAGAGAAACGAAAAGACTACCGCCGCGATGACGAATCCTAGAAAGCCCCAAAGAAATATCGATCGAAACGACGAGCGACTCGAATCAGGCGTCATGCTTTCTTCCTTACTGATATCAACGATCCCCAAAATACAATTACGCAGAACAAGAGAACAACAGCGACTGAGATCACAAAATCAGCCTCCTGAACGTGAACGCGATGATACAACATGATGCGCGTTGCGGAGATCGAATACGTGAGCGGGTTGATGGCCATGACGTACCGCAGCCATGCCGGAGCGCCTTCCATCGGAAACAGCGATCCCGATAAGAGCCATAACGGTATCAGGAAAAGATTCATGATCGCGTGAAACCCCTGAGTTGATTCCATCCGCCACGCAATCAGAAATCCTAGACCGGTCAATCCGAAACCGATGAAGAGGAGCAGAGCGATCAGAGCAACGAACTGGAAAAAAGTAAACGAGAACCCGACCAGCGGGGCAAGCGCAAGAAAAATAATTCCCTGGATCACTGCGAGGGTCATGCCGCCGAAGATCTTTCCAAGCACGATGCTCGCTCTCGAAACCGGCGCAACAAGGACCGATTGGAGGAACCCTTCGTTCCTGTCTTCGATGATCGATATTGTGGAAAATATCGCTGTAAATAACATGATCAGCAGCAATGTCCCGGGGTAAAAATATTCGAGGTAATTTGCTCCGCCGAGCGGCGAAGCGGTCTTGAACGATGTGCCGAGCCCGGAGCCAATGAAGAACCAAAAAAGGATGGGCGATCCGATCACGCCGATGATTCTGCTCCTCTGCCTGACGAACCGGATGATTTCTCTCATCCACAACGAGTATGCAGGATAAACAATTTCATTCATCATATTCATTCTGCCGCCTCGTCCGGAGATTCGCTTCGGAGCCGGTGTCCGGTTTTGTGGATGAATACATCCTCCAGCGTAGGCGTTCCGACCGAAACGGCGCTGATCTTTTTTGGAAATGCCTCGACGATCTTCGGAACAAACTGATGAGCTCTCCCCTTTTCCACTCGCACGGTATCGTCCAGCACGGTGGACTTAAGCTTGAACTTCTTCTTCAGCAGACCCTGAAGTTCCAGAGGATCTTTTGTTTCGATCGAAATTACTTCTCCGCCGACTTCACGCTTCAATTGTTGCGGCGTGCCAAGAGCAACGAGAATTCCCTTATCAAGGATCGCGAGCCGGTCGCAGTGCTCCGCTTCTTCGAGAATATGGGATGTGATCACGATGGTGATGCCTGTGTCGGCACGAAGCTGCAACAGATACTCCCACAGATCCTGCCGTGCGCCGGGATCGAGTCCGGTGCTCGGTTCATCGAGGATGAGAAGATCGGGACGGTGCAGCAGGCCCTTGGCGATTTCCACACGCCGCTGCAGGCCGCCGGAGAGTTTTTCGACAATGTCATGTTTCCGGTCATCAAGCTTGAGATGAATCAGCACGTCGTCGATTCTTGCTGCCGCGGCCGAACCGTGCAGGCCTTGTAAGAGTCCCTGGAACTTCAGGTTTTCCCGTACCGTCAGCTTTACGTCGAGGCTGGGCGATTGGAAGACGACGCCGATATGTTTTCTGACTTCGGCGGAGTTCTTTACCACATCGAATCCGCAGACTGCAGCGCTTCCGGCTGTGGGCACAACGGCGGTCGAGAGTATCTTGAACATCGTCGTCTTGCCTCCGCCGTTCGGCCCGAGAAATCCGAAGATCTCTCCTTTGGCGACGTCAAGCGAGACGTCATCAAGCGCCCGGCGGCCCGGATACTCATGGGTGATGTTTGATATAACTATAATGGGAGTGTTCATTGAAATGTGGGGAGAAGATTATTTACAATATAAGAAAAGAAAGCCGCGTTCACAATGTAGAACTGCAGGAAGCGGGTTAACAGGCGACGTGCGGTCGAACAGGAGCAACTTGACTCATACCTTATCGATGACCATGAGTAAGAAGAGTATCGGAAGGTAGGCCAGTGATGCAAAAAACAGGCGGCGGGCAAAAAAATTGGTGCGCGCAGAATTTTCAACCTGAGATGACACGAATGAAGCGGCGAACATGATTCCGAAAAGAAGAAAGCATATTCCGGCGGCCAACGCACCGATAAAGTAGAGTATTGAGGTCATCCCGATCACCGAAGGGACCAGGCTTAACGGAATCAAGGCCGCACAATTCCCAAGAACATGCCGGGACGTTCTCGTTCCGCTTTCATCCACGACAGTCAAAAGACGATATCCGGCGCGAGAATAGTCCTTCCGGTAGAGCCATGCGAGCGAAAAGAAATGAGGCATCTGCCAAAAGAACAGAATCAGAAAGAGCACCATTGCACCGAATGTGATCTCATTCCGGGCTGCAACCCAACCCATTAATGGCGGCAATGCTCCCGGAATTCCGCCGATCGTCGTGGC
This sequence comes from uncultured Chitinophagaceae bacterium, assembly GCA_964439265.1. Taxonomy (GTDB): domain Bacteria; phylum Bacteroidota; class Ignavibacteria; order UBA10030; family UBA8401; genus JAGVPT01. Next base: position 2,508 of record CAYTOA010000039.1, read on the forward strand.
AACCGGAGAAATGCGCTTCAGCGGCGTGTAGAGAAACAGATACGTCGTAAGCGTCACGACGCCGAGAAATCCTGTAAGAGAATTGACAAGAAATGTCAATTCGAGCAGTCCAAGGCTCGACAGGAAAATTCCAAACGAAAGAACGGTCCCCGGCATAAGCCGTCCTGACGGCAGAGGACGCCTCTCCGTCCGTTTCATCAACACATCGTAATTTCGTTCGAGATATTGATTCAATGCCCCCGCTCCCCCTCCCAAGAGCGTCGTACCAAGAGCGAGGTTTGTGAGCAGCCAGACATCAGCCCGCGACCAGGCGCCGGCATGAGCAAGATAAAATGAGCACACGGCCGTGAGCACGGAAAGCGAGGTCAATTCCGGTTTCATCAATTCAACAAAATCCGCCGCGACCTTCCATGCAGACCTTGAGTATGGAAGAAATTCGGTCAATATCTCAGCATTGCCGTTCATGCGATCGCCCTTTCAGCGGAAAAGACGAACGAGAATCTCCTAATCCGCACCTGATATACTCTCGCCAGCTGCAAGAGCAACAATACCGACGTTACCAGTATCAAAGCTCCTGCTGCAACGTGCGCGGTCGTAACATCGACCGCTTTCTGAGAAAGAACCGTTAACATCCCTAGCACAAGCTGAAGAACGATCAGGGAGATCAGAATATAACCGAAACGCTTTATCCTCGCGGGCAATTGATTCGTCTTCAACAGCTTGATTGATAGAACAACAAGTACTGCGGCGACGACGAGTGCCCAAATCCGGTGGAGCATGTGGGTTAGAATTTGCGCCGACGTTACGGCTCCGTCTGCGAATAGCCGCAGATTAGAATCGATGAGATCCTGGTTGTACCGCGCCACTGCTTCCGGAGTGAGCGACGGAAATATCTGGCCGTAGGCAAGCGGAAAATCCGGCACCGCCAGTCCGGAGCCGGTATGACGCATCAAAGCGCCAAGAATCAGCTGGATGTAGACGCAGATCACCGCAGCAATCGAGAGCGTAAAGAGTGAGCGATCGGCGCTCTGCGGAAGCTTGGGATAATCAGATTCCCACCACCGAGACGTAAAAAGTGCGATCGAAGAAATGATCGCAAAAAAAGTCTGTGCAAGAGCCGCATGTGAGACTGAAATCGCCGTCGGCAAAAGGAAGACCACCGTCAGTCCTCCCAACATTCCCTGTGTAATGACTGCGGCGAGTGCCGCGATCGCGAACATCTTTACCCAGCGGCGCTCTTCCTTCTTCCATATCCATACCGTCAGAATAAGAGTCAGCAGTCCGACAAAGGATGCGATCATCCTGTGGCCGTGCTCGTACAGAATGCCTCCTACCATCGGCGGCATTACCATCCCATAGGACAGAGGCCAATCAGGAACGGCAAGGCTCGAACCGGTACTTGTGACCAGTCCGCCGGCGATCACCAGACAGAAAGTGCAGCAAGCAGTAAACAAAGCGAACCGGTGAAGACTTTTATTGTAGGGCACGAAAACCTCTCTCCGGGAATTATTGCGCGACAGCAACAGAATCGTGGGGCAATTGCGATGCCTGATCCTTCATCCACGCATCGTACGCTTCCTGTGTATCAACGCTCAAGTATCCTCGCATGCGATAGTGACCGAGCCCGCACAATTGCGCGCAGGCGATTTCCGTCGTGACATTCGGTGCGGCCAGCACTTGTGTAACGCCGGCATCGAGAAGCGGCTTCACCACGTCGGGTGTAAAGACGTCTCCTCTTTTCACGATAATCGCACCATCCTTACCGATATAATTCTGTATTGCAATTCGTTCAAATAATTTTGAGGATGTGTCTCCGGCTGTGAGCTGGAACGGCTCGGCCATTTCAGCGATCATCTGATCCGTCGTCTTCGTCGGCGTAAACCAGAGTGGAATAACCTGCCCGGGAATTGCATCCTGCTTCACACGCATCGTCGGCAGGTTGAAGCTGTGGATCACGTCCTTTGTCGACAATCTGATGATCACAGGTTTATTTACCGGAACATGCAGCTGATTGATCGTCGCGACGTCATCCTTTGCATTCGGGTCACTCCTATCCAGCCCCAGCGGGTTGTCGTCCGTGATCAGCGAGATGTCGGTCCTCCCAAAAACCCCGTCGGCGCCGGGGTAATGAACGTTCCAGGCAAACTGCTCGGCGACGACGCGAACAACGGTCGCATTCTTGTCGTCCGGGAATTGATTTACCCGCTTCGCCCAAAGAGGTACGGCAAAACCGATCAGAAGGACTGCCTCAAACAGAGCCACAGCAATTTCCAGATAGCTTGATAAGTGGCTTTTCACTCCGGTGTAATCTGCCGTTGGATTTCTTTTTTTTCGGAAGCGGATCAGCGTATAAACAAAGAACGCTCCCCAACCAACGAACAGCGCCAGCATCAGCCAGTGAATGACGGCGAGCATATTATCGATAGCCGGCCCGTGCGCTGAACCGTCGACGGGAAGATGCAAGAGTTCTCTCATTTAGTGATTGCCTCCATCATCGTTTGTCTGGTGTTCGGTTTCGGACGCCACAGAGAGCAGAGCGCGTTTGCGCAAATAGAAGAAGAAGGAACTCATTGCTGCAAGAACTCCCCCCGTCACCCCAATCATGCTCAGGATGGCAAAGTTCATACCGGCGGTGGACGATGAATCGGCGGCTCCATAACATGAGCCGCAGGCGAGCACGGTGTCCGCCCGGCAGAACAATGTGATCAATGCTGCTAAGACGATCATGCGGTGTACGGTACGATTCATAAGTACCCCACGTTTTTGAATTTATTGATGAATTTCAATTCGTAAAAAATGAGCCCGACTCCGAGCAGAATAAAGAAAAGGGCGACAATAATGCCGACCTCGTTCGAATCGGTCAGGAACGAATAGATGCCCCATCCTCCGATGCCCAGACACAGGAGGACCGAGAGGGTGATAAATACGACGTGAAAGGCTTTGAGTGACATGGTTCAATGTATCCGATCAGACATTGCGAGAAGTGGAATAAAAATAAGGACGAGGAAGAAGACCACCGTCAGCGTGAGTGCTGCATAGATCATCTTCTTTTCCGATATCAAGTGCATAAAATAACTGGCGACGAGCGACCCCTTTATCGAGGCGATGATCAGTGCAACGATGATTGCGGGGACGACGCTGAGGTTAAAATACGAGATCGTTACAGTGATGATCGTGAGCGCCAGAAGCGACACAAAGACCGTGATGTAGACCTTCACATGCTTCTTGACGTCTTCAGCGTGGGCAGCTTCCATGCGTTCTCCTACAATAAGTAAAGGACGGGGAATAAAAATATCCATACCAGGTCGACAAAATGCCAGTAGAGTCCGGCGACTTCGATCCGGTTGGTAAAACGTTCGGGCTCCGTTTTCCACATCTTGCTCCCGGGGCCCCAAAAATACGAGTTCACGATCATTCCGCCGATCACGTGGAGCATGTGAAGTCCGGTCATGGTGAAATAGATTGCAAAGAACGTACTCTTGCTGGGGATTTCGCCTGCTTCGATATGATGGGAATACTCAAAATATTTGATCGTAAGGAATACAAAACCGAGCAGGATCGTTGCGCCCATATACATTTTGTATCTCTTGAAATCCTTCATCATCAGCGAAGCCCATGACATTACCATCGTGATGCTCGATGTGATGAGCACCGCGGTATTTACTGTGGCAAGGGGGACGTCAAGTACATGATGAGGCCATTCAACGGCGCCGACTCTCAGAAGAATATAGGAGGAGAAGAGCGCTCCGAACAGCATGACCTCGGAAGCGAGAAAAAGCCAGATGCCGAGTTTTGCGTTGATCAGCCCCGTGTCCGGCCGTGCCTTAATTGTGTAGGGAATTTCCATTGCCGTTCAGGCCTCCATAGGTTGATTCTGGGGTGTATAGTCTTTTTTGGCGCCCGGTACGCTGTATTCGTACGGGGGACGGAAAACTTCTGGCACGATGGTAAAATTTCCGTGAGGAGGCGGCGTCGGAGTTGCCCACTCAAGCGTCGTCGCATGCCAATAATTCTCCTCGACCTTCTTCCCTTTTCTGATGCTCCAGAAGAGATTCACGATGAAGAAAAGCTGGAACACACCGAGCGCCCATGCGCCGTGGGACATGAACTCATTCCAATGAAGTACGGGTTGAGCGTGGGCGTATTGCGCACCGCCGTCCCACAATCGTCGAGAAACGCCTGCGAGTCCGACAATGAACATCGGCATGAAAATGCAATTCATACAGACGAATGATCCGAAGAAATGAATTCTCCCGAGAACTTCATTCATTTTTCGACCGGTCAGTTTGGGGAACCAGTGATAGATCCCTGCAAAAAGAGCAAAGATCGTCCCCGGCGCCACGACGTAGTGAAAATGCCCGATTACATAATATGTGTCGTGCAGCGGGATATCAGTTGCCGACAACCCTAGCGGAAGCCCTGTCAATCCGCCGATTCCGAACATCGGAAGAAACGCCAGAGCGAAAAGCATCGGCGTCGTGAATCGTATCGAACCTCCCCATAACGAAATAAACAGAGCCGTCAAGATAATGATCGATGGAATAGAGATAATCATCGTCGTCGTCTGGAAGAATGTGCTGATGATCGTTCCCATGCCCGTCATGAACATGTGATGCGCCCACACGATGAACGACATAAAGCCAAGAAAGATGGCTGCGTAGACCATCGACTTGTATCCCCATAATGGCTTCCGCGTATTGTTCGCAATAACCTCGGCAACGATTCCCATCGCTGGCAGAATCAAGACATACACTTCCGGATGAGCTAAAAACCAGAACAAGTGCTGCCACAGAAGAGGGCTCCCTCCGCCGCTGACATTCAACGGTTGGCCGGTCACGACTAATCCGCTCGGCAGGAAAAAGCTCGTTCCAGCCAGCCGGTCCATCAGCTGAAGTACGCCGGCAGCTTCGAGCGGCGGAAATGCCAGCAAGAGAAGAAACGAGGTGACGAACTGAGCCCAAACAAAGAACGGCAGGCGCATGAACGTGAGGCCTTTTGCCCGGAGCTGAATGATCGTAACAATAAAATTGACGGACCCAAGAAGCGAAGAGGTGATAAGGAAAACCATGCCGATAAGCCAGACCGTCTGGCCAATCGTCGCGATGTCGGACAACGGAGGGTACGAGGTCCATCCGGAATTGGCCGCGCCCCCGGGCATCACGAAGCTCGTCAACATCGTGACGCCTCCCATAAAGTACACCCAGTAGCTCATCATGTTGAGTTTCGGGAAGGCCATATCAGGTGCGCCGATTTGCAGCGGCATCACATAGTTCCCGAATGCGCCGACAGCAAGCGGAACGATTCCGAGAAATACCATGATCGTTCCGTGCATCGCTCCCAGTTGATTGTAAAATTCCGGAAGCATGATCCCTTGCGGCGCGCGGTCTTCGCCAAGCCATGAGCCGATGATTGGAATCGGCTGCCCTGGATAGGCAAGCTGCCAGCGCATGACCATCATCAAAGTGAACCCGAAGAGGAGAAAGAGAAGACTCGTGAATCCATACTGAATTCCGATCACTTTGTGGTCTTGCGAAAAAATATATTTCCGCCAGAACCCAAGTTCATGACCGTGGGAGTGGTTGCCCTCCATTGCGTCGTCCTTATCGTTGCATTGTATTTGATGGATTGAGAATTACACAGAGAACACTGGGGAGTCACAGAGTGACACGGGGAAAAAACTCCAAAGTCTACTTTGTGTCCCTCTGTGACTTCTCTGTGTCACTCTGTGCAGTTCTTTTTATTTTGACGTATACTGGAAATCGGCAGTTGCAGCTTTGTCGGCCACGGTGACCTTCATATCCCGCGTCCCGTATTTTTCATGCCATGCTTCGACGGTGTACGTCCCGGGGGGGAGTCCCTTGATCGTGAAATTTCCTTTCTCGTCGGAGACGGCGTAGAAGGGATTATCCGTGACGCCGGCGTAGCAATTCATCCAGTTGTGAACTTCGCATTTGAACTTCACCATGATTTCGGGCTTGTCGAATTTCTTCGTCATCTTCATTCCCTTTAACGGCTGCGCGTTGTTGAACTGGGTGCTGTTCTTCGGCAGCGCATGAATGTTGTGGAGCAGCGGATCGTCGTTGTGGATCTCAAGAGGCTGGCCCGCTTGAATGCCAAATACATGCGGATGATACTGGCAGCCCTGCTGGGAAAGTATGACGGGTTCTGTCGGCACATCGTATTTCTTCGTTAATCCGTCTTTGATGTAGATAAACACGTTCTTTAACGTTCCGTTGCCGTTGACAATCACATCCTCGGAATTTACAGCATTGGGATGCATCGCCAGACACTGTTTGTCGGCATTCATTTTTATCTGGGGAATAACCGGCGCTTTGCCGCTGAAGGAAATCTTTCCAGTAATGTCGCCCGCATAGACCGAGGCGGCACTCACCAACAGCACTGAAGCCGCCAATAACGCGCTTGCATGTTTTTTCATTGCGTCTCCTTAATAGTTTATTTGATAAGAATTACTTTTTCTTTCCAAGAGTGAACAGGTGGTCGCGCAGCGCTTCCATCTGCAAACGGGCGTCACCCGTCAGCACATCCGGCATCGGCGATTGCCCGTCGGGGAAATATCCCGGCATCATCGTCCCGGGCTGAATCGCCTCGGGATTTTTCAGCCAGGCCACGATCCATTCCGGCTTCAGTCGCCCCTTCGCGAGTTCTAGGTTTGGCGCAACGCTCTTCGGGTCCATTTCCCCCCCGCCGAGCTGATGACACTTGATGCACTGGAACTCAGTAAAGAGCTTCGTCCCGTCCGCGAGAAGATGCGGATCGGGTTTGAACGCAGCATAATCTCGCATCTCGAGATTCAAGTTGGATATGCCGAGGAAATATTTTGTAATGATATTTATTTCTTCTTCTGTCAGGGAAAATGTCGGCATCCGGACTTTCAGCCACGGACGTATCGGCGACGGCGCCTTCAGGAAGTTCTGCAGCCACGGTTCCTGAACTTTGGCTCCCTCTATCGAAATCAGCGGCGGTCCCTTCGTCGGGTCGTCGAGGATCGCGCTGAAGTATCCGCCGCGTTCCTCAAGCTGATGACAATTGATGCAGCCGTACCGGATGGTCAGTTTTTCCCCTGCATCGATGTCGGCGAGGCGCTGCGTCGCCGGTTCTTGATACTTCATTTGCGGACTGTCGCTGCGGAAACTGAGCAAGAGGGTCCGCAGTTCGCTGATCTCGTCATCTGAGAATGCAAACACCGGCATCTTCTGGACGATGCGGTCTGTCTGGAAGACACGAGAATTTTTTAGTTTATTCCACACCCAATCGGACCACGCGTGATGGACTTTCGTGTCGCCAAAATCCATCTGGTCAACAACCTTTCTGCCGAAGTCAGAGAGGTTTACGCTTACCTTCCCGACATTTTCCATCCCTTTGATCTCGTGACATCCGAAGCATCCATACTCGCGGATCAGCTTTCCGCCTTGCGCAATTCTTTCCTCAGAAGAAATATCTTCATTGAATGCTTCCTTCGGGCGCTCGTCCTTCATCGTCATGATAAATGCCACGAGGTCCCGGGCCTCCGGGTCTGTCAACCGCAGGCTCGGCATTTTGGTCGTGGGATTGTAGTGCCGCGGGTTTTTTATCCAATCAAAAATCCACTCGGGATGCAGTTTGCCGCCCGCATGAGTCAACTCCGGCGCGATATCGTAGCTCGACCCGCGCGCATCGCGTACACGCTCGTCGTCTCCGACGACATGGCATGCCTTGCAGCCAAAATTCTCGAAGTGCTCCTTCCCCTTCTCAGCCGAACCGCCCGCGTACGAACCTTTCGCATGCTCGAACTGGAACGTGCTTTCTTTCCCGATACTGAACAAGTATGCGGTGATCGCGCCGGCTTCTTCTTCGCTTAATTTAAAATTCGGCATGCGCGTGTGAGGATTGTACTCTTTGGGATTTCGAACCCAGCGGTACACCCACTCCGGCTTTACCTTTGCGGCGAGTGAATTCAGCTGGGGGCCGATTTTGGGAAGATTTGCATAGCCGTCGATATCATGGCATCCATAACAGCCTGACTCAAGGAACGTCTGTTTTGCTTTCGAAAAATACGGGGCTCCCTTCAAGGCCTGCCGGCTTGAATGGCACGAGTTGCACCCTGCATATACGTCCTTCCCCTTCAACAACGGCGTTTCCCAGTACGGATCTCCATCTCCGTGCGCTGAACCGGCGGTCAGGGCAAAAGCCTGACCGTGATGGCACGACGAACATCCGTATCTTTCGGGATTATGAATCCTCAGAAGCTCGGGATTGGAATGCGTGGTAAAAGGCTGCGGAGCATCCGCCATATTCTTATCGTTAAAGCCGGCGTGGCAAGTCTGGCACCGGTCGACCCGCGCCTTCACCTCCCCAAAATTCGATTTGTCAAAATCGTTCAGCAGCACCTGACGAATTTCAATCGGACTTCTTCGAATGCCTTCGAGTTTCGCCTGAAGTTTATTTGCGTCGGCATAGAGCGCCTTCAACGCGGCCTCGAGACTGTCCGCCGTATCCTTAAACCCGGCGATCGCCGCGTTGCTGGACTGAATCTCTTTATCGATGTCGTCCATCTCTTTTGCATGCTTATCAATTTCGACACCGATATCATCGAGTTTCTTTTTCAGCTTCTCGGTCGGACGTCCCTCATGCAGTGCGGTTTGATATTCATAATATGCGGCATCGGAGTTGCTTCGGGCAAACCTCCAATCCCGTGTGGCATCGGACAGCTTTTGCTGAAGCTCGTCCTGTTTCTTCACCGCGTCGAGATACTCCTTGCTCTCAAACTTCTTCTTTGCATCGGCAAGACGGCCCGTGATGTCGGCCGCAGCGGAACTATCGACTGCCGCGAGAGCGTCGGCGTACTGCGCAGCGACTTTTTCTTCGCTGAGTTTGTAATACTCGCTTTGATACGTTTTCCATGGCCGACGCACAACGACTTCATCGACGACTGCCCAGAGAGTCGAAAGAAACAAGAGGCCGCTGAACACCAGGTAGAAGGTGGAATAATTCCTGTTTTCAACCGGTGTCTCTGCTCGCTTTTGGAACATCAATCTGAACTCCTTATAAGGAAGTAGTGAACACGCGAACGATGCATTACACGTTGAACCACGGCGTGACCCAGATATACTTCACCGGGTAGGCTCCCAAAAATGGGGGCGCAAGGCGCAAAACTATTTTCAGAACAACGAACATCATTGTCAGAAAAAGGCCCAGGACCAGGGCGTACCGTCCGAGCCCGAGCTTCTTCACAACGTCGGAACTTTTGAATTTCATATAATGCCATCCGCCCAGCCCGCCGTAGAAGGCTGCAATGAACAGAAATCCGAAAACCGATGCCGCAATATTCAGGCTATTGTCGGGATGATGAGTCGGCATACCAAAATATTCCGAGAGATCAACGTTGTTCAAGACGACAACTTTATGAAGATCCCAATCCTCCCACGGCAGAAAGAAATTCCATCCAGGTCCCCGCATGAATGTCCCCAGCACGATCAACGACACCCAAAGGATCAAAAACCCGAAACAGAACGTGAGGATCGCGAACTTTCTCTCCTTGAAGCTGTAGTAGCCGTTCCCCTTCTCGTTAATGTCGACGTACGGGATGATCATCAATCCGACAATGATAAGAGAAGGAAGCACAACGCCGGCGATCCAAGGGTCAAAATATACGAGAAGTTCCTGCAATCCCAGAAAATACCATGGGGCCTTCGAAGGGTTCGGCGTCAGCGACGGATTCGCAGGCGCTTCCAGCGGCGCGTTAATAAAGACAGACCAGACGACGAGGATGAAGAGTACGAGAATCATCGCAAGAAACTCTACGCGGACAAGGTACGGCCAAACCTGTACTTTGTCGTCGAGCTTTGCCTCTTCGGGAGTTTGGGCGAGATCGTTCTTCCGTGCTTTCGTCCAAGCCAGCCATGAATAAAAAATAACAAGCACGAGCAATCCCACGATCGGAATATTGTCCGGCTTGCTGACGAGTTCTAATAAGTGTTTCATAAGATTTTAGCGCTCGAAATGATTTAGAAATTCTTCTTCCCCGTGTCAGGTCCGGAGATTCCCCCGTCTTTTCTAATCCGCCAAAAGTGTACAACCATGAATATCGACGCGATCAGCGGAAGGAAAATACAATGGCCGACGTAAAAACGAAGCAGCGTCGGCGGGCCGACTTGAGTTCCGCCGAGCAATACAAACCGAACGTCTGCGTCGGGACGCATTCCGAGCTGCGCGCCGAACGGGCCCTCACTTCCCAGAAGGGGTGTCGCTCTCGCCATGTTCGTTCCGACGGTAACCGCCCAGATTGAAAGTTGATCCCACGGTAGTAAGTACCCGGAGAAACTCAGAAGAAAAGTCAGGAGGAGGAGCACTACTCCAATTACCCAATTAAATTGTCTCGGCGGCTTATACGATCCGGTCAGGAAGACGCGAAACATGTGAAGCATTACCGTAATGACCATCGCATGCGCTGCCCATCGGTGCATATTGCGGATGAGCGGGCCGAACGGCACGTCGTTCATAAGATACTTCATGTCTTCGTAAGCATACTGCGCCGTCGGTCTATAATAGAACATCAGGATGACACCGGTAAGGGTCAGTACCAGGAACAAAAGGAACGTAATCCCCCCCATGCCCCACGTGTAGCCGATGTTCGTGGCGTGACGGGCAATGCGGACCGGATGAAGATGAAGAAAGACATTATCGACGATCTGCAACGCTCGATTACGGGGAGTGTCGTCGTACTTGTGTCGAAAGATGGATTTGTAAACTTCGGTTTTACGAAATTTTTCCATCGGGCTAATCATGAAACATTCCTTTCAAAAAAAATCATCCGGTGTATTTCAGGTACGAGCCGGGAAGTCCCCATTGACCGAGTTCATATCGAAACTTGATGCTCTTATCGATGATAATTTCGCCGTCGTCATTCAATGTGATTTGCGCGCGTTCCAGCGGCCGCGGCGTGGGCCCTTCGAAGTTGATTCCGCTTTTGTAGTAGCCGCTTCCATGGCACGGACATTTGAATTTGTTGGCGTCTTCAAGCCAGTTGGGAGTGCATCCAAGGTGCGTGCAGATTGCGATCAGCGCATAGAATCCTTCTTTCTCCCGCACGATCCATATTCGCTGGGAATCTTTGTACTTTTCGCTCACTTCGCCTACCATGTAATCGCCGGGAAGGCCGGCCTTGAACTTTGTCGGCGGCTCGAACAGCACACGGGGAAACATGTACCGCAGCGATCCCACGGTCGAAATGCCGAGAAAACCGAGAAACGAAAGCCATCCCGCAAAAGACAGAAAGCTTTTCCGACCCATCCTCCACACTCCCGGGTCATTCTCCGGAGCGCGGTCCTGTTTTGGTTTCTTTGGAATTGGGGTTGCCGTAATTTGCGGAGGCGGGGGCGCAACCGGCTGCGACGGCGGCGGCACAGCCGGTGACGGAGGTGTTAATTCATCTGCCATCAGAACGTCCTTATGACAAAATAATAGTGCAAATAAACAAACGCGGTAAAATGGAGAAGCAGACCCCTCTACGCTGCGGCGGAAACGGCAGTTTCTTCTTCACGCTTCACCATATCGATGACCTCCCACGGACAATACTTTGCGCAAAGTTTGCATCCAATACAGACTTCCTCGTCGACAATGACAATGCCGTTGACGTTTGGGTGGAAGTTGTCGCTAGGATTTTCCGGACCGGGTACTTTATAGAGGCAATCGACTGGACAAAATTCAATGCAGACTTCGCATCCCGTACAACCTTCGGGATGAATAATTGCGATGAGAGGCGATTTCTTTTTCTTCTTTGGCGCCGCAACAGGAATCGGCTGCTGCGATGCTGTAACAGATTCAGACATATCGCGAAGATATAGAGAATGCTATCGGAGTGATCACTGGTAGAACCTTGAAGAACGGCAACTCCTCAAGGCGTTGTGTATTCGATGCGCTTGACGCATCGAACTCTGGAAAAAATATAATAAAATATGTTCCGTTTGTCAATAACAAAAATATATTTGAGAACATCTTAGAGGATTGATCTCGCCGAAGATATGCGCGGGATCGCCTAATTGTTGAATATGTCAACAACAACTCGTATCATTAAACAAAATTCCTTCACGCTTCATCAGAACTTTTGCCCGTTCAGAATATTCCGCTCGAATTACTATCACTCAGTGAGGACTGTATATGAAACACCGTTTACTCTTGTTATGGTTCCTTCCAGCGCTACTCTTCGGACAGGTGGAGAAGGAAAAACATCTTGCCAACATCAAACAGATTACGTTCGGAGGATTGAATGCCGAAGCGTACTTTTCGGCAGACGGGAAGAAACTCATCTACCAATCCGCCAAAGGCGGCTATCCATGCGACAGAATTTTCACGATGAACATCGACGGATCTGGCGATACAATGGTGAGCACCGGAAGCGGCAGGACGACGTGTGCATATTATTTTCCCGACGGCAAGAGGATCATCTACGCTTCGACGCATTTAGGCAGCAGCGACTGCCTCCCCAACCCCGACCGCTCTCACGGTTATGTATGGGGTGTGTTTAAGACCTACGACATCTTCTCCGCAAATGCAGACGGCTCTGACCTCAAGCGCCTCACGACGACGGAGGGCTACGATGCAGAGGGAACGATTTCCCCTGATGGCAAAACGATCGTCTTCACTTCTGCCAGGGACGGCGACCTTGAAATTTATACGATGAATGCGGACGGCTCGAATCAGAAACGGCTGACGTTCGACAAAGGGTATGATGGAGGAGCGTTCTTTTCGCCGGATGGGAAACAGATTGTCTACCGGGCGCATCACCCCACGACACCTGAGGACCAAAAAGAGGGCGAAGACTTGCTTGCGCAGCAGCTGGTAAAACCGACGAACATGGAGATCTTCGTGATGAATGCCGACGGTTCGAACAAACGTCAGTTAACAAGCAACGGCGCCGCCAACTTCGCGCCGTTTTTTACGCCGGACGGAAAACGGATCATTTTCTCTTCGAATGTCAACGATCAAAAGGGATGGAATTTCGATCTCTATCTGATCGACCTGGACGGAAAGAATCTTGAACAAGTGACGTATTCGGACGCGTTCGACGGGTTTCCGATGTTCAGTCCTGACGGCACCAAACTCGTCTTTGCTTCAGGACGCAATGCGAGTCAGAAAAGAGAGATCAACATTTTTATTGCCGACTGGAAATAGAATAGAGTGAAACTGGAACACAAAGTCGCCGTGATTAGCGGCGCATCACGGGGGATCGGCCGGGCGGTCGCAAAGCGATACGCCCGTGAAGGAGCCGTTGTCTGCATGTGCGCACGCCATGCCGAATTGCTCCGGACCGTCAACCTGGAGATCATGTCAGCAGGAGGAAGATCCTTTTTTGAGCAAACGGATATTTCGGACGAACGGCAGGCTGAAGAATTTCTCTCGATGTGTAAAGATAATTTCGGGACGATCGACGTGCTGGTCAACAATGCCGGCATGCTCGGACCTCGCGTTCCGCTCTCGCAGTACTTATCGCTGGAATGGGAAAAAGTCCTTTCGGTAAACCTCAACGGACTTTTTTTCATGACGAAGCATGCCCTGCCGTACTTCCGGGAACAAGGTGGGGCAATCATCAATGTTTCATCGTCGGTAGGAAAAGTTGCGAAGGCAAACTGGGGAGCGTATGGAGTATCAAAATTTGCCACAGAAGGATTCACCCGTGCGCTGGCGGAAGAACTCCGTTCACGAAATATACGCGTCAACGCGGTCAACCCGGGCCCTGTCGCGACCGAGATGAGGCATCAGGCATTTCCCGATGAAGACCAACGCACGTTGAAGAAACCTGAAGATATTCTTGATGCATTCGTCTACCTTGCTTCGGACGAATCGAAGCATGTGACCGGGCAATCAATCGATGCACAACATTTTACGAAAGGCTGACCGAATGAAGACGATCCTTCTCACTTCCCTTCTGATCACGCTCAGCTGCTGCGCCTTTGCTCTCGACGATTCCACCGCGATCTACGTGAGGCAGCACATCGAGTACCTGGCGTCGGACGCCTTAGAAGGGCGAAAATCCGGAAGCAAAGGAGCTGAACTTGCCGCCGAATATATTGCCAAACAATTCGCCGCGTGCGGACTGATTCCTCTAGGAGACGGCGGGACATACTTTCAGCATTTCGTTTTTATTACAGGAGTAAAGCTAGGGGGAAACAACGCGCTCGCCTCCGGTCAGGGCAATGACAAGAAAACGTACCGCATCGACAGAGATTTTCGGCCACTCGCATTTTCAGGAAACGGCGAAGCAAGCGGATCCCTGGTTTTTGCCGGGTATGGAATCAGTTCAACCGACTCCTCGTACGATGACTATGCGGATATCGAGGTGAAAGGCAAGGTGGTTCTTATCATACGTACTTCTCCGGAGGGAGACAGCTATCATTCCACTTTTACCAAATATCTTCCGTTGCGATATAAAACGCTGACAGCCCGGGAAAAAGGAGCGAAAGCTCTGCTGATCGTCAACGGCGCGGCGGACGATTCAACGGACGAATTGATTGCGCTGAAATACGACAACTCTTTCAGCAGCAGCGGAATCCCGGTGTTCAGCGTTTCGCGTGCGGTCGCCGACACCTGGCTCGCAAATGTGAACACGAGCATCGATTCTCTTCAGAGCAAAATCAATTCCTCAAAAAAAACATTCTCGCTGAGTGTTCCAAAGGTGACAGTCTCCCTTACTTCTGACGTCTTTGAGATCAGAGACACGACGGCGAACGTCGCCGGCCTACGGCGAATCGCGGACACCGCAAACGACGAATACCTCGTCATCGGAGCTCACTACGACCACCTTGGATGGGGAGGCGAGGGCTCCGGTTCGCTCGTGCCGGATATACATGAGATTCACAACGGTGCGGATGACAACGCATCGGGGACCGGCGCAATCATCGAGCTGGCACGTCTCCTGAATGACAAAAAACAATCGCTCAAACGGAACGTTCTTTTCATTTCGTTCTCAGGAGAAGAAGAAGGACTGCTCGGTTCGCAATACTATGTCAAGCATCCCCTTCTTCCCCTGAACAATGCGATCGCGATGATCAACCTGGACATGGTCGGAAGACTGAAAGACAAGACGCTGACCGTCCAGGGCACGGGAAGCTCGACGCGGTGGGATTCGCTGCTGGCAAAGTATAATAAGGATTCAACATTCATCCTGAAATCCGTAAAGGATGGTTTTGGCCCAAGCGATCATTCCTCGTTTTACGGAGCGAACGTTCCCATCCTCTTCTTCTTTACCGGAATCCACGAGGATTATCATAAGCCCTCCGACCATGCCGACAAGATCAACTATGGCGGTGAGGCGCTTGTCATCAACTACGTAGAGAATGTCGCCATCGATATTGATGATCATGCAATGCGCCCCGATTACCTCAAAACGCAATCGATGCCGAATTCGGGAAGCGAGTCTCGCGGCTTTCGCGTTTACGTTGGAACGGTCCCGGACTATTCTGAAACAACGGCAGGAATGAAAATCACCGCAGTGCGGGACAACAGTCCGGCGGCGAAAGGCGGATTATTGGGGGGAGACATTATCATCAAATTCGGGAAGTTTGAAATCAAGAACGTGTACGATTACACCTTCGCATTGCAGGAGTATAAACCGGGAGATGAAGTAGAAGTCGTTGTACAGCGCGGAAGTGATAAAGTAGTGAAAAGGGTAAGGTTGGAAAAAAGGAATTGAGCGATGCGTCGAAGCCCGAAGTCCTTTGTCACAGCATCCGCTGAGCAACTTTCCGAAGCTCTTCTTTGGTGAAGAATCTTTTGACGAGGGGAAAGAGAATTTCATTCTCTTTGTGAATGTGGTTGACCATGAGCTGCACAATTCCTTCCGCTGCTTCGGCCAGTTCCTGGCGGGCAACTTTGTCCTCATGGTTCTCTTTCAGGGAATCAATGCTGTACCGCAGCTTCTTGTACAGCCTTGCCATCCGCTGATGATCTTCACGGAGCACATTTGTCGGCCCGTCGACGTACCGCTCGACGATCGGAAAGAGCGCCGTCTCTTCCTTGCCGTTGTGCACCCGCACTTCTTCGTCAACAAACTCTGTTGCTTTTAACAACTGTTTGAATAACTTTTCAGAATAGCCGCTCTTCCTGATCTCGGCAGCAGACTTTTTAAGAATGCGAAGCTGCACGAGAGCGGTATCGTGTTCTTTAAGAAAAATTGCGATCGGGTCCCGAATAGCCATGCGTCGTTTCATGATGTGTGGAGGGTAACAAGAAGCGCCAAAGCGAGCATCACGCGGTTTCCAGATACGTTGTGTACTTGGCTTTTCCGTTCTTCATGTACGTAGAAAGTTTTTCGCTGATTGTGTCTGCAGTCTGGTCTTCGTTTTCCTTGAACAGGGCGTACGCCTCTTCAGAGTCAGCGATATACATTTCGGCGAAGACGTTCTTCTTTCCCTTTTGTTCCCCCACCAGATATGAAATGTGAGGGTTCGATGCGTAATGAGACTTTAGCTCCTGCACCGTAGCTAAAAATCCGTCTCGTTTCTTCTCATCGATCTCATACTGCATCGTTAATATCACTTTTGCCATCTACTTCCCTTTCAATGGGTTGTTACAGAGTAATTGTTTATTAAAGATTTGTCACCACGCCTTCATGGCCTTTCGCACCTGTCCCTCATCCATCCCGAAATAATGTCCGATCTCATGGCAGAGCACTTCGTAGATCTTTTCTCTGATTTCTTCGTCGCTAGTGCAGACGCGCTCGATGTTCTGCTGATACAACGAAATCCTGTCCGGCAGGACGGGCGACATGCCGTACCATGTGCCTCTTTTTGTCAACGGAACGCCGTGATACAGCCCCAGCAGAAATGAATGCTGCCCCTGTGAAGCCGGCGCATCTTCGACGACAATTTCAACATTTTCTATTTTCTTCTTGAACAGCGCCGGCAAATGACTGAATGCATCTTCGGCAATGTCTTCGAATTTAACCCGATCCATACTTCTCCCTCGCTCGTCAAACGACCAGCGATGCGAACAACTCGTACAGAGCAATTGAAAAGAAGAGACAGACCGAGACAACCACCTCGAGCGATTTCAATGCCGAAACTTTGTGCGCAATGCTCAACCCTACCCGTGCCAAATTGATCGACCACAACACTGCAAACGCGTCAAGGAACAAGAGGACAATGTAGACGACCGGTTTTACATCCATCGGCGACGGGTTTGTAGAGAACAACCGCAATCCGATCGACGCAAGCTCAATCGGCAAAACGATCGACACCGACAGCAAGATGGGGGTAAGCGACCAGCCGAACACACCGTACGTATTCTTCATCACGCCTTTGCCGCCGAATAACCTTAGAAGGAAATGAACCGACATTGCCATCATTCCTCCAACCGGCAAAGAAATAAATACGCCGATGACAAGGCCGAGAAGGAGCAGGTAGATGAGATTATCGAATTCATTCCCGGCATGACGGGCCCAGAGCAAGGAGAACGACGCTGCGATTCCCAGGAACAACATTTGGAAAAGAACGTAATTTTTGTGCTCCGCGACGACGATCCGGTGGAACGCTGCCTTTGGAGATTCAATCACCTGCCACATCGTCGAAAAAAAATCCAGGTTTGGAATGCGATCCTGAATAAAGCTGCCGCACTGAATGCAAACTGTGTCAAGATCGTCGTTTGGATGTGCGCATACTGAACAAGAAATCATCTGATCAAACCCTGCCACAACAGCTCATCTCTTCCTATTTCTATTAGTTTGGCGGTACAAAATACGAAGAAATGTCCTTGTTTGCAATGATTTTAGATGCTTTCATATCTTCAATAATGTTAAAAGTGCAGCTCGCACAAGGCCCAAAGGCGCTAATCTATATCTAAATCAAAATCTTTGCGCCTTTGGGGCTTAGCGTGATGCAATTTCCTTCAACGTACCATTTTCCAGTCTGACTATAGCGGCTCAAATCTCGCGGTAAAATGGCGGAGCTGCGGTGCCTGGTATACGATTTTATAACCTGGAAGTTTTTTGCGGGTGTTGAAAACTTCCACAACGCATTCGATTACATAATCGATATGGCTTTGTGTATAGACTCTTCTTGGGATCGCAAGACGGACCAATTCCATCGTTGGCGGGATGTGTTTCCCCGTGGAATCGTATTTTCCGAACATCACGCTCCCGATCTCAACGGATCGAATTCCCCCTACCAGATATAGTTCAGAGACGATCGCCTGCCCCGGGAATTGTTCTTGTGGAATATGGGGAAGAAACCTTTTTGCGTCTATATAGATCGCATGCCCACCCGGAGGCTGCAGGATCGGCACTCCCGCCTCGGTCAGTTTGTTCCCCAAATACTCGACCGAGCGGAGCCTGTACGTCAGATAGTTTTCATCGAGGACTTCGTCAAGTCCTTGTGCAATTGCCTCCAGGTCCCTTCCGGCGAGGCCCCCATACGTCGGAAAACCTTCAGTGACGATCAGAAGATTGCGGGCCTTGCTTGCCAGGATTTCATCGTTCATCGCCAAAAAACCTCCCATGTTCACAATCGCGTCTTTCTTTGCGCTCATCGTACAGCCGTCTGCGTAGGAAAACATTTCTTGCGCGATCTCTCTCGGCGTTTTGCCGCCGTATCCTTTTTCTCTCTTTTTGATGAAAAATGCGTTCTCCGCGAACCTGCAGGCGTCAATGAATAATGGGATGCCGTATTTTTTTAAAACATTCTTCGTCTCCCTGATGTTGCCCATCGACACAGGCTGGCCTCCCCCTGAATTATTAGTAACAGTGATCATACAAACGGGAATATTCTCGGGTCCTATCTCTTGAATGAATTTTTCAAGTGCGGGAATATTCATGTTGCCCTTAAAATCGGCAATCACCTCAGGCTTCACCCCCTCTTCCGTCGGCAGGTCGATCGCATCAGCACCGGAAAATTCTACATTGGCGCGCGTTGTATCGAAGTGAGTATTGTTTGGAATGAACTTCCCCGGACCTCCGAGGATGGAGAACAAAATCTTTTCCGAAGCACGGCCTTGATGAGTTGGAATTATAAACTTGAATCCGGTGAGTTCTTTCACAACCTTTTCAAAGCGGAAAAAGCTTCGCGCACCGGCGTACGATTCGTCGCCATCCATGATTCCCGCCCACTGTTTTGCGCTCATCGCCGACGTCCCGCTGTCGGTGAGGAGATCGATCAGGACATCTTCCGCGTGGATGAAGAATGGGTTGTAACCGGCCACGCGAAGGATCTCAGCACGCTGTTCGAGCGTGGTGAAGTGTATCGGTTCCACCGATTTGATCTTGAAAGGTTCGATGATTGTTTTCATTTGAGGGATGCTCCATTAAGGACACGAAGCTTTCGAAGCGGCAAAGAGCTCATGCATACGACGTCGGTATAAAAAAACCGTACTCCCATTCCTTTACTCGCTATCGTAAGAGATAATACTAAAAATATCATACCGGGAAAGGTGTTTGCGCGGATGCAAGAAGGAGAGTTCGATAAGAAATGTGAGACTGACGATCTTGCCGCCAAGCTGTTCCACCAATTTGCACGCCGCTTCAACGGTACCCCCCGTGGCCAACAGATCGTCCACGACAAGAACACGATCTCCCGGCGAGACTGCATCACGATGAAGCTCCATTGCGTCGGTACCGTATTCGAGCTGGTACTCCTGCCTGATCTTCTCTGCGGGCAGCTTCCCCGGTTTCCGGATCGGCACAAACCCCGCACCGAGCCGGTACGCCAGTGCGGCTCCGCCGATGAATCCCCGGGACTCGATGCCAACCACTTTGTCGATGCGCTGGTCCTTATACCGCTCGTAGCAAATGTCGATGTACCGGCGGAATGCGTCTTTGTCCTTCAAGAGTGTTGTAATGTCGCGAAAGACTATTCCCTTTTTCGGAAAATCGGGAACGCTGCGAATAACCGAAGTCAAATCCTGAGGGTTCTCCATGTCGGTCACCATTTAGGTTTTTCTTTTTTCAAAAATGAGGCCATGCCTTTTTTGCCGTCCTCCGACATTCTCATGGCGGCATTCATGTTCGCAGCGTATTCAAGGAGGTCGGAGAAATTCAGCCCGTCCATTTTGGAAAACATTTCTTTTATCAATCCCATCGACGATGCGCTGCCGTTGATGCAGAGCGATTCAGCAATTTCCAGCACACGCGCAGCAAGGCCGGCATGAGGTACGATCTCATTCACAATGCCGAGGGCATGAGCCTCCTCAGCGCTGAGGATCCTTCCTGTCAACGCAAGCTCGCGCGCCCTCCCCTCTCCGATCCTCCTTACCAAGAAAGTCATCACGATCGCAGGAATAAAACCGATCGAGGCTTCCGTGTAACCGAATGCCGAATTTTCCGACGCGACGACAATGTCGCAGACGGTCGCCAATCCACATCCACCCGCAATTGCAGCACCATTCACTTCGGCAATGACGGGCTTTCGCATTGTATAGATGAGATGGAACAGGCGCATGAGTTTCTTTGAATCGTCAAGATTTTGGCTGAAATCGAATGCGGAAAGCCTCTGCAGATAGTCCAGATCAGCTCCGGCACAAAACGCCTTTCCTTCACCGGCAAGAACGATCACCTTCACATCACTGTTCTTCGACGCGTCAAGAAATGCACGAGTCAACTCATCGACAAGGATGTCATCAAGAGCATTGCGTTTTTCAGGACGGGAGAGAGAAATTCGGCAAATACGTCGGTCTATCGAGCAGGAGAGGCGGGAGAAACTCATACAACCCAGAAAAAGTTTGACATTCGATGGTGAACGAAAATAGATAAATTGGGGCCGAAATGCAATCTTGAAAAAAGATAACTCTTAAGAGCGACGTCATCACTCCCCCAACATACTACACCCCTCGGCCTCGCTGTCAGGATGCCAGCTGTTCCGAAAAAGAAAAACCCCGCGGCAACAAAAAGACCGCAGGGTTTTATTAACAACGGAGAGTCAGCTGTTAACAATCGTAATAGAGATTGAATTCGTACGGATGCGGACGAAGCGCCATCGGCTTTACCTCTTTCGTCATCTTGTAATCGATCCATGCATCGATGACGTCTTCTGTAAATACATCGCCCTTCAGCAGGAAGTCGTGGTCGCGTTCCAGAGCGTGGAGTGCGGCTTCGAGTGATCCTGGTGCTGATGGAATGTTCTTTAGTTCTTCAGGGCTCAGATCGTAAATATCCTTATCGAGCGGATCGCCCGGATCGAGCTTGTTCAGTATCCCATCCAACCCGGCCATCATTAGTGCGGAAAATGCCAGGTACGGGTTGCATGATGCATCCGGTGTCCGGTATTCTACGCGTTTTGCCTTCGGGCTTTGTGAGTAAGCGGGAATGCGAACCGACGCGCTTCTGTTGCGCTGAGAATACGCGAGATTTACCGGTGCTTCGAAACCGGGAACCAGGCGCTTGTACGAATTCGTCGTCGGATTCGTCAGTGCGCAGAGAGCGGGTGCGTGTTTCAATAGTCCGGCAATGTAATGGATCGCCATATCGCTGAGGTTTGCATAGCCGTTTCCGAAAAAGAGCGGCTTGCCTGCTTTCCACAAACTCTGATGAACATGCATTCCAGATCCGTTGTCGCCGAAGATCGGTTTCGGCATGTAGGTCACCGTCTTGTTATGCTTATGAGCCGTGTTCTTGATGATGTATTTGAACAGCAGCAGACCGTCCGCAGCGTTCACGAGCGGCGCATAACGCAGGTCGATTTCAGATTGACCGGCGGTGGCAACTTCGTGATGCTGCGCTTCGACATGGAGACCGGCGGCGATGAGGTTCTGCGTCATCTCGTTCCTGAGATTCATAATGGAATCTGACGGAGGCACCGGAAAATAGCCTTCTTTGTGCCGAATCTTGTACCCGAGGTTCGGACTTTCTACGCGGCCGGAATTCCATTTTCCTTCAACTGAGTCGAGATAATAGTAGCTCGAGAATTCATTCGAATCGTAGCGAATGTCGTCGAAGATGAAGAATTCAGCTTCGGGGCCAAAAAACGCGGTGTCCGCAATCCCGGTTTGCTTGAGATATGCCTCGGCCTTCTGCGCGATATTGCGCGGGTCGCGATCATACTTCTGCTTTGTGAGCGGGTCGAACACGTTGCAGACCAGGCTCAGGGTCGGAATGTCGCAGAATGGATCGATGATCACCGTCGCGGCGTCAGGAACAATAAGCATGTCGCTTTCGTGGATCTGCTTCCATCCGCGGATGCTCGATCCGTCAAAACCCAACCCTACTTCAAAGATCTCCTCGGAGAGTTCGGTCACCGGCACGGTAAAGTGCTGCCACTGGCCGGGGAAGTCGACGAATTTCAAGTCGACCATCTTCACGCCGTTATCTTTGATTATTTTGAACACACTGTCGACTGCAGTGTTACCTTCTTTTTTGGCCATAGCATTCCTCGTAATTATTATTGGGTTGAAATAATGTGGTTAGTTCGATTTGGTCTTGTGGACTTTTATCTTTGTTGTTTCCTTAGAAGTGGAAAGCACCATGCTCGTCGCGGTCTTTGTCACTCCGAGCCACGATTGAACTTTCCCCAGAAGTTTTTCTAAGTTCTCTGTATTATCGGCCCTCACTTTCAGCAAGTGAGTGCCTTCTCCGGTGATACCGTGACACTCCAGGATATCATCGGTCGCGTTGACGTGGTCTACGAACGCTGAAAAATGCTTTGACGAATCCATCGTTACCAGGACAAACGCGGTGATATCTTTCCCGAGCAGTTTATGGTCGAGCTTCGCGTGATAACCGGTGATGATGCCGGCTTCCTCCAGCTTACGCAAACGCTCGCTGGCGGCGGGCAACGAAAGCCCCACTAATTCCGCCAATTCATTTCGCCTCGTCCGTCCCTCCTTCTGAAGGATTTCGAGGATCGTGACATCAATATCGTCTAGGATCATTGGCCAAATTCGCTATTGTTCGTCGAGTGAGCACTATTTGTTTAATTATTTAGCTATTTTCAAAAAATACTTGACAAATATAAGGAATGGTGGTTCTTTTGTCAAGCTTTTTCTGTGCTCCCTGCGGCGACCGGCTCACCGATTCATGCAAAGGCTGTCAATACTTCCGCTATGAATGAGAAAGCGTCCTCTGGCGATTTTCCTCGACCAGCATCCTCGCAAAGCCCAAGACGACTCCTGCCGAAAGGATCCATTGGAATCCGTTGTTTCCGAAAAGCAACGTCCTCGCGGTGTGAAAAAACGTGAGCATCACCAATAAGAAAATGCTCGTTGCCCACACGTCGGACATACCAGCCCAGTTGCGCGCGAGCTTGTCTATCTAACCGAGACGCGTATGCGCGAACGTCCCATCCTGGATGGAGGCGAACCCGCAGCCAATGGCAATTCCAAGTATGGAGCCACCGACAGGCAGAATAAACGTCTGAGTAGCCATCACGGTATCTCCCTCCTCCACCTGATTAATTCGCCGCGTACGGTATCGGTTTCAATCAGGGGGAAAACGAACCGGCCGGAGAATAACATGTTATGCAAAATACGACTAATACTTTATTTATTTAATAATTTACTGAAATCACTTTACAAATATAAAGTGCTTTTGAGAAATTGTCAAGCTTTTTTTGAAATAAATAATGCGAACCACTGAGACATGCCTGTTTCTGTTGAAACAATGCGAAAAGTAAACGATCCAAGACTATTTGCAAGAATAGGTCAAGGGTACAGCATTCCGCAACGGCTTCCATGCCGGCTCCATACACGCAATGCTGCTATCCCAAATAATCGAGACCGAAGATTTCGGCAAGTTCAAAGAAGGTCCAATTCATTATTCAGAGGAAGATCCTCTGAACGAATTGTCATGGACGGACGCTGAGGCGGGTAAGAAGTGTATGGATATGAAGACGGCGATTCCTGCAAAAACGGATTCCAGAGCGCCCAACTGTCACATCAAAAGGATAGTGATGAAGTGCTGCAGCACTTCGCCTTATCGACGAATCTGCTGCCGCGGGTAGGCAGTTGGCGCGGATATTACTAGCGGATCATGCTAACCCAGATCCCTAATTCTCCTGATGAGGAAATCAGGGGTTCGATCATCGAGATTCATTCGATCCACCCGCCAACCGAAGTCGTAAGGGCTGGAATACTCCTTCTCATCTCATTCCTTCTGCGGGCAGCCTCATTCATTTTTTTTTCCGGGAATTACAGATTTGCCAAAATACTCAATTACAAAGTTGAACCGCGGAAAGACTTTAGGCAGGCGCATGATGCTGAATACCATGACGCCGATCGCAATGCGGTCTATCCATGAAGAGAGAGGCCAGCCGAAATGAATGGTAAACGATTTATCAGGAAGCTCGTAGTCGAGCGCATACAAAATTTCGACCATGCTGTCGTATAATGTCTGTCCATGGTTGGCAAAACGATAGTGATTCGGCGCAAGCTTTTCAGGAATTCCCTGACGCGGTGAATAGAAGCTGACATAAACGGACGTTGCTAATTTCTCTTCCGTGTTTGTTTCCTGGGGCCGCCGGAAATATACCTGGATATGATCGGCTTGGTTCTCGGCGATCGAAAAGATCATGTTCATCGGGACGTCGGTTTGTTTGATGTGCTTTATCTCGGGCGCCCGCTTTTTCGCCACTCTCAATCCGATGATGAGAAACACCACTGTCACCGTCCCCCACGTCAACGTCCCGTACGGTTTTTCGTATGCAAGGTAGAGAAAACAGCTCAACAGGATGATGAATAAGAAGAAGGTGCCAACCCGCGACGTGTGATATCCACGTACGTCTTTCGTCCCCTGAGAATATCGATAGATCAGCAGACTTCCCATGTTGATCGTAAAACTTGCCAGAAGGCCGACTGCATACATTTCCGCAAGGGTTTTCTGGCTGCCGTTCGTGACATAAACAATGAACGTGAAAAACAATGCACTGCAGATATGAATTCGGTAAAGGGACTGCCGGCGGTTTGTCTTGATAATCCACGAGAATCCATACCGATGGGCGACCCGTTCCAATAACTCGCTCGACGCAACGTACGCTGTGTTCACAGCCATCATGAGTAGAATGCTTGCGAGGATGCCGACGATGTATCCGAATGGTATACCGCCGACCATTTTTGCAAATTGCGCGATCAGATCGGTCTCATGTGCGGAGACGTTGATGTTCGAGGAGAGAACGATCATCGAAAGCAGCGGCGTAAAAATGCCGATCGTCACTCCGAGAAAGATATAGGCTTTCCGGATATCATGCCACGACTTTACGAGACCGGCTGTTTGTACAACGGATTCTATTCCGGAGTACGCCAATATACAACTCGAGATGCTGACGATAATAATGAAGTAGGTGCCAAACCAACTCCCCTCATCGAACCGCTGCGCAGCGCTCGCGAATGTGTGGCCGACGCGTTCGATGCTGTTCGCATCCGCATGAAGAACGCCCGCGGAAAGGAGGTTGATCAGGATAATTGCTGCAACCACAAAAATGCCAAACGTAAATTTTGCATTCTCTTTGATGCCGATGATGTTCAGGCCCGCGACAAACCATATTAAAAAGAGCTCAAGCGTAAATTTCCCCGCGGCGGACATCGGAAAAAAAGCCATGCCGTTTTCGATGGCACTGACAGTCGAAATACTGGCGGTCAGTACGTAGTCGACGAGGATCGAAGCCACGGCGATAAAGGAAACCGTCGGCCCAAGCACGAGATACGAAAAGGAATAGACTCCGCCGCCTCGTACGCCGTGCAGTTCCAGGATCTCGGCGATCTCCACCATCCTTGTCGAAAGGATCCGCATGAGAATGGACGTCACCGCCAGGTAGACAATGGCATGGTAGGCAATGACGCGGAATGCTTCACTGGGTGCGTAAAATATGGAGGTCAACTCGTCCATCAACGTAATAATGGCGATGGAAAGCCACGTCAACCACCAGCGCCCATTCGAAAAATATGCCAGGAGATTCTTTCTGGTGAAAAGGTATGCGAACCCGGCAATCAGGGCAATATTAATAACTGCTGAAACAAGAAACCGCTCAGTCAACATATGTCAATCGACAGCATTGAATGAATGAATTCAAAAGTTGAGCTGTTATAGGAACAAAACATCTAAAGGTAGAAAATAAACCCGCAGATATCAAACATCGATACCTGCGGGTTTAGGTGTGGTGGGTGAAGCAAAACTTTATTTATGATAGGTCACTCCCGCTCCTGAGACTGGCGCGGTGAAAGCCTTGGAATAAGAGTTGTGACGAACTCCGGATACGCTGTCGCACCGTGTTCGTGCAGATCAAGCCCTTCAAGTTCACCTTCTCTCGAAACACGCAGGGTTCCGGTCAGCTTAACGGCGTACATCAAGGCGAAAGAAACTACGAGCGTTGCGATTGTAACGGCGCCGCTGCCGATCACCTGTGCTTTCAACTGTGCGATACCTCCGCCGTAAAAAAGTCCGGTAACTACCGAACTGACATCCGCACCAGTCGGTGTCGGAGCGCCGTACTTTCCAGCCGCAAACAATCCAAGGGAAAGCGTACCCCAAATTCCAGCCAGCATATGTACGGGTACTGCCCCGATGGGATCGTCGATACGGAAATACTCCAGCATATCAACTCCCCATACGACGATGATTCCTGCCACGATGCCGAGCAAAAATGCGCCCCATGGGTCTACCCAGTAGCATGGGCAGGTAATTGCGACAAGACCGGCAAGGAACCCGTTAACCGTCAATCCGAGATCCCATTTTCTGGTACGGATGTAAGAGTAGAACAGTGTCGCTAAACCGGCGGAACATGCCGCAAGCGTCGTGTTGAAAGAAACACGGCCAATACCTACTGCGTCGAGAGCAGACAGTGTACTCCCTGGATTGAAACCATACCATCCGAACCACAATATTAAACCGCCGAGAGCTCCAAGAATAACATCATGAGGGGGCATGGGACCGCCGCCATCACGCTTAAAGATTCTGCCAAGCCGTGGGCCCAATACTACTGCACCGGCGAGTGAAATTGCGCCGCCGATTGTATGCACAACGGTAGATCCGGCGAAATCATGGAACGCAATAGGAGTCATGACTGCCAGCCAGCCGTCAGGTCCCCATGCCCAATGACCGATGATCGGATAAATAAAACCCGTGACTCCAACACTGTAAATCAGGTCGCCGATAAACCCTGTACGACCTACCATGGCTCCCGATGTAATTGTCGAACACGTATCGGCAAATGCAAACTGAAAGACCCAGAACGCCAGGACCGGAACGCCGGTGGTCATGTAGACATCAGGCAGGCCTTGGAGAAAGAATCCTGTTGTGCCAATCCACGGTGTGCCCGGTTCGAACATAAAGGCGAACCCCCATGCCCAGAAGAGGACGCCGCAAATACAGGTATCGGCAATACCTTCCACAAGAATATTGATCGCTTCCCGGGAGCGGGCAAAACCGGCCTCCAGCATTTCAAATCCGACTTGCATACAGAAGACAAGGAATGCGGCGACCAATGTCCATGCAGTGTTGACAGCGTTAATGGTATTCATGTCCAAAGGAACTGGCGCATCGGCGGCACGAGCGACCTGCGGCACGAGTTCCCACATTAACACCAATACAGTGAGAAGACCTATCAACTTTCCCAGCATCAAGTACCCGACATTTCGCCGAATGGTCGGATTTTTAATGTTGATGAGAAACCGATCAATCAACGAGTTTTGTAGAGTGAGCATCATTCCTCCGCTATAAGTTATGAGTAAGATTCTTTGCTAAACCTAGTTGTTGGCTGTAGTACTCTATGTCACAGGGCATTCTTCCGGTCGACTCCGTTCGAAACATCATAATGCTTCGTCTCCAACTTCATCAGTCCGGACCCGAATCACTTCCTCAACCGGCAGAACGAATATTTTACCGTCTCCAACATTACCCGTTTTTGAGGCTTTTACGATTATTGAGACTGTTTTATCAAGCACCTTGTCGCTGACCACGATTTCCATCTTGATCTTCGGAAGAAAATCGACTTTGTATTCCGACCCCCTGTAGACTTCCGTATGCCCCTTCTGCCTGCCGACCCCCTTAACCTCCGAGATGGTCATTCCCGATACTCCGCTTTCCTGCAAGGCACTCCGGACATCTTCGAGTTTATGGGGACGGATTATTGCCTCGATTTTTTTCATTCTGAGCCCTTTCTCTAGATGAACTATATATTAGTTAGGTGATTTGGCGAATCTACAGTATTTTATTATGTCCTACATGATTTAATATAACTTTTATTAAGTCTTTGTCAAGACATTTCTTTATAAAGTTTTTATATAAACAGCATATTTTTTTATAGAATTTTTATATGATTTTAAAATGATATTATCAATATTTAAAGATTTCTATCTATCATGAGTTAGCATAACGCGCACGGCGTTGATGGAGGATTATTAATGGTGTGAAATCAATTTGAAGGGACGTACAACGAACAGCTGTGGGCGAGAATCATCGACATAGAAGACGCCAATCCTCTACGTGACGAAGCCGAGGCATACGCGCAGGTCATAACGCATACAGAAGTAGTACGGAGGTGTAAATCGAGAAGATGCTCTTTGCAGAGAGAGCTTTGTCAATAAATAGAAAGGTACTTATCTAATTCCCACGGGGTCACTTCAATACGGTAGTCTTCCCACTCCAATCGTTTCGCGCTGATGAATCGTTCATACACGTGCGCGCCGAGCGCCTCTCGAATCACCGTGTCTTCTTCTAACTCTGAAACGGCCTCATCAAGAGAACTTGGGAGAATACTGAACGGCGTTCCGCTTTGAGACGTTGGCGCCAGGTAAACGTTTTCTTCCGTCGCATCGGGAATCGGCAATTCCCGCCGGATCCCGTCGAGGCCTGCAGCAAGCATTACAGCAAAAGCCAAATACGGATTGCAGCTCGGGTCCGGGCATCGCAGTTCGATCCTTGTCGAACTCGGCGTATGAGCGCGTGGAATTCGTATGAGAGCAGATCGATTAATACGTCCCCAGCAAATGTTCACCGGCGCTTCGAACCCTCGCACCAGCCGTTTGTACGAATTTACAAGCGGAGCAAGTACCACACACATTCCTCGCGCATGGGCAAGCTGACCTGCAATAAAATGTTTCGCGATCTTCGACAAGCCGTGCGAATCACCCGCATCGGAAAATGCATTTGAACCGTTCGCCTTGTACCCCAGGCTCTGATGAACATGCATTCCGCTTCCGTTGATTCCGCGGATCGGTTTTGGCATGAACGTGGCATAGAGGCCTTTTTGCTGAGCAAGAATCTTGAGGATCGCCCGGAAGGATACCGCGTTGTCTGCAGTCTTCAGAGCATGGGAATAGCGGAAATCAATTTCATGCTGTCCCGTCGAAACCTCGTGATGCATCGCTTCGGTTTCAATTCCAAAAGCCGATAGGACACCGGCCATCTGTCGCCATAATCCTGTCGCCACCATATCCGTCGGTTGGTCGAAATAGCTCGCGCTGTCCTGCGGACGCGGCGGATTGACCCCGCCGTCGGCATCGGGCTTCAACAGAAAAAATTCCAACTCGGGGCCCGTGTTGTAGACAAACCCCATCTTATTCGCTTCGTCGATTACACGGGAGAGCACTGCGCGAGGATCTCCGAGAAACTGATTTCCATCCGGAGTGTGCACGTTACAGATAAGCCGTGCTGTCATTTCATTTCCGCTCAGCCACGGCAAAACGGCGAATGTGCTCGGATCGGGAATCAGGTACATGTCGCTTTCAGCGATCCGTGCGAACCCTTCAATGGAAGAACCGTCAAACCAAATGCCGTGATTGAGCGCTGACGGAAGTTCCGTTACAGGTACCGTAATGTTCTTCACCGAACCGGCGACATCGGTAAATTGCAGGTCTACAAATTTGATATCGTGTTCTTTGGCCAGGGCCAACACACGTTCAAGCGAGGGATCTGTCGAAGCAGTAGTAGCCATTAGTGTAGGGATTTAAGGACTATCGCAAGAAGAATTATGACTGCCAAAAGAAGCAGGGTCGAGCCAACCGCCCTCACAACCGGAGAGCGCCAAAAAGTCCGCATCGCCGACGATTCTGTTACTCGATCGAGAATCGATACATCAACCTGCTCCAGATGGTCCAGGTCGTGAACGAGCGCATGCATGTCGGTGTAGCGGTCTTTCGGTTCTCGTTGAAGACACTTTGCAACAACCGCCGCGAGTTGGGGTGAAACATTCGGTTGAATCTTGTCCAGCCGGGGAATGCTCCCGCTCAGATGCTGTGCCATAACTGCGAGATTGCTGTCGCCACTGAACGGCGTCCTCCCCGTCAGTAACTCGAACAACATTGTTCCCACGGCATAGACATCCGTGCGAACATCGCCCCGCTGCCCTTCAATTTGCTCCGGCGCCATATAGTCCGGCGTTCCTGCCGTGCTGCTTAAATTTGCGTACGTGACTCTAAATGACTTCTTCGTAAGCGCAAGGCCGAAATCCAAAATTACCGGCTGCCCACCGGTTGCAATAAGGATGTTCTCAGGTTTCAGGTCCCGATGAATAATCTGGTTATCGTGACAATGAGCCAGTCCATCGGAAATTTTCCGGATCAAGGCAATCGACTCATTCGGAGGAATAGGCGCGGCTCTCCCGATAAGAGTACGCATCGATTCGCCTTCAATCAGCTCAGTAACGAGATATGGCGTGCTATTGAACTTCCCCGACCCCAATCCTCTAAGGATTGCCGGGTGCTGCAGCGTCCGCATCACTTCCAACTCGCGCTGAAATCTCTCGTACTGTGCAGGGTCGCCGATCGACATCTTATCAGGAATCTTGAGCACTACGTCCTTGCTCGTCAGCAGGTCAAATGCGCGGTAGATATCACTCATTCCGCCCTGAGCGATGTGCCCTTGAATTTGAAAGTGGTCAAACTGATCGCCGATTTGAAGCATTGATGTTTTTGACATGATAGCTCTCGCAAGTTTAGGTCCCGAACGGAAAGCATCCGACGAACCGCCCTTCTGGGCTCCTGGAATCTGCCAACAACTATATTTAGAGTGTATTTAGCGCAAATTTGCTTGCGAGCAAGAGAGTGTACTAAAGATTCCCCTCAAAAGCAATTCTCTCCAGCAGGCGGCAATTCGGCAATTTGACAGACCTTTCGAAGGTTTTTAGGCGGAACCCCTTCGGAAGGCTTCCAACAAAATCCTACATCAACAAACTCACTTAAACAACCGCCGAATGGCATCCGGCAGCGGCCAAAATGAGCTCTTTTTTTCGTCTATCTTCGATGGCGCAAGACGGTCAAGATATAGGATGATGATTGAGAGATTATCATCGCTCTCCCGATCCATGGCCAGTTCAACAATTTCCCTGCAAAGATTTTCCGGATCTTTTGAATCCGTGATCAACTGTGCAAATTCGTCATCCTGTATCGTTGCCCATACTCCGTCCGAACAAAGCGCGAGGATATCTCCCTGCTTTACCGGAACTTGAAAAATATCGGGTTGAACAAAAAGTTCCATCCCGAGACATTTATCGAGCATCGAGCGCTGACTATGTGTCCGGACCTTCTCGGGAGAGAGAACTCGCATCCTCACAAGCTCTCCAACACGAGTATGGTCATTCGTCAGGCATTTTGATTTTCGGTCGCGGATGAGATATGCTCGGCTGTCGCCGATATGAGCCACGTGAAGTTTATGTCCTACAATATTGACCGCGGTAAGGGTCGTTCCCATCCGTCCTGCACCCAGCCGCTGAGAAGTCTGAAACACGCTTAGGTTTGCATTCTGTACACCAACGCGGAGTTTTTGAGCAGGAGGAACGCCGTTCGCGGCGTAGAACGTTTGGAAGAAAATCTCCAAAGCCAAAGAGCTTGCTACCCCGCCGTGGGCATACCCTCCCATGCCGTCGGCGATACCATAGAGATGGCCATCGCTGAAGGTAAGTTCATCGACCGGGTCGCAAAGACGAACTGCGTCTTGATTATCCTCGCGAACTTTTCCTACATGACTATAACTGTACGATCGTATTTCAACGAGATCGGAATTCGACATCTGCACTCCAGGTACAAACAAGGAGGGAGGAAAACAATGTGGACTTTTCCTCCCTCCAAGCTACTTCGCTACAATAATAAGATATTCACTCCTGCATTTATCACGACGCGGTCGCCGCCGGTATTATTGCTTTGCCTACTTTTTTGCTGTTCCAGACAAGATACACCGCGCTCACAAGGCCCCAGCCGCCGGTAATATAAAGGGCCATCTTCGTTGCATCTTCTGAAACTCCGGGTGTCGTGAGCCCGATAAGTACAATGCCGACAAGCAGGCCGATGTTCCCTATCAGGCCAAGAAAAGGAATGATCGCATGTTTCACGCTGTGGAATTCTTCGCGGCCAACGAACGTGACGAACGTAAGACCGCAGATAAGAGCGTAAAGGGCAAACGTGCCGATGTTCGAAGCCAGCGTAATACCGGTGAGCGCTGTGACGTTCAGAACGCCGATGCTTCCAAGAATTGCTGAAACAACGACAAGGACCCAAACGCCGACGTGCGGGCTCGCATGTCTCTCATGTAGAGCGCCAAGCATTTCCGGCATCTCTTTATCTTGTGCCATTGCAAAGCTGACCCGTACGGCCGTATTGATCGCTGCCAGCGTTGTACCGACAACGGCAAGCGCGACGGTGATCGCGATAATAATCATCAACACGAACCCGTTCCCTCCGAGCATCGCATCTCCGATGAGACGAACCATGTCGCCGATCGGAGCGCCAGATGCCGCAGCGGCATCCATGCCGGTCACAATGCTTCCATCGGGATTTGTAAAGGTAAGCTTTTCGCACACTGCATAGTTTGCCGCGAAGTATTCAAGCAAGTACGCGAAGAGACCCTGGATGACAAGCGAGATGAGAACCCCGCGCGGGATATCTTTCTTTGGATTCAGCGCCTCTCCTGCCAGCGATGTCGAGGATTCAAATCCAACAAGAATCAGAATCGCGATCGTGGACTGGAAGAGCATCGCCGAAAGACTGTGAGGCCAGACCACCGATATCGCTGCGGGATGAGCCCATTGGGTCGCGTGGAGCGGGTTTTGAACGCGAAACATGATCGCGAGAATGCTGAAGCCGACCAGCGAAACCAGTTGAATGACGTTGATGGCAATGGCAACATTTGTCGAACCTGTGATACCGCGTACGGCTATCAGCCCGATAAACACTGAGAATACAATAGCGATTCCGATCTGTTCGGGGATCGTGATATTGATATTAAATTGCCCGAAGATGTACGTGATGAGCACCGCCATAAACGCCACCATGACGCCCGGATAGACCCAATAAAATAAGTGGGCTGCCCAGCCGGTGAGGAATTTCGCAAGACGTGCAAACCGCCGATGGGACGCTTTATCGCGATCGAGGAAAGCTTTTTCCGCGAAATAATATGAGCCGCCCGCGCCAGCTTCCGGATACCGGCGAGCGAGTTCTGAGAACGCAACTGCGGTAAGAAACGCTACGATGAGAGCGGCGACGATGCCTGTCCACATGTCTGTCGCGCCGCCGTTGTTTGAAGCTTGTACTTGGAACGTGATCCAGAGAAACGCACCCGGTGCGATAAGAGCCATCGCGTTCACGGTAACACCCGTGAGGCCCAGGGTTTTCTTCATGGTGGTCTTTTTTTCTTCACCCATGCCACACCTCCTGAAGTTGGTTGGTATTATGATATGTGATTTAAAGTCCGTGTCGATCGAACGTAATCTTCTGTTACACCGAACAGAATCGCTCGATATTAAGACCAACTATAGAGAAGCTTACCGGGAATCACTATGCCCATTGCACACCTGCTATGACATTGTTTATCCGCAAGCTCTTTCTACAGCATTTGCATATGATTCTCCTTCGCTCTTGTTTCAGACTGTGTAATTTCTTCTTCCCTCACTCGTCTTCTCTCATTATCGCTATTGGATCTCCATAAAATTTCGAGCTTTACCACAATTCCAAGCTGACTAGCGGATCGACCATAAAACTTTCATTTAGAAAGCTACGACCAAGCCGACAAGGCCGGTGACCTGACCCTTTTCAGTAGCCAGTCCGTTTTTATCAAATGCCGGTACGTTGGACATATCATCTCTTACCTCTACTCGGGCAAGCATCTGTCCAAAAATTTTACGTTCGTACGTTAGTGTAACGTCGCTCAATGTCGCCTTTGGGTTTCCGAGTAGCGTATTATAGCCATCGTTATATGTTTCAAGACGCAATGCAAATGCGGTAAGAGAATCGAGCGTATACCTTCCGTAACCTGATATTCCCTTCCACATTGCAAGAGGATTACCCGTGCCGCCGGGTCGCACCTGCCCGTAATCGGCATCAAGCGCAAGGGAAAGATTATCATTAACGGTTTGCGTAACGATGATCTCGCCGACGTCTGTTGGCGTCCCTGCTGCCCCTGTAGGCTGCTCATTACCTATCATTCCGCTAAACAGGACGCTTGTCGAAGATGTTGGACTGTACGTTAACTGAAGACCTACCGATTTATCCTTATTATTGTCAACAACGCCATTCCACCCGTTCACGATATGAAGAGCGGCAGTCAACGTAGTCGACACCGGATATGTCATTCGTATTCCCGTATGATAATAAGGAATAGAATAGGCAAACATAAACGAACGGCTGTAGTTCCAGTTCCCGTTCGATTCTATTACTTCGTATCCCATATGGGTAACAAACTTTCCTACGTCAACGGTCAACCCGCTCCCCCATGGAAGAACTGCAGTGACATACGCCTGTTGGAGAAAATTCAACGTTGAGGGTCCCCCGCTTTGAACCATGTCGTTTGTTTTTCCGTAATCGATGTCCATTCTGAATCCAACCGGCGAGGCGGTTTTTTGAATAACAAGTTCCGCAAGGCTGAGAACAAATTGATTCTCAGCTAAGTCAAAATTACGAAACTCGTTTGTCATAGAATTCGGGTTTGCAAAATTGTAACTGTAATATGCATCAACAAACCCCGTATATGTGACTGCTGCGGGAGCGGGGGCCGCTGCTGCGCTATCTGCTGCGTACACCGCACTGGTGCCAAGAACAAGTGCTGCAAAAAAGAGATAAGTCTGCTTCATTGGTAAACCCTTCATC
>CAYTOA010000040.1:0-13783 GCA_964439265.1 uncultured Chitinophagaceae bacterium
GACTTTGCGTGAACAAGTTGCAACCTATCCTAAATTCAGCCACTGCCCATGTTCCCGAGAAGTTGATTCTGGAGCCGTATCTTCGTAATTTAACTAGTTCAAGCGAACATGGCTGCATTTTGTCTATGAAACCATCTCAGTTTGTCATCGGTATCGATGGCGGCGGTACAAAAACGGCAGCTGTTATCGCCGACGTTGAAGGAAATATTCTGGCGCGGCACACTGCGGGCCCTTCGAACGTTCAGATCATTGGCGCAGAAAAGGCAGCGGGGGTCATATATTCATTGATACGGGATTGTTGTGTTTCGGCTGGCTGCACGCCGAATAATATTTCCGGAACTACGATGGGACTCGCAGGCGCCGGAAGGTCGGACGACCAAAAGAGAATTGCACAAGCGCTGCATAGATTGACGTTAACGAAGAAATTCCGGCTGAAAAAAGTTCATATTGAAAGCGACGCGAGGATTGCCCTCGAAGGAGCGTTCAACGGCGACCCAGGCATCGTCCTGATTGCGGGCACCGGGTCGATCGCTGTCGCAAAAGATGAGGCAGGAAACATCTATAGAACGGGAGGATGGGGAAGAATACTCGGAGACGAGGGGAGCGGTTATTATATCGGCAAAGAAGGGCTGAAGGCCGTGTGCCGTCAGTATGACGGCCGATCCGGTCCAACACTTCTCACAGACTCGGTCGCGAAGAAATTTCGGCTCAAGACGCCAGCGGACATTATCGCCGCAGTCCATAATGAGAAGTTTAACATCGCATCTCTTGCGCCGATAGTTCTCGATGCTGCAGAAATGGGAGATGAAGCGTCAACCGCCATCATCCAACAAGCATCCGATGAACTGACCGGCCTTGTTCGGGCGTTGATGACAAAGCTGGAGAACAACAGTGCCGGACATATGGATAAAAGGATACCTCTTTCTTTCATAGGCGGTCTCATAGAAGGCGAAACGCCATTAACGCGGGCTCTTCGACGTGAAATTCTTGCTTCGTTCCCTAACGCTGCAATTGTCCCGCCTTCCGCGCCTCCCGTGGTCGGTGCAGTATTGATGGCTCTTGCGTAACGAAAGCATGCTTTTGTTTATCGCTCATTTACAAACATGAAATCGAGGTACAACAATGCCGATCAGAATCTTCAAGAATGAACCGTTAACGGATTTTTCGAAACCAGCACAGAGGAAGGCGATGGAGAAAGCCCTGGCCAAGGTCCGGGCGTTGTTTTCTCGCGAATACCCTATCGTCATCGGAGGTGAAGAAATTTGGACAGAAGAAAAACTCAATTCCTACAATCCTTCCGCGCCGAGCGAGATCGTCGGTGTTTTTCAGAAGGCCAATACCGATTTGGCAAAAAAAGCTGTAGAAATTGCGGCTGCAAAATTTGAAAAATGGAAATTGGTGGGTGCAAAGAAACGGGCAGAATATCTTTTCAAGGCAGCCCGGATCATGCGCAAGAGGAAGCACGAGTTCAGTGCTGCGATGGTATACGAAGTCGGCAAGACCTGGCCCGAAGCCGATGCCGACACTGCTGAAGCCATCGACTTCCTGGAATTCTATGCACGGGAAATGCTTCGATTCGCAGGGCCTCAACCAGTCACAAAGATCGCCTCGGAGAGAAGTGAACTGCGCTATATTCCACTGGGCGTCGGCGTCGTCGTCCCGCCGTGGAATTTTGCCCTCGCGATTCTTACGGGTATGACATCCGCCGCAGTCGTGACCGGCAACACTGTTGTGCTCAAGCCGTCGAGCGATTCGCCGCTCACAGGCTGGCAGTACTTTTCATTGATGCGTGAGGTCGGCATTCCCGCCGGAGTGATAAATTTTGTCACGGGTTCTGGAGGAATAGTCGGTGATACTCTTGTGGCGCATCCTAAGACGCGATTCGTGTCGTTCACTGGTTCCAAAGAAGTAGGAATCCACATCAACGAGCTGGCGGCAAAAGTGCAGCCGGGTCAAAAATGGCTGAAACGCGTTGTTGCCGAAATGGGGGGAAAAGACGCGATCGTTGTCGATGACCCGGCGGACCTCAATGCTGCGGCTCAGGCAGCTGTCGTTTCTGCGTTCGGATTTCAGGGACAAAAATGTTCAGCAGCTTCCCGCGTCATCGTTGTTGAGAAAGTGTACGAGAAATTTGTCGACCTCCTGAAGGAAAAAACCGAAAAACTTACGGTCGGATCTGTCGATAATCCTGCAAATTACATGGGACCGGTGGTCAATCGGGGAGCGCAGGAGAAGATCATGGAGTACATTGGAAAAGGTTTGCGTGAAGGGGGTCGGCTCATTGCGGGAGGGAAGAAGGGCGAAGGCGAAGGCTATTTTGTTCAACCAACGGTGATCGCCGATGTGGACCCTCATGCCACGATAGCGCAGGAAGAGATCTTCGGGCCAGTTCTCGCAGTCATCAAGGCGAAAGATTTTGACCACGCTCTCGAAATCGCGAACAGCACCGAGTTCGGTCTGACCGGAGGGATATGGTCAAAGAACAAGAAGAAGATCGCGAAAGCCAAAGACAGCTTCCATGTCGGCAACTTTTACGTGAACAGAAAAATTACGGGCGCTCTCGTGGGTGTTCACCCGTTCGGAGGTTTCAATATGTCCGGAACGGATTCGAAAGCCGGCGGCCGCGATTATCTGCTCCTGTTCATGCAGGCTAAGGCGATCTCGGAAAAAATTAAATAGTCCGACGAGAAGTGAGGCACGAGGGTGATATGTCTCGATAATATTCTAGATGGATTGGGAGCATCCGCAGATGATTGTGCAATCGTAAATTGCCAATTGTAAATCGAAAATTAGTTACTCTCTCAAGCGGGCTTTAGAACAAACTCAAAGGGTTTTAAGATGAAAATACACGAGTACCAGGGCAAAGAAATTCTTCGAAAATACAACGTCGCGATGCCGCAAGGCGCGGTCGCCTTTTCGGCCGACGAAGCTGCAACGGTAGCCCAGCGGCTCGGGGGAAGCGTGTGGGTTGTCAAGGCGCAAATTCACGCCGGCGGGAGAGGCAAAGGAGGCGGCGTTAAGATCGCAAAGAGTATAGCCGAGGTGAAATCACTTGCATCGCAGATTCTTGGAATGAGACTCATCACGCATCAAACCGGACCAGAGGGAAGAATTGTAAAGCGGCTGCTCATCGAACAAGGAATCGATATTGCGAAAGAAATGTATGTCGGGGTAACGCTCGATCGGACAACAGGAACGAATGTTCTTATGGTCTCGACCGAAGGAGGAGTTGAGATAGAGAAGGTCGCTGCGGAATCGCCGGAAAAAATTGTCAAAGAACATGTTGACCCCTCGGTCGGTTTGCAGCAATTCCAGGCGCGAAAACTTGCATTCGCCTTGGGGTTGAGCGGTGATGCATTCAAGAACGGCGTAAAGTTCTTGTTGGCCCTCTACAAAGCATACGATGCATCGGACGCTTCTCTTGCCGAGATCAATCCGTTAGTGATCACGAAGGGAGGAGACGTCCTCGCTCTGGATGCAAAAATAAATTTCGATGACAATGCGTTGTATCGCCATCCCGAGTTCGCTGAACTTCGCGACCTCGACGAAGAGGAACCGCTGGAAATTGAGGCATCCAAATCGAACCTGAATTATATCAAGCTCGACGGCAACGTCGGCTGCATGGTCAACGGCGCGGGGCTTGCGATGGCAACGATGGATATTATCAAACTGGCCGGCGGCGAGCCGGCGAATTTCCTCGATGTCGGAGGGGGAGCGAACGCGCAAACGGTCGAGAACGGTTTCAAGATTATCCTTGCGGACAAGAATGTAAAAGCGATCCTTATCAACATCTTCGGCGGGATTGTTCGTTGCGACCGGGTGGCAACCGGCGTTGTTGAAGCGGCCAAGAAAGTGGAAGTGATGATACCGATCGTCATCCGGCTTGCCGGAACGAACGCCGACCTGGCCGCAGAGATTCTGAAAAAATCAGGCATGAGCTTCCTTGTCGCCGAAAATTTGAAGGATGCGGCAGAAAAGGTCACAAACGCTCTCGCTGCTTAAGTATTTGTTGAGAATTCAATACGTTGACGATGAACGATAGATATGAAGCGGTAATCGGTCTCGAAGTCCATGCACAGCTTTTGACAAACTCAAAAGCGTTTTGCAGCTGCACGACAAAATTCGGGAATACTCCGAACTCAAACTCCTGTCCGGTGTGTCTCGGAATGCCAGGGGTGCTCCCCGTTCTGAACAAAGAGGTGGTTGAGTTCATCATCAAAATGGGACTCTCGACTCATTGTTCAATCGCACCGAAATCTATTTTCGCCCGGAAGAATTATTTTTATCCCGATCTGCCGAAAGGGTATCAAATATCCCAATACGAGGAACCTATCTGCATTGGGGGATACATCGACGCTGAATTAAAAGACGGCACAACGAAACGCGTCGGCATTACTAGAATCCACATGGAAGAAGATGCAGGGAAGTTGATCCATGACCTGGATGCCGATACGCTGGTTGATGTGAATAGGTGCGGCGTTCCGCTCATCGAAATTGTCAGCGAACCCGATATTCGTACCTCTCATGAGGCATACCAATATCTTTCAATGATAAAACAAATCGTGACGTACCTCGGGATTTGTGACGGCAACATGGAAGAAGGAAGTCTCCGCTGCGACGCCAACGTTTCGATCCGGCTGAAAGGGGAAAAACAATTCGGAACGAAGACCGAAGTAAAGAACATGAATTCCTTCCGGAACGTCGAGCGGGCGCTCGACTACGAGATCAATCGGCAAATCGGGCTCGTGGAAGACGGCGGCACGGTCGTGCAGGAAACATTATTGTGGGATGCAGATAAGAATGTCGCCGTTTCGATGAGGAGCAAGGAAGAAGCGCATGATTACAGATATTTTCCGGACCCTGACCTGGTCCCCGTGCTGGTCGATGAACCGTGGATCGCGCGGGTGAGATCATCGCTCCCCGAACTTCCGAAGGAACGGCGGGATAGGTTCATCACAGTGTTCGCCCTGCCGAAGTATGACGCTGATATCCTGACACTTGAGCGGAGCCTCGCGGATTATTATGAAAAAGCTGTCTCGGGAATATCGCAAGCGAATGCTGAAAGCTGCAAGAACGTCAGCAACTGGGTGATGACCGAGGTTCTGCGCGTGGTAAAAGAAGAACACATCGCGATCGATGCGTTCCCCGTCTCCCCGGAAAATCTCGCTGCGATGATAACATTGATCGCCGACGGCGTTATCAGCGGAAAGATCGCCAAGGAAGTATTCGATGAAATGTTGAAGACAAAGGAACATCCAAAGGCGGTTGTCGAGAGAAAAGGACTCGTTCAGGTCACCGATGCCGGCGCCATAGAGAAAATTGTCGATGAGGTCATTTCCAAAAACCCCGCGCAGCGGGAGCAATTCAGAAACGGCAAGACACAAGTATTCGGTTTTTTTGTTGGTGAAACAATGAAAGCGACGAAGGGAAAGGCGAATCCAAAAATAGTGAACGATATTTTGAAAAAGAAACTTAGCGAAACGTAAATCTGCAAACGTACCATCACTCTTAAACCTAAAAAGCGAAAGAAAAAATAGTATGAGAAATAAAGTCATTGCTGGTAATTGGAAGATGAACAAAGATATTTTTGAGTCGGCCGACCTCATTAACGGATTGAAAAAAGGGCTCGAAAAGGCAAAAGCAGAAGTCATTATTTGCCCCCCCTATACGTCGCTCGTTATTGCGCAGCAATTATTAAAAGGGAGCTCAATTAAGCTCGGGGCGCAAGATGTGTCGGTTCATGACGACGGAGCCTTTACGGGCGAAATTTCAGTCAAAATGCTTAAGTCGGTCGGCTGCGAATACGTTATTGTAGGCCACTCCGAACGACGTCAATATTTTCAAGAATCCAATGAGCTCATCAATCAAAAAGCAAAGAAAGTCCTAGCTGCCGGGATGAAAACGATAATCTGCGTTGGTGAGACTCTCGAGGAGCGCGAAAAAAATATTACGGATAAGGTCATTACGGCACAGGTGAAGGGCGTTCTCTCCGGCCTCACGCAAGCCGATTTGGATCGGGTAATTATCGCATACGAGCCTGTATGGGCGATTGGCACAGGCAAGACAGCAACGACACAGCAGGCAGAGGATGTTCATCAATTAATACGAAAGCTTGTGGCGCAGTTATACGCCTGGCCTGTTGCTGAAAAATTAATCATACAATATGGCGGCAGCGTAAAACCTGAGAACGCCAAGGAACTCTTAAATCAGGCAGATATCGACGGGGCTCTCGTAGGCGGTGCTTGTCTAAAGGCCGACTCCTTTGCTGCGATTATTAACGCGGTTTAAGAGTTTCCGGGTTTATTGCTGAATTTTGGCCTGATTTCTTGAGTTCTACATTCTTAAGATGCTCTAAGTCACTTTATTATAGTGGTTTAGAGCATTTTTATTTTCATTGCTTTTCGGGCTAGTATGTGTTATATTGAGCAGAATAAAGGACTTGTGTTGCCCTAAACCTTCGAAAACACACGTTTTTCTTCAAAAATTTTGAGTCCATTATTGCAAACTTCATCCCATCGCTATCTCCTGGTACTGGCTTTTCTTCTCACGGTTTCATCTGACGCGCTAACTAAGAACCAATTTTTCGAAAACGGGGAGAAATCCCGGCCAGAAGTACTTAACTATTCTTCCGGCACCCGATCTATTGTAGACCTGTCTGGAAAATGGAGCTGTTCCACGGATGACGGAGTGACATGGCGGGAAGTTCTTCTGCCATCGGCATCCGATTTCGAAGGAAAAGTAATTTTTACGCGAAAATTCGACCTTCCGACCGCTCTTCTCACACTGCACAGCTTCAAATTCGTTGCTTACGGGATCAATTATCAGGCTGAGGTGTTTCTCAACGAGGTTTTCGTAGGAAAGCATGAGGGGGGCTACACTTCATTTGCTTTTCTTGTCCCCGAAAACACCCTGCAGCTTGGGAATGAAAATGTTATCCGTATCGTTGTCGACAACACCTTGAATTCCAAAAGCACGCTCCCCCTCCGGCAGCAAATCGGCGGATGGAAAAACTACGGCGGGATATTCAGGGATGTATTTTTGGTCGCGACACCGCTTGTGTGGATTGATGACCTTGCAGCGGTGACCGAGAGTATCGACCCCAAGATGGTAAAGCTTTCTGTTCAGGCGGTTATTTCCGGGCGTGACTTTTCAAAGCTTTCCTTGGGTGATCATCCAGGCACCGTTCTTCTTAATTTCTCTGTCGAAGCATCGGATAAGACAACCGGCCTTGTGACCGGCAAGAGCCTTCCTGTTTCTTTTTCTCCCGAAGGGAACAGGGATGTGACTGTGCAAACGACCGTCACGATTCCCGCCGCAAAAATGTGGAGTCCGGACCAGCCTAATTTATACACCTTGCATGCCGTGATTGCTGCGGGAGAAGGGAAGAACAGTGTAGTTCTGGACGAGTACAGTATTCATACCGGGATCAGAACGATCGGAAAAGAAAAGCAGAATATTTTTCTCAATGGTGCTGCCATAACATTGCGCGGGGTAACGTGGGGAGAGGATTCGCCGGACCATGGAAGCGCGCTGACGTATGAGCAGATGG
Organism: uncultured Chitinophagaceae bacterium; assembly: GCA_964439265.1. Lineage (GTDB taxonomy): Bacteria > Bacteroidota > Ignavibacteria > UBA10030 > UBA8401 > JAGVPT01. The sequence goes on from CAYTOA010000040.1 coordinate 7,550, forward strand.
AGAAGGATATTGCATTAATCAAGAACCTCGGCGCAAACGCCGTGCAGTTTGCATTCCATCCCCCGCACCCGTATCTCCTTGATCTTTGCGACCAGTACGGGCTCCTGGCGTTTGAAGAAATTCCTCTCTATGAAACTCCTTCCGATATTTTTTCGACGGAAAATTACCGGGCTCTCGCTGAAAATTATACGAAAGAAATGATCCGCAGGGACAGAAACCATCCGTCGCTCGTTGCATGGGGGTTCGGCGACGGTTTCGAATCGATCGACCCGCGCGCAAAACTGCTGCTCGACCAGTTACAGAGTACCGAACGGTCGATGGACTCACGGCTGACATACTACATCTCTCTTTCGCCCGACGACATCCAGAATTCCCGCATCGTCGATATTGCCGGTATTCGCCTCGCAAACGGTGACATCAAGGGATTTGCAGCATCTCTTCTGAAATGGAAGTTATCTCATCCTGATCAGCCGGTGATGATCGGACGGTACGGCAAAGCAGTAGAGACCGGCAATAGGAACGGTTACAGTGATCCGATGTCGCAGGAGGCCCAGGCGCGATATCTTTTCCAGCGATACGACGCGATCAAAGACGCCGGAATTGCCGGGAGTTTCCTGTGGAGTTTCGAGGATTGGAGAGGCGATCGTCCGCTCCTCACGGTTCAATCTGCGACGCCCGACCTGTATACGCAGGGGATCGTGGAGTTCAATCGTGAAAAGAAAGTTGCCTACGATGTTGTCCGTTCTATGTTCCTCGGTGAAAAAATTGCTGCGCTCCCCGTCGGGACACATTCCGTGTCGTCGCCGGTGTCGTACGTTCTTCTTGGGCTGCTGCTCCTGATCCTTTTCTTCTGGCTGCTGAATACCGACCGCCGGTTCCGCGAAAGTGTTTTCCGGGCTCTCCGGCGTCCGTACAATTTTTTTGCCGATATTCGCGACCAGCGGATATTATCAAACCTTCATACGGCAATCCTTTCGGCGATCGTGGCGGTGACCTTTGCGATCGTCGTGTCGAGCGTACTCTACCATTTCCGATCAAGCGCCGTCCTTGATTATATCCTGACAATACTCATCACTTCGGATTCTCTCAAAGCCGCAGTCATCGAACTCATCTGGCATCCGATTGAGTGTATCGCGTACGGCGGGCTTGCCTGCTTTGCATGGATGTTTATTGTTACCGTGCTGGTCCAGCTTTTTTCATTTTTTGTGCGGACAAAAGTATATCTGTTCCATTCGTACTCGGTCGCGGTATGGTCGACGCTGCCGATGGTGATCTTCATCCCTTTGGGAATGATCTTGTATCGCGTCATGGAAAGCGACGTGTATGTCGTCCCCGTTCTTGTAATCTTCGTGACGGTCATGATCTGGATCTTTTTTAGAACCCTGAAAGGGATCTCGATAATTTACGACAGCTCATCCGTCAAGATCTATGCGATCGGAATTGTCGTCGTTGGGGCATTAGGAATTTTGTGGTACGGATACTTCGATTATGCTCATTCCATGATGGCGTACGTCCATTTCATGATGAGCACAGTGGTACCGGTGGAGAACTGAACGGTGTAAGAGAATTATGTATCTATCGAAGTTAGAAGTTGTTGGATTTAAGTCATTTGCGAACAAAGTGCACTTGAAGTTCGACTCGGGGATCACCGCGATCGTCGGGCCGAACGGCTGCGGCAAAACGAATGTCGTCGACGCGATCCGCTGGGCCCTGGGGGAGCAACGGCCGAGCACACTGCGCAGCGACAAGATGGAAGACGTTATATTTAACGGAACGAAGAATCGCAAAGCGATCGGTATGGCAGATGTCTCTCTGACGATCGAAAACACAAAGGGGATACTTCCTACCGAATATTCCGAAGTGACTGTCACCCGCCGTGTCTATCGCTCCGGGGAAAGCGAGTACTACCTCAACAAAACTCTCTGCAGGCTGAAAGACATTAAGGACCTGTTCATGGACACCGGAATGGGGTCAGACGCGTATTCTGTGATCGAACTGAAGATGGTCGAGACAATCCTCAGCGACCGGACCGACGAACGCCGCCGTCTGTTTGAGGAGGCCGCCGGAGTGACAAAATATAAGCATCGCAGAAAAGAGGCATACCGCAAACTCGAGACCGTACAACAGGACCTCGTCCGCGTGAACGATGTGGTCAAAGAGGTGCAAAAGGCGGTCAATTCTCTCGAGCGTCAAGCGCAAAAAGCAGAGAAGTATAACGCGTTTTCGAAGGATCTTCGAGCGCTTGATGTCGATCTTTTGGAACGCGATTACGCCGCAATTTCCGGAAAGATCGAACCGCTGAAACGAGAACTTGAGGGGGCCCGCAGCGAAAAGGAACGGATCGACTCGGAACTCTCGAACAAAGAGGCTCTCCTCGACCTTCTTCGAAAAGAATTAGAAGATCTCGAATCACGGCTTATCGCGGCGCAAAGCGATGTTGCCGAACAGCAGCAGCGCATCAACGGAGTTCAGCAGATGCGTATCTCATCGAGTGAGCGGAAGAAATCGCTCGTCATGTCGATCGAACGATACGAAAAGGACAAAATTGAGCTGCATCGCCAGCAGGAAGAGCTGCAAGAACGTTCGAAAGAACTTCGGTCATCGATTGAACAGACGCACGTGAAAGTGGATGAAGCCGAGCGGCATTACGCCGAGAAAAAGGAAGAATTGGATGCCTTCACTCTTCAACTTGACGCAAAAAAAGCCGAAGTAAAAAAGCTGCAAGACCGTATTATGGAGCTCCTGAACGAAATCTCTTTGCGGCGGCAGCAGCATGAACGGACGAAGGCAAGGATTGAGAATATCCATGGGCGCATCGATTTTTCGGACGAAGAAAACGGGATCTACAAGAACGAGATCGCGACGAATTCAGAATTGGTGAACCAATTAAGCGCCGAGGACCGCGAGTATCGGAGACAATTTGCAGAGGCAGAGGTGCTTGTGCATCAGACCGAGGCGCGGAAGTCTGCGTTGGAAAAGGATATCGAATCGCTTCGCAATAAGGAATTTGAAATTCGGAGCGTGCTTGACCGCCGGCATGCCCGAATGGAGTTTCTCAAAGGCCTCGTCGAAAGTTATGACGGGTTCTCGGAAGGCGCGAAATATCTTATCACGAATGATGAGTGGAAGTCGAACGTCCAGACGACTGTCGCCGATGCCCTCTCGACGGATTCCCAGTATCGTGTAGCCATAGAATCGGCCCTCGGCGAAACAGCAAGTTTCATTGTCGTCAAGAATATCGAAGAAGCGTACCGTGGCATCGACGTCCTCAAGAGGAATCAAAAAGGGAAAGCGACCTTCATTTGCCTCGACCGGATCCCGGGACTGAAGAATTCCCGCCAGAAAGTTTCCGCCGACGGAGTCGTCGCATGGGCGCGCGACGTGATCACGTGCGACCCAGCATTCGAAACCCTTTGCGACTATATTTTTGACAACACACTGCTCGTAACCGATGTGAACGCGGCGTCCATCATCATCGGCCGCGGCTCGCTCCTGAAATGCGTCACCCTCGACGGCGAAATCGTTACGGGCCAGGGCGTATTGAAGGGGGGGAGCCTTCGCGCTGACGACGGGGGCATGATCGGCAAAAAGAGCCAAATTGCCGAACTCGAAACCGAAACCGCCGCGCTCGACAGGTCCCTGGCAGCGCTTCGGAATGACATCGTCGAGAGGGAGGAGGCGCTCGCATCGATCGACCTCAAAGCGCTGGCAGCCAGCGCAAAACGTATTGAGCAACAGATGACCGGCGTCGAGATGCGGATCGCGCAGATCGAGTTCGAGAAGAAACGCATCCACGAGAATATGGAACGGAATATTTCGGAGAATGTAAAGCTTGCGGCCGAAGCCGAAGAACTCCAAAAGGAACTCGACGTTATCGTGCCGGATATCGAACGCCTTGAAAAAGAACGATCGGCGGCTGAACAAAACTCCGGTGCGGCGACCAGCGAGATGGAAACGATGGAAGTGCTCTGGAGCGAGTATTCCGACGTAACGAACAAAGCACATGTTGCCCTCCTCAACCTTCAGAATGAAGAGAAAAATATCGCCAGGGAACTCGAGTATATCCGCGAAACGGTCGATAATATTGTGGTCACGCTCTCACAGCGCGACCGAGACATTGCCGAAGCAAAGGCCGAGATTGAACGGTTGGCAAAGGAACTCACGGACACAGAATCCGAACTTCACCGGTTGAGCTCCGGTCTCCAGGTCATGGTCGACCGCGGGAAGAGTGTGGACACGGAGTACAACGCAAAGCGGAATCAGATGCATGACATCGAACTGAAGATCAAGGACGAGCGACGGCTGCATGACGATTCGCTCGGCGTGACGCATGAACTGGAGATCAAGTTGTCCGAGTTGACCATGAAGTCGGAAAACCTTGCTGTGCGCGCTCGGGAAGAGTACGGATTTCTCCTCGAATTGAAAGAATACGCCGACGCCCACACGTTCGATATCGACGCTGTGCGCGAAGAGGGACGTGCACTCAAGGAAAAGATCGCATCGCTCGGTCCAGTGAACTTCGCGGCATTCGATGAATTCAAGAGCGAGAGCGAACGGCTCGAGTTCATCACGACTCAGCGCAGCGATCTCGTTGAAGCTGAACAGACGCTCCTCTCGACCATCGAGGAGATCAATACGACGGCGCAGCGCACATTCGGCGAAACGTTCAACAAGATTCGGGAGAATTTTATCGCGACGTTTAAGAGCTTGTTTGATGAAGGTGACGAATGTGACTTGCGTCTTGAAGAGGACGTCGATCCACTCGAGGCCCGCATTGAAATCATCGCGAAGCCGCGGGGAAAACGGCCAACGTCGATCGACCTGCTCTCGGGAGGTGAAAAAACGCTCACCGCCATCGCTCTCCTTTTTGCGATCTATCTTGTGAAGCCGAGTCCGTTCTGTATCCTTGACGAGGTTGATGCACCGTTGGACGATTCGAACATTGACCGATTCTCGCGGATCCTCCGGAAATTCAGCGACAACACGCAGTTCATCGTGGTCACCCACAACAAGCGGACGATGGAAGCGGCGAACGCGATGTACGGTGTCACCATGGAAGAAGAAGGCGTTTCAAAACTCGTATCGGTCCGATTCAACGAAAATGCAGTGGCAACAAATTGAGTTCCAACGAGCTTTCATATATCGTCTTCACGGATTTTGACGGAACGATCACACGCAATGATATCGGCGATTCGATGTTCAAAGTTTTCGGGAATCCGGAAAAATGTTCGGAAGCCTTTCGTGAGACGCGCGACGGAAAGATCGGCATGACGGAGAGCTGGCGGCGGTCCTTTGCCACGGTAGAGTCCCTGTCGCCGGCAACGTTCGATTCCTTCGTCGAGTGGCAGGAGATCGATGCCGGATTTCACCGTTTTGAACGATATTGCACCGGCGAATCGATTCCGATTAATATTGTCAGCGATGGGTTCGACCTGTATATACGTCATGTGCTGGAACGGGAGCATTTGGCTCATCTTCCGTTTTACTCCAATGAGCTGATGATCGATGCCGGCGGCACACTCGTTCCGGTTTTTCCCTATACGGACTCGGAGTGCACGATGTGCGCAAACTGCAAACGGAACCATATGTTGACGAAATCAGGAGACGAGAGCGTCATCGTGTACATCGGAAACGGGTATTCGGACCGGTGTCCGTCGAGATACGCCGACGTCGTCTTTGCAAAAGGATCGCTGCTGACATATTGTGAGCGGGAAAATATTACTTACCATCGATTCGAGACGTTTGACGATGTGCTCTCGCGATTCAGAGAGATGGTGGAAGAGAAACATCCGCGCAAACGCAGAACCGCTGAGCTGGCAAGAAAAGAAATTTTTATGAGAGGATAGTTGTTGGACATCCGGCAAAAAATATTTGAACTGCGCGGATACACGCCTATTCCGTTCATCCTGCTGATGCTCGCATATGCCCATCCGACCCCTTTATCGCTTATCGCGGGAATTGGTGTAGCGCTCTGCGGCGAGTCGATCCGCCTATGGGGAGTTTCCGTGGCAGGAACCGAGACGAGGACAACGGGGCGAGTGGGTGGAACGCATCTGTTTATCGATGGGCCGTTCGGGTATGTACGCAATCCGCTTTACGTCGGCAATATGATGATGTACGTAGGAGTCGGAGTGATGGCGAATGCACTGGCTCCGTATCTTGCGCTTGCGGCATTGGGTTTCTTTTTGTTTCAGTATTCAATGATTGTGACAAAGGAAGAGGAATACCTGCACA
>CAYTOA010000040.1:13883-35841 GCA_964439265.1 uncultured Chitinophagaceae bacterium
TTCTTTTTGTTTCAGTATTCAATGATTGTGACAAAGGAAGAGGAATACCTGCACACGACGTTCGGCGATGAGTACGAACGCTACGTACAGGAAGTCCCCCGGTTTATACCCCGCTTCACGCGTTACTCGGGAGAACACGCATTTCACCGGGACGCGGACCTCACCCGCGGGCTGCAGTCGGAGCGCCGGACATTACAGGCGTTCGCTGCTATCGCGATCACGATTTTTATTATTTTTTTTGTACAGCAGAGTTGACGATGATCCATCGTGTGATGATGATTGCAGGAGAAGTTTCGGGCGACGTCCACGGCGCCGGAGTCGTCAGAGAATTGAAGCGGCGGCAGCCCTCAATTGACATCTATGGCATTGGGGGGGAGAAGATGAAAAATGAAGGAATGACGTTGACATACCACGTGAGCGAGCTCTCCTTCATGGGTTTTATGGAAGTCTTGAAGCATCTCCCCCTTATCCGATCGGTCGAACAGACGCTGGAACAATTGCTCGTCTTGAAGAGGCCTGATGTTGTGGTGCTTATTGACTACCCTGGCTTCAATCTGCGCTTCGCCCGAAAAGCAAAGAAATACGGGGTGAAAGTTATTTATTACATCAGTCCGCAAGTGTGGGCGTGGAAAAAAGGTAGAGTAAAAAAAATGCGGGGTGTCGTGGACACCATGCTCGTCGTCTTTCCGTTCGAAGTTGAAATTTACAAGAAGGAAGGGATCGACGTGCGCTTTGTCGGGCATCCGCTGCTCGAAGAGTTGAACGTTGAATTTAGCCGCGACCAATTCTGCAAGCGCTTCAGCGTTGATCCGTCTAAAAAGATACTGGCACTTATTCCGGGAAGCAGGCGGCAGGAGGTCCAAAACCTGTTTTCGGTGATGGCGAGGTCTGCCGCCGTTCTTCAAGCGGATGACGATTGTGCGATCGTCGTGGGGATTGCGCCGAACCTCCATGAAAAAATGTTTATGACGTTTCTGCCGCCGAACATCTCGCTCCACTTTGTCGAAAACGCGACGCATGAGGCCATGAAGTATGCAGAGCTCGCCATCGTAACCTCCGGTACTGCGACGCTTGAGACGGCCTGTTTTGAAACTCCGATGATCGTCGTGTATCGAACGTCATGGCTCACGTATCTCATCGCCCGCGCCCTGGTGCGGGTCAAGAACATTGGACTCGTCAATATCGTTGCGGGGAAGACGATCGTGCCGGAACTGATTCAGCAGAACGTCACGGTGCAAAAGATCGTTGAACTCGCGTCCAGCCTGCTCAACGATGGACCGAGAAGAGCGGCGATGAAAAAGGATCTTTCGGCAGTTAAAGGTTTGCTCGGTTCGAAAGGAGCCTCCGCAAATGTTGCGGACGCTATCCTGGCGTTGAACCCGGCGTGAATGACAAACGTTGCGGCCGATGGTTAAGAAAATAATCAATGCTGTTGCAAAAAGATTTTTATGGCTGGCGGCATTGGGGTTATGCAGTACGTATCGGGTAAAGAGAAATAATCATTCGCTCTTTGAAAATTATCGAAGGACCAACGCCCAGGCGGTCATTGCTTTCTGGCATGGTGCGATGCTCGTGGGCTGGTTTCTCCACCGCCCCCGAAGCCGAGGTCCGGTCGCTGCGCTCGTCAGCCAGAGTGAAGATGGAGAAATACTCTCAGCAACGCTGGCACGATGGGGTTACGCCATGATACGAGGGTCGAGCCATATCGGGGGAAAAGAAGCAATGCAGTTGATGGTGGATGCGGTCACCCAAGGGAATACGTTGTGTATTACGCCCGACGGTCCGACGGGCCCGCGCCATCAGATGAAAATGGGGGCGGTGCGTGCGGCACAGCGGGCTCGCGTTCCCCTTTTTCTCGTTGGCATCGCTGCAGACAGGAAGAAAATAGTGGAAAGTTGGGATCGGTTCGAGATTCCGATGCCGTTTTCCAACGTCAGCGTTTGGTACAGCGATCCGCTGATGGTTCCCGCGGATTTGCAGGATGGACCGCTCGACGCCTTCTTAGCGGATACGCAGGCTCAATTGGTTGAGTTGACCATGAAGGCGGAGCAGGCTTTGCAGGTTCTATAGAATTATCGAACGATGAAACCAATTCCGGCATTATTACCGTTCTCATGGCTGTATGGATGCGGAGTAGTTATTCGGAATTTGTTATTTGACTGGAAAATTTTTTCTTCGGTGCACGTCGGCATTCCCGTTATTTCCGTCGGCAATATCACGACGGGGGGAACCGGCAAAACGCCGGTTGTGAGATCGATCGCAGAAATGCTGCGGAAAGAGAATATCCGGATTGCGGTCGTCAGCCGTGGGTACGGTCGCGCAACGCATGGTTTGTTGGAAGTTTCGGACGGAGTCTCGTTGAAGACCACGTCAGCGAACGCAGGGGATGAGGCGTTTGAGCTGGCGTTACGGCTGCCCGGGACGGGAATTGTGGTGGATGAGCGACGAGCACGCGGTGCACGATATGCCGCCGAGAAACTGAACGCTCGGGCCGTGGTTCTCGACGACGGATTTCAGCACCGTGCGATCTATCGTGATCTGGATATTGTATTGATAGACGCTGCGCATTTACCGTTTGGAATGGCGATGCTTCCGGCAGGACACAGGAGAGATACTCTGAGTTCATTGAAGCGTGCTCACGCTGTGCTTATCACAAAAGTGACGAGCGGCGTAAATGTCGGGAAACTGAAAGATGAGATCGGCCGATACACAAAAGCAAAAATATTTTCCTCCTCTCTTTCAGTTACGGCGTTTCGAAGGGCAAAGACAGGGTTCAGCGTGGATTTGAACAGCCTGAAAGGAAAACAGGCCGTTGCTTTTTGCGGAATTGCTCAACCGGAGAGTTTCAGAAGTATGCTGGAGAATCTCGGCGTCAACGTCAGCTCGATGATGTATTTTCAGGATCATCATCCGTACTCCGATTCCGATATCGGCCGAATCGTTGCGGAGCAGGAAAGATCGAAGGCGGAATATATTGTGACAACGGAGAAAGATCTCGCGCGATTGTCGTCCTCGGGGCTGGCTGAACGATACCCGCTCTTCTGCCTGGAGGTCGAAGTTACGATTCATCAGGAGAAGGAATGGAACGCGCTCATCGAAGCCGGGCTCGGCAGTAGAAAAAATTAATGAAGATCGGCATAACAAAGAATACCAGGAAAGAAGCTACGTTCAACGCCTACAAAGGCTGGCTCTTGCGGTTCAATCCGGCGATTGAATTTCATGATCTCGCGTACGAGGCGGGCCAGCCCGGCGAAATCGAACAATGCGATGGTTTGCTGTTAACAGGAGGAGGTGACATTCACCCGACGGCTTACGGTAGAAGCGACGGGGCGGGACAAACAGAAGGTGTTGACGAACGGCGCGATAACTTTGAATTTACGGTCATCGAGAAGGCTCTGGCACAGAAGATGCCGGTGCTCGGAATCTGCCGCGGGATGCAATCGCTGAATGTAGTTCTCGGCGGATCGCTGCATCTCGATTTGAAATCGGACGGATATCCGAAGCACCATGAGGAGGATGGAAAGGAGCAACGGCACAAAATTGTGATCGAAGAGGGAACAACGCTCGCAGTGATCAACGGAAAGAACTGGGGCGAGGTCAATTCATTCCACCATCAGGGAATTGACCGTGTCGGCAGCGGGCTGACAGTGAGCGCCCGTTCGAACGATGGCGTCATTGAAGCATTGGAACGGGAAAATAGAAATACTACTCCCTTTCTCTTGCTGGTGCAGTGGCATCCGGAGCGAATGAAAGATACGTTTAATCCGCTGACGGAAAAAATCGGACGAACATTCTTAGCGGAAATCAACAAACAACAAGGAAACTCTTAATTCACCTGGTAACTCAACCAATTACTAAGACATATACCACACAATAAAATAAGAAGGAACAATTACAACGATGGCTAAATTTGTCTATTACTTCGGCAACGGAAAAGCCGAAGGCAAATCAGAGATGAAGAACCTTCTCGGCGGCAAGGGTGCAAACCTCGCCGAGATGACGAACATCGGATTGCCGGTGCCGGCAGGTTTTTCAATATCAACTGAAGTTTGCACTTATTACTATGCAAATAAAAAGACCTATCCGAAATCCCTCGCGGCCGACGTGAAGAAATCGATCGCGAAGGTGGAGAAGGCGATGGGCGCGAAGTTCGGCGACCTGAAGAACCCGCTGTTGGTGTCGGTTCGCTCGGGCGCCCGCGCTTCCATGCCGGGTATGATGGACACGATCCTCAACTTGGGCCTCAACGATAAAGTTGCCGAGGGTTTGGTCAAGAAGACGAATAATCCTCGCTTCGTCTACGATTCATACCGCCGATTTGTCCAGATGTACGGCGATGTGGTGCTCGGTTTGAAACCGGTTCACAAGGACGAGATCGATCCGTTTGAAGCGATCATCGAAGAGAAGAAGAAATCAAAGGGAGTTCATCTTGATACGGAGCTCACGGCAGATGATCTCAAGGATCTTGTCGCGCAGTTCAAAAAAGCGATCAAAGATAAAACGGGAAATGATTTTCCGCAGGAGCCGATGGCGCAGCTCTGGGGCGCGATTGGTGCAGTGTTTGGGTCATGGCAAAACGACCGCGCGAATGCCTACCGGAAGATGTACGATATTCCCGAATCGTGGGGAACGGCCGTCAACGTCCAGTCCATGGTGTTCGGCAATATGGGCGACGATTCCGGAACGGGTGTTGCCTTCACACGGGATGCTGCAACGGGAGAGAACATATTCTACGGTGAATATCTGATGAATGCGCAGGGTGAGGACGTTGTGGCCGGCACGCGCACACCGCTACCGATATCACAGCTCGCAAAAGATAATCCGAAGATCTACAATCAGCTCGACAAGATCCGCAAGACGCTGGAGAAACACTACCGCGACATGAACGATATCGAGTTCACGATCCAGCAAGGAAAGCTCTACATGCTTCAATGCCGCATCGGGAAGCGGACAGCGTTTGCCGCGATTAAGATCGCCGTCGACATGGTCGATGAAAAACTGATCTCCGACAAAGAAGCACTGAAGAGGATCGAGCCCGATCAGTTGAACCAGCTTCTTCGCCCCGTGTTCGACCTGAAAGAAAAGGAAGCTGCCGTGAAAAGCGGGAGACTTCTTGCCAAGGGTTTGAATGCAGGACCGGGCGCTGCGACAGGCCGGGTTGTGTTCAACGCCCCGGATGCTGAAGCGTGGAAAAAGAAGGGCGAACTTGTCATTCTTACGCGCATCGAGACATCCCCGGAAGACATCAAAGGTATGGACGCGGCGGAGGGAATTCTCACCGCACGCGGAGGCATGACATCACATGCAGCGCTCGTAGCACGTCAGATGGGCAAAGTCTGCGTTGCCGGATGTGCATCGCTTGATATCGATTACTCGACCCATACGATGAAGGTCAAAGGGAAGACAATCAAAGAAGGTGATTGGATCTCATTGGACGGCACGACGGGCGAAGTGATAGAAGGAAAAGTCGCGACGAAGCCGTCGGAAGTGCTCCAAGTGCTGGTCAGTAAAACCCTCGCACCAAAGGAAGCTCCGGTCTATCAGCAGTATGCAAAGATCATGTCGTGGGCGGATAAATACCGCAGACTGAAGATCCGTACAAATGCGGATCAGCCGGACCAGGCGCTCAACGCCGTGGCTTTCGGCGCGGAAGGAATCGGCTTGTGCAGAACCGAACACATGTTTTTCGGCGAAGGCAAGATCGGTCCGATGCGCGAAATGATTCTCGCGGACACAGTGCAGGAACGCAAAGCCGCACTTGCGAAGCTTCTTCCGCTGCAACGGACGGACTTCGAGGGAATTTTCGTGGCGATGAACGGTCTGCCGGTCACGATCAGGACCATCGATCCGCCGCTCCACGAATTCGTTCCGCATGAGGAAGCAGCGCAGCGTCAGCTGGCCGCAGACATGGGCATCAGCTATGAAAAAGTGCATCAGCGCGTTGAAGGCCTGCACGAATTCAACCCGATGCTCGGTTTACGCGGATGCCGATTGGGCATCATCTATCCTGAGATTACTGAAATGCAGTCGCGGGCAATTTTCGAAGCCGCAGCGAACGTTCAGGCGAAAGGGATCAAGGTCGAACCCGAGGTGATGATTCCGCTTGTCGGCAATGTGAAAGAACTTGAGAACCAAGAGAAAATTGTCCGCCGTGTCGCCGCTGAGGTGATGAAAGAAAAAGGCGTGAAGTTCAAGTATCTTGTCGGGACGATGATCGAAATCCCGCGTGGCGCCATTACAGCGGATGAAGTTGCGACGGTCGCCGAGTTCTTCAGCTTTGGAACGAACGACTTGACGCAAACGACGCTGGGAGTCAGCCGTGATGATGCTGCCAAGTTCCTTATTCCTTACGTGGAAATGGAAATCATTCCGAAAGACCCGTTTGAAGTATTGGACCGGGTCGGCGTCGGAGCATTGATGAAAATGGCCATCGAAAAAGGCCGTTCGGTGCGTTCCGATCTTAAGGTCGGAATTTGCGGGGAACATGGAGGCGAACCGTCGAGCGTTGAATTCTGTCATGAGATCAACCAGAATTACGTCAGCTGTTCACCTTTCCGTGTGCCTATCGCGCGGCTTGCGGCTGCGCGTGCCGCGTTGAAAGACGCACCGGCCTCTACTGCCAAAAAGGCAACAAAGAAGTCGAAGAAAAAGTAATCAGTGAACAGTAAACAGTAAGCAGTAGTCAGTATGTTGAAGAATACGAATGTCTTCAACTGCTGATTACTGTTTACTGAATGCTAATAACTGAAAAATAATTCATTCGCTCCCGTAAGAGCGTATGTTCCACTAAAGGGAATGTTTCCCCAGAAAGAAACATCAGCGCGATGAAACTTTCGGATTTCAAATATCCATTACCGCGAAACCTTATAGCAAAGCACCCCGTTTCTCCGCGAGATCGTTCGAAGCTCATGGTGTTGAACCGCAACGACGAGAATATCACTGAACAGCATTTTCGCGATATCGTCGATTATTTTAAAAAAGGGGATTGTCTTGTCGTGAACGAGACCAAAGTTTTTCAAGCGCGCCTGTACGGCCGCAAAGAAAAAACGAATGCCAAGATCGAGGTCTTTCTTCTCCGGCAATTGAACGCGACGGACAACATCTGGGACGTCATCGTCGACCCGGCACGGAAAGTCCGGATCGGCAACAAGATCTATTTCGACAACGGCAACCTTTCGTGCGAGGTGATCGACAATACGACATCGCGCGGACGCACGGTCCGATTCAATTACGAGGGTGACTTTTTCAAACTGATCGAAAAAATTGGAAAAACACCGCTGCCGGCATACATCAAGCGGGACCCGACGGAAAAAGACAAAGATTCGTACCAAACGGTCTATGCCAAGACCATTGGTGCGGTTGCTGCGCCAACGGCTGGCCTTCATTTTACAAAACCGCTTCTTAAAAAACTGGAGCGGAAGGGAGTTAAGGTCGTTTCCGTCCTCCTCCATATCGGACTGGGGACGTTCCGGACCGTCGAAGTCGAGGATCTGACAAAGCATAAGATGGATTCCGAGTATTTTGAAGTGAACGACCAGGCCGCGAACGTTGTCAACCGGGTCATTGACAACCGGGGCAACGTATTTGTCTGCGGCACCAGCACGTGCAGGGCTCTCGAGTCCAGCGTAACGACGGACGGCCATCTTAAGGCAAGCAGAGGCTGGACGGATAAATTTATTTTTCCGCCGTACGATTTTAAGATCGCCGACAAACTCATTACCAATTTCCATATGCCGGAATCGACGCTGCTGATGCTCACGGCGGCGTTTGCCGACCACGATTTTGTGATGCGCGCGTACAAGCTCGCGATCAAGAAAGGGTACAGATTTTACAGCTACGGCGACGCGATGTTGATTCTCTGATGATCTTCCAGCGATGTGCGTCAATGGATCGGCCGGATCGCTGTCGAATGACGGTATCCGCGCATCACACTGCGACGTACCTGAGTTTAGATTTCCGATTGATCATATCGGGAAATCAGAAATTCCCGCCATAAGAAAGTGAGCACGCATGTTTACCAGTGTTATTATCCCTGCTGCAGGTGCGGGAGAGAGGATGGGAACGCCGGTCAGCAAACAGTTCCTCTTGCTGCAGGGAAAACCGATCATCGTTCATACGATTGAACGGTTTCAAGCGTGCGCAGCAATCGATGAAATCATTGTTGCCGTTCACTCGTCTAGCCGTGAAGAGGTCGAACTTCTTGTCAGGGAATACCGGCTTTCAAAGGTGTCAAAAATTGTTGAGGGGGGAAGGAGAAGACAAGACTCCGTTTGGAATGCGATACGGCATCTTGATCCCCACGCTGAAGTCGTTATCGTTCACGATGCCGTACGGCCTTTCATTCAGCAAAAAATAATCCTCGCATCCATCGATAAGGCGCTTTCGGATTCCGCTGCAGTTGTCGCTGTCCGCGCAAAGGATACGATCAAGGCCGGGAACGATCAGGGACGATTTGAACGCACGCTCGACCGCTCGGTATTGTGGATGGCGCAGACTCCCCAAACATTTCGAAAGCAAGTGCTCATCGACGCCTATGTCCATGCCGGCCGCGAAAATATCGAGGGGACCGATGACGCGTCATTCGTTGAAAGACTGAACATCCGGCCCGCGATCGTTGAGGGGAGCTTTGACAATATTAAGATCACGACGCCAGATGATCTGGAGTTTGCAGAGGTTCTCGCGCGCCGATTTAAAGATTAGTGCCGTTTCCAATAAATAATCTTGTGTTTTTACCGCCAAGGCGCAGAGAACGCCAAGAGTATTGTTGCTCATTAGTAATCATAACTTCTTAGCGTGCTTGGCGTCTTAGCGGTTAAAAAATGAAAGACTATTTTTGAGAAACAGCACTTGTACCGGTAAAAGCGAACCTGAAGCGAAATGGCAGTGAAGAAAATATTGCTCCTTGGCAACCCCGGTCTTCGCTTGAAATGCAGACCCGTCAGAAACTGTTTGTCGACATCGACACGTGCGGCGATCCGGAACCTGCGCGATACGCTCGACGACTTTCGAGCGCGGCATTCATTTGGCAGGGGCAACGCGGCGCCGCAGATCGGATCGCAGTTCAGGATTATCTTTATCGGATTGGACGGGTTTGGCCCGCTTATCAATCCAACGATCACGAGATACAGCAAAAAGAAGTTTACCTCATGGGATGATTGTTTTTCTCTTCCCGATATCCTCGTGCGCGTGAGGCGCCACGAATGGGTCGAAGTGTCCTACCAGAACGAATTTGGAGCCAAGAAAAAGATACGAGCGATCGGCGGTCTTTCTGAGTTACTGCAGCACGAAATTGACCACATTGACGGCATATTAGCCGTTGACCGCGCGATAAGCACAAAACACATCATTCTCCGCAGCGAATTGGGGCGCCAGCCTTGATTTTCATTGTGTGATTGTCTATTTTAGTAGGGTAAGAAGCCATTACCCCCACTCATTACTTGGATGAACAATGGTCAATCTTGCCATCGTTATACTGTTGAGTTATATCGTTGGTTCAATTCCGACGAGCATCATCGCGTCAAAGATTTCCCGCGGATTTGACATTCGCCAACATGGCAGCGGGAATGCTGGCGGGACCAACGTCCTTCGCGTGCTCGGATGGAAGATTGGCTTGGCAGTGATCCTGTTCGACCTTTTCAAAGGTGTGGTCGCAACGATGTTTGTTGCCCGCCTTTTCTGGGACCCATCGCTCCCATTTCAAAACAGAACTCCGTTCGAAGATTTTACCGTCGTGCAGATTATCTGCGGGATGGCGGCAATTCTCGGCCACATCTGGACACTCTTCGCAGGGTTTAGAGGAGGCAAAGGAGTGGCTACCGGTGCGGGCATGCTCCTGGCTTTAGCACCTGTCGAGTTCGCAGTCGCCGTCGTGATCTTTGCCGCAGTTTTTTCGAGCTCCCGTTACGTCTCTCTCGGTTCGATCGCGGGAGCGGTGGCATTCCCCTTGACAATGTTTTTCCGTGAGAACATTTTTAAAGTCGAAATCCAGGGGTATCACACGTTGATCTTTTTTGCAATCGGGACATCTCTTCTCCTCATCTACACACATCGAGAGAACATCAAACGGCTTATCCGGGGGACCGAGAATAAGCTGACGAACTTTCGGGGTTCATCCTCCCACAGGTAACAGGATTGTCATTGCAGTAATCTTCAATTTAGCAGGTCCGCGATGCGTATTGCCGTCCTAGGAGCCGGAAGCTGGGGAACGACTCTTGCGATTCTACTTTCTGAAAACAATCACGACGTTTCGCTGTGGACGTACCGCCCTGAACAAGCGGCTATAATAAATGAAACGAGAGAAAATCCTGCTTTCCTGCCGGGAATAAAAATCCCGAAACAGATTTCGATCCTCACCGACATCCAGGAAGCGGCATACAAAAAAGATATCATCGTCTCCGCCGTACCGTCGCAGTTCCTTCGCTCTGTGATCAGGCAAATTGCCCACCATGAACTTTCCCAAACAATCATCGTCAACGTCGCAAAGGGAATCGAGAACCATTCCCTCATGACAATGTCCGAGGTCATGCTCGATGTTTTTGAGCATGAGAAGAAGGCGAACCTTGCGATCCTGTCAGGACCAAGTCATGCCGAAGAAGTAATCCAAAGGATGCCGACAGCGGTCGTTTCCGCATCATTCAATATGAGGACGGCCAGGACGGTTGCGGCTGCATTCAGTACGCCGTATTTCCGCGTTTACATCAACGACGATATTCGCGGCGTTGAATTGGGCGGCGCTTTGAAGAATGTCATCGCCGTCGGGGCAGGGGTTGTCGACGGCGCCGGTTTCGGGGACAACACGAAGGCAGCGATCATGACACGAGGAATTGCCGAGATGACCCGTCTCGGCGTGAAGATGGGAGCTCTGCCGCGAACCTTTGCCGGGCTGTCCGGTGTCGGTGACTTGATCGTTACATGCATGAGCAAACACAGCCGTAACCGTTACGTGGGTGAACAGGTAGGGAAGGGGAGAAAGCTCGACGACGTTTTGAAAGAGATGGTGATGGTCGCGGAAGGAGTTGCGACGTGCCAGTCATCTGTCGATCTTGCGAAGAAGCATTCCATTGAAATGGCGATCTTTTCGGAAGTTCATAAGATCCTTTATGAAGGGAAGAATCCTCATCTCGCTACCGAGGACCTCATGACCCGGGAAGTAAAAGGGGAATCGTCGTAACCTTCCGTTGAACAACCAACTCTGAGTTATCATTTGAGAGACCTAACGAGTTGTCTCTCACAAAGACGCCAAGGCGCAAAGCTTTTTTGGATTTGATCAGCAGCCTTGCGCCTGGCGAAGCCATCCCTTCGGGATTTGCGAGAGTCGTCCAGCAATAGCTATACAACATTCCCGATTCTTTCACCGCCTGTTTTGCAACTTGAACTTGAAGGGAATTGTCACCCACACGGCAACCGGACCGTTGTTCATGACTGCCGGCGTAAAAACCCATTTCATGGCCGCCTCAACAGCTGCCTGATTAAACAGCTCAGAATCGGTTTTCACCACCTCGGCTTTTTTTGTCTTTCCTTCTTTTGTTACCCATACTCTCAGCCATACCGTTCCTTCGATTCCGGCGCGAAGTGGAATTTCGGGATATTGAGGTGATGGATTGATGATCGGGACAGGTTGCTTTTCAACTGGTGTGAATGGTCCAGGTTCGGCATCGACAACAACATTTTTAGGGACTTCAACGACCACGTTCCCGCCTTCACCAATTCCGGGGTCAGCAGCGGCCGTCGAATGATCGATCGTATCCTGATCGGGGATAGTGACATCGGGAGAAATTGTAGCATCAGGTACTGCAACAGGGATTGCGTTCTGAGTGTGCGAGCCCGGCGCGGAAATCGTCACTGCGGGAGGCGCGAGAATATTTTTGATCGAAGGGGGCTGCTGCAGGTCAGTAATAGTCACGCGAACTGTGTGCGCTGGCGGATCATCATCCTTTAATGCGGTTGCCAAATAGTAGGTTCCGATAATGGCGAGATGAAGGCTCGCTGCCAGGATCAGTCCACGCAGGGCAAATGTCGGGTATAACGACCGGAGTTCGATTTCGCCGTATCTTGCCGAGATTTGATTTGTCATTGTCGTGCCCTCCGTCTGGTGATTGTTGAAGTAACTGCTTTGTTCGTTGAATAATGCGCCTTTTATTTGTAATTTCTTCCATTCACCTGCTGACTGTTAATATCATTAACTCATGAAAGGTAAATGAATTCATCTCTCTTATTTCTCCATAGCGATGCCAAAATTCTGGATCTCATTAAGAAGGGAGAGGACGAACAATCATTGGCGATATTATACAAGGCAAATCGGAGGCCGGTTGTTTCTTATGTGACCAGGAACAGCGGCACGCCGGATGACGGAGACGACGTTTTGCAGGAAGCAGTGGTCGTGCTGTGGGAAAAAGTGCACTCGGGTAAATTTCGGTATGAATCGCAGCTAAGCACGTTCATCATGGGAACGGCACGGAACATTTGGCTTAGACGGCTTGCGCGGTGGCGAAAAGAAGTTCCGGAAGGACGAAATGTTGAGACCGCCCGGAGCTCCGATCCCTCTCCACTCGAAGAATTGATCGAGAGCGACGAAGCAAAGCGTGTGCGCGATTCGCTGACAAAACTCGGAGATCCATGCAAAAGATTGCTCCTTCTTTTCTATTGGGAAGAATGTTCACTCGAAGTAATTGCACAACAGATGGGTTTCGCGAACGCAGAAACGGTCAAATCGAAAAAATATCAATGCAAGAAAGCGCTGGAAAGAATATTGACACATGCGTGAATGAGGATGGAAAATTATCAATCTCCACATTGGACCGATGATTCCGACCTGCTCGACCGCTTCGTGATGAAGCGCGTCAGCGAATCAGAACGCACAGATCTGGAACAACATCTTCGCGGCTGCGAGCGGTGTCAACGCATGGTGCAGAAGGAACGGGAGCTGTTGGCAGGCGTCACGCTGTTGGGAAGAGAGAAGATGAGAGGGCTTTTGCGTGATTCGATCAAAAAGGATGACGCAAACATCTTCCAGCGTTATCAGCTCGTCAGTCTCGCAGCGGCGGTGATGGTCATCCTTGTCGGGCTTGGTGTTTTCCGGTATTACTACGGTTCAATAGAATGGCCGGTAAAGTTTGCACACAGAACATATGTTGTAAAACGGGGAACACAGGATTCAAGTAGTGCATCGGAAGAGAACGAAAAATTGTACCCTTCTCAATCTGATGAAGCCACAGCACGGGAACCGGGACATGATCAAGCGTCGCAAGCTGAATCTCAGGCTCCCGGTGATTTGCCACACGGAAGCGGCAGAAGTACAGGCACGTTCTGGCTTGTCGGAAGAGTCGTCATCATCCCTGAATCAAACGGCGAGGAACGTGTTGCTGCGCGATCAGAAGATGAAGGACAAGGAGGAAACGGCGGTCAAAAACTCTCTTCGGGCGGAAGTCGAAGGTTCTCTATTCAGAGGAATGGGCTGTCGCAAATCATCACAATGCGACAACAGTCTTCAGAGTTCCTGCCGAAATCGAAGAATAAGGAAGGCCTCGACAACCGCGCTATTGAGACACTCGTAGAAAGAACTCCTCAGGGGCTGCACCTTACATTGTTTCGAGACACGCTGTTCGAGGACTCACAAATCCAACATGCAAGCATTGAACCGGTCACGGAAGATTCGTTGATCGTGAATGTAGCAAACGAACGCATCGCCTATCGCATCCCGGGGGGATGGAGCGCTCAGCAATCAACAAAACCTACATTTGAGCGCCGGTAGTTAGCTTTACGTTTCGGCAGCTCATAACAATTGTCACTTTTTCATTGAGCCTTCATACGAGCGACACACTCCAATTCGTCAAAGGAATCGGCCCGAAGCGAGCAGCTGCTTTGAAGGAAATCGGCGTCGATTCTCTTCCGAAACTTCTTTACTATCTTCCACGGGATTACCTCGACCGGTCACGAATAACCACGATCAAAGACCTTCCAAAATTTGTTGAAGCCGGGAAGGAAGTCACCGTGATCGGCTCGGTGTTCCGCCAAACGGCAAAGAGGACGCGGCACGGAAAACAAATGTTCTTGCTTACTCTGAAAGACGAGACAGGATACCTCACTTGTGTCTTCTTTGCAGGGGTCCAATGGTATCAAAAAGCATTTGAGATCGGCGAAGTACTGGCCGTTTCCGCCGTGCCGGAACTCGACAAACTGAACAGGCCGCAGTTCATCCATCCCGAGTTCGACAGGCTAAAGACCAACGACGAGGATGATTCAACGGACTGGAACTCCCTTCTTCACACCGGCGCGATCATTCCGATGTACAGGTCGAGCGAAGAACTGCGCCAGGTCGGACTGGATAACCGCGGTTTTCGCAGGATCATTCGGAACGCTATCCAAAACAATCTCGACTCTCTTTCTGACCATTTGCCGGATGAAATGCTTCACCGCCGGAGCCTTCTCGATTTGCACTCTGCGCTCCGCATGATCCATTTCCCAAAGACGTACGCGGAAAGAGATACGGCGCTTAATCGGTTGAAATTCGATGAACTCTTCTTCTTCGAACTTCTGATGGCCTATAGGCGGAGGGAAATCAAAGGAGAATTAAAAGGCATCTCTTTCACCGTCAAGAGTGAACTCGCACGCCAGCTTCTCTCCGGTCTGTCGTTCGAATTGACAGGCGCTCAGCGGCGCGTTATCAAGGAAATCACTGGCGACATGAGTCAACCAGTACCGATGAACCGCCTGTTGCAGGGGGATGTCGGGAGCGGGAAAACCATCGTTGCACTTTTCGCGATGCTCATCGCAGTTGAAAACGGCTTTCAGTGCACCCTGATGGCACCCACAGAGATCCTGGCTGAACAGCATTTCTTTACGCTGAAGAATTTCCTGGGTGAACTGTCCGTTCATGTGCGCCTCATCATCGGCGGACAAAAGAAGAAGCTGCGCGAGGACGTCCTCGAAGATATCCGCAGCGGTTCGGCGAACATCGTGATCGGTACGCATGCCTTGATTCAAGATCAGGTTCAGTTTGCGAATCTCGGTTTTGTTGTCGTCGATGAACAGCACCGGTTTGGCGTTGCTCAACGGGCGATCCTTCGCGGGAAGGGCAAGGAAAACCCCGACGTACTCGTGATGACTGCGACCCCGATTCCTCGCACATTGTCCCTTACACTGTATGGAGACCTTGACGTTTCCGTGATCGACGAACTTCCAAAAAACCGCAGGCCCGTGAAAACCGCGGTTCGGACCGAAAAAGAAAAGAAACAAGTCTACAGTTTCGTGAAAGATGAACTACGGCGCGGACGTCAGGCATACATTGTCTACCCCCTGATCGAAGAATCTGAAAAAATCGACCTCAAGGCCGCGATCGTTGAATTTGAAAAACTTAGCACAAGCGACTTTTCCGAGTTTAAGGTCGGGCTCCTGCACGGCAGATTGTCATCCTCAGAAAAAGATGACCTGATGAACAAGTTCAAATCCAAAGACCTCGATATCCTTGTTGCTACGACAGTGATCGAGGTCGGCATCGATATTCCGAACGCGACCATCATGATTATCGAGAACGCCGAACGATTCGGCCTTTCTCAGCTGCATCAGCTGAGGGGAAGAGTAGGGCGCGGTGAGGAACAATCGTACTGCATTCTCCTGACCGACGACCTGACGGCCAAACGGAAAGCCCTGCTTGCCGCGGATCGTGCCGACGCGCGGAAACAGATATCCGACATTTCGAAGCGCCTCAGCACGATGGTGGAAACAAGCGACGGATTTAGAATCGCGGAGGTCGACCTTGAGCTGCGGGGAGCGGGAGATTATTTCGGAACGCGGCAGAGCGGGCTTCCGTCGTTTGTCGTTGCCGATATTGTTCATGACAAGAATATACTTCTTCAGGCACGGCAAGAAGCGTTCGAGCTCGTTGACCGCGATCCTCATTTGCGTCTGCCGCAGCATTCACGAATACGAACACGGTTCGAATTGGTTTACAAAGAATTGCTTTCCTACGTTCGCATCGGTTAGTCATGAACGAAAATATTTTCCGCTGAATTATCTCCGCGATTGTTTCACTCTCTTCGGCGCTGCACAATAATGAAATTTTCTTTTTTACGGCTAAAAAAAATCATACAGCAACAAGTCTGCCACTCTGACAACGACGAGCTCGTTTTCGAGGAAATATGCCACTTTCTTCTTGACAACGTGTCTAAAAACATTATATTTGTATCAGTAGTTAGACGAAGAACGAAGCCAAGATCTCAATCACTAGTATGAAAGGTATCGAAAGTTTTTTTTGGTACTCCCCTGAATGGAAGTAGCTCTCGTCTACAACATAAAGAAGGAAGAATCAGATGTCGCCGATGGCGGCGTCGACCCTTCGAGTCAGCACATCATTGATGTCAGCACGCAAATAGAAGAGAAGGCAACGAGCGCTGATACGTACGCGGAGTGGGACACGATTGAAACCGTGACTGCCGTTCGCGACGCGCTTGCACTCCGCCACTCTATCATGATGATCGAAGCTGATGAAGATGCCTTCGCAAAACTTCGCAGCCGACGTCCGGAGATCGTCTTCAACATCGCCGAGGGTCAATACGGCGTTTCTCGCGAAGCACAGATCCCGGCGATACTGGAGATGCTCAATATCCCTTACTCAGGCTCAGACGCACTTACCCTTGCCGTCTGCCTGGACAAATCAAGAGCGAAAGAAATTCTTTCCTACTACAAGATTCCTACCGCGAAATTTTCCGTTATCCATTCCCTTACAGACCTCTCAGCACTGCAGACGGATTTCCCCTGCATGGTGAAGCCGCTGAACGAAGGTTCGAGCAAGGGAATTTTCGACGCATCGCTCGTACGAACCCGCCATGAATTACAGGCCCAGGTTGAAAATGTGCTCGTAAACTACAGCCAGCCCGTTATCATTGAGGAATTCTTGCCCGGACGCGAATTTACGGTTGCGATGCTCGGCAACGCGGATGACGTTCGCGTCCTTCCGATCGTCGAGATCAAGTTTGATTCTCTGCCGAAGGGCGTGAACCCGATCTATTCTTTCGAAGCAAAATGGATCTGGGATCAGGCCTCAAACCCGCTCCAGATTTTTGAATGTCCTGCCCGAGTTACTCCATCTCTCAATGCTGCCATCGTTAAGCTCTGTAAAGATGCATACAAGGTATTGAGATGCCGCGATTGGTCGCGCATCGATGTTCGCCTCGATAAGAACGGGACGCCAAACATTATTGAAATTAATCCACTGCCCGGCATTTTACCCAAGCCGGAGGACAATTCATGTTATCCGAAAGCAGCACGCGCTGCAGGCATGTCGTATGACGAGATGTTGAATTGTGTGCTCGATGAAGCCTGCAAACGGTATAAGCTGCTGTGACATCCCATAACTCGTTGAAAATGAACAAGATGCAGGCACGCTTATCTCACCAATACGGAGTAACAGTATGAGAAAAAAGCTACATGTTTCGGTTATTTTCAACCAGCCGACGATTCAAACGTCGAAGGGGCGAAAGTTTATTTCCGAGTCCGGGATGATACAAGAAGGAGCTGCGCTTGCAACTGCTAAGGCGAATGGTCTGCTCGATATGTCCGAAGTTGGGGTTATCGAAGAAAGGGAACAGATTCAGGCTGCATTGAACGAGATTGGCTATCAAACCTCGATCTTCAACATGTCCAACAATATCGAAAAGTTATTGGAATTCTTGAAGACAGAGAAGCCCGATCTTATCTTCAACCTTGTTGAATCCCTGGGAGACCAGTCGATACACGAAATGCATGTCGCCGGCATCTATGAGATTCTTGAAATCCCCTATACCGGTTCTCCCACTATTACTCTGGGGACGTGTCTCAATAAGGCCCGGACGAAGGAGATCTTGTCATTCCACGGCATTCCAACGGCAAAGTTTGTCGTCTGCAAGCAGTTGAATGAGATTGTTGCGGATGATTTCGACCTTGCGTTTCCGCTCATCGTGAAACCTGCAAAAGAAGACGCCAGTGTCGGCATAGATAACGATTCGATCGTGGATTCGCTGACTGCGTTAAAGAAAAGAATCCGGTACATCTTTCAGCAATATGACCAGCCGGCAATCGTGGAAGAGTATATAGAGGGGCGTGAGTTGAATGTTGCCGTACTGGGAAACGGCAAGCCGACGGTGCTTCCGATCTCCGAAATAGATTTTTCCGGTCTTCCGGCCGGTTATCCCAAGATCGTTACCTACGATGCGAAATGGCTCAACGGATCGGTCGAGTTCGAAGGAACAAAGGGCGTTTGCCCCGCCGACCTGCCGCCGACCGTCGAGGCTCGTATCAGAGATCTTGCGTTGCAGGCGTTCAACATTATGGGATGCAGGGATTACGCTCGCATTGATTTTCGTTTGACGAAGAACAACAAACCGTACGTCCTGGAGGTGAACCCGAATCCGGATATCTCGGACGACGCCGGGTTCATCCGTTCAACGACAACGTTCGGGTATACGTTCAACGAGACGATCGGCAAGATCGTTGAGTGCGCGTTGAAGCGAAATCCATAGACGCGTCGTGTCACTTACTTCACAGACAAAATGAACATCCGCCCCCTCCGGCGCGAGGACAAGGAACCGATTGAACATCTTTTGCGAGAGACGGATGTATTCAGTGAAGAAGAGATCGATGTCGCAATTGAGCTGATCGAGATCTGCCTTGACGATGAACATCAGAAAGATTATGAAATATTTTGCTCCATCGATGATGAACAACACGTGGCCGGTTATGTTTGCATCGGACCGACGCCGTCAACACAGGGAACGTTTGATCTGTACTGGATCGCGGTGACGCCGGGCCTCCACGGCAGAGGAGTAGGCTCGGACCTTCTACGGTTCACCGAAGAACATTTGAGAACAAGCGGTGGGCGTCTATTGATCGCGGAGACGTCATCGACCCCGAAGTATGAAAAGACGCGAGCGTTTTATGAGCGAAAAGGATTTGAGCGGAGGGGATGCATCAAGGATTATTACAGGCCCGGAGACGATCTTGTCATCTACGGCAAATATCTTTAACAATCTCAGGTAAATCTTTTTATGGAACTCTGGCAGGAAATGTTGCGGGCGAGTGTCGACAGCGGCAAGGATTTGGTGGAGAGGTTCAATTTTGACAAGGATCTGGCGGACAAACTCAATTCGCTTTTTCATATCCGGATCAACCCGTACTATCTCAGCCTTATCAGGTATCCGGGGGATCCCATCTGGCTGCAATGCATTCCCGATGCCCAGGAACTCGTGCCCGATGATTTTCCCCTTGATCCCCTCAACGAAGAAGCAGACAGCCCCGTTCCGAGCATCACCCATCGTTACCCCGACCGCGTCCTTTTTTTGACGACGAGTCAGTGCTCGATGTACTGCCGCTTCTGCACACGCAAGAGAAAGGTCGGCGATTCGGGAAAAATAAGTATGAAGTTTATTCAGTCCGGACTCGATTACATCGCCGCCCATCCTGAAGTGCGTGATGTCATTCTTTCCGGCGGCGATCCATTGATGCTGACGGATGTCATGCTTGAAAAAATCATCTCGGGCCTCAGGGCAATTCCGCATGTCGAGATCATCCGGCTTGGCACTAAAATGCCGTGCGTTTTGCCGCAGCGCATCACGCCGAAACTTTGCAAGATGCTGAAGAAGTATCATCCGATCTATGTGAACACACATTTCAACCATCCGTGGGAATGTACGACGGAAGCGAAACGAGCCTGCGAAATGCTCGCCGATGCCGGCATTCCCGTCGGCAACCAGGCGGTGCTGATGAAAGGCGTCAACGACGATCCCGACGTTATGCTGGAATTAATGCGTAAGCTGTTGATGATGAGAGTGCGTCCGTACTATCTCTACCAGGCCGATATTACCAAGGGCGCGAATCATTTCCGGACGCCCGTCAGCGTCGGATTGAATATCATGGATAAGCTGCGCGGCCACACGTCGGGGCTTGCGATCCCGCATTTTGTCATCGACGCACCCGGCGGGGGCGGCAAGATTCCTTTGCTCCCTCAGTACGTTCTCGGCAGAAGCGGCAACAACATTATTCTGCGCAACTACAAATACGACATCTACCAATATCCCGATGTCGAGGAAGAAGAGAAAAAGCCGGAAGCACAGCTCGAAAAACGATACATGCGCAAGCGGACCAAGCCGATTCGAAAAAAAGTGTACGAGACCCAGCCGACGCGGGCTGAAGCCTCCACGAAATAATAACCAAAGTCCCGTCCTCGAGCGGGACTTTTTATTTATCCCTTTGTGTTGTCTGCAGCATGCACTAACGAGAAGTCGTCTCAAAAATCCTTGATTATGTCCTTCTGTAGGAACACTGACGGATCGTTGTCATTCTGAACCCTCGACGAGTCGAGGGTTCAGAATCCATGACAATGAAACACCTCGACTCTACAAGGCTTCCATGTCATGGATGCTTCGCTCCGCTCAGCGTGACAATTACGGCTGCTTTCTGCATGGATACCATTTTTGAGACGGCTCCTAGCCGGAAGCGGCGTTTGTTGGTACGATGAAATAATAGATCGCCGATGTCAAAACAAAGACTTGTTTTACGCATTTTTGGCTACGCAATTCTCCTCTATATATGGTTTTTACTTCCGTTTAATCTGTACGAACCGACGCCTGCATTTCACCTCCCGACAATACTGTGGTTTATCCATCTCATCATACTCTACATCCATGAGGCGGGGCACTTTTTTTTCAGGATGTTTGGCGAGAACCTGTATATCCTCGGCGGATCGATCATGCAGGTACTCGTTCCGTTCGTATGGTTCATCGTTGCCTGGAGGGAGGAATCTGCCAACGCGCCGGTTGCAGTGTTTTTCACCGGCCTGAGCACGGTGGATGTTAGTATTTATATTCGTGATGCAGAAACAAGAATTTTGCCCCTTCTCGGCGGTCACCACGTGAAGCACGATTGGGCAACGTTTCTCGGCGATCACGACATGCTTGACTGGAGCGTTCCGCTCGCAGACATATTCTTCTTCACCGGGCTGCTTGCAGCTCTTGGAGCGATCGGCTGGGGAGTGAGTCTTTCATTTAGATTGTATCAGCAAGACCGGCTGGAAGAAGCACAACCTTCCGCACCGGAGAGCGTTTCACCAGATGACCATTAGACGGCTTTTTGCTGAAGGCTAAAAGATCAAAAAGTGAGGAAGGTCCTGCCTTCTTGGGCGTCCTGACGGTTCTCTCTTTTATCCCTTCCTTGTTTCTCATTCCACTTTTGGCTAAATTTTTTGCGTGAGAATACCCGACGACAAGATCCAAGAAATCCGCGCCGCAACCGACATCGTTGAATACATCGGCATGTTTGTGAAGCTCAAGAAACGGGGAAAAAGTTACCTCGGACTCTGCCCGTTTCACTCCGAAAAAACCCCGTCGTTCAACGTCAGCCCGGATAAAGGGATGTACTATTGTTTCGGCTGCAGCCGCGGGGGAGACGTCATTAAATTTGTAATGGAATGGGAAAAGGCGACATATGTCGAGGCGATCGAAATTCTTGCCGAACGTGCCGGGATCACCATCGTCCGGACGGAAGAGTCGATTCAGTCCGCAAGTGAGACGGAAAAACTCTATTCAGCGTGTACGTTCGCCGCAAAAATGTTTCACCGATGCATGACGAAAACAGAGGAGGGCGCTTTCGCTCTGAAATACTTTCAGGCAAGAGGTTTTTCCGACAAGACGATCACGGGGTTCGGGCTCGGCTATTCTCTTCGTGCGTGGGATGCGCTCGTAAAGCAAGCAGGAGAGGAAGGGATCAAGCCGGAGTATCTGGAAAAAGTTGGATTGGCTCGTAAAAGGGACGACGGCGGTTACTACGATGCGTTTCGGGGGCGGGCGATGTTTCCGGTATTCTCTACCACCGGCAGAGTGATCGCGTTTGGGGCGAGAAAGTTATACGATGATGATACCCTGGGAAAATACATCAACTCTTCGGAAACGCCCATCTATCACAAGGGTAAAGTGCTCTACGGACTGTACCA
>CAYTOA010000041.1:0-34959 GCA_964439265.1 uncultured Chitinophagaceae bacterium
AAGCAACAGCGTTTCCTCTGCCGTGATTTTCTGGAAGGAATATCGGCTGTCAGAGCCAGTTTCTGCGCATGAAACAGCGCAAGAGATACACTAGACAAAGGAAATCCGGTACTCATACTCCTAATCATCCTGCACTCTGACATTTCTACTAAGCAATAAGAGAGATCCTCTCCGGGACCGCAAGGATATCGCCCCATTTCTTACCACCGTTAGTCTATTCTCTCTCCGCTTGTTCCCGGCCTCCCCATCCTCTTTTTGTTGAGTTGAACAATTCCATTATAGAGAGCATCCCTCAAAAAATTCTATTTACTCTCCATATTTTGTCCGGCGCCGGTCATCCCGCCCCCTTTGATACGGGTCCGTCATTTGCCAAGCCGGAGTGCGCCGATATGCGCGAGCGATTAATCCGACATTGCTGTCAATTTTTCGGTGGAGAGGCATCCGGGTTTCGCTTATCTTGTGTGCATCGGGATACACCATGAACAACAACACCGGTTATCAATGACTCATCTTCCTTCCGCCCGGGAAATGGAACGGGCATACAGAGCAAGCGACAAATCGTACGACGGAATTTTCTTCCTCGCGGTGACGACAACCGGGATTTTTTGCCGCCCTACGTGCGCGGCGAGAAAACCGAAACCGGAAAACGTGCGTTATTATTCGACGGCCCGGGAGGCGTTGTTCGCAGGGTTCAGGCCCTGCAAGCGCTGCCGGCCCCTTGACTCGCACGGAAATTCTCCGGCGTGGATGAGAACGCTTCTCGTGCGGGTCGACCGCGATCCTTCGGCCCGATATTCCGACGTGTATCTGCGGTCGATCGGAATAGATCCAGCCGCTGCCAGACGGCACTTTCAAAAGAATTTCGGGATGACCTTCCAGGCGTATTGCCGCGGACGCCGCCTCGGAAATGCACTCGAGCAGATCCGACGGGGCGTCGACCTCGACGACGTGGCGCTTGGGTACGGATATGCCTCGCATAGCGGCTTCCGGGACGCGTTCGCCAAAACGTTTGGACAGTCGCCGGGAAAAAGTCGTTCTACGGAGTGCGTTGTCACCGCATGGATCGAAACTCCCCTTGGACCTCTCGTGGCAGGAGCAACATCCGCAGGAATTTGTTTGCTGGAATTTACGGACCGCCGGATGCTCGAAGCGCAATTCGTTTCCCTCCGACGTCATTTCAAATGCGCAATTCTCCCCGGGGAAAACAAACACATTCTTGAGCTGCGAAAGGAGCTTAAAGAATATTTCGACGGGTCGAGGTTTCAGTTTCATGTGCAGACGGTTCTTCCCGGAACGGAATTCCAGCTTTCGGTGTGGAAGCAGCTGCTCAAAATTCCTTACGGCACGACGGCATCATACGAGGAAATCGCCCGCCGCATCGGTTCTCCCGGTGCCAGTAGAGCGGTCGGGCATGCGAACGGGTTGAACCGCATCGCGATCGTCGTGCCGTGTCACCGGGTCGTTAATAAGAATGGAGAACTCGGAGGGTACGGGGGCGGGCTTTGGCGAAAGCAGCGCCTGTTGGAGTTGGAGTCCGGCAGCAGGCCTCAACCGAACGGCGGATTCGCAGCGGTCGATGCGCCGGAAAAGAGACGATGATGAGCGGACGAGATCATCTTCTCGGCACAGATGACGAAGAGATCGCACGCCTTGGATTGCAGCACCGGACGCGGCGGCCGCCAAGGAAGTGCGATTGACGTTGAGCGGCCTGACGAATTCCGGCCTGAGCATTCGCGCGTCGACGGAGCATAGGCCCGTTCGGAATCGACGACGCGCCGTGCACATCATCCTCCTGCGCATTCAAGTCAGTCACCTCGCATCCCAACCATTCGTTGATACCCCGACTTTCCCGTTCCATCATCTCTTTGATCGCTGTGCCCAGAACTCGGTCCCGGTATATTGAGATCCAGGCAACATGATACGTGTCGCAGTGGACAGCATGAGAAGGTTTCTTATAATCGCGCATGCCGTAAACCCGCGCCCATTATTCCGGCAAAGCGTCCTGGAGTTCCACCGCCAAAGGCGAGGGATTTCTGCTTCGCACAAATCTACGCGCGTGCACATGCACTGTGGGCAAATCAAATTTTCTGCTCAATATTGTACACGGGAAAGTTCACGAGTAAGGTTATACCTTATTCTCATCGAATACGAAATACCAGGAAGACTAATCGGCATAGGCTCATCCGTACTCCGTGCACGGTGAGGCATCCAGACATTCAGCTGGCCGCAGGGACTTGAAGGGGAACAAGACAAGGTGAGTGATCGATAAACTATCACCCCGGAAAGCACAATTTTGTCACTTTGATTCTGTAGCCGGGGGTGTTTCCTGCTCGCGGCCATTTTCATGAAGTAGTTCAAAAATCACCCTTTCCAGCTTATTTTTGTGTAATTATTGAGCTATTTGTGTTTCTGTGTCAATTATCTCTAAAGGGTATTCGCCTCTATTATATGTGCAATATTATCTTTGAAAAATAACTTGACAATTAAATTGATTTAATTAACATTGAATCGGTTCAAATACTGAAAGTGTTGACAGGCAGGGTACACACTTGTCAGCCTGAGATTGAGCGCTCAAGAACGGAATGTTATAGACATTTACTTGACGGCTATGGTTACATTGAACGGAATTCAGTACGTTGATGCGCTAACGGAAATTTCTATGGCAATGACATTCTTCTTCGTAAAAAACACTCTCCGAAGTTCTTCTCATTTTCACTATACCAAAAACCAATCCATGAGAGCTATGTATGAAAATATCTAACATTTTATTTGCACTCTTTACTCTCTTGATGCTGGGTGCAAGCTCCCTTCTTGCACAGCAGGAGTCGGGTCAGATTCACGGTACTATAACAGACGCCACTACAGGCGACGTGTTGATTGGTGCTAACATTGTAATAAAAGGTACTAGTTTAGGTGCAGCATCTGATATTACTGGTGCATACCGAATAACCGGCATCAGTCCGGGGACTTATACATTGGTTGTCCGATTTATTGGATACAAAGGGAAAGACTTGCCTATTCAAATAAAATCAGGTGTATCTCTTGAGGAAAATTTTGCACTCACGATAGAAGCGGTCGAAGGTCAGGAAGTCATCGTTACCGCGCAGGCCCAGGGACAGAGATCGGCCATCAACCAGCAGTTAACGTCCAATACGATCATCAATGTCGTTTCTTCGGAAAAGATCCAGCAACTTCCCGATGCGGATGCTGCAACTGCGTTGAGCCGTCTGCCCGGTGTTTCCCTTATGAACGGGGACCAGGTGGTTATCCGCGGAGTCCAGGCTAAAATGAATCAAATCCTGATCAATGGAATTGAATTGCCTTCAACCGACATGAACAACCGTGCAACAGATCTTGGTTTTATATCATCAAATTTGCTCTCCGGCATTGAAGTCATAAAAGCACTTACGCCGGATATGGACGCAAATACCGTCGGCGGCGTGGTTAATTTACAACTACGGGAAGCCCCGACGGGTATCCATTTTGACCTGCTGACCCAGGGAAATTACAATTCGTCAGATCAAACCACAGCGAATAATAAATTTTGGGCAAGTGTCAGTGATCGTTTCTTTGATGATAAGTTAGGTGTTTTCTTGCAAGGAAATATGGACCGTTCTGACGGCGGCAACCAAATAGCTTCCATCACTCCGACCCACCTCGGAACAAACGTCAACACATACGGTCAGTGGACGTACATCACCAATGGTGCGAACCTTGAATACGACGCCGATGTTGTCAAAACCAGCGGCGGGAGTCTCATATTGGATTATCGGCTTCCGAATGGTAAAATAGTTTTACAAAATACGTATGCCGGGAATGTTACAGATCAACTGCATAGTTATATCTTACTTAACTTTGATCTTACTCGGGCGACATACACCCCGGATCGCAGTTCATTTGGAAAGGACTTATGGATTAATGCGCTTCAGGCAGAAAATTCTTTTGGCGATATCAAAGTGAATGCAAGCTTGTCCCATTCTGCCACAGAACAATATACAATGTACGGATATTCGCCCGGCATTAATGGCGCTGCATGGAGTCAATTCCAGAATGCCGGATCTGTCGCGCCCTTTGGCCGCGATGCTTCAGGTCACCCGATACGATATAGTTCCTCTTCTGCGCAAGAGGTGATGACACTTCCAAGTGCCCTTGGAGTCTTAAACAGTCTTGACCCGGCGGATGCCGACAGTGCATCGATAACAGGATGGACTCAAAGTATTTCCAATCAGTTCTATCAGCATTTATATAATGGATCCCTTGATGTGTCGGCGCCGGTTAGCTTTTCTAATGATGTCACGGCCACATTTAAGGCCGGCGGCAAGTATATAAGAACGACACGTGAAAATAATATTGATGAGCTTTTCGCCCATACCACGAACGATTTGTATGCGAACCCAGCCGCTGATAGTTATCTTGGGGTTAGTGCTGCTCATCCGGTGAGATTTTCTCAGGTTATGAATGCCGACTTTGCGAGAGGGAAAAATTATCTAAGCAGTTTATATGATTTTACGAATGGCGGTTTTAAGTATACGTTAAATCGGAATATCTATGATACCTGGCTGCAATTGTCACAAAAGAACTGGGCTGTGCCCATACAGTACGCTGACAGCTACAAAAATGATTGGAGCGGTGCAGAACAGTATTCAGCGGGTTATGTCATGGGCACCATTAATATTGGTCCAAGGCTGACCTTACTGGGCGGTGTTCGCTTCGAAAGCTATAATATGGACTACCATGCCCAGTTTACTTATGTTACCCATACTGTTTTTGGCAACAGTGTTAGCACTGAAGGCGGGTCAATTAGCGTTAACGACTCCACGAATCCAGCGAACCCACATTACGTGGTGCCGCATAGCGCCTTCAACGTGGATCGGACGGATAACAATTTATTCCCCGATGTACAGCTCCAATATAAAGCTAGTGAATGGTCGGATCTTCGGCTTGCCTATACAACCGGTATTTCCCGCCCGGATTATACAGCAATTATTCCTAAAGTTGCTTTTTATGCCGGCAACTTTGAACTAGGCAATCCTATGCTAAAACCTGCTACGGCGCAGAATTTTGATGTCGTCGGGTCCTTTCACGATAATTCAATAGGTCTCTTCACAGTAGATGCATTCTACAAAGTAATAAAAAATCAAATGTATAATACCTCGATCTACTATGTGAATCGGGCTCAATATGCCGCTAACACCTATATCCCGGACTCATCATTTTTGGCGCAGAGATTTGGTTTTAATGTGCCAAACAGTCAAACCGTTGGCCT
Source organism: uncultured Chitinophagaceae bacterium (assembly GCA_964439265.1). Lineage (GTDB taxonomy): Bacteria > Bacteroidota > Ignavibacteria > UBA10030 > UBA8401 > JAGVPT01. The sequence goes on from CAYTOA010000041.1 coordinate 5,267, forward strand.
CCCTCTAAACAATCAGAACCTCGGCTATATAAGAGGTATTGAAATTGATTGGCAGACAACTTTCTGGTATTTGCCCGGGCCGCTTAGCGCTATGGTTTTAGATGTCAACTATACAAAATCGGGATCAAATACGGGCTACACTAATCTTACGCCTACTGTGGCTACTGTTTACGATACGGTCACAGGCAGACCACACCTTACGTACTCTACAACAGATACGTCGTATGTCGGAAGATTAATTCAGCAGGCAAATGATGTGGTGAACGTTGCGCTTGGCGTCGACCATAAAGGCTTCTCCGGTCGTATATCATTTAGCATGACCGGTAATGTACTGAACTTCGTAGGTTCAAGACCTGAAGAGAATTCCTTTACCGGCAATATTTATCGATGGGATTTTACGCTACGGCAAAATCTCCCTATCGATGGTTTGAGCGTAGCGTTGAATGGAGTAAATATTTTTCACAATGGAATAAGCACGTATCGTAATTACAGAACGATTCCGGGTGGTCCAATAACTAAAAACTTAGTCTCGGTCTTATATTCGCCGTCATTATTCGAGATGAATATGAGATATTCTTTTTAATGGGACAATCCCAATACTATCGTAGTTCACGGAAGGAGGTGGAGGAGTTCATAAGAAAAAAAACAAAGCGTAACTAATTCACTAGTATTTACAGAAAAACAACTCACTTAAGGAGTGTAAAGATGAAAAGCGCGATATTACTTTTCAGTATGCTGTTTCTCCTAGTAGCGTCGGCGTTTGCTGATTATGATCCGCAGTATGTTCACAGCAAAAGCGGCGATACTCTTGTAGTCAAAGATGATGCTGAATTTGCTAGCCCAAATACTCTGTATCTTCTTATGCAATCAGACAGTCTTGCTCCGGCTACCCGTGTCTATATGTTGAAAAATGGCGGAACTTATTCATGCGTCAATCCTCCTGTAACGTCCTCTACCAATAGGACCGTTATCATGGGACCTTATCAGACCTCCTTGAAAAAAACCACAGGTGCTAACCCGCCGGTCGTTTCGGGTGATTATGCCACAGGGACCAGCACCTATGGAGGTATCAACATCAATAAGGACCTGCTTATTAAGAACATCGATCTTGAAATAGGTAATTCTGCCGGTAACAACGGAGGATGGGCCTTCTTTAATTTCGGTGGCGCCAATATGCGGCTTCAAGTGGATAACTGCATTATGGAGCATACTTGGTGGTGTTGGGTTGGAGGTCCTCCTTCTGGCACGAGTGTATTTTTTACAAACGATTACGTTGTGAATATGGACGGTCATACCTGCCGTCGAAATGGTGGCGTTACAGATTTCAATGCTTCCGGCGTTACTCAAGTGGATACTCTTTTTGTTGAAAACTGTACACATGTGAATACTCAGGGTACTTTGTACAAATTTAGGTACGGGGTTTTGGTTAACAAAGTGCTTATCAATCACAATGACTTCATCGACAACTCCGGCTATGTTATGATGAATAACGGAGATCAGACGAATATGAGTGTCACGAATAATATCTTTGTCAATTGCCAGTTACAAGGCTATTGCAATGTCCTTCAAAGTGCTGATGCAGGTGAAGTTGATGCTGACAGCGTTGCAATGGGTCTTGTTAATCTGCGCGTGGATTCCACCTTCACGTCAAACGTCGGAACCCATGGCTTCTATGCTGATCACAACTTGACTTATTGGGATCCATCTCTTGCCAGTATCGTTACAACATTAAATACTGGTGCTGGAGTAGACCACAATACACACTGGGTCTCCCAGATGATTCCAATGAACACGAGAACTGCAGCCTTATTTGCCGATAAAGTGCATTATCCCCGGCTCACAAATGGTACATGGGTCAGTAAATTGCCTGCTTTTGTGAAAGCGGATGCTTTGTTGACGACTCAGCTTGCAGCAATAAAAGCCTATTCAATAGCATGCGTTGACACGAGCTACGGGACTCCAATGACATCGTGGCGTCAACCGGGTAACGCAGAAGCTGACAGCTACGTTTATGCTGATTGGCCAATTCCAGTCGATCTTTCATATACCGATGCAGATTTGAAGGTTGCAGGAATGGCTGGGCTCCCTCTAGGCGATTTAAATTGGTTCCCAAGCAACTATACGACGTGGAAAGCTCAAGAAACTGCTGAATTGACTCACATTCAGGGTATCTTGGACGGCACTACGGGCGTTGCCACTACACAACAAGGGCTTCCCCAGACGTTCCAGTTGCAGCAGAATTTCCCGAATCCGTTTAACCCAAGCACTGATATCAGCTATACAATTGGTAAGGCCGGAAATGTTACATTGAAGGTCTATAACATGCTCGGTCAGGATGTTGCTACTTTGGTGAACGGCTATCAGAGTGCAAATACGTATCACGTTAACTTCAATGCTTCCAGTTTGTCGAGCGGCGTTTACTTGTATGAACTGAGAACAGGAAGCAACGTAACTACTAAGAAAATGGTTTTGATGAAATAACTTCCTGCCATTTCTTAATACATTGTACAATCAAAACCCCGGTTTATCCGGGGTTTTGATTCTAATCAACAAAGTTGCCATCGTAACTTATTTTGCCTTAACCTGCCGTAAGATTATATATCTACCTTTTAGCTCTTGTTTTTCCTCTTTATTTCAACAAATTATTTTTAAAGATAGGTTATGAGTGACGTGCGCATCGAGCTATTCATGAAATCGATAAAGTATCTTCTTTTTATCATCTTATTTTCTGCCATTGTGGGTCGTGCGCAAGGTAAGCCAAAGATCATTGACGATAATAAAGTGGTCGCCAGGCTGAATAAAGACTTTTTGGTAACTCTAAAGGACCTGAGGCAATATATAACAGACTGGAGGTACCAGGCTAGGTTCCACAACAAGTCCGATGTTTACAGGAATGCATTAAAAGATTTGACAGTCAATCGTCTGAAGATTTTTGATTTTTTTGATAGAAGATTAGATGAGAATCAGGATTTGATGGGGAAAGCACGTCGTATTATTAATAATGAATTGATGAACGCTTTCTTTGACAAAAGTTTTGCCGATAAGTATGCTAATGAAAAGACAGCAGCCGAAGCCTATAAAGGTATGGATAAGGAAATTATCTGTAACGATATAACATTACCGATGCCTGCAGATCCGACAAAACAGAAGCTTGACTCACTGAAAACAATTGCATTAAGAATAGAAACCGGTCTTCGTCAGAACAAGGGCATCGATAGTCTGATACAGTCTTATTCATTAAAGGGTTTTAAACGAAATGCCAAAAGGAAGGTGACGTGGTCAGAATCTATGGTTGACCCGGTTGCCAATGTCATTTTCGGACTTCAGAAAGGATTTACGCGAGTCATAGAAGCTGGGGATGGGGTTCACATTGTAAAGGTGGTGGAGATTAAAAAAATAAAATTGAAACCGTTTGAAGCAATGAAAGATAAAATAGTATCACAACTTCGGAAGAGATACTATGAGGCATATAATAACGCGTATGATAACTTCAGGCGCGGACTTATCGATAAAAGCACAATAACGTGGAATCAAAGCGGATTAGACCAGATCGTGAAATGGTCGTCCGAAAACGCTACGTTTTACGGGGGCGCCTATGAAGATACTATTGGCAATGCTCTCCGGAATGGCAATAATTTTGAAATACTTTCCTACGATAATGGAAAAGTCGATTTAAAAGAATATCTCAGGCTGTTGGAAGAAGTTGTAGTTTTCAGTCCCAATACCCTGCTAAGCTCTGTCAATGTTAAAGATTTCATTTTAGAGGCTGAATACGATAACAATATTGTTCTGGCTGCAAAAAAACTGGGTTTGGAAAAAAAAATAATAGATCCGCATACGCAGAACATTATCATCTATGACAGGCTTGTATATTTATACAATCAGGCAGTTATTGAAGGAGGCATACCAAAAGCGACACCGGAGACACTAGGTAGATTTTATGAAGATCATAAAGACCCAATATTTTATCAGTTAAAGAAAGTATACATTTACGCAAGAATCTATTCGGATAGTGTAAAGGCCGCAGCAGATATCAATGAAATTAGAAAAGGAACTCCCTTTGAAAAGGTCTCAGATGCCTGGTTGATTAAAATATTTATCCGTGAGCGCGATGGCCGGCTTAAAGCCTATAGGACTGACGGCGGAGACTACTTGGCAAAAGCTGCAAATAACTTGAGCTTAAACGAATCCGTCGGACCGATCGAATATGACGATTCTACAAATGGTAAACAGTTTGCTGTTATCAAGTGTTTTCAGATCGAGCAGGAAAAGCAGCTTACGTATGACGACGTCAAAGGCAAAAGAGTAGAAGAAGAATTCAAAACTTATTACCGCAAACAGATATCAGACGAGGTCGACGCAGAGTTGAAGAAAAAATACGGCGTGGAGATATTTGAAAACGTTCTGTCCGAGGCAATCGCGCACAAATAGCGATGAATAATGCAAAAGGCGTAAATCTCAGTATTCTTGTAGTCTCAGCGGTAGTTATTTGCTTTGAAATACTCTCCACAAGGATTTCTTCCCTCATCTTTGTTCAAAATTATGCTTTTATAGTTTTGTCTCTGGCTGTTTTGGGGCTGGGAAGCGGCGGAATCTATTCCTATTACAAAATAAAACCTGAAGAAGGGTCGCCAAAAAATCCAAGAATATTCAGCCTGTTTATTGTCCTTTCGGGAGTTTCACTAATTATTTTTATTGTACTGGAAATTATCTTATCCATAACTAGCCCGTATATTTATTTCTTGTTCCTTTTTGTTCCCTTCTTTTTTGCTGGAGTCGTATACGCTGAGTTTTTTAGCAACTATGCAAGTGCCGGATTTAGAATCTATGCTTCGGATCTCGTTGGCGCAGCATTAGGGTCTGTCGTATCAATTTACGTTTTCAGCGTTTTCAATGCTGCAAATGCAGTTCTATTTTTGGCTCTTGTTCTATTTATCACATCAATCAATTATTTGAACGCTGGAAAGAAAAAACAAACTTTGCTGTATCTCTTCCTTATCAGTCTGGCTGTTGTGCTGACAGTTTTTGGGAAGAGGGAGTTATTAGGGAACATTCCGATCGGGCACTTTCCTGAGAAGGACATTTATTATACCTATGACGATCCAAATATCACTCCCACGATCATCGATAGCAGGTGGAGCATCAATGGAAGGTCGGATTTAGTCGAATACAGCAACCAAAATATCGTTAAAGATCTTTTCATCGACGGAGCGGCAGGGTCCCAAATGTACAAGTTCAACGGGAACGTTGCACACCATGATACACTTCTTCATAAGATTTTGCTTCACCATTCAACGGCGGTTCCTTTTCTATTCCTGACTAAAGAAGAAAAGGAAAATATGCTGGTCATAGGTCCCGGCGGCGGCGGAGAAATTCTTACGGGAATTCTCGGAGGGGCTCAAAAGATCACCGGTGTGGAGGTGAACCCGGATTTTGTAGAGATAGTGAAACAGTACAGCGACTTTAACGGAGGTATTTATACAAATTTTCCGAATGTGAAAATCGAGGTGGCTGAAGGCCGCCATTTCATAAAACGCACCCGGCAGCATTACAATATCATTGTCCTGGCCCTTCCTTCAACCAAACAACTGCAGAATATTGACGGGCTTGCTTCCAACGAGAATTTTCTTCTAACGGTGGAGGCGATAAAGGATTACTTAAACACCTTAACTCAAAACGGTCAGCTAATTTTTACTTTACATAACAGATGGGAACTTGTCAGACTTATTGTTACCGCGTTGTATGCTTTTAAAGAAAACGGGATCAATAATTCCGATGCGCCCAATCACTTCATGATCTTGGGCAGCGATGATGCGCCGACAATCGTAATTAAAAAATCTGCTTATACAGCCGATGAGATAAATGCTATTGCAAAAGTTGAAGGGTCTTTGCCCGCAGATGTTCCTCGGGTAACATATCTCCCGTTTCTCAATAATACGGTTAATAATGAAATTGAAAATGTTCTGTTACACTATGTTAAAGATGAGCACATCCCTCTCGAAGAATTAATTGCAAAAAATAGCTCTGATATCTCTCCTGTTCGCGATGACAGCCCGTTTTTTTATAAAGTGAATAAAGGCATACCCGGTGACCTTGCAAACCTTTTAACGGCAATATCGGCTGCTGCCTTGTTGTCGGTCATAATCCCTTTTAGGAAGATAAGATCAAAATTGAAAAACAATAAAAAGGAGAAAGAGAAAGGTACGGTTGTACTTCCTCTCTTGGTATTCATTAGCATTGGCATCGGATTTATGGTTTTGGAAATATCGCTGCTCCAAAAGTTCATTCTTTATCTTGGCTCGCCGACAATTGCGTTATCAATTTTGCTTGGCTCTCTGCTGGTTGGAATGGGAGCCGGAAGCTTTTTCGGAGGACGAATATATTCACAGGACGTTGTAAAACGTTTAAAACATATTTCTGGTCTCATAGTAATTGCCGGCGCGCTCCTGTTTGTCATCCATTCGGCCATTCTCAGTGAATTACTGGCCTATGGGTTGGTTGTTCGAGTGATTGTTTGTTTTGTTTTACTGTCACCGTTCGGTTTTTTACTAGGCATTCCTTTCCCAACCGGGATACAAATGTTAAAGCAAAGCAATTTGGCAAAATATATACCAATGATGTATGGAGTGAATGGCATTTTTACCGTTCTCGGTTCGGTATCGGCAGTCATCCTATCCATGACTTTTGGTTTTACGTCAAGCTTTATTGTCGGATTAAGTGTGTATTTAATCATTTTTATATTCTTGCCTTCAGGTGCTGTTATCGGTAGACAGATCTAGCATGAAAATATCGAAAGAAACAAAGGAGCAGCTTTTAGCCGATAAAGATCATCTTTCATTAAACGAGATTTCAAAAAAATATCATCTTCAACGATCCGAAATTAAAAAAATTATTGAGGCGGCGGGAAAGAAAACTCCTAAATGGTTTTATGGTGTATCGATTGTCCTTCCGGTGATACTTTTTGCCGTACTGGAGATATTCTTAAGGATCATAAACTATGGCTATAATTTTGATCAATGGGTGGATGTTGGGGAAGGGAAATATGTAGTAAACTCTAACATCGGAAAAAAGTATTTTACCAGCGGCAGCTTCAACCCGACGACCAGTGAAGATGAATTCGACATACACAAGAGAGCAAATTGTTTCAGGGTTTTTGTTTTAGGAGAAAGCAGTGCGGAAGGTTTTCCATACAGCCCGATGGGATCGTTTTCCCGTTACATACGGAGAAGGTTGGAATTGGTCTATCCTCGTACGCCGATCGAGGTTATTAATTTAGGGATGACCGCGATAAACTCGTACACGCTGTTGGATCTTTTGCCGGGCGTACTGGATCAAAAGCCCGATCTCATCTTAATCTATACCGGGCATAATGAGTATTATGGGGCAATGGGTGTCGGTTCCGTAGAATCGTTCGGCTCTTACCGGCCTCTCATTAGGTTGATGATATATTTGAATGGATTCAGGATAACTCAATTAGCACGCAATTCGATAAACTGGGTTTCGTCGTTCTTTTCGTCCGGAGATACGAGGGCCGCAGGTACATTAATGTCCCAGATAGTGAAGGATAAGTACATACTACTAGATTCAAAAGAGTTCGACGCGGGTGTCCAGCAATTTGAAGATAACCTTACTGAGATGTTGCGATCAATAAAAGAGAAAGGAGTACCGGTACTGATAGGAAGGCTGGTAAGCAATGTAAAAGATCAAAAACCGTTTATTTCTGTTAGTGCGTCCGGTTATCAAACTGCCGATCAAGTGTATGAAGAGGCGGAACATGAGGTGCACAATAATAATTTTACAAAAGCAGATTCCCTCTTCAACTTGGCGAAGGACCTGGACGCGCTTCGGTTCAGAGCGCCAAAACAAATGAATAAGGTTGTTGACGATGTGGGGAAAGAGTTTCATGTGCCAACTGTTCCGATAGACTCAATATTTGATTCCGCAAGTCCTGGAGGAATCGTAGGCGATAATTTACTAGTTGATCATCTGCATCCGAATGTAAAAGGGTATCAACTTATGGGGAAAGCCTTTTATGATTGGATGGAAAGAGAGGGATATCTTCCTAAAACAGAAAGCCCTGAAATTCCGTTTGGCGAGCAGGATAGTCTTACACATGCTAATTTTGTCTTTACAGAACTCGATTCAATCATCGGTAATGATGATATTACTTTGCTGAAAAATAATTGGCCGTATGTAAAGACGAGCAAGGTAATGTCGGAGTTTCACGAGAAGGATTTTGCAGATCTACTTCAGCCCAGGGATCTGATCGATTCTATCGCGATGGTCAAAATAGAGGGGAAGATATCCTGGACTGATGCGCATTTACTTGCCGCCGCAACGTATTTGAAAAGGGATGATATTGAAGATTATTTGAAACATCTCAATCTTTTGCTTTATCAGTATCCAGCCCTTAAGGATTTTCATACTTTTATCACATATTTCTACTATAAAAAGAAACTGGATTTGTCAGATTATACTTCAAAGAGAGTTGGAATAATACAGCTGAACATGGGTGAATACGATGATGCAATTAAATATTTGACTGAAGCATATACATCGACCCCTCATGATCCAACGGTGTCATATAATCTTTCCTTGGCGTATTCAAAAAAGAAGGATTTCAATGCAGCTCTTGACATGATTAATAAATGTTTAGTTGTGAATCCGAATTACTCCGAAGCAAATACTTTAAAGCAACAAATATTGAGTGCATTAGAATGAATTCATCATCAATAGTGTCCGACTGTTCGAAATGGAAGATTAATAAGCCGTAAGTAAGCAGTACATAATTCACTCACTAACACGTTGAGAACCAGTCTCAAGAACAAAGAGATTGCTACACTGAACTCGGATCAGTATTTATTTGTAATGTAATGTAAAGATATAGATTCCGAAACAAGTGGCGCTGTACGCCATGGCGCCAAAGGCGCTCATTCGGAATAAATCAAGTTGTTTTTGAGACCGCTGCTAGGAACAACTGATTTATGGAGATTCCAAATGAAAAGTATAATATTGCTTTTTGGCATAGTTGTTTTTTTTATCTCGTCTGTATTTGCACAGGATATGCAGTATGTCTCGAGACAAAACGGCGATACTCTTTTTGTAAAAGATGATATAGAATATGGCAATATGAATACTCTGTATAATCTCATGGTTTCAGACAGCCTCGCTCCCGCAACCCGTGTCTATTTTCTGAAAAGCGGGGGAATTTATTCGTGCTGGAATAACCCGTCAAGTTCTAAAAAATATAGAACCATTATAATGGGACCGGAGCAAAATTTGAAAACAGGCTCGTCTGCAATGCAACCACCGATTATTTCAGGTTATGGACCAGCAGACTTCAGCTCCAATGGAGGTATGAATGTCAATAAAGACCTGCTTGTTAAGAATATCGATCTTGAAATAGGTAATATTCTTGGCAACAGCGGTGGATGGGCCTTCTTTAATTTTAGCGGACCCAATATGAGACTTCAAGTAGATAACTGCATTATGGAGCATACCTGGTGGACATGGGTTGGAGGTCCTCCTGCTAACGAGAGTGTGTTTTTTACAAACGATTACTTTGTAAATTTGGATGGTCATGCCTGCCGTCGAAATGGCGGTGTTGCAGATTTCAATGCCAATGGTGTTACTCACCAGGATACTCTTGTTGTTGAAAACTGCACACATGTCAATACCCAGGGCAGTTTGTACAAATTCAGATATGGGTATGCGGTTGACAGAGCGATTTTCAATCATAACGATTTTATTGATTGTGCAGGTTATGTAATCATGAATAACGGAGATCAGACGAATCTCAGCATAACGAATAATATCTATGTAAACTGCCAGCTACAAGCCTTTTGCCCCGTCCTTTATGTTACTGATAACATTGAAGTTGATAATGACACTTTGCCAATGGGCCTTGTTAATTTGCGCGTTGATTCCACGTTCACGGCAGGGGTCGCAACCCATGGCGTTTATGTTGACAAGAACCTAACGTATTGGGATCCGAGGCTTTCCGATATCGTTTCAACATTAAATGCTAAACCCACAAATGGCAGTACAGCGTGGGTCTCCCAGATGATTACCATGAACACAAGAACTGCGGACTTATTTGCCAATAAGGCGCAATATCCTAAGCTTTACAATGGTCAGTGGATTAATAAATTACCTGCTTTTAAGAAAACGGATGTATTGTTTTCAACTCAGCTTGATGTGGTAAAAGCCTATGCAATAGCATGCGTTGACACGAGCTACGGGACTCCAATGCCATCTTGGCGTCAACCGTCTAATCCAGAAGCTGGAAATTTCATTCATGCTGATTGGCCCATTCCTATCGATCTTTCATATACCGATCCTGATCTGTTGACTGCAGGATTGGGTGGTTTCCCTTTAGGCGACTTAGGCTGGTTCCCAACCCAGTATGCGTCGTGGAAAGCTCAAGAAGCTACTGAACTGGCTCAACTTCAACATGGCTTGGACACACCTACTGGTGTTGCCACTTCAGCACCAAGCCTTCCCGAGGAGTTCCAGTTGCAGCAAAATTATCCGAATCCGTTTAACCCAACAACAACGATCAATTATAACATCCCGCAACGAACGTTCGTTTCTGTGAAGATCTACGATGTCCTTGGACGGCATGTTGCCCAATTGGTCGATGGAATCATACAGCGGGGAAATCACTCGGTTCGGTTTGATGGAACAAACTTGCCGAGCGGAGTTTATTTTTGTTCGATTAATGCAGGTACTTTTCATCAAGTGAAGAAAATGCTTTTGATGAAGTGAGTCTCGAAAAAAGCCGCGGCGTGCAGAACACTCTTATAACCTTCTTTAGAGGAGAACATGATGTTACAAATGATTTACCGGCTCAAAAGAAATCCGACTGCATCTGGATTTGCGGCGAAGAAGATTATGAGCAGTCTATTCACAGTAGTGGTTCTGTTCTTATCGTTCAATAATGCTTTTTCTCAGAAACTCCATTTGAATGACCTCGGCTACTTTGAAACACGAGGACTCAATGTCTTTGTCTTCAGCAACCAGTACAATGGATTTTTCTTTGATGAGAAGACGGCAGGGGTAGAGCTGATCCATCACGGCGTGCGAACGGCAACGGGCGGCGCAGTGCGTTTGCAGCCGACACCCGAACAGTGGGACCAAATCCCGGTGATGACGGACCGCAAAGTGGACACAAAGAACAATTCAATCGAAGTGACGCTGCGGTACAACGAATTCGATTTCGATTCCAAAGTTACCGTAACGCCGAAAGACGACGGAGTGCTTATTCGTGTCAGCCTCGACAAGCCGCTTCCGGAAAAACTTGTCGGCGACGCCGGTTTCAACCTTGAATTTCTCCCCTCCTCCTATTTTGAAAAGACATACTTGGCAGACGGCACGCCGGGTATTTTCCCATTGTATCCCTCGGGCAATACGGAGATACATCCTCTCTCTCAAAAGATCCCTCAATTCAACGGGTACTCGACCTTTGACGACAGAGGCAAGGGAGAGTTTCTGGTGCCGAAACCTCTTGCCTCAGGCAAGACCTTGATCTTGGCTCCCGAGGATCCGGAACGTTTCGTCAAAATTCATTCTTCAACTGAAGATCTGATGCTGTTCGATGGCCGCAATCTGGCGCAAAATGGATGGTTTGTCGTACGCAGCCTGATTCCTGCAAACAAGACCGGAGTTGTACTGGAATGGTACCTGGAGCCGAACACAATTCCAAACTGGAAACGAAAACCGGTTATAGGATTTTCGCAGGTCGGTTATCACCCTTCACAAAACAAAATTGCCGTGATAGAGCTGGATAAAAACGACGATCCGTTAAAGGAGGCTTCTCTTTTGCAGGTGATGCCCGACGGAAAATTTGTGGAGAAACTTAAAGCCGATGTGAAGCCCTGGGGTAACTATCTTCGGTACAATTATGTGACATTCGATTTCACATCAGTGAAAGACCCCGGATTGTATGTCATTAAATACGGCGACCAGCAAACAGAGGCGTTTCCCGTCGGAACGCAGGTGTATCATGATGTGTGGCATCCCACACTCGATGTCTGGTTCCCCGTACAGATGGACCATATGCTGGTCCGCGAAGCCTACCGCATCTGGCACGGCCTCCCCTTCATGGACGATGCACTCCAGGCGCCGGTCAACATCAGGCACTTTGACGGTTACTGGATGGATTCAACAACTCATACAAAATATAAACCGCTTGAACACATTCCCGGTTTGAATGTCGGAGGATGGTTTGACGCAGGAGACTTCGATATTGAAACGGCTCATCACTGCACGGCTATCATGAGTTTTGTGGACGCGTGGGAGCTGTTCGGAGTGAACCGTGATGAGACGTATATCGATCAGAAGACGCGGTATGTCGATATTCATCATCCCGACGGCAAGCCGGATATTCTGCAGCAGATCGAACATGGAACCCTTCAGCTTATCGCTCAAGAAAAAAATGTCGGTTTTGCAGTCCGGGGAATTAATTTCCCGCACTTGTACCAATACCATCATCTTGGCGACGGCTCGACCATGACGGATAATTTGTTGTACAATCCTGCGCTCAAGCCATACGAGACAGACGGATTGACAAGCGGAACGTTGGACGACCGGTGGGTGTTTACTCCGGCAATTCCAAGCCTCAATTATTCCGCGATTGCAGCAATCGCTGCTGCGAGCCGTGCCTTGAAGGAGTATAACCCTGCGCTTTCCCGGGATGCCCTTTCGACAGCAACCGAAGCATGGGAAAAGCAGCGTAAAGAACCGATGCCGAAAGACAATTCGCGGTTCGCCTGGTTCTTCAACAACGATGAATGCATTGCAGCACTTCAGCTGTACATTACAACGAAGGATGAGCAGTATTCAAAGCGATTCAACGAATTAATTTGGCCTCAATTGGATTCAGGATTGGAATGGAACATCTCCACGGCAGCACGTGCCGTTCCCTATATGCCTCGCGAGTATAGATCAAAACTTGAAAAATATGTTTTGAAATATAAGGGCGAAACGGACAAGCTTGTCAAACAAAATCCTTACGGAGTCCCGATAGGAACCAGGGGATGGGCCGGTAATTCTGAGCTTATCAATTGGTCTATTACAAATTATTATCTCAATAAAGAATTTCCGGATCTTATCGATCGGGAGAGCGTGTTCAAGGCGCTGACGTATGTGTTTGGCTGCCACCCGTATTCCAATATTTCATTCGTCGCGGGTGTCGGGACGCATTCAAAAAAACACACCTATGGAAGCAACCGGGCGGACTTCTCCTTCATCGCAGGCGGAGTCGTTCCAGGAGTCCTCCTTTTAAAGCCGGATTTCCTCGAGAACAAGGAAGATTGGCCCTTCCTCTGGGGTGAAAATGAATGTGTGATCGATATTTGTGCCGATTATATTTTTCTTTCAAACGCTGTGAATGAACTGGTAAATACAAAGGAGGCACGATGATAACTCGTAATAAGATGACTATTTAGTTAAGGATAAATCTGCAAGAGTGTTCATAGTGATAACACTCGGAAATCGTCTCAGCATCAAAAAATTGGTTTCGTAAAATATTAGCTCTCTACTTACAGATATACATAATTAACTAATCTAGGAGGAGTTATGAGAAAGCTGTTCTACGGGATGATGTATTGCGCCATCGTCTTCTTCTTTGTTGCCACTGGCGCGGTTAAGGCACAAAGTGTCTTATCGCGGAATTTTGAAAGCAACAGCGTTGGAGATTCTATAGCACACTTGGGCTGGTACGCTGCGGACGCTCAAGCCGTCGTTGCGAATGACCCGGTTGTAAGCGGGAACAAGGTTCTGAAAAGTATCATTCACAACTATAATGCTGCCCCATTTCTTCAATATGTTTTGCCGGCTGGAAAAACTTTGGCCGATTTTAATTCCTTCACCTTCAATGGATACTTCGCGCAGGGAGACGTAGGCTATAAGGACATCCTTGTTGAAGCCTACCAGACGATGCCGACAGGTCCGTTTTCTAACAATGCGGCCGCCAAGATAGGCGATTGGAATCGCTCACAAATGGGTTCCACGGCTTGGGAGAATATCACAGTCAATGTTACGAACAGTTCCAGCCTGCATGATACTATTTACATTGCCTTTGGGATAAGCTGTGCAGGCACGGGAAGCGTCGGAGCCGCGGGAGATACAACTATCTGGTATGCCGACAATGTTACACTTGTACCAAAAGCAGTGGCAAGCTATTTGTCCTGGAATTTTGAGAGCAACAGCATTGGAGCTCCTCTTGCTCACATTGGCTGGAGCCAGGCGGACGCTCAAGCCGTGGTCGCGAACGATCCGGTCGCAGGCGGGAACAAAGTTCTAATGAATACTATTCACAACTATAATGCGGCCCCTGTTCTTCAGTATATCCTGCCGGCCGGAAAAACTCTGGCTGACTTCAGTTCCTTCACTTTTAAAGGATACTTCGCGCAGGGAGATGTAGGCTATAAGGACATCGTTGTTGAAGCCTACCAGACGATGCCGACAGGTCCGTTCTCCAACAATGCGGGGGCTAAAATCGGCGACTGGAATCGCGCCCAAATGGGCTCGACGGCCTGGGAAAACATCACTGTCAATGTTACGAACAGCGCCAGTCTGCATGATACCATCTATATTGCCTTTGGCATAAGCTGCGCCGGGACAGGAAGTGTAGGTGCTGCGGGCGACACAACGATTTGGTATGCCGATAGCGTGACACTTGTGGCGAAACCGCTGACAAGTTATTTATCGTGGAATTTTGAGAGCAACAGCATCGGAGATTCGTTAGGTCACATGGGCTGGAGTACTGCGGACGATCAAGCCGTGGTAGCGAACGATCCGGTCGCAGGCGGGAATAAAGTTCTCAAAAATATAGTCCACAACTATAACGCTGCCCCCTTTCTTCGATATATTTTACCGGCTGGAAAAACTCTGGCTGATTATGACACTTTAACTTTTCAAGGTTACTTTGCGCAGGGAGATGTCGCATACAAGGACATTGTCGTTGAAGCATATCAAACTATGCCGACAGGTCCATTTGCCAACGTCGCGAGCGCTAAGGTTGGCGATTGGAATCGTGCCCAGGGCGGATCCACAGCCTGGGAAAATATCGGTGTGAATATTACGAACAGTACCGCTTTGCATGATACCATTTATGTTGCGTTCGGAATAAACTGCGCAGGTACGGGCAATGTCGGTGCTACCGGAGATACAACGATTTGGTATGCCGATAATGTCACGCTTGTATTAAAACCGGCAGCAAACCTGAGCGCTATTTTTGCGGCTTCAAAAAATTCTGTCAACTTCGGAAGTGATACTGTCGGCAATGCTAAAAAAGACAGTGTAAAGATCTATAACCATGGAACGGACACGCTGAGAGTTACGTCAATTGCATCAACCAATGCTTTGTTCACATTTTCACCCTCGGTCATGACTATTGGACCCTCAGACAGTTCGAAGCTTACTGTAACATTTACGCCGGTTGATACTTCCAGCCAATCGGGATTTATTGTTCTGACGACCAACGCGGCTGGGTCACCCGATTCAATTTCCGTGAAAGGAAAGGGAGTTGGAAATTCTATTCCAATTGTAACGAACGGAGGATTTGAGAGTTCGGATACCGCCAGTTCAGTGAATAACTACGATGTTAAAGGCTGGTTCATACAAACGGGTGCATCCGTGACCACGCCGCCTGTCTATTCCATTGTAAAGGATACGGTTGAAGAAGGCCATCGTGCATTAAAAATTCTTGTTAACGCTTTAGGAACAAATCCTTGGGATATTCAGGCCGTTGCAGATAGTCTTCGGGTTAAACCCGCAGGCGTCTATAATTACTCTATATGGGCCAAATCAGCTCTGCCAGGTGGTCGGGTTGATTTTACATTGGGTAATTATGCGTTTACTGAATACAAATCTATACGGCCGGCGAATCTCACTACTACATGGCAGCAATATACCATGCAGTTTACCATCAACGATAATCAAACAGTTATCCGCGCACCTATTTCTTGCAGCTTTGCGGGTAATATTGGAAACGCTATCTATATTGATAATCTGCAAATCACTGAAAATGCACCCACTGATACCGGGTTCATTTGGAGGGGTCCGGCATTGGCAAGGAGGCAAAGTAAATTCCTGGGCAATGCTTACGGTGATGCAGTCGATAACATTTTTGCTGCTTATTGGACTCAGTTGACACCGGGAAATGCAGGCAAATGGGGTACGATCGCAGGTTCGCAGGATACAACCCAATGGAATTGGAGCGAGTTGGATGCCCAATACAATTATGCAAAAACCAATGGCCTAATTTTCAAAGATCACAATCTCATCTGGGGACAGCAGCAACCGTCCTGGATTTCCAGCCTTGATTCCGCAACACAGGCAAAATACATCGAAATATGGATACGGAACGTAGGGCAGAGATATCCAAATATCGATATGATCGATGTGGTCAATGAAGCCCTCAACGGACACAATCCTCCTGATGGAGGCGGATCACCCGCACGCGCAAATTATAAAAATGCTCTGGGCGGCAACGGTGCAACAGGCTGGGACTGGGTAATAAACGCTTACAAGATGGCGAGAAAATATTTGCCAAACGCCAAACTGTTGATTAATGACTATGGCATTATCAATGACAATACGTCCACAACCTCCTACATTCAGATCATCAATCTACTGAAGCAACAAGGATTGATAGACGGAATCGGCGTGCAGGGACACCGCTTTGAGCTGGAAAGTGCCGATACGACTGTTGTGAAAAGCAATCTCGATAGACTTGCCGCAACGGGGCTGCCGGTTTACATCTCTGAAATGGACTTGGGAAATGTGGGTAATACCGGAACTCCCGATGACAATGTACAATTGCAGCTGTATAAGAAAGTATTCCCTGTTTTGTGGAGACATCCCGGCGTAAAGGGTATTACACTCTGGGGATATCTTGACGGTCAAACGTGGCAGACCACGTGCTACCTGGTTCGTTCCGATGGAACGGCAAGGCCGGCACTCTTGTGGCTGTCGCAATTTATTCAAGCCAATCCAATGGGCGTTGAAGAAATAGGCTCCACGGTTCCAACCAACTTTACGTTGGAGCAGAATTTCCCCAACCCTTTTAATCCGACAACAAATATTCACTATAGTATTCCACAAGCATCACAGGTTACATTGAAAGTATACGATATCTTAGGGAGGCTTGTTCAAACGTTGGTCAACACTGAACAGAAGCCCGGTAATTATTCTGTTACTTTTAATGCTCAGAACCTTTCCAGCGGAGTCTATTTCTACCAACTTCATGCTGGGAGCTTCACCGGAACAAAGAAGCTCATGCTGCTCAAATAGTACTTCGCGGTATCAAGTGCTGTCACGGCTGGCAGATTGATTATCCCCTTCAACGGTCAAGCGGTATCGGTAACGATACCGCTTGACGGCGGGGGATGTGAGGGGAATCAGGAAAAAGAGGAAGCCGCCATCATGAGATTTCTCTCATAGAATTTGTTGAACGCCCGGCGTTGAAGATACTGTTCGATTGCTTCCTTTCCCCCCCCTCCATTTATCGATGATTGGCATATTTCCCAATGAATAAAAATAGACCGATTTATTTCTCTCTCTCTTTCTTCTTTCCGCCTTTATCCTGTGTTTTGAAATCGCCTCCAGACGGATAGCACCGGTCATTGCTCGCATTGAGCTGAATCCCACAAGTGCTACGGCAATAAAAATTATTTTCCTCAGAAGGATCATTCCTCGGTAAGGGTGATTTCCGCACCTCAAGTGCTGCAAAGAATAAAATTAATGCATACGATGCGGCATCGTCCACCTATGGCAGCCAACACTTCGCCCGCTGTTGACACGAAGCCGGTAGAAATTTGATAATGCAGAACGAATTGTGTACAATTAATTTCACGAAGTAAAATTGGCTCTCGTTTCGCCAACAAGAATCGAAAATTCTGCGAAGGTCTACTATGAACATGTTCCGCAGCTTTCTGATGCTGATATCGGTCGTCCTGGTTGTGTTCGCGTTTCAAGTCATCACCGCCGCATCCGGCAGCGGCGCGCTCGGCGCAGCAATTGGCGATACTGCCCGCAGCATCGCGCCTTACTTCACGCCGGTCACATCGGCTTCCAGAACTCCGGACACCGACGGCTTTCTTCAGCGCTGGCTCCTTCTCGAGCCGATTAACAAACCGAATCGCAGCAACACCGTGTTCACCGACAGCTACGTCCGAAACGCCCTCAATACCGAGTACTTTCCCAACCAGTTCACCGCTGTTCCACACGACGGGGATAAGGTAACGGTAGCCGGTCAGGAGCTCACATGGCATGCCTTGGAATCCGCTAATTTCAACGTCAAGCTCTTTCGCTTTGCCTACGGTCTGAACAAGCAGACCTACGGCGTCTTGTTCTGGGCTGTTACCATCGTCAACAGCACGCGGGAGATGAAGAATGTTCGCATGGCCGTCGGCTCCAATTCGGCATCGATGTGGTGGCTCAACGGCGAAGAAGCTGTGATCCTTTCCGGCGATCGGCGCATGGTTATGGACGACTGCGTTTCCAAACGCCTCACGCTCAAGAAGGGCCGGAACGTCATCCGCGGCGCCGTTATCAACGGTCCCGGCTTAAGTGATTTCTGTCTCCGCTTCATTGATGAGAATGGTGAACCGATCAAGGATCTGACTCTGAGCCTTGACAACGCCGGGAATTAATGTGTTATCCTAATTTTCGTATCAATCGTTTTGTTCTTGGAGGATTTATGAAATCCCGTATCATGACAGCAGTCGTATGCGCGCTGTTTTCTCTCTGGTTGTCTAGTCCGGCGTCAGCCCAGATCGGCAAACCTTACATCCACGATCCCTCGACCGTGATGCTGTGCGATGGCAAATTTTACACTTTCGGCACCGGCGGCGGAGGCTTGATCTCCGACGACGGTTGGACCTGGCACAGCGGAGCCGTGCGTCCCGGCGGCGGAGTTGCCCCCGACATCATCCACATAGGGGATCGCTACTACGTGTCCTATGCCAAAGGAGGAGGCGGACTGGCAGGCGGACACGCCAGCAATGTCCACGTCATGTGGACCAAGACGCTTGACCCGCAATCCCCAGACTTCGGATTTAAAGGCGACACAGTCGTTGCCTCGTCTGACGGCATTGAGGATTGCGATGCCATCGATCCGGCATTCCTTCTCGATCCTACCGATGGCCGGTTGTGGCTGACGTACGGGACCTACTTCGGCTTCATCCGGATCGTCGAACTCGATCCCAAGACGGGATTGCGCATGCCCAACAACCAAGCTCTTAACGTTGCCATCGACTGTGAGGCCACCGCGATGATGTATCGCGACGGGTGGTACTACCTGCTTGGTACTCACGGTACATGCTGCGACGGCGCCAACTCCACATACAATATCGTTGTGGGCCGCTCTAAAAAAGTAACGGGCCCCTACCTTGACAACATGGGCAGGGACATGCTCAAAGGCGGCGGTAAGTTTTTTGTGGGCGCCAGTGGCCACGTTGCCGGAGCGGGCCACTTCGGCCTGCTGGACCTTGGCGAAGGCGTTCAGAAATTCTCCTGTCATTACGAGGCCGACCTGGATCAAGGCGGCCGCAGCGTGCTGGGCATTCGCCCGCTGCTCTGGAGAGACGGATGGCCAGTCGCCGGCGACAACTTCAAAGAAGGTACTTATGAGATCCAGTCTGAACGAAGCGGCTATGCGCTGGAGCTCACCGTGGATTTCGTCCGAATGGCTGGCGGCATGCGCTTCTTTAGACAAGTTGATACTGAACAGGTGAAACCGATTCCTCCCCAGAGTTTCGCCGAGGACTCAAAGAACTGGCCGACCGGCAACATCGGCGTTCGCCTGGGCGATTATATGTTCCGCCCACATCAGAAGTGGACGATAGCACCTGTCGCCGACGTTGGCGGCTATCCCGGTTCCCCCTATTTCAAGATCACGATCGACGGAACTGACCGCGCACTGACTGCCACCGCAGATGCCGAAGTTGTGGCGGATTCCGCCTTTACCGGCAATCCTGAACAATTGTGGCGCATCGACCAGTTGACTGACGGCACCTACCGCATTATGCCTAAGACTGTCCCCAATTCCAAGGAACTCCTAGCTCTGACCGCGGTGGGCGGCAGTACGCCCACGCTAACAAAGTTCGACCCCAAGAGCGACAAGGCGCGTTGGAATTTTAGAACGCCGTGAAGAAATAAGATCCGCTTCACATCAAAGGCCGATATCAAAAAACTGCATTGACGTTAACATCCGTCCTCAATTTCCCGTGACCAGTTTTTGACGGAGCAGCGGATCGAGTTCATCCAACCCTGTGATGCTGTGAAGATGATTGGCAGAAATCCACGGCAGCCAGAAACGGTGACCGCCGACTCCGCGACCGAGGCCGCCCGGACCCATACGCCATCCTTCCTGCTGCCATCCTATGCCCTTCATATCGTACTGGCGCCCCGGAAGTGCGACCATAGATTTGGTGTCGTGAAGCAGCACCTTCGCAACCTCAAGGTAATGCCGGTCATTCGTGTATTGATATAACTTTGCGTATGACGGCGCAGCCCAATCCAGGTACTCATCGACACCGCCGGCTACAAGGGCAGTTATTCCTTGAACTCCGACGGTAGGTACGCCTATTTTCCAGTGAAGGTGCGCATTATCCGCATCGATCGGCATCGGCAGATTCCATATCCAGATCCAGCTTTCGGTATAGTCTGCTGCTGCTTTTGTGCGATCCAGCCATTTGGATTCCTTCGTCGACTCATACAGACTCACGAATGCTTCCATGCTCAGCATCCCGGCTTCCTTGTCGGTGATATTCGGATTGTCGCTGGCGCCGCCGACGTACAATCCTCGTATTCCAAAATTAGCCCAGACGTATTCTGCCGCACGAATGGCCGATTGTTTGTATCTGGGATCGCCGGTCTCTTCGGTCATCATGACGAGCAGAGGAACGGGACAGTAACTCGTGGTTCCTGTCGACTCCGCCGCTTCGGAACTACCCGGTTTCCACCGGCGGGGAAATGATCCATCCTCCCTTTGCTGCAGGATTAACCAGTCAACGTACGACTTTACCCATGTGAACCATTCCGGATGCTCGCGGCCGAGCGTGCGCTCACGACGGTATGCTTGTGTCAACACGCGCATGTCTTCGGTTGCATTTCGAAGCCAGGGAGCGAGCCACTCCTGTCGCTCACCCGTCCACGGCTTTCCTGTTGCAAGATCGTAGCCGGTCGCCTGAAGCGGAACTGTCGGAAGTGCCTGGATCATGGACGAGATAATGGCGAGGCCGATGTGACGCATCTTCTTCCCACGATCGGTACTATCGCGATCGCCCTCGCGCAACAACTGGTCGGCACACTCGATGTTCTTGCTCACAAAGCCCATAGCTGCCATCGTCCAATTCCACTGACGCTGGCTCGTGTCGAATGTAGCGACTGCAAAAGGAATAGCCATGCGCCCGTCAATGGCAGCGGCCTGAGAGGCCAGGTGGTCCGTCAGCACTCGACGCACCAGCTCAACGTCAATGACGGTGACCGCGGGCTTCAACGTGCTCCATGCCCATCGCCAGGTGTTTCGGGTGACTTCTCGGAACGACTCGTTCTGTCCGAATCGAAAGCTCACTTCGTAGTTGTGAGCAACTCCCTCGGAGATCGGATGGAAGCGCCGAATCATACGTGCCTGCTGCGGCGCGTCGGGACCGAACGCGTACATGCCTGCCGTGCCGGGAAACTGGAATCCGAACTCGACCGGCTTCTC
Source organism: uncultured Chitinophagaceae bacterium (assembly GCA_964439265.1). Lineage (GTDB taxonomy): Bacteria > Bacteroidota > Ignavibacteria > UBA10030 > UBA8401 > JAGVPT01. Next base: position 26,985 of record CAYTOA010000041.1, read on the forward strand.
GTCAACCTGCCACGCCCCGAGCGCACCGAATTCAAATCTGGAATCGGTCATCACATCGCTCGAGAGCTTTGTCTCGGCAACCGTCGACGCACCCCGCGGTGAAGGATCGAGCATGGCCACGGATGAGCCGTTGCTGAACGAGAGTGCGAACAGAGGAGCCGGGAGAATATCTTCGCGGATAAAGAATCGCCGTGCCGCGTAGTTTAGCGTGCCCCCGGGCGAGCGGTCGCCATTGTACGTAGGGTCACCATACAAAGCGCCAGGTGCTAAACAATTCACATCAACCCAGCGTACTGAAGAATCGACTGTAAACGCGATAGATGAGTTGAATCCCTCCGGAGCGCTCCCCTTCACTTCCACCTTCCTCCGCATCGACAAGACCGTTCCGTTAAGAATCCACCGGTCCTCCACACGAAAAACCACATGCTCGCCGTATGCAATTTCCGCGCGAGCAGAGATACCGGAATCTGATTGCTGAACCGTCATGTAGCCGGATGCAAGCTCGCGAATGTCCCCTTCCGCACGAAGGACCTCAATGTGCGCAGGAGTCCTCTGGGTCAAATGCGGAGAGGCGCCGCCGGAGATCTCGATTCCCCACCCGCCTCCTGCAGTGCGCACAAACAAAACCGTTTCCCCGTTTTCCACTCTTCCAAGACCGATCCGATCGCTTTGTTGTGCAAAGGCCGCAGAAAGTGTTAGAAACAATGCCAGGAACAGGATGTTTGCCATACACCGGTTGCATCGTTTTCTACACAGAGTCATCGTCATTATTTCGATTGCTTCTCTCCTTCTGTCACCCGTTTCAGCATCAGTTCCATGGTCTCTCCCCCTTGCATTCCCGGTACTTTCATCGCTATGGAATCACCCATAGCTGTGCATTGATGGCTAATAGTCATCTCACCTGCATTTACCTGGAAAGAGAATGTCTTGCCGTCGATTTTTCCATTGGTAATCGGCAATTCCCCCATCGGACTTTCAACCGTTCCCGATAAGCTGTCTCCGTTGGCTTTGAAATTGAACACCAGGTCCATCGGACCGTTAGGGCTTTGCATTTGCCCTTTCCATTTTCCGTTGATATCCTGTGCTAATCCAATACTCACGGCGAAAAGCGTTACGACGAAAAAACAAAATGAACGAACCATGGTTCTTCCTTTCATAGAGCGTGAATGAATAAATAGCGACGGCGTCATCGCTGTTTTCAGGGCGATACTGTTTTGATGACAAATCCGCCGTACGGTTGTAATAGCAATTGCATTGGTTTCGAAAGACTTACTTTTCTTTCGACAAGATCCTTTTCAGCATCAGAATCGCCGATCAGCGTCCCCCTTGAAGTCGTAGTGATAAAAGAATCGTCGAGGGTTATCGTGCGCGGCGAATTTTCGCCGTTAATACCGGCGATATACCACATATTTCCTCTCTTCCTCGCCAGGACAACATATTTCCCCGGATACCCGTCGATGAATTTGACGTCATCCCACTTGTCGGGGAGCGAACTCATATATCTCTGAACAAAATCTTTTTGGGCCGCCATGCCTGCCGGCGTCTCGGCGATATGCTGGATCCCCGAAGTAAAGATGACAGACAACGCTATCTCAAAACCCCCGGTGGTTCTTCGCTTTTCATTCGGGATGCCCGAAAAGTTCACGGGCGTGAAGTCCATCGGGTCGAAAAGGTTTCGCGTAAAAGGAATAACCGCACAGTGAGAAGGCTGGTTATCGGCAAAGTACTGGCCAAAGGTGACATATTCCTCTCCTCGTATTGCTTCCATGCTTACTAAATTGGGATAGGTTCTCGACCAGCCTCGAGGAAATGTTGCGCCGTGGAAGTTGACGGCAAGAGAGTATTGTGCCGCATCCTTCAAAATGTCGATGTAGTAGTGGATCATCGATTGTCCGTCGCCGCCGAAAAAATCCACCTTCACACCGCTGACGCCCATCTCTTTCAACTTCTGGAACTCGGCGCGCCGTGTTTTTTCGGTGAGCAGCTTGTCGCGGGGGGTGAGTGTCGTCGTATTCCAATCACCCGCAGAATTATACCATAATAGAATTTTGACGTCCTTTGTTTTTGCGTAATCCACCAATTGCTTCACTGTATCGTATCCGATTTGCGTATCCCACAACGCATCGATCAGGCAATATTTCCAATGCATCGAAGCCGCAAAATCGATGAACCGGCGCTGTGTTCGATATTCCGTCGCTGTGTCTTTGAGAATAACCCAGCTCCACGACGAAACTCCGGGCTGAAGCCACGACGAAACGTCGTATTGCGCGGGGGCGGCCAGGTCCGTCTCGATCGTCGACTCAACCAGGCCGGCGAGGTTATCGGTAACGGCGATGATGCGCCACGGCGTGTACCACGGCAGTCTCGATTCGGGCAGGACCGGACCCCCCGATTTGCTCTCCTGCGGTTCCGGAAATTGTATGGCATACTCACCGTCGGGAGAGAACTGGCTTAATCGCGATCCGCAGTAATTAGTGTCCAGAGCGGTTTCCGTAATACTCATCCAGTACTTGCCGACATGAAACAGTGCCGGCATAACCCACCCGGCCTGATTGGGCGCGATGGTGCCGGCTGGAATGTCCATTTGGTAATAATTCTCGTACGACGGCGCAGAATAGCTCCATCCTGTTCGCGCGTCGTCACACGGCTGCAGAAAGGCCTTCGTTGAGAGATCGAAGTGAAACGATGTTTCTTCTTTGAAGACTTTCACCGTCGAATCAGTTTTCCCGGAAAAATGATATCTGAATGCGACCCCGTCGTTCGATACTTGAAAAGCGATTTCTATCTTTTGCCCGGCAGCATTCCTGAGATAGAACACCCGCTTGTTGCCGAAGTAGGTACACCTCAATCTCTTCCCGTGTAACAGTGTGTAGTTGTCGGAAACAGATTGTACGTCCGAAACTGAGTCGAGCGAGAGATCGGAGAAAAAATTTCCATCGCTGCGGACAATTCCCAATTTCGATTGTTTCAAGATCGTCGACCCGGAATGAACGACGGAATATGCGGGTTCACCGTTCAGAGTAAGCCACACGGCAACCGAAATTCTTGTGTCGGGGCTTTTTACCGTATACTGGTCAGAGCAAAAAGCGCTGGTATAAAAAGAAAGGATGAAGAAAATCAAGAATAGATGAATTTTATTCGACATGGAAACTCCCTGAGTCTTATGTACGTTGGAATATCAGTTGTTGTTTGCAGGATTCAATTCAGTCTTGACGGCAGCCTTGTTACTTGAAATAGCCGCTGTATCCGAAAGAATTGCCCGGCCGCATTCACGCGAGATGCACGGTATAAATCGATCAATTGCATTGGCCACATCGCCTGGTTGTCTCGGAAACTGAATGCTTGCCTTTCATCAGTCGATTTTCACTTTAATTTGCGTGAACGAATGCGGCGGGAATGAATAAGAAATTCGATTCCCGTCGGTCTTGATTTCTTTCGTCACAGGCTTGTATTGATCCTGCTTGTCGAACGCAAATGGCTCCTCGAGTGAAGCAGCGTTCATGAGGCTCGCCTCTGCTTTTCCTGCAAACGCGCCTGCGCTATTGGTGATCTCGGCGGCAATGGCTTTATCCTTGTGTCTGTTCACAACATTGATATAAACTGTTTTTATCTCTTTCGAATATACCGATGTGACATCCAGGAAAGGAATCCCTTTGTATTTGGCGGTACTGAAGGTATCGCATTCAACGTATGTATCGATGGAGTTGCCGCGGCAGTTAGTTGAGAAAAGTTTGAAGGTTTCAAACAGCGGCGCCTTATACGTTCCCTTTTCTCTGTCGCTCGCAAGCAGGCCTGTAAACATTGTGAAGTTGCCCATTTTTACAACATCGGCATGACGAATGAAGGAGTTGAGGCACTCTGCGATCGGCAGGACTGACAAGAAATTCCTTCCGAACGTCCCCCATTCGTCAACTGAAATATAAATTGGATTGCGGAAGTCTTTCATTGTTCTGACGGCTTCGATTTCTGCAGCCGTTGTCGTGATCTTCTCTTCAAAATCCATTGCACTCCCCCCCATAAATTCATAGTAGTTGGGTGAATTATCCCAGTAGCGGTGGATTGAAAGGTAGTCAATCATATCCCCAAGCCCTGTCAGAACTTTACGGTTCCACTCGACCCACTGACCCGTGCTCTCGAAGTACGATGATCCGGACGCTACGAATTTGATGTTGTGGTCCACTGACCTCATCGCCTTGGCAGCCTCTCGCGCGATCTTGACGTAGTCGTCAGCTTCTTTATGACCCAGTTCCCATGGCGCGCCGTCAACTTCGTTGCCGAGGTCCCAGAGTTGCACGTTGTACGGCTTCTCATGGCCATACTTCGCTCGCAAATCGGAATAGTATGTGCCCTTCGGATAATTGCAGTACTCAACCCAACCGCAGGCATCGTTGACCGTGGCAAGGCCGAGATTGACGCAGACAATATTCTCGCTCCCGATGGATTTGTTTAACGCAATCCATTCGTCCGTTCCCACATGATTATTGTCAACGCCTCCCCATGCAAGGTTGATGCGAACAGGACGTTGACTCTTCGGTCCGATGCCATCCTGCCAGTTGTATGCCATGACATAATTGCCCCCCGGCCATCGCATGTTGGTAATCTGCAGTTCTTTCCCCGCAGCGATATAGTCTTTCCGGAAGCCGTTTTCATCTGCGAGCGGTGAGGAGGGATCGTAGAGGTTACCATACATCGTGTTGAAGTCCACTGTGTCCGGCAATCCCATCCTCCTCCCGTTGAAATGGATAGGCTCCATAAAAACGCCGTAGATCTTCGGATCGATCTGTCCGATTGATCTATCAACATCGATTTTGATTTTTGCCGTCTGAGCGGACAACGGAAGAGGCAAAGCAAACAATAAGAAAAGAAGGAACTTCCTCATAGCAATCTCCATTTGTGTTGTTATGAAATGAGCAGTCTGTCTTTTGTCGATGATTTTATTCTTCCACACCCGGCGTGAATTCTCGGATAACGGTGAGTAAGCTTCCCGGCAAACGTACGCGTCAGACTCCTGCCGGCAAGTCTCACCATTTTCGTATTTGCCACACCTCTTGCTCGTTTTCCAGTGCACTTTCCCAAAAGGAATCTTGAAGTTCACCGCCAAGGACGCGAAGAAGGTTTGGAAAAAATAGCGATAATGGCCTTTGCGTCCTTGGCGGTTCAAAAACACTAGATTATTTATTGGAAACGGCAGAAGTACGTGAACCCGCTTCTGTTCTGAACCATTCGAAATCGACGTACCCGCCGGTTTCCGAGGTTGCGTAGTTAAACAGGCAGAACTTGTTTCCTGTAAAGATTCTAAGATTGAACCTCATATGAAGTTCATTCCCGATTGTTTTGAATGAGCGATCGTCCAGGCTATACAAGAATGACGCAGTACCTGTGCCGGTCGCTCCTTTTCCATCGAAATAGTGTGCAGCGCCGGAACCATAAATCGCGGATGCGCGCACATAGATTGTTTGTTCTTTTACCACTGAGGAATCGATTGTTTTGCCGTTATTCACCATGATCACATAAACCTTTCCGTTCGCTTTTCTCATTCCCACAAAAGCGTACGGATCCTGAAAAACCGCTAGTCCCGCAACGTCTCCTTCTTTTATATGACTGATATCCATTTTGGTGGTAGCGATGGAGACGAGCGTATCAGAATAATATGCAACCATCCTCTGCGTTAATGTATTGCGGGCTTTCGGCAGGCTGTCGACAACACTAACGGTCCTGAGTCTTAGATACCCCGGACGCTCTGTCAATGACCAGGCTGCCGGATCGGGATTATGGTCCCATCCCCACTGCAGACCTAATTCAGCATCATCGAACTCGTCGGATGTCGGCAATGTGGTAGCGGGATACACCCTTCCTACATTTGGCTTTCGATAAGTGGCGACGGCCTTCCCGTCGACACCGACCATTGGCCATCCATCCACCCAGGTTACCGGCTGGAGCGACGGGAAGCGTCCGAACGGGCCGCTGTCGACAAAGAGCATCGTCCACCATTCTCCCGTCACCGTTTTCATGAGCGCCCCTTGATGTATGCCAAAATTCGGCCCAGGCGTCGTATCTCTCATGACCACTTTCTGTTCATACGGTCCGTAGATATTTTTCGAGCGGAGCGCAACCTGAATTCCATCGAGACCGCCATAGGTGCTGTACATATAGTAATAGCCGTTGATCTTATAGACGTGAGTCCCCTCAAGTCCGCGGCGGATGTTGCCCGTATAGACCAAGGAATCATTTCCTTTGGGGGCGAAGTTGGTGTCCAGCTCTGTTACGTTGATGCTGCTATATCCATGCGCCACATAGATTCGTCCATCATCATCAAAGAAAAGTCCGGGATCATAGAATCCTTTCGGCACCTTCCTGATCTGCCACGGCCCTTCGGGCTTGTCTGCCGTGCAGAGAAATCCCCCTTCCTGAAGGGTGATGAATAACAAATAGTATTTGCCGTTGTGGTATTTCAGACTTGTCGCCCACTGCCCATGGCCATACCGATTGCAGCCATCCAGATCGTAGCATGGACTGTAATCAAACCGCTGAACGGCGTTGCAGCAGTATTGCCAATTGACCAGATCATAGGACTTGAGGACCGGAACGCCCGGAAACGTGAACATTGTCGTATTCACCATGCAGTAGGTGGAATCAACCAAAATCACATCGGGATCCGGGAAATCAGCGGCTATTACGGGATTTGTGTACGTTCCATCGCCGTTATCGGAATGTGTTTTCTGAGCAAGAGCATCAATTGAAGCTACAAGCGAAATAACAATCGCCGTCAAAATGACTGTTTTCATGTTTTCATTTAGAGGTTACTGATCTGGTTAGGCGGACATTATAAACTGCACCAGCAGTGTTGCGGGGCAGGGCTTGAAATTTCACCCTGACATGATCTTTGCCTTTGATCATTGGGGCTGGAATCGTGTACTCGACATCCTGAAACTTCGCATGATACCGTTTGTCCGTATTATTTACCGTTACCAGTTTTACATCGTCGACATAGATATCGAAATTCCTCCCACCCCACTCAAACCCCCAATAGCGCACCATCAACGATAAATCGGTTTCACCTTTTGTGGCAAGCACATAACTGAAGAAACCGCTGTCGCTGGCATCCCGCCAGTATTCATCCTCATTCGTACCAGAGTTTGAATGTAAACTTTGCAGTCCATGATCGGCTTCGGGCTGCTGCTCACCCGTTGCAACGTAATCTACCGTCCGTTGCTGCAACGCAAGTTTTTCTTTTTCCACGGCCGCGAGGGAATCGAGATACGATCGGTATTGAGTCTCGGACATTGCCATCCAATACATCATGTATCTGGCATCATGGATTCTAAAGAACGGTTCCAGCACAACATTCATGGGATTCATCATCTTCAGGTCAGGAACCGTAAACGCGAGAGGAATATTTTTCACCGGAACTAATTTCTCTGTCATCCCGGTAAGATCATTCTCAACGATGATCGGTGCTTTGTCAACAGGAAGCTTTCGCCCGCTCGCAGTCTGTCCCCAGCGGCCGTCATCGGCCAGAAGACCAGCCAGATCCTCGGTCCCCGTCTTTGCCGCAAGGAGAATCGGCCCGTGCATAAAGGCAACATAATCGGGCACGTTTGGCAACTGTTCCAACCTCGTGTGCATTGGGAGAATAATTTCAACAACATCCCCTTTCGACCAGAGGCGTTTGACCGCGATGTATGAAGATGGCTTTGCTGATATTGATAACGGCTTGCCGTTCACAATAACTTTCATGGCACCATCCGTAACCCAGAATGGAGAGCGGATCATCATTGTGAATTCGGCAGACCCTTCCGCGACAAGCAATCGGGAGCGCTCTTCGTCCGGGAAAATTGTTTCCTGTCTTAGTCTCACTCCCTTGCCTTTCCAATTCAACTCTGAAGCGACAAAAAGATTCAGAAACAACGAATCGTTCTGATGAGTATAGATTATTTCGTTGTACTTGCTGTGGTTCTCCATTCCGGTGCCGACG